>JBIIAG010000019.1:0-35292 GCA_044240055.1 Crocinitomicaceae bacterium | reverse complement strand
GGATCATTTGGAGGGAACATTGTTAGCGCAGGTGATTTGCAATCCGTATTAACGAGTAATTCACTCACCGCTCAATATTTGGTTGGTTCTCGAAAAATTGAAATCCCCAAGACACGCCGAAAAGGGAATGGACAAAAACTAACCTTAAAAGGCGCGAATGGTCATAATTTACAAAATGTAGATTTTTCCATACCGCTTGGCACTTTTACATGTGTAACTGGTGTTTCAGGAAGTGGAAAATCTTCCCTGATTAACCAGACAATGTACCCACTTTTGATGAACCATTTTCATCAAGATATCCGAAAACCTTTGCCCTATAAATCCATTGAGGGCTTAGAACATTTGGACAAAGTTATTGAAATTGACCAGAGTCCAATTGGACGAACACCACGTTCAAATCCTGTCACATACACAAAAGTTTTTGACGAAATACGAAGTCTATTCGCAGCACTTCCTGAATCTCAGATTCGTGGATATAAAGCGGGGAGATTTTCATTCAATGTTGCGGGAGGAAAATGTGAAACCTGCAACGGAGGTGGTTTAAAATTGATTGAAATGAATTTCCTTCCAGATGTTTATGTGGAATGTGAAACGTGCAACGGAAAACGATATAATCCAGAAACATTGGAAGTTCGCTACAAAGGAAAAAGCATTTCAGATGTCCTGAATATGACCATTGAGGAATCCGTTCCATTTTTTGAAAAACACCCAAAAATTTACAGAACGTTGCACACATTGCAGCAAGTTGGACTTGGCTACATTAAACTTGGACAATCTTCCACAACTCTTTCAGGAGGAGAGGCACAACGGATCAAATTAGCATTGGAACTTTCGAAAAAAGCAACTGGAAAAACCATTTACATTTTAGATGAACCCTCAACTGGATTGCATTTTGAAGACATTCGCATGTTATTAGACGTACTTCAACGTTTAGTGGATGAAGGAAATACCGTTTTGGTCATAGAACACAATATGGATATCATAAAAATTGCCGATCACCTGATTGATTTAGGTCCTGAAGGAGGATTCAGAGGTGGTACAATTCTGTTCACTGGGACTCCGGAACAAATGATAAAAAAGGCGCAAGACAAATCCCATACAGCAAAGTATTTGGCGATGGAAATGTGATAAATCGGAAATTTTCACAGAGAAATAAAGAATTGCGTAACCGCTGATTAAAGAAATTGACTTAATTTTACGCCCGAATTAGAATGTATATACTTAAAACAAAATAAAATGGCATTAGAAATCACAGATGCGAACTTTGACGAATTAGTCATGAAGTCAGATAAACCAGTTGTTGTTGATTTTTGGGCTGAGTGGTGTGGTCCTTGCCGCATGATCGGTCCGGTAATCGAAGAAATGGCAAATGAATACGAAGGAAAAGCGGTTATTGGAAAAGTAAACGTGGATTTGAATTCAGGTGTTTCAGCACAATTTGGTGTTCGTAGTATTCCAACAGTATTATTTATTAAAAATGGTGAAGTAGTTGATAAATCAGTAGGCGCTGTTCCAAAAGCAGTACTAGAAGAAAAACTTAATTCATTAATGTAATTTTAAAGGGAGTTCGCTCCCTTTTTTTATGCCATGAAAGATTTTTTTAGACGATTAAAATATTACGGATTAGGATTTGGTGTCGGAATCATCATGGTGATGGCGCTTTTCGACAACAAAGGATGCAGTTGGTTTCCATCGAACCGGGTAAAGGATAATTTATTCAACCGAATGATTGTTGTAAACGAAACGAATTCACATCAAATCAAGGAACAAGGATTTTCTGAAACCCAGTTCCTTAAGACGATCCAAAATGGGTCTGTAGATTTTGGTAAAAGCAAGAAGCAAGGACTTGACAAAGTGTACCGAATTGATTACAAAACTCCAAAAGGAAAAAAAGCACATTGTTACATGACAATGGGCGATGAAAGTTTTGTTACGGAGCTTATCTTTTCAACAAAAAAAGCAACTAAAATTACGCCAACAAAGCCAGAATCTTACGATAAAGGTCAAATTCTCTTTTTTCCGAAAAATGAATTTTTGTTTTACATGGATTCCTCTAAAGTTTTTCAAGAAAAAATGAAAGATTTAGGAATTCCCAATGATCAAAAATTAAATCAATTTATTCGGAAATATGGTCAGTTTTCCTTCGGGGATTCACAATTGATGCTTCATCCGAAACCCATTCATGGCTTAGTATTTAGAACAAACTCACAGAAAAAAAACGACCTTCACATTCAATGCATTTGGTTCAAAGACAAAATCAAAGTTTACCAAATTAGGAGTGAAATAAACGATTTCTAACAGAATTGTACTTTTTATTGTTAATAAATTGACTTTTAACTCCGTTTCTCCGTTCTACCTTTTTGTAACTTTGAGTAATGGAATTTACAGCCGAACAAATTGCTGGCCTTTTACAAGGAGAAGTTGATGGGAATTCATCAGCTAGTGTCAATGGATTAGCGAAAATTGAAGAAGGAAAAGAAGGATCTTTGAGTTTTCTTTCCAATACCAAATATGAAGAATACATCTACACGACTGGTTCTAGTATTTGCATTGTTAATAAAACATTTATTCCTTCAAAAGCTCTTCCTTCCACATTGACGCTGATTCGTGTGGACGATGCCTATGCTTGCTTTGCAAAATTATTGGAGATTTACAATAGCATGAATCGCAAAGAACCAGAGATAGAGCAACCATCCTTTATACATGAAACAGCATCTATTGGTACGGAACCATACATCGGAGCATTTGCCTACATTGGAAAAAATGTGAAAATCGGAAATAACGTACAAATCTATCCGAATGTCGTTTTGGGTGATAACGTTCAAATAGGTGATAACTCCATTCTTTTTGCGAATGTGAGCATTTATGCTGATTGTCAGATTGGAAATAACGTTATTATTCACTCCGGAACAGTTATTGGATCAGATGGATTTGGGTATGCCCCAGACGAACATCGTGCCTACCAAAAGATACCACAAATTGGCAATGTAATTATCGAAGATGATGTAGAAATTGGTTCGAATTGCTCCATTGACCGTGCGACCATGGGATCTACGTTTATTCGCAAAGGCGTGAAAATTGACAACTTATGTCAAATTGCTCATAACGTCGATGTAGATGAACACACAGCTATGGCTGCTCAAGTTGGAATAGCTGGATCCGCAAAAATTGGTAAATACGTGATGATTGGTGGTCAAACGGGTATCGCTGGACACCTACACATAGCTGATGAGACAAAGATTGTTGCGCAATCGGGAATACCTTCCACTGTGAAGTCAGCAGATACGTTAATGGGTTCACCTGCTATTAATCACATCGACTTCAAAAAATCCTACATAGGATTTAGAAAACTACCTTTTATCCTTTCAAAAATACATGAGTTCGAAAGTCAGTTAAAAGAACTCATGAAAAAATAAACAGAATGACAGAAAAACAACGCACACTCAAAGAATCCATTGTTTTTAATGGAGTTGGACTACATACAGGTGAAGCAGTAACAATGGAAATTTGTCCAGCAACTGATAACCATGGATATAAATTTCAACGCGTTGACTTAGAAAACCAACCAATCATTAAAGCGGATGTGGATTATGTTGTTGCAACTGATCGTGGTACAACATTAGAACAAAATGGCGCACGTGTTTATACGACAGAACATGTATTGGCTGCTTTGTACGCAAGTCAAGTTGACAACGCTTTAATCAAAATCAATGGACCTGAAATACCAATCATGGATGGAAGTGCGATTCTTTTTGTCAATGAGATTGAACGCGTTGGATTTGAAGAACAAAAGTCAGATCGTGAATATTTTGAATTGAACGAAAATATTCCATGGGAAGATTTAGAGAAAGGGATCGAATTTCTTGCCATTCCAGACGTGAATTACCGTCTAACGGTGATGGTAGATTATAATTCCCCTGTTCTCGGAACGCAACATGCAAGCATGTACCAACTTTCCGATTTTAAAAATGAAATTGCAAAGTGTAGAACCTTTGTTTTCTTGAGAGAATTAGAATATTTAGCCTCCAACAACCTCATCAAAGGTGGTGATTTAGATAATGCCATTGTTTTAGTTGATCGAGCAGACGTATCCAAAGAAGAATTAGATCGTTTGGCACACTTACTTGGTAAAGAGAAGTTAGATATTTCCATTGATGGAATTGGCGTATTGAACAGCACAAAATTACAATACGAAAATGAGCCTGCTCGTCATAAACTACTTGACATTGTTGGTGACTTAGCCTTGGTAGGTAAACCAATAAAAGCTCATATTCTTGCAGCCCGACCTGGGCATTCTGGAAACGTTCGTTTTGCGAAGGTTTTGAAAGAACAAATCAAGAAACAACAAAACCAAGGTCGTCATTTCGACTTAACAAAAGATCCAATCTACGACATCAATGATATCGAGCGTATTTTACCTCACCGATATCCTTTTTTAATGGTAGATAAAATCATTGAAATCCATGAGAATTCAATTTTAGGTGTGAAAAACATCACCATGAATGAACCTCAATTTACGGGACATTTTCCTGGGAACCCTGTATTTCCAGGAGTTTTACAAATCGAGGCAATGGCACAGGTTGGAGGGATTTTCGCTTTAACAAAAGTGGAAGACCCGCATTTGTATTCTACGTATTTCATGAAAATTGACAATGTTCGTTTCAAACAAAAAGTCATGCCAGGAGATACAGTTGTGTTCGAATTAGTATTAACATCGCCCATCCGACGTGGTTTAGTTGAAATGACAGGAAAAGCATTTGTTAATGGGAAAATCGTTTCAGAAGCAAGTATGCTTGCGCAAATAATCAAAGACAAAGAATAAATGATTTCATCACTAGCCTCGGTTTCGAAAGATGCCCAAATTGGACAAAACGTCCGAATTGACCCATTCGCAGTTATCCACGAAGATGTGATTATTGGCAATGGAACAAGAATACATTCCAATGTCGCTTTGTATCCTGGAACAAGAATTGGCGAAGATTGTGAAGTTTTCCCAGGCGCAGTACTGGGTGTTGTTCCTCAAGATTTGAAATTTGACAATGAATACACAACTGTGGAAATTGGTAACAATACAAAAATCCGAGAGTGTGTTACAATTCACCGTGGAACGAGTGATAAAATGAAAACAGCCATTGGTGACAACTGTTTACTAATGACCTATGTTCATGTCGCTCATGATTGTCAGATTGGAAACAACGTTATTTTAGCAAGCTACACCGGATTATCTGGACACGTCATCATAGATGACTTTGCGATTCTTGAAGGAAAAGTAGCCGCACAGCAATTCGCTCACATCGGTAAGCACGCATTTATTGGCGGCGCTTCATTAATACGAAAAGATGTACCTCCTTTTATCAAAGCCGCTCGAGAGCCATTGACGTTTGCAGGAGTTAATTCAGTTGGATTAAGACGAAGAGGTTATTCCGATGAACAAGTCCGCGAAATTGAAGATATCTATCGAACGATTTATGTTCAAAATAGCAACCTTTCAAAAGGGATCGATGCCGTGCTACAAAGTATGGATAAAACACCATTACGAGATGAAATTCTTGGTTTTATTCAAGCTTCAGACAAAGGCGTAATCAGAGGGATGATTTAATGAAAAGAGGTGATGAAATTTCGGTTCAAATAACGGACTACGCTTTCGGTGGACGAGGAATTGCAAAATTAGAAACAGAACACGGTCAATTTGTTGTTTTTGTTGACAATACTTTCCCTGGTCAAACAGTTCGTGTGCGCATTGAAACAAAACGTAAAAACTACGCAGAAGCGAAGTTAATTGAGGTTGAAAAACGTTCGGAGTTTGAAACAGAACAGCGTTTTCAAGAAATTTCAGGCGGACCATATATTCACGTTCCAGTAGCAAAACAAGAAGAAGTTAAACAAGAATCAACTTTAACAAACTTCGAACGTTTAAGTGGCATTAAGGATGTACGAGAACGATTCGACGGACTCATTTCCTCGCCAAAGCATTATTTCTATCGAAATAAAATGGAATATAGTTTCTCATGCATAGAACATGATTTAGAAACAAACGAAGAATTAGATGATGCCTTTGCATTAGGTTTTAAACGCAGAGGAACCTGGTGGAAAGTTGAAAGCTTGAACAAAGCATCTGGAATGTTCGATGAAGAGTGGGAAACGAAACTTCGTGAAATTCGACTTTACTTAAAAGCAACGAATCTATTAGCTTGGCATCCTCCGAAAAAAACCGGTTTCTTCCGTCACATTGTCGTACGTAAATCTTTTCATACCAATCAATTATTATTGAATTTGGTGACATCTTCAGATGTAAAGAATCAATTTGATGTAACTAAATTCGCGGACTTTTTACAAAACCTTCTTCCAGGTCGAATTGCTGGATTATGGCACACCGAAAATGACAATGTTGCAGACCGTGCGAAAATTGAAAATGGAACGTCCAAATTGATTTTCGGTCAAGAAGTAATCGAAGAAGTACTCTCAGGATTGACCTTTCAAATATCCATGGAAAGTTTCTTTCAAACAAATCCTTCTTGTGCTGAATTACTCTACGCAAAAGCATTAGATTTTGTTTTTGAAGAACCTATTCCTCAGGAAAAAGTCGTGATGGATTTATTCTGCGGTACCGGTACAATTGGACAATTGTTAGCGAAACGAAATCCAAAAGTAAAGATTGTTGGCGTTGACATTGTGGAGAAAGCAATTGAAGATGCAAAAGAAAATGCAAAGAAAAATGGCATTCACAGCATCGATTTTTACGCAGCGGATGTTGGGAAATTTTTGAAAGAATACCCGGATTATCAAGGAAATATTTCATGTATCGTTTTAGATCCTCCAAGAGCTGGAATTGCTCCAAAAACATTACAGAAAGTCATTGATTTAGGAGCGAAGCACATTGTTTACATATCCTGTAATCCTTCCACCCAAGCGAGAGATGCTAACACCTTGAATGAAGCGGGATATGTGTTAGAGAAATATGCACTTGCTGATCAATTCCCTCATACAGGTCACATCGAATCTATTGCTAAATTCGTTCGAAAATGAACATTGAAATTCTAGCCATTGGTGATGAATTATTGATTGGACAAACCATCAACACAAATGCTTCGTGGCTAGGACAAGAATTATCCAAAATTGGCGCACGAGTGACACGTTCACTCGTTATCGCAGATGATAAGAACCGAATCCTTCAAGCGTTGGATGAATGTTATCCAGATACGACATGTGTTATTATCACTGGTGGACTAGGTCCAACAAAAGACGACATTACCAAACATACCCTTTGTGAGTATTTTGACACAAAACTCGAATTACATCAACCGACGTTAGCAAAAATTGAAGCTTATTTTGCCTCACGCAATCGCCCCATGCTGGAATCAAATATCCAACAAGCAGCTTTGCCTGTAGATGCTGAAATACTGTCAAACAATTACGGTACAGCGGCTGGAATGATGTTCGAAAAAAATGGACGCTTCTGTGTTTCATTACCGGGTGTCCCCTATGAGATGAAAGGAATTGTTACAGAGGAATTGATTCCCAGGTTAATACAGCGTTTTCAATTGAAAGCAATGTACCACTACACTGCATTAACACAAGGAATTGGTGAATCATTTTTAGCAGAACAAATCAGTGACTGGGAAGACCGCATCCGAGAAAGAGGATTTGGATTAGCATACCTTCCTTCACCAGGATTAGTAAAATTGCGCATTACTTCCTTTGAAGGAAAAGAAGATCAAGCCGAAATCATGGGTTTTTTCGAGGAATTGGCTACTAGGCTACCTGAAGCGGTTTTTGGATATGAAAATGATTCTCTTCCGGACGTAATTGGTAAATTATTGAAGGAGGATCGAAAAACGATTGGCACTGTTGAAAGTCTAACGAGTGGGCTTTTAGCACAGCAAATCACAAGTATTTCTGGAGCATCAGATTATTTCATGGGTTCGCTCCTCACCTATTCCAACGACCTCAAACATCGAATTTGTGGTGTTTCCGTAGACTCTTTACTTTCAGAAGGAGCTGTAAGTGAAAAAGTTGCTAGAGAAATGGCTGAAAACGGAGCGAAGAAACTAGGTGTGGATGTTTGTATTTCCACCACCGGAATTGCAGGCCCAAAAGGAGGAACAATTGATAAACCTGTTGGATTAGTATGGGTTGGATTGTGCATTTCAGGAAAAACAAGTGCACGCAAATTTCAGTTCGGAGATAATCGAGAGCGAAATATTCAGATGACCGTGTTAAGTGCCTTAAATTGGTTGAGGTTCGAATTATCGAAAAGCTAATTATTTCCCTTCTATGCGATAGGTATATTGCACCATAATCGTACGAGGAGCCTCAATTTTTAATGGCCTCAAAGAATAGGTTCGATTGAGAATATTGCTGCCAATAAGTGCCAATTTATGCTGTTCTGAAAAATTAAATGAAATACGCGCATCAAAAATCCAATTACCAAATCGATGGGTATTAAAGTAATCCATGTACTTTAAATCTTGAAGTAATTCATTGTCCACGGTAATTTGCTCAAAATCCTTAATGATCGCATCCATATTTACCATTTTGGAAAAGTACTTCGCACTAATACCGAGTGCATATTTTTTATTCCACGTATGTTCCGCATCTAATTTGATATTGTGCAGGAAACGGTATTTTAAAATTCCTTTGCTCGGATCCATTGAAGTGGAGTAATACGTAAATACACGGTTCAAGGAATCAGTGGCATAAACGAAATTTGGACTTAAGGTTGTTGGGACAATGTAGTTGTATCCCAATAAAAAAGATAGTTCACCTTTTTTAGATGTTTGTGCCTTTCCAGCATAGGAAACATCAATGCCCGTGACGCGTGAATTACCCGTATTTAAAAACATAAATCCAGCACTTGACCCCATTGATTGGACAGAAGTTAATTCGTGCCAAATCCCAAACATGTATTCAATCGTATTTTGGTATTCTTGCCAGAATCCTGCAATGTCTAAATAACCCATTACATTCCCTACCTTGATTCCTTGTTTTATACCGATTTCAGCATTCCAACTACTTTCAGGCTTCAAATTAGGATTCGGGAAGACGCCAAAGTTTCCAACTCCTGTTTTAATATAACGCTCTGTGATTGTTGGAAAACGGAATCCTTGTCCATAGGAAGCTCTTACATACGTTCCCTTGTGAATCTGATAAGTCGATCCAGCTCGAAAGATTGGTTTCGTTGCAGTAATTGTATCATTCAATTGAAAGTATTCAAAGCGTCCACCTGCTGATACGTTTAAACGTTCATTCCACTTACTTTCAACTTGCGTGTAAATCGAAAGATTCATGATGTCATTCAATGGAGAACCTGATCCCGCATAAATGTTTGCCTCTGACTTCGTCAAGGTGCCTGTAATTCCAGCGACCATTTCAATTTGCTTCCAATCCGTTAATTTCTGTTGAAACATATAATCCCCATAATAGGTCATTGCCTTATTTGATTGATTGGCGGACATGTTATTGTCTACTTTTAACAAACGTGAACGCAAATAGTGTTTGCCTTTGTTTTCGGTGAGGTAATGTATGAATGGATCGACGTTAAATATAAATTGGTCTTGCAAAAAAATCGCTCCGGGATATGCTCGGTAGAGTCCAGATGAATCATTCAACCATGCCAACGGCATAGCTGTGTGCATTTTCATAAAATTCCCGTTGATGCCATAGGACAATCCTTTTATTTTCGATGATCGGTAACGTAAATTGAAATTCACTCGAGCCCTTTTAGACACTAAATCTTTCTCGGTAAAATTGGTAATTGTGTCTGGAAAAATTGTTGCAACAAGCGAATCTGTTTTTGGTGGACCGATATACCCATGGTCTTGATTAAGGTTTCCTCCCACCACCAAATCTAAATTGCCCATTCGACGCGTATGTAAAAAATTCAAGCCATGTATTCCCGGATATAGTTGATTCCAAGCCATCTGAGGATCCGAAGGATTCGAATAAATTCCACTATACAATTGAATTTTTGTCAATGGTTTGGCCTTGGGATATGCGGTACGAATGTGAATTGACCCTGAAAGTGCGGAACTTCCAGATAAAACCGATGCCGCTCCTTTCGTCACCTCCACTTGACTAATGTTTTCCACCGGAATGAAACCCCATTCGGGACGACCAGCATCTCCAGAAAGCATAGGCATATCGTCAACAATCACTGCAACCTTAGATCCAACGCCAAATGTAAATCCACTTCCCCCTCTTATTTGTGGTTCACCATCCAAGATATTTAACCCAGGAGTTTGATCAAGTGCCGTTTCAATACTCCGGGTATTCTTGTTTTCTATGAGCTCTTGTTTTAACACCAACATTGTCACTGTTTGCTCTTCGATTGGCTTGTCAAATTTACCTACCAAAACATTTACCTGTTCCACTATTTGAACAGGATCTTTTAAATAAAAATCATGAATAACATCTGTTTGAAGATTTTCAATGAAAAACGTATCGACTTGTGCTCCATCTATTTTACAACGAAGTCTTAATTTTCCGGAATGAATAAATAGCTCATATGATCCATCAGACTTTGAAAACACACCCATATTTTCGCCAACGACACTTATTCTTGCACTGCGAATAAGCTGTTTATCTTCATCATAAACAAAACCGCTCACCTTCAGATTTTGAGCATTAATGAGGCAGGAAAATAGAATACAACAAACAGAAATTAAAACCTTCATTCGTTCGTTTTACGGAATGAAAAGTTTTTGGCTTTTACCTTGAAAATTCAATAGGTATTGTCCCGCCGGCAAAAATTTACCGCTTAATTGAGCAAAGGAACCTTTTTTCACAAGTTGTCCGGATATGCTATAAATAGCAAGTTCAGTATCCAAGGAAAGTTCTTTGAACATTAATCCTTGAGCAGTAGAATAATACACTTGAACCGCGGCGTTCAGTTCGTTCAAAGAACTTGCATTATAGATCAATTCGATGTCATCTAATAAGACCTCGTCATTTGCTGCTCCTCCTCCAGGGTTTTTGTTGGTAGCAAATGTTAACAGAATATATTTAGCAATTGGCATTAAACCAGTTTGTACTTCGTAAGCAAATGGCGCGGAAAATCTCGCCCAATTTCCTACCGTAGGAGAATAATTTAACTCAGCACGAGCGACAACGAATGGTTGTGAAGCTGCATCAATCGGATCATGAACATTTGAACTATCGTGAATAATGGCGTGCATTCGAGCTTGTTGTCCATTTCCAGCGGTGTATTTCGCCCAAAAAACGATAGAATCTGGGACAGCTGAAATTGGTTCAGAGAAAAAAGTATCCGAAGTCTTAGAATAATTATAGTTTAATGGACTCGAAGCTGTTGTACTTCCCATATTGATTTGTCCCAAGGTAAGAGCACCATTCGCAACAATACCAAGCGTACTTTTAGACCAAATTCGTGCGCAATAGTTGCCAGTTGCATTTGGACGAATTGCCGTGGATTGTTCCACTTGTTGAGACCCGAATGATACAAGACCACCTGTTCCAGATTTAAATCCATTCCAATTTGATGGCTCCTCAGTACTTAATCCAAGGTTATCCCAAGACTCCATATTGCCATTGGTAATTTGTTGTGCATGAAAAAAACACACAATAAATAGAAAGTTTAAGGTAATGATTTGCTTCATAATTTAGGTTTAGGTTTAAACAAATATAATCAAAATCAACTTGAAAAACGGCCGTTTTTAACGCGCAGAATTGATTAACTTTGTTCTATGTCAAACACTCATTCCAATTCTAATATTCAGCTCCCAATCATGGAACATTTCTTCACAATCCAAGGTGAAGGTTTTCATTCTGGACGAGCGGCCTATTTTATTCGTACAGCTGGTTGTGATGTTGGCTGCGTATGGTGCGATGTAAAAGAAAGTTGGACAAGCACTCCACAACAAAATATGACGCTTGATGCAATTCTTCAAGAAGTCATGCGTGCAAATGCACAATTTGTCGTGATTACCGGAGGAGAACCCACCATGCATTCCTTACTGGAATTGGTAAATCGTTTACATGAAAATCGCATTGAAGTTGCCATTGAAACCGCAGGTGTTCATCCGCTTGATGCCAATGTTGATTGGTACTGTTTTTCACCAAAGAAATTTATGAAGCCGATCGACGAAGCCTATCAAAAAGCGAATGAGTTAAAGGTAGTCATCAACCACGTTTCAGATTTTGAATGGGCAGAAGAACACGCGGGTAAAGTTTCGTCGAACTGTCGCTTGTTTCTTCAAACTGAATGGGAAAAACAAGATAAAATACTTCCCCTGATTATAGACTATGTGAAAGGTAACCAAAAATGGAATATTTCGTTACAAACTCACAAATACATGAATATTCCCTGAATGAAAAACACACTACTTTTATCCATTTTTTTCTTGTTTTTTTATAGTTGCTCGACTGCACAATTCCCCTATTCAAGCATGAGCAAGAAGGCTATTCATTATTTCGAGTTAGCTGAAAAAGCGCCAAAAGAAGGAATGGATGAAATGACAGGGGCTTATGACTTTAAGAGTGGCATTGAATTACTAGGGAAAGCGCTAGAAAAAGACTCGAACTTCTGGGAAGCACATCTACTTGCTGCAGAATTCAATGAAATCGTCAGAAATTACACTCAAGCAATATTCCATTACAAACGGGCGTTGGAAATTGATCCAAATCATAGCATTAGTGGGTCTACAAGTTACCATTTGGCAAGCTGTCAAATGGCAGTTGCCGATTATCAAGGTGCCATAAAAAGCTGCGACATTTACCTCAGGAATCCTAATTCAAAAGAAGAGAACTTGGGTGCGGTTAGACGCATGCAGGATTGTGCCAATTTCTCCATTTACGCCATGAAAAATCCAAAACCTTTTGAGCCAATAAATATGGGTCCAGCGGTTAACACAAATTTCTCCGAATATTATCCAACAATCACCGTAGATGGAAACACCATGCTTTTTACGAGACGCATAGTCGATTACCAAGGAGAGAACAAACGAGAACAGGAAGACTTTTATGTTACCCATCAAATTGATCAGGTATGGAGTCGAGCATATCCTATGCCGAAAAATGTAAATACTCCCTACAATGAAGGAGCGCCAACCATCTCTCCAGATGGAAAAAAACTCATTTTCGTTGCGTGTACAGATGAAAGTGGAATTGATTACGGGGCAAACCGACAAGGAAGAGGAAGCTGCGATTTATTTATTACCGAACAAAATGGGAAATCATGGAGTAATCCAGTGAATCTTCCTGGGAAAGTAAACTCAACACATTGGGAAACGCAACCTTCTCTTTCTGCAGATGGTAAAACACTTTATTTTATTCGAGGATTACGCAGCCGCGATGGGAAAAGAGATTCTGACATTTACATGGCTAAGCTTTTAGCTGATGGAACTTGGGGTTTGGCCGAACCTTTGCCACCTCATATTAATTCAAATCAAAACGAGGAATCTGTATTGATTCATCCAGATGGAAAAACGTTGTACTTTGCTTCCCGTGGGCATGTTGGATTAGGAGGTTCTGATTTGTTCGTTTCCAGAATGGATGACAAAGGAAATTGGGGGACTCCACAAAACCTCGGATATCCCATTAATACGCTATCTGAAGAAAATTCTTTAATGGTTTCTCCGGAAGGAGATATTGCTTTTTTTGCATCTGATCGTCCTGGTGGATATGGATTAATGGACATTTATTCCTTCCGTCTTCCAAAAGAGGATCAACCAATAAGAACGTTATACTTCGATGGATTCGTATTTGATGCTAAAACTAAAAAAGCACTTGGTGCAAGTTTCCAGTTAACCAACTTATCAAACGGTCAAGTTGTGATTCAATCCAAAGCAGATGAAATAGATGGTACATTTATGGTTCCCTTACCTGTCAACACGGATTATGCCATTGAAGTATCACGCCCAGGTTACCTACCCTACTCCTTGAATTTCAATATGACCTTAAAGGAAAATGAACAAAGTTACCACATTCAAATTCCCCTAAACCCGGAGAATTCTTCTACCGAAAATATTCTTTCCAATGTTTTCTTTGATTTAAATCAAGCTAAATTACGTCCTGAATCAATTGTAGAATTGACTTCTTTGGTCAACTACATAAAGGCGCATCCAACGTTGAAAATAGAAATTGGTGGGCATACCGATTCAAGAGGTAATGCACAAGAAAACCTTGCCCTATCTACAGAAAGAGCGAAAGCAGTTCATGATTTTCTAGTTTCAAAAGGGATTGTAGCAAATCGCCTAAGTTACAAAGGATACGGCTCTACCTCTCCTATCATTACCGATGCTACCATTCAGGAAATGAGGGATGCCAATGAGAAAGAAAAAGCACATCAAAAAAATCGTAGAACAACATACACCTTGAAATTATGAAGTACTTTTTAAAACTCATTCGAACGAAAAACCTCATCATTATTTTGATGACAATGGTCGGTGTGGCGTTCTACTTATTCAGAAGTAATTATTATCAAAAAATTGATTTCAATCTTTTAGACTATACGTTGCTTATTTTCTCGACGATGATCATTGCAGCAGCAGGAAATGTCATCAATGATTATTTTGATGTCAAAGCGGACCGAATAAACAAACCTGAAAAAGTCATCATCTCAAAATTCATGAAACCGAGGTGGGCTATTTTGTTACATTGGACTTTTAATTTGATTGCATTTCTAATCGCGATCTATTTATCTGTAAAATATAGCACATTGATTTTTGTGTTTGTTCACTTAGTTTCGATCAATTTACTTTGGTTTTACAGTGTGCAATTGAAAAAAAAACTCGTGGTAAGCAACCTGGTTGTAGCGTTTTTAACGGCTCTTGTGCCCCTTCTTTGTATTTGGTTTTTCAAAGTACTGAATGAAAGCTCACTGCCATTTTCACCTTACAGAGAAGAAACCTGGTCCCAAAACCTTGATTATTCATTTGTTTATTTCCTATCCATATGTGCATTTATTCAGAACTTTGCACGTGAAATCAACAAAGACATCCATGATATTCAAGGAGATCTTGTGACGCATGTGGCATCTTTACCAATTAAAATTGGAAAGGAAAAAGCGGCATATTTAACCATTGCATTGATTCAAATTCCCTTGATTTTATTCATTCTTAGTTATTATGTTTTCGAATTAATTCAATTAAATACACCGACATTAATTTTACTGCTTCTATCTGGAGCCGTGAATTTCACAAGCGCAGTACTGTATATGATCAAAAAAGAAGCTACCTTGACTTGGATCAATCACTTAATGAAATGGTCTATGTTTTTCGGTTTGATTTGTTTATTTTCAAATAGTTTATGAAAATTGTTTTAGGCTCTGCTTCTCCGAGAAGAAGTGAAATATTATCCCAAATGGGATTTGAATTCCGTATTTTAAAAGCGGACTGCTCCGAGGAATTTGACGAATCAAGCACACCTGAACAAATTGTCCTTTCTATTGCTGAACAGAAAGCAGTTGCACTTGCTAAAGAAGTGCAAACACACGAATTATTGATCTGTGCTGATACCATTGTATATTTGGAAAATGAGGTGATTGGCAAACCAATTGACACAGAAGATGCCATTCGTTTGTTGCATAAAATCTCTGGTAAAAAACACGATGTTTATACGGGAGTAGTATTGACCTTAAATGGAGAATTAAAATCATTTACTGTCAGGACATCCGTTTATTTCCGAGTCTTATCTTCTGTCGAGATTGAACATTACGTAAATCATTTCAACCCATTAGACAAAGCTGGTTCCTACGGAATTCAAGATTGGATAGGACTTATCGGAGTTAAAAAAATCGAAGGGTCCTACACGAATGTGATGGGACTACCAACCCAAGAACTGTTTCTTGCATTACAAGATTTGTAAGAATAAAAAAAGCCATCTTTCGATGGCTTTAACTTATATATGGGTTTTGTGAATTATTGAATCACACGAAACTCAACACGACGATTTTTTGCTTCTTTCACATCCGCTTCATCATCTTCAACGATTTCAACGCTCTGTTCGGCAGTTCCATTGTATTTTTTGACGATACGCTCTTCAGAAATTCCTTGAGCCACAAAATATTTAACTGCAATTGCAACACGTTTTCGATCTAAATCAAGGTAATCTTCATTCTCTTTACTTGCTTTAACCTCTAACTCATCATTGTTACCTGAAATCTCAATTTTCAATGCAGGATTAGCATTCATTTCTTGGATAACAAAATCCATGTTTTCCTTCGCGTTTTCTGTAAGAGAAGCCTTTCCTTGGCGGAAATAAATAGAATGCGCTGCGATTTTTTTATCGATAGGCATCTTATCCGTTATTTCTGGCTCCTTATCGAAAATAAGTGTAGAGAAGTTATCATCAATTTTAGGAGGCGTTGCATTATAACATGCACATTCAGAAACATCATCCACCAAACGAATTATAATGTTATCAATGTAATAGTAGGCATGAGGCAAAGGATCTGCTTCGCTATCTTTAGGCTTCTTAATGGCTTCAAATCTTGTCGTTTCATTTCGATCGAAATTTCCAATCGTAATGTACTTTTCGTCCCCTTTCGCAGTGTAAGTATTACATACTTTTTCCCAACCAAAGAAACCGTTGTATACTTTGTTCATTTGTCCTTTCAAAACGTGATCTGTTGAAACATAGACTGCTCCTGGTTCTCCTTCTCCAATCTTGTCTTTAGAAAAATAGGCTGATAAGTTATTGCAAGCAAATTTCGAAGACTCACTTAATGACAATGAGTATTCTACACAGTAAGTCAACCCTTTTTTGAGAGTAACAGGTGAATCATTGTTTAATAACTGGATAGTGATATATGAACGTTCACCGGCTGTTTTACCTGGTTTGTAAGCCACGATTCCAGCATAAACATTTCCACCGTTCTCGGTTGTTGGTTCCTCTAGTCCATAAATGTTAGATGGAATAGTCACATCGCCAGTTCCCTCCTTGTGAAAAATATCTGCTTTAAGCTCTGTTGGTGAACTTACACCTCTTTCAACGATATCAATATTATTGACTTCTGTTACATCATCTCCTTTTACATGCTCAAAGGTCATGTTGAGAATTTCCTTCTCATTTGTTTTTTTACTTTTTTGAGCGATGCTCGTTGAAAAGGATACCACCGCCACTAATGATAGGGCAACACTTCCAAAAGTTCTTCTGTTAAATTTCATAACTTTTCACTGTATTTATAAAAACTTTTACTTTTTCCGGGTCAATATCCGGATACACTCCGTGTCCCAAATTTACAATATGTCTTTGACTTTTAAATGATTTTAATAATTTTCTTGTTTCCAATTCAATTAATTCATTCGAACCGTACAAAACACATGGGTCCAAATTCCCTTGCAAAGTCTTTGTTTCGTGAACCAAACTTCGTGCCACATTCATGGACATGTTCCAGTCGATTCCTAAGGTTGTGCATGGAAGCTTCGCTAAAATAGGTAAAGAACCTATGGCTCCTTTTGAAAATACGGTAAATGGAACTGTTGATATTGCCTCCGTAATTTGACGGATGTACTTGATTCCAAACTCCTCGTACTGATCATCTCCTAATATCCCAGCCCATGAATCAAAAAGTTGTAATGCATCTGCACCAGCATCAATTTGTGCTTTTAAATAGGAAATTGTAACATTCGTGATTTCTTGCAATAATTCATGTGCTAAATCAGGTTGCGTGTAAAGCATTTTGCGCGACTCCGAAAATGTTTTAGATCCTTTTCCTTCGACCATATAACAAAGAATGGTCCAAGGTGCCCCAGCAAATCCAATTAATGGAACACGTCCTGCTAAATCACGTTTGGTGATACGAATCGCTTCCATAACATAGGACAAACGGTCATGTACATCGATGTTTCGATCGATAAACGATAATTGTTCTCTCGTACGGATGGTTTTTTCAAACCAAGGTCCTTTTTGTTCAATCATTTCATAGGTCAATCCCATGGCTTCTGGAACAACCAAAATATCAGAGAAGATGATCGCAGCATCCACTCCAAGTAAATCAACCGGTTGAATGGTAACTTCGGATGCAAATTCCGGTGTTTCTACTAACTCCTTAAACCCTGATAACTTCGCTCTCACAGCTCTGTATTCAGGTAAAATTCTTCCAGCTTGACGCATTAACCAAACGGGATAACGTTCGATTTGCTCTCCTCTAGCTGCTCTTAAAAATAAATCGTTCTGTAATTTCATCGCTTGCAAAGTTAGGGAATTACCATTGAATTTCGGTTTGTTCCATCATGCGTAAGAATTCATTTGTTTTGCTAAAATGTTTAGATCCAAAAAATCCGCGGTATGCGGACAATGGTGATGGATGCACTGACTTCAAAATGAGGTGTTTCGATGAATCAATGAATGCTTCTTTCGAAATAGCTTTTGTTCCCCATAACATAAAAACAACACCTGTTTTTTGTTCATTGATTGTTTGAATAACGGCATCTGTGAATTTCTCCCATCCAAATCCTTTGTGTGAATCAGGTTTCCCTTCATCAACAGTTAAGACGGAATTCAAGAGTAAAACACCTTGTTCCGCCCAACGTGCGAGATTACCATTTTCAGGCATTGGAAGCCCTAAATCCAATTGAATTTCTTTGAAAATATTTAATAAACTTTTTGGAAATGGTTTGACATCAGGTTCAACTGAAAAACAAAGTCCATGGGCATGACCTCGAGTGGGATAAGGATCCTGACCTAAAATCACCACTTTTAACTCATCAAATGGACACAAATCAAAAGCACGAAAAATCTGCGTTCCTTTAGGGAAAATACTGCCTTTGTATTCCACATAAGACATTCGCACTTTTTCCGTGAGCTGCGAAAAATATGGCTTTTGGAATTCACCATCCAGCACTTCTTTCCACGATTCATGAATGGCAATACTCATCTCTTTCTGAATTATTTTCTTTGATCAATAATTGCCGTCCACAGAGTGATTCTCCCTTCGTCCATTCTTGGCCAAATTGGACGCACAATTCCGTTAACTGATGCTATGCCCAAATAATCACCAAAGAATACTTTGCTGTTCGGAGTAAATGGCTTTTGTGAAATAGTTTCTTCAATAAATGTCTTTCCACCGTCTGAACTTGTTGCCCAAACAACATCTGTTGACTTATCAGTATGTTTTCGTCGGTCGTAATAAACAAAATGCAGATTTCCATTCGATGGATCAATGCTCATTGATGTTAAAAACTGATGTGTTTTGGTTTTATCTTGATTGACTTTAATCGGTTCGGACCAAGTAGTCCCTCCATCGATAGATTTCAATAACCAAACATCTGTATTATCCGAACCGTTTCTTTGGTCACACCAATTCAAGTATAATGTCCCACGATTTGGACCATTGCTCATGTCTGACATCAAAAATGGAAGTCCATTTGCACGATAGAAACCGGGTATATCTAGGTCCCATCCACCTATTTGTTTTTCCAATTGTTTTTCCTCTGCTAACCAAGTTGTTCCTCCATCCTGAGATTTTTGAAACATAAGTCCTCGTGGGCCAGTCCAAGTAACATAAATCTCACCATTTGAACCCAAGGCAGGAACGGCACCCTCCACTGTGTTATCGCCGTCCAAGCAATCACCACCAAATTTAGAAATACGTTTCGGAGTTGTCCAAGATTTTCCTCGATCAAGCGATTTTGAAAATACAATAATGGACGTATCCTTTGGATCAGCAGAATCGTACGCATCGAATTGTGTCCAAGTCATATAAACAACATTCGTTTTCGGATCTATCACTACCCAATGTTTGTCTTGAACCTTCGTGCCATTTGGTTCTGGAAAGGTTCCTGAAGTAAATTTTCCTGTAATGGTTTCGGATGTTTGACATAAAATACGATCCAAGTGAGTGCCTTTTTGGTAATCGGTCAAGTGAAAATAGTACAGACGTCCAAGTTGATCGTAAATCAATACTGGATCACCATAAACACCATACGGACTTTCCATCTTTTTGCTTTTCCACGTCAGTCCACCATCAACTGAATAATGGTATCCTTTCAGTACAGATCCAGCAGCGATTTCATTCGGTTTTTTTGGATTAATCGCAATAGAAGGTTCGCATTCGTTGTAAGGATATTTTGCGCTTACAGGTGGAATCTGAACATTTTTATAGGGACTTTGACTAAAAAACAATTGAGCACTTGACATCAAAAAGTTAACGAAGCCAATAATGAAGGCGTTTTTCATTTGAAGAAGTTTTAGTCAATAAAAATTGTTGTTTTTTATATGGATGAATCGTTACTTGAACAGATAAAAGCTTTTCATCACGTGCAAGCAATAGGTCGCAACTTTCTAAATTATCCATTCCATTCATCATTCCTTCCAACATCGCTTGATCAACTCTGTAAGCATTACATCCGATGATTTCATCTCCAACACTAATTCCAGCATCTTCAGCACTTGAACCGAATCGGACTGATTTCACCATTACTTTCCCTCCTTCTTCTCTCACTGAAGCACCAAATGATGGATTATTCGTTGTAACATCTTGCACATTCAATCCAACTGGTGCATAAAACTCTTTGTAAGGGATAACTTCCGTTCCATCCACGTATTTCGCAAAGAAATCATCCATGTTTTTACCGACAAACTTGGCTAATTCCGCTTTGAATTCCGATTCAGAAAAACCACGTTTAAGACCTTCGTAGTACGTTGTATACAACTGCTGCATAAAATGATCCAAGCATTTTTTTCCATCAGAATCAGCTATAATCATCGCATCGATAAGAGATGCTAGAACAGAGCCACGAGAATAATATGTCATTGTCGTATTTGAACTGTTTTCATTTGGCCGATACGCTTTAACCCAGGCATCAAAACTCGCATGAGCAACAGGTTGTATGCGTGAACCAGGAGTTCCTTCCACATAATTGATAGAAGATTGCAATTTCGCTAAAAACTCTTCTTCCGTATAAAATCCAGTTCTTCGTAAGATTAATTCATCGTAGTATGAAGTAAATCCTTCCATTACCCACAAAAGACTTGTGTAATTTTCTTCATCGTAATTAAACGGTCCTAATTCGATTGGACGAATGCGCTTTACATTCCATAAATGAAAATATTCGTGGGCCACTAAATTGAGAAAATCAATGTATTGTTTTCCGGCGTAAGTCCAACGGTTCACACTTAAAACCGTCGAACTCATGTGTTCAAGTCCACCTTGACCATCAACCACATTGTGCACGATAAATGTGTAGGTTTTATTTGGGTTTTTACCAATCACTGCTGTTTCTGCTTCAACAATTTTCGCCATGTCGCGCTTTAATTGCTCTGCATTGAAATTTGATTCACCATACATGGCCACGGTGTGTACTACTCCAGCAGCGGTAAATTCGAAAATTTCTTGATTCCCAATTTCAATTGGACAATCAATCAATTGATCGTAATTTTCATACGTAAATCGTTGCCCAGAATCTTTATTCGTGTTATCGCTTTGCAAAGAAGTGGAAATTCGTTTAAATGATTCGTACGGAAAAATGGTTAGTGATCCGGCTTGATTCATTGCTTTTTCGATGTACATAAATACTCCGGAACCACTGACAAAACCATGGGATAAATCCAAAAAAGGTGTTCGAACTGAAACTTCGAATGAATACACCTCATATTTCACTTGGATATCTTTGGTGCTGCCAGCCTCAATGACCCAAGCATTTTTGGCTGTTTTATTCACCTTCAATGGTTTTCCATCCTTTGTAAATGCTTTTACGAGATTGATGTTTTTCGAAAACTCTCGTACCAAATAGGAACCAGGAGTCCAAACGGGAAGTTTAATTTCCACTTCTTTGGCATCGTTATCAGAGATATTCATTTGCACTTCAAAATAGTGGTTTTGAGGCTTGGGCATTCGCAGTTCATACGAAGTGGATATTCCAAAGGAACGCAATGGAAGAGCGATTAAGAGAAGGAGAATATATTTCATTTTATGTGGATTTTAGCAGCGGTTATTTTTGCTTTTTCAACTAATTCTTCAACAGATTCCGTGCCATAAACAAGTGCAACAGCCATTCGTCGATAGGGTCTTGTTGATGGTTTACCAAAGATGCGTACTTCGGTGTTTTCAATAGCCAATGCATCATCTAATCCATCAAAAGCTGGCGCATGATCCGAAGACTCCGTTGCTAAAATGACAGCACTCGCTCCATTTTGCATGTGTTCAATTTTTGGAATTGGAAGTCCAAGAACTGCGCGTGCATGCAATTCAAATTCAGAAAGATTTTGAGTTCCGGAAAGTGTGACCATACCCGTATCATGTGGGCGTGGCGATAACTCAGAAAAATAAGCCCCTTCTTTGGTAATGAAAAATTCAACACCCCAAATTCCTGCTCCTCCTAGTGCTAAAGTTACTTTTGCCGCCATTTCTTGAGCTTCCTTCAGGTGTGCAGGATTCATTGGCATAGGTTGCCAACTTTCTTGGTAATCGCCCCGTTCTTGTCGGTGTCCAATTGGTGGGCAAAATAAGGTGGGACCATTTTTTTGAGTTACGGTTAAAAGCGTTATTTCATAATCAAAATCAATAAACCCTTCCACGATAACCTCTTTCAAATCACCTCGAGAACCTTCCATGGCATAGTCCCATGCTTTTTGAATATCCTCAAGAGACTTTATCACCGATTGACCTTTTCCAGAACTCGACATGAGTGGTTTGACCACGCATGGTATTCCACAAACTTGAACACCAGCAACAAGTTCCTCAAAACTAGTAGCGTAGCGATAGGTTGCTGTTCGCACACCTAAATCTTTCGCTGCTAAATCGCGAATTGCTTTTCGATTCATCGTGAAATTAGCTGCTTTAGCACTTGGCACAACTTGAATTCCCTGTTGTTCATAGGCATAAAATCGCTCTGTTCGTATGGCCTCAATTTCAGGGACAATTAAATCTGGCTGATGTTTGGCAACGATGCGATCAAGTTCACTTCCATCCAACATGTTTATGACTTCAAATTCATCCGCAACCTGCATGGCAGGAGCACCCGCATAACTATCTACAGCAATGACATGTTTGCCATAACGCTGACAAGCGATGACAAATTCTTTTCCGAGTTCACCAGAACCCAATAATAGGATCTTTTTATTCATAGAACAAAAGTAGTGAAACAAGAAAAACATTTTACAGGTGGATACAAGTATTCCTGACATTAGACATCCAATTCTGAAAAAGGGAAACAAATTTTGTTAACTTTGGCTTAACATCTATGAACGAAATCAAGGAATTACTAGACCCATTTGAGCCCATCACTTTACAAGAAATGGATCGTGTAAAGCTGATGAATCGAATGGATACTAAATTTGCCTTTCGTTTTAGCGACTTAAACATTATACTTCCGTTGCTTACGATGAACTACCGTGTTTTAACAATTGAAGGTACAAATACACCACATTACGAAAGTCTCTATTTTGATGATGAACGTTTTTCATTTTTTCGTGATCATCACAATGGAAAAGGGGATCGCTTTAAGGTTCGCATTAGGAAATACGTCGAATCGAATCTCTTCTTTTTAGAAATAAAACACAAAATTAAAGGCCGAACTGACAAAAAACGAATTGTGACGGATCAATTCAATGAAGTGCTTCCAGAAAGTGATTTAGCGTTTGTGCAAAATGAACTTCAAGCAGCTAAAAATTTAGTTCCAACCATGTGGAATTCGTTTCAGCGTATCACCTTGGTTTCCAAAACAGAAAACGAACGATTAACACTCGACTTCAACATCCTTTTTGAAAAAGATGGTGTGAAAAAATCGTTCAAAAAACTCATAATTGCTGAATTAAAACAAGAGGAATTAAACCGGAATTCCGTTTTTTTCCAATTAATGAAAGAACAACAAATTCGACCATACCGCTTAAGTAAATACTGTTTAGGATCTGTTGAAATTTACGGCGAGAACAAATTAAAATTCAATCGTTTCAAGAAAAAATTACTTTATTTAAAAAAAATAAACCATGATGCTATTTAATTCTTTTCTACTTCCCTTAAAAAAAGCAGCACTATCCAGTTCGACATTAACTTGGTTCAGTGATGATTTTTATGTTTTACTGGTTCGTTTGGGTATTAATTTGCTTTTCCTAACGATATTGATTCGCTTTTTATATTACCCCAAAACGCAACGTAAGGACTATTTATTCACGTATTATTTAATTGGTACAATTACATTTTTCTTGTGTTTTGGATTGATGCAAATGGATATTGACACAGGAATGGGACTAGGATTGTTTGCGATATTTGGCATCATTCGTTACCGCACAGATGCCATTGAAATTAAGGAAATGACTTACCTTTTTATGATTATTGGCATAAGTGTCGTGAATGCATTAGCTTCGAATGAATTAAGTGTGTCAGAGGTTGGCGTAATCAATGTATCCGTTATTTTATTAACCTTCATTTTGGAGAATCTTTGGTTGATGAAACATGAAACGCGAAAAACCATTAATTACGAACGCATTGATTTGATCACTCCAGAGAAATATGAGGAGATGAAAGCAGATTTGGAAAAAAGAACAGGATTATCGATCAACCGAGTAGAAATAGGTAAAATTGATTTCCTAAACGACACTGCGCTCATACGCATCTTTTATTTTGCCGACGATCAAGCTTTTTCAGACTACAACAACCAATAAAGCGTATCTTTGAGGATGAGAAAAATCGGACTACTTCCCTTAACGATTTTATACTGGCTCATCACATACACACGGAATGTCCTGTTTGATGTAGGAATTCTGAAGTCACACGTCATTCCTGGTAAATCCATCTCCGTTGGTAATTTATCCGTTGGCGGATCTGGAAAAACTCCAATGGTTATTTATTTAACCGAGCTCCTTCAAAACGAATATCCCGTTCAAATTCTCAGCCGTGGATATGGACGAAAAACGAAAGGATTTCGTCAGGTAAGTTCAACAGATGATGCAACTAGTGTTGGGGACGAGCCACTCACCTATTTTCAGAAATTTAGTCCAAAAACAACTGTCTTTGTCTGTGAAAAACGTCACGAAGGCATCGTTAAAATGAAGGACATCAATCCGGCATCCTTGATTATTTTGGATGATGCATTTCAACACCGATATGTTACCCCTGGACTTCAATTATTGCTAACTCCTTTTTATGAGCAATTTTTAATGGATTGGCACTTGCCATCTGGGAATTTACGCGAATCCATGGGCGGTGCACATCGGGCAGATGCCATCATTCTCACGAAATGTCCTCGTCTAACTGAAGATGAGATGATTTTCCACCGAAAGCGTTATGAAATTTACCAAAAACCTGTCTTTTTCTCTAAAATTGAATATGCTGATTTACAACTTGTTGGCAATCCAATTCAACAAATAAAGTCTATTCTTTTGGTAACGGGTATTTCCTCCAATAGTTCTTTGAAAAACCACTTGATGGAATCCTATCTAGTTGAAGAACTTAAATTTGGTGACCATCACTGCTTTACACAAGGAGATATCCAAGAAATTCACAGAAAATTTGATACCTTTGCAAACAAGGAAATGGCCATCGTTACAACGGAAAAAGACTTGGTGAAAATCACAGGACTTTTATCCCAAAATGACCGACAAAGCTATCCTTGGTATGTTCTTCCAATCACAGTTGAAATGGAAGACAAAGAAGCGTTTAATTCGATGATTAAAGATTATGTTAGAAGCAATTAAAGAAACAGCGGCATTTATTCAAGCCAAAACAAGTATTGAACCAACTATTGGAATTATTTTAGGTACAGGTCTAGGTGGACTCGTGAAAGAAATCGAAATTGTTGATGAAATCCCTTACGAAACCATTCCAAACTTCCCAGTTTCAACAGTTGAAAGTCATTCTGGAAAATTGATTTTTGGTCGTCTCGGAGGTAAAAACGTAGTTGCGATGCAAGGACGTTTTCATTATTACGAAGGATATGACTTACAGCAAGTTACTTTTCCAGTTCGTGTCATGAAACTACTTGGGATAGAGCGTCTTTTTGTGAGCAATGCTTCGGGTGGCGTTAACCCGGATTTCGCTGTTGGTGAAATCATGATTATGAATGACCACATCAATTTATTCCCTGGGAATCCCTTAATTGGAAAAAATATCGATGAATTAGGTCCTCGTTTCCCAGACATGAGCGATCCTTACGATGAATCCATGATCGCTATGGCAAAAACCATTGCTGAAGAAATGTCAATTAAAGTTTCCGTTGGTTGTTACGCAGGACTTACAGGTCCAACGTTAGAAACTCCTTCTGAGTACAAATACGTTCGTGTTATTGGCGCAGATGCAGTAGGAATGTCCACTGTTCCTGAAGTCATTGTTGCCCGACACATGAGTATTCCTTGCTTTGCTATTTCCATCATCACCGACCTTGGTGTACCGGGTAAAATCAAAAAGGTAAGCGTTCAAGACGTAATTGAGGTTGCAAGTCGCCAAGAGCCAAAAATGACGCAAATCATGAAAGAATTAATCTCCCGCATCTAAAAATTATGGAAGCATCCATTCGCGATAAATACGAAGTAGTCATTGGACTTGAAGTCCATGCACAAATGTTGACCAAAACGAAGGCTTACTCAAGTGATGTCAATGAATATGGATCCGCTCCGAATTCGAACATCAGTGCTGTGACTCTCGGACATCCTGGAACGTTACCAGTGATGAATAAGAAAACCATTGAATTTGCGATTAAATTGGGGCTTGCTTGCGATGCTCACATTGCACCTGCTCAACATTTTGCACGTAAAAATTATTTTTATCCGGATTTACCGAAAGGTTACCAAATCACTCAGGACACAACGCCTATTTGTACCGGTGGAAGTATCGTGATTCGAACGGATGATGGAACAGAGAAATTAATCGGATTAACACGAATTCACATGGAGGAAGATGCTGGAAAAAGCATTCATGATGTGGACGTGTATGATACACTAGTAGACTTAAACCGTGCTGGAACGCCACTTCTGGAGATTGTTTCCGAGCCCGACATGCGTTCCTCAATGGAAGCTTATCATTATTTGACGGAAGTGCGTAAACTCGTACGTTACCTAGATATTTGTGATGGAAACATGGAAGAAGGTTCCATGCGTTGCGATGCAAATGTCTCGGTGAGACTCGTCGGTGTTTCTGAATTTGGAACGAAGGTAGAAGTGAAAAATATGAATTCGATTCGAAATGTGCAACGTGCCATTGAATTTGAAATTCTACGTCAAATTGAAGTCCTTGAAAACGGTGGTTCACTTTCTCAAGAAACTAGAGCATTTGATGCCTTGAAAGGTATTACAATTTCGATGCGCTCAAAAGAAGCAGCGAATGACTACCGTTATTTTCCAGAACCTGACCTGCCGCCAATTACGATTACAAAACAGCAAATTGAGGCTGTAGCGCACGAAATGCCAGCTTTGCCACGTGCATTGTTTCAACGTTACACTAAAGAATATGGATTGTCCGAATACGATGCTTACAACATCACGGATAATAAAGGAATTGCACTTTATTATGAGTCCATTCTCGCACATACAAAGAATTATAAATCTGCAGCCAATTGGTTAATGGGTGACATTAAATCCTACTTAAATGAGTTTGGTGTTGAAATGGACTTGTTCCCATTGAAACCTATTCGAATCGCAGAACTTATTCACCTGGTTGAAGAAGGAAAAGTATCAAGCACAGTTGCTTCACAACACATTTTCCCTGCACTATTTACTTCGGATGAAACGCCTTTGCAAATTGCCGAACGATTGAATCTGATTCAAAATTCAGACGAAGATGCCCTGAAAGGATTTATTGAAAAAGTTTTTGAATTGAATCCAGATGAAGTAGCAAGATACCGCGCAGGCGAAAAACAATTGACCGGTTTCTTTATGGGCCAATTGATGAAAGTATCGCAAGGAAAAGCGGATCCTAAATTGGCAAATGGATTATTACGTCAAATGCTGGAAGCATGAAAGATTGGATTTTAAAAAATAAAACTTGGTTCATCCTTGCTGTCATTGTTACACTGGTTGGTTCCATTATTTGGTACAATAAATACAAAAAAGAACTAGCTGATACTGGAGGACTTGAACCTAATTTTGAACTATCGGGTAAAATTTCAGGCGTTCCAGGATTAAGTTTATTTATTGAAGCACCAAGTGATAAAGGAACTATTCCTGTTGCCGAAGGACAGATAAATGAGGATGGAACGTTTAATATCCGCGGGAACATTCCGGGATTGGGTTACTATTTCCTGAGATTAGGTGATGAGAAAAATAGCTTGATTCCGATTACGTTAATTCCTGGAGATCACTTAAAAATCAACACAACTGCTGCATCCTTCGTTGCGCAACCAAATGCATCTGGAACGAAATGGAGTCGCACCATGAATGAATATCTGCGTGAATTTGACCAATTTCAACGCACACAAGCGCGTTTACAGCAAAACCCAGAAAACCGAAGCAAAGAAGAAGTCTCCAAGCTTTTTCTTAAGGCAAAAAGCAAAATGGAAGCTTTTTCACGTGCACACATGTTGAAAGACCCAAGCAATGCCTACAACATCATTCTTTCAATGGATTTGTTGCCAAGTATGAGTTTTGATGATTGGGATCCAAGTAATCTAAATGCATTACGAAAGGTTACTGAAGCCTTTGAAGATAAATATGCAGGTCAACCAGCAGCTGAAACCTTCAGAAATCAATATGCTCAAATCGAAAATGCGTATTATGAATTCGCTTCATCGGTGAATGGAACTGTACCAGTGCCTGAAATTTCAATGGCCAATAAGGAAGGAAAAATCATCAAATTATCTGATCAAAAAGGAAAGGTTGTATTACTTGATTTTTGGGCATCTTGGTGCGGACCATGTCGCGCAGAGAATCCAAACGTGGTGAAAATGTATCAAAAATTCAAGAATAAAGGATTTACCATTTTCTCTGTTTCTCTGGATGAAGATGCTACGAAATGGAAGGAAGCAATTGCAAAAGATCAACTTGAATGGGAATACCACGTGAGTGACTTAAAAGGTTGGAAATCTTCTGTAGTGTCAACCTTTGGAATTGAGGGCATACCATATACCGTGCTCATTAACAAAGAAGGTAAAATTATTGGTAAAAACTTACGTGGTGAAAAACTAGAAGAAACGTTAAACGAACTTTTAAAATGAAAAACTTAAGAATTTTATTTATCGCTTTTTTTCCGTTTGGAATCTTTGCTCAAAATACCATTCAAGCTACCGTATCTGGTATGCTGTTTAATGCAAATATTGATTCTGTACACGTTTCTCAAAATTTTGGAACGTACTACAAGGACTATGGTTCAGCTGCTTTAGACAAAAAAGGAAACTTTAAACTGTCATTAACTTTACCGAATCCTGACTATTATTACTTAAGAGTTGGAGATGAAAACATTCACGTGATATTAAAAAATAATAGTGACATCAAGGTATATGGCGATGGATCTAAACTGAAGGAATTTTGCAACTTCGTTGGTTCAGATGAATCGAAAGCGATGAATGACTTTTCACATATTTCAGAAAAATGGATCGCTAAAAGTGATTCGGCCGTAAACGCGATTAAGTTAGATCCTTCGCGCCAACAAGCCATAAACGATTACATGACGCAAGAGTTTTACAAATTCAATAGCGAACTTCAAGGATTTATTGGTGCAAATGCAAATTCTCCAGTGTTAATTCTTGCTTTGGCAAATATGAATGCAGAACAGGATATGGCAACGTATGAAAATGTGTTGAATCAATTAAACTCTGTATTCAAGGAAAGTCCTACTGTTCAGGCTTTCAATACTAATTTTTCACAGATAAAAAAGCGCATTGAAGATGCTAATTTTTTAGCTCCCGGAAAAATGGCTCCTGATTTCACGGAATTGAAAATTGATGGAAAAAAGTCATTTACCCTTTCTTCTTTAAAAGGACAAATTGTCCTGATTGATTTCTGGGCATCTTGGTGTGGTCCATGTAGAAGAGAAAACCCAAATGTTGTTCAAACCTACGAGAAATACAAAAAAGACGGTTTTACTATCGTCAGTGTTTCCTTAGATACAGATGCGCAAAAATGGAAAAATGCAATTGAGCAAGATCAACTTTCTTGGCCAAATCACGTGAGTGACCTTGGAGGATGGAATAGCAAAGTAGCGAAACAATACCAAGTTTCAAGTGTTCCGTTTACCGTTCTCATTGATCGTGAAGGACGCGTCATCAAAACAAATTTAAGAGGTCCAGCATTGGAGGAAGAACTGAAACGTATTTTTGGTCATTGATGAGTCACGAAACCAAATACACTTACTTTGCTTCCGATTTTCATCTGGGAACTCCGGATTCAAAAACGAGTCGAGAACGTGAGAAATCATTGGTTCAGTGGTTAGATCACATTGAAAAAGATGCAGATGAAATTTTTCTCATAGGTGATATTTTCGATTTTTGGTTTGAATACAAAACCGTTATCCCGAAAGGATTCGTCAGATTACAAGCAAAAATTGCCTCGATTGTAGATAAAGGAATTCCGGTTCACTTTTTTAAAGGAAACCACGATATGTGGATGTTCCATTATTTCCAAGAAGAATTAGGTGTTCAATTGCATTCGGATGAATATTGTTTCGAGAAAAATGGAAAACGCTTTTTTGTCGCACACGGCGATGGATTAGGTCCAGGCGATTATAAGTATAAATTTATAAAACGTGTTTTTCGAAATCCAATTTGTCAATGGGCTTTTGCACGCCTCCACCCTAATTTCGGGATATCTTTAGCGAATTACTTTTCTAGAAGTAGTCGAAAAAGTGGGATGGCAAAGGACATGATTTATTTAGGAAAGGAAAACGAATGGCTCTATCAATTCGCTAGAGAAAATCAAAAAAATCATCCAAACGATTTCTATATTTTTGGACATCGTCACCTGCCTTTGTGTTTAGACCTTGGTCCATCCTTGTATTTGAATACAGGTGAATGGTTACACGCTCAAACTTTTGCCCGTTTCGACGGTGAAAAGCTTGCGCTTTTTGAATGGAAAAACGGAAAAATTGACCCCTTCGATGCATCTAAACCAAACTAAAAAGTGGGAGCATGTATCGATAGATGCATTACCGCGTATTTCAAAAGAACTCGTTTTACTTATTCCAAAACCATGCTTCATCTCGATTCAAGGTGAAATGGGAGCAGGAAAAACGACATTTGTTCAGGCCATGCTGCGTGAATTGGGTATTCATCAACCAGATGGCTCACCCACCTATGCAATTATTCATGCATATGAGAATGAGCTAGGAATTAAAATATACCACCTTGATTGTTATCGAATTGAAAATGAGCGCGATCTCGAACAGCTAGGATTAGAAGAGCTTTTTGATGAGCAGGCATTCTTCTTTGTCGAATGGCCGGATAAAATTGAAAAAAAAATACCAGAACACGCGAATTGGCTGTATATTCGTTGTGAGCCCGAAAGTGAACTAAGAGAAATCGTTTTGAATTATGATAACTGATCCTGAATTACTGAAAACACTGATCCAAAAAGGCAGCCTCCTTCCCAAAGAAGAAATGTTAGAAGTACGGAAGAAAAAAGGCAATTTATTCATTGGCATACCCAAAGAAACTTCCTTTCAAGAAAGACGCGTTGCTTTGGTTCCTGAGGCCGTTACCTTACTGGTTTCCAATGGTCACCAAGTATTAATGGAGACAAATGCAGGTGAAGGATCAAATTTTACAGACAATGAGTATAGTGAGGCTGGAGCACAAATAGTTTACGACAGAAAATCTATTTACAGCTGTGACATCATATTGAAAGTTGCTCCACCATCCGAGGAAGAAGTTGAATTAATGGCTGGAAATCAAACGTTTATTTCCGCACTTCAAATTTCTACACAGCCAAAAGAAATATTACAAAAATTAACAGCAAAAAAAGTTACTGCAATTGCCTGGGATTATATTCAGGATGAGGAAGGTGTATTTTCCATTGTAAGAACCATGGGCGAAATTGCCGGAACTACCTCCATTCTCGTTGCCGGGGAGCTTCTCTCATCGTTTTCGCAAGGTAAAGGACTAATGCTTGGTGGAATTGCCGGTGTTCAACCAGCGGAAGTTGTTGTGATTGGAGCTGGAACAGTTGGAGAATTTGCAACACGTGCTGCATTAGGACTTGGTGCTTCCGTCAAAGTATTTGATAATTCCTTAACACGCTTACGTCGCTTGCAAAACGATTTGAGTTTGCGTGTCTATACTTCCATCATCCAACCGAAAGTATTAGCTAAAGCTATTCGCAGAGCGGATGTGGTGATTGGTGCCTTGCGCTCGAACATTGGACGCACACCATGTGTGGTAAGTGAAGAAATGATTGAAGGGATGAAATCAGGGTCTGTTTTAGTAGATGTGAGCATCGATCAAGGAGGATGTTTTGAAACTTCTCGCGTCACAAATCACATTGATCCGACTTTCATCAAACATGGTGTTGTACATTACTGCGTTCCAAATATTGCTTCCCGCGTCTCTAGAACCGCTTCTTTTGCCCTATCAAATACGTTTTCTCCAATGATTCTCGAAATGGGAGAAAAAGGTGGCGTTGTGGATTTAATTCGAACACACAGTGGTTTTCGAAACGGCGTTTATATGTATAAGGGAATATTAACCAATGAAGTGCTTGGGAAAGTTTTCGATCTGAAATACAAAGACATTCACTTGCTTCTACCAGGGATGTAATGAATCCAATTGTCCCCTTAAATTTACCTCGAACCGAATTACAATTGAGTCGAAAAGATGGTGAGGTGTCAGTCCGTTGCCTCATTCGAAAAAAGAAAATCCGCCTAACCCCGGAAGAATGGGTGCGACAGCATTTTATCTCATTTCTTTCCAAAGAGAAGGGCTATCCCATTTCTAGGATAGGCGTAGAAAAATCGATTCAATATGCCGGATTAAAAAAAAGATGGGATATTATTGTATACGATATCGATTTCAATCCACATATCTTAGTTGAGTGCAAAGCACCACAGATTAAAATTTCTATCGACACATTGTATCAGGCACTTACGTATCAAAAAGAAATGCAAGGGAAAATCATTGCACTTACAAACGGACTAACTCATACATACTTTGAGGTTGACACAGCGAAACAGCATTTGTCGGTTATCGAGGAAATCCCAGGAAAGATTTAATTATTTAGGTAATCCCAATCACCAGATTTCATGCGTTGGTACTCGCGCGCAAGGTAAGCAAGTTGAATGCGCATTAAGTCGAATGCTGCTTCAGTCTCAGCACTTATCTCCTTTTGACGCATCTTTAATTGTAACTTCATAAACATGGCATGCATCAATACTTCCACATCTTGACGCTGACCCATGTTAGATTTTTGCTTGAATTCCACTAAGGCATCTTGTGCATTTCCACACAACGTTTTGTATTTCTCATCGTTCATGATCGTTAACAAACTATTGTGAAGATACGTTAATTCGACTAAAATCTCTTGAACTTCATCGATGTGTCCTTCCTTTTCGAGTCCTTTCACCTTCATTTCACGCACCAAATTTTGGTACCAAGAAATCTGTTCTTGTAATTGAAATTCATCGCGGATTGCCGGCTCAAGCACCTTAGATTTTATTAATTCGATATCCAAATTCAAGGAACGAACTAAATCTTCGATTTGAAACAAATACAAAATGTATTCAGCAACGTTTTCGACTTTTTTGGATTCTGTTGGACGCATATTACTTAAGTTCCTTTTCGATTTGAGCCTGATTCTCGTTTAAGAAATTGACAAATTCAGTGGTGACATCCATGTTTTGATTGATGAAATTTATTTGTCCACCTTCTCCATGCATTAATAAAATATCAATTTGATGTTTTTCACAGTACTTTTTGCCTAGAGCTTCAATTTTTTTATTGACAGATTCCAAAGACTTCATGGCTTGTTCCTCAATTTTAGCTCCTTCTGTCTGTTGGTATTGCATTATTTGATTTTGCATTTCTTGAGCGCGTTGTTGCACTTGTGCAATTTCATTTTGTGATAAAAGTCCACCTCTTGCTTCAGCATCTTTTTTTGTGATAAACGCTTCATATGCTTTTGTTCGGCGTTGAACTTCAGCTTCAAATGCTTTTTGTTTATTCTTAATGATTCCTTCTTCCTTTACGAAATAATTAAAATTCGCTTTGATGCTATCATTTGAGTAATAAGCAATTTTCAATCCACCCATATTACGCGATTCCACCTTTGGAGTAGTATCCATTTTAGGTGTTGGTTTATCACCACAAGAAGTAACAAGTATCATTCCAGCAATTGCTGCACTTAGTATAACTATTGATTTCATTTTATGATTTTAATTGTATAATTTCCATCCAGTCGCCTCGCATTTCTATGAAACGATGGATGCATTTTGTTAAAAAAGCCCCTTGTATAAATGTTTCGATTTCTTCCACTCGCGGAAAATCTGATTCAGCAACTTTAAAGGTCTGTTCAAATTGATCCAAGGAAATGGTTAAAATGAATTTCCCGTTATAAGAATGAAGCTGAATTAAAAATCGTTCGTGAGGAATTTGTTTTAGTAAACGCATGAACAAAAATAGCAATTTTCGTTCTGAACTGAATTAAACCAGTGGAAAAGGTTTTAGTACATCGAACTCGAAACCAATTTGAGTCAACACATCCATGTCTTTTCCAAGTTCAAGCATGTCAAGGTCATTTTCTTCGTAATTCCAATGCACACGAACTTCATTGCCCTCTTTTATCATTTCCTTTAACAGATATAAAACTTCAACTAAAGCAGAAGAAGAACTCGTATCTAAAGATTCGATGAATAAATTCAAACAGGTTTTCGTGGAAGGTTTTGCACTATATGCTTGAACCCAAGAAATCACTGGGGACCAAAATTCCTGAGAATCTTCATTTATCGATTTCCCGCTAATTTCCATCAATCCATTCGAAAGAAAAGAAATAAGCGGTGTTTGTTCAGTTTGAGCGATAACTAAATGGTCCATATCTTATAAAGAATGTCAAATTTAGGGAAAGGAACATAATTCTTAAAATTTTTCAGAGCAGAAATGAATTAATTTTTTTTACGCTCTCATTCATCTTCCGGTATTTATCTATTAAACTGATAGTTACATTTTATTTCAAACAAATAATAGAAACTCAATAATTCAAAATTCAACCAAGAATAACTGGTAAATCAATCCGTTTTCACCTTAATACGCCGCTAATATCCTACACATCCTAAAAAGAAAAATATCTTTTTTCAGAAACAATGAGGTGTTTTTAAATATTTATCCTAATTTCGAGGTGTTAAACCCGAGTAAACACAAGTAAAACCTTTGCTTTTTAAACATTTATGACCAGTATTTTTGTTGCCAAATTAGATTTTGGAGTGACCAATGAGCAATTAAGACAATTGTTCGAACAACATGGTAGCGTAATCAAAGTGAATGTCGCTAC
>JBIIAG010000040.1:0-10447 GCA_044240055.1 Crocinitomicaceae bacterium | reverse complement strand
TCATCCCGTTCGGGACGGGTAATGACCTATACCAGAGTTCATTTTTTCAAACATTTCATTTTGATTTATTCATTGACGCACTGACACATCCAACATATGTCGTTTCTGATATTGGAAAAATGGTGACCGAACATGAAACACGCTTTTTCCTAAATGTTGCGGATATCGGTTTTGGTGGGTCGGTAGTACTTTCATTAAGTGAATTCCGTCAGAAATTTGGACCAAGATTTTCTTATGGATTGGCTATTCTAAAAACCTTTATTGGTTTTAAACGTCCACAAGTATCCATTGAAGCAGACCATTTTTCCTACCAAGGAGAATTACTTTTAGCGGCTGCTTGCAACGGCTCCATTTTTGGAAACGGTCTGCACATTCATCCAGGTGCATCCATTTCAGATGGAAAATTAAACATGACTATTTTGGCGAAAGTATCGCTATTTGATTATGTAATGAATGTCTACAAAGTAAAACGAGGAAAACGCATCCAGCATCCGGAAGCACATTACTTTGAAAGTAATACCTTGACCTTAACATCAGCTACTGAAGAGATTCATGCGGAAACCGATGGAGAGTACATTCGTGGGAAATCCTTCGAAATCTCCATAATTCCTCAAAGATTAAAAATTCTTTCCTATTAATTCCTTGGCAATGCGTATTTTTGAAGGGCTATGAAAGGATCTGTCATCATCACCGCAGGAGGAATAGGAAAGCGCATGGGGACGGACTTACCCAAGCAATTTTTAGAAATCCAAAGTAAGCCCATTCTACTTCATTGTTTGGAAAAATTCCATTCGTTTGACCCCGCTTTAGAAATCATCATCACCTTGCCAACAGACTGGATTTCTTATTGGAAAGAACTAATCACTGCCTTTCATTGTGATATTCCTCATCGCATCAGTGTTGGCGGATTAGAACGTTTTCACTCTATTCAACTAGCGTTAAATCATTGTACGGGAGATTTTATTATGGTTCACGATGGTGTTAGGCCATTAGTGAGTCATGAAACGATTCAACGGTGCATCAACGGATTAAACCATTCGGATAGTGTTGTCCCCGTACTTGCTATAAAAGATTCACTGCGATTTATTACGAAAGATAGCTCTGAAATTGTCAACCGTAATGCATACAAATTGATTCATACCCCGCAATGTTTTAAAGGTGAAGTGCTGAAGAAAGCGTACCAAACAAGTTTTCAAGAAGCAATGACTGATGATGCTAGCGTAGTAGAATTAAGTGGAATTGAACCATATTTGGTAGACAGTAATGAAGAAAATATAAAGATCACTACATTAAGTGACCTTGCCTTTGCATCCGCACTCCTTCAATTTTCATGAGCGAAATGATCACACCGCCAACATTAAAAAAAGGTGACTTAATTTACATCACCGCACCAGCCAAAGCAACAGATACTGCTTCTGTTTTGTATACAAAGGATTTTTTGGAACAAAAGGGATTCCGTGTCCTGTTGAGTGAGCACTGTTTAGGTACATACCGTTATTTTTCTGGAACGGACGAGGAAAGAACGAGTGACATGCAATTTGGCATTGACCATCCTGAAGTCAAAGCTATTTTGTGCGCGCGAGGGGGATATGGGTGCGTTCGCATTGTTGACCAAATTAACTGGGCAAATATGCTGCGCGAACCGCGTTGGGTCATCGGATTTAGCGATATTACTGTTTTTCATCACCGACTAATGAAGTTAGGTGTTCAGAGTATTCATGGTTCAATGCCGTTAAACTTTGAGAAGAATTCACCAGAGGCCTTGGACACCATGTTGGGTATTTTGCAGGGGGCGACTCCAGAAATTACATGTGCCGGGAATGAATTTAATCAACAAGGCGAAGCAAATGGTACGCTTATTGGAGGAAATTTAAGTATTGTATTTAGCCTGCTGGGTACAGATGATGCTTATTCTTTCGATGATTCCATTCTGTTTTTAGAGGATTTAGCGGAACAATTATACCATTTGGACCGCATGTTTTTTGCACTGAAAAAGACCGGTGCATTAGGAAAAATCAAGGGCTTAATCATTGGCGGAATGACTGATTTAGAGGACACTGATAATCCAACAGGATTAACAATAGATGAAATTGTATCACACCACTTTCGGTATACAAAAATTCCTATTTGTTATGATTTTCCCATTGGACACTTTTCGGATAATCGATCTGTAATTATTGGCGCAACGGTTAAATTAAAGGTGGACGAAACATCGACTCAACTGTCTTATCTAAATTCATTCTAAATAGAAACAAAACTTCTATTTTATTGTTAGTTAGAAGTAAATTTGCACCACATTAATGGTTAACAATTATGAGTAACTCTGTATTATTTAAATCATCCATCGCCAAGAAGTACTTCATGGCTTTGACGGGATTGTTCTTGTGTACATTCCTTGTTGGTCACCTACTCGGTAACCTGCAACTTATTTTCAAAACAGGTGAAGAAGGGCGTCGTGCCTTTAATGAATATGCTTACTTCATGGGGCATAATTTATTCATCAAAGTGTTGTCTTACACGACATACATTGCATTGATTATTCACGCAGTGGATGGAATAATGTTAACGATACAAAACAGAAAAGCGCGTCCGGTTAAATATGCGTACAACAATCCAAAAGCAAACTCTGGTACCGCTTCAAGAAACATGGCGATTTTAGGAACGTTGATTTTAGTATTCCTTGCAACGCACATGGCGAATTTCTGGTGGAAAGCAAAAATTACTGAAGAGATTCCAATGCATGCTTTGGTAAAAACTGTTGATTACCCAGTTGGACAAAATCCGGCGACTGGAGAAATGATTACAAAGCCAATTGAAGTAACGCATTACCTCAATACAAATGGTACATACCAACAATTTAAAGTGAAAGACCCTAGTACTGGTCAAGAACAGAAATTGTTCGAAATTAAAAACAAACATGAATTCTACGACCTTACATCTCATGTAAAAATTGGTGATGGATACAAAGATTTACATACAGTTGTCATGACATTCTTTAGTAAAGAAAATTCGAGTGCCTTATTTGGTGTCATCTTTTACGTGATTTCAATGATTGTATTAGGATATCACTTATGGCATGGATTTGCATCCGCGTTTCAATCTTTGGGATTGAATCATCCGTTATATATGCCAATCATTAAGAAAGTAGGAATGGCCTTCAGTATTATAGTGCCTTTCTTATTCGCAATTATTCCCGTTATTATTTACATGAACCATTAGGAAAAACAGGATTATGTCAAAATTAAATTCAAGAATTCCAGAAGGACCGATTGCTGAAAAGTGGACTAACCACAAAAATCACATGAAATTGGTTGCTCCCAACAATCGTCCAAAGATTGACGTTATTGTTGTTGGAACAGGATTAGCCGGAGCATCGGCTGCTGCATCCCTAGGTGAAATGGGATATAACGTAAAAGCATTCTGTTTTCAAGATTCTCCGCGTCGTGCCCATTCAATTGCCGCACAAGGAGGAATCAATGCAGCAAAAAATTACCAAAACGACGGGGACTCTGTTTACCGATTGTTTTATGATACCATTAAAGGTGGAGACTATCGTGCGCGTGAAGCAAATGTTCACCGTTTGGCGGAAGTTTCTGGAAATATCATCGACCAGTGTGTAGCACAAGGAGTACCATTTGCGCGTGAATACGGTGGATTACTTGATAACCGTTCGTTTGGTGGGACGCAAGTTCAACGTACATTTTACGCAGCGGGACAAACTGGACAACAATTACTATTAGGTGCGTATTCCGCATTATCTCGTCAAATTGGATTAGGTCGCGTGAAAATGTACCACCGTCATGAAATGATGGACTTGGTTAAAATTGATGGAAAAGCTCGTGGAATTATTGCACGTAACTTGGTTACAGGTGAATTAGAACGTCATTCCGCACACGCAGTGGTGATTGCGTCTGGAGGTTATGGAAATGTGTATTTCCTTTCAACCAATGCGATGGGAAGCAATGTTTCTGCAGCATGGAAGGTTCACAAAAAAGGAGCGTTATTCGCTAATCCATGTTATGTTCAAATTCACCCAACATGTGTTCCAGTTCATGGAACAAATCAATCTAAATTAACCCTAATGTCTGAGTCCTTAAGAAACTCAGGTCGTATTTGGGTTCCTAAGAAAAAAGAAGATGCTGAAGCAATTCGAGCAGGAAAATTGAAACCAACTCAAATTGCTGAAGAAGATAGAGATTACTACTTAGAAAGACGTTATCCTGCATTCGGAAACCTAGTTCCTCGTGACGTGGCTTCCCGCGCAGCGAAAGAACGTTGTGACGAAGGACACGGAATTGAAGCAAATGATACAAATGAGGGTGTTTACCTCGATTTTGGATCTGAAATAAAAAGCAAAGGAAAGCAAGCAGCATATGCGTTAGGAGATCATAATCCTTCAGAAGAACGCATGATCGAATTGGGTAAAAAATGGATTGAGGAAAAATACGGGAACTTATTCCAAATGTATCAAAAAATCACCGATGAAAATCCATACGAGACCCCGATGAAAATTTATCCAGCTGTTCACTACACAATGGGTGGCGTTTGGGTTGATTACAATTTACAAAGTACCATCGAAGGTTGCTTTGTAACAGGAGAAGCAAATTTCTCTGAACACGGAGCAAATCGATTAGGAGCTTCTGCGTTAATGCAAGGATTGGCTGATGGATATTTTGTTTTACCATATACTGTTTCTGATTACCTAGCAAATGAAATTCGTACTGGAAAAATCGCGACTGATTCACCTGAATTTGATGCGGCAGAAAACGAAGTAAAAGAGACGATTGATCGTTTCTTGAATAACAACGGTTCTAAATCAGTTGATCATTTCCATAAGCGATTGGGATTAATCATGTGGAACAAAGTTGGAATGGCTCGTAATGAGCAAGGCTTGAAACAAGCGATTGAAGAAATTGGATTATTGCGCGAAGAATTTTATAAGGACGTTTATGTTCCTGGTAGCTCTGATGAAATGAATCCTGAATTGGAAAAAGTAATGCGTGTTGCGGATTTGATTGAATTAGGTCAATTAATGGCGGTTGATGCATTGCACCGTGAAGAATCGTGTGGAGGTCACTTCCGTGAAGAACACCAGGACGCAGAAGGAGAAACGTTACGCGACGATAAAAACTTCAAATACGTAGCAGCTTGGGAGTACCAAGGATCCGATTCTAAACAATCCACGCTTCACAAAGAAGAATTGAATTACGAGTTTATCAAAATAGCAGATAGAAATTACAAATAATTAAGAAAGACATTATGGCTTCTAAGTTCATTAATATCACATTGAAAATCTGGAGACAGAAAAATTCAAATGCCAAAGGGGCATTAGAAACATATACATTAAATACTGTTTCTACTGATAGCTCTTTCTTAGAGATGTTAGATCAATTGAATGAACAATTGATTAATGAGAAACAATCTCCGATTGCTTTCGATCACGATTGCCGCGAGGGTATTTGTGGAATGTGTTCATTGTATATCAACGGACGCGCACACGGACCTGACTCTGGAATCACAACGTGTCAATTACATATGCGCATGTTTAAAGATGGAGATACGATTTATGTAGAGCCATGGAGATCACGCGCATTCCCAATTATCAAAGATTTAATGGTTGATCGCAGTGCCTTTGACCGTATTCAACAAGCAGGAGGATTTGTCTCTGTAAACACCTCTGGACGCACAATGGATGCGAATGCTATTCCAATTCCTAAAGCAGATGCAGACAAAGCCTTTGAAGCTGCTGCGTGTATAGGATGTGGTGCTTGTGTCGCTTCGTGTAAAAATGGTTCTGCCATGTTGTTTGTTGGAGCGAAAGTATCTCAATATGCTTTATTGCCACAAGGAAAAGTGGAAGCAACTGACCGTGTATTGAACATGGTTCGTCAAATGGACGAAGAAGGATTCGGAAATTGTACGAATACTGGTGCGTGTGAAATTGAATGTCCTAAAGGAATTTCAATTGAAAACATTGCACGTATGAATAGAGAATTTTTAAAAGGTGCTTTGACTAAGTCATAAGCTCACTTCATAACATGTTAAAAACAGACTCTTTGGAGTCTGTTTTTTTTTGGATAAACTTTTGGACAAAAAAAATGTCCACATGAAGTGGACATTACTATATGATTTTTGAAATTTTTATTTCAGTTGTTGGTTCTCTTTTTTATACCACCCAACGTTATCCTTCACATCTACAGGAACGTTCGCTTTTGCGCTCATTTTACGTTGTGCGTTCATCCAATAACCGAAACCGAAGAATCCTAATAGAATCACCATCGTGTTAAAGTAATTTCCTACAAATTCGAAGAAACCAAATGACCATTGAAATAGGTCGCCAATTGCATAAATAATTTCTGTAGTTGTCATAATCTTATACTTTGTGAAACAAAAGTAAAATAAAAATCAACGAAAAGCTAGGATCTGATTAAATTTCTCCCATTAATTGCAAGGTTTCTCTTGCCGCTGCTTGCTCCGCTTCCTTCTTGGAAAAACCTTTTCCGCGGCCATATTCCGTGCGATTCACAAAAACAGCCATCTCGTAATTCCATTGCCCGTTAACATGTGTCTCCTGAACTAAATCGAACTCAAGGCTTAGTTTTTTCTTTTGACACCAAATAAATAATTTGGATTTAAAATCGAGTTCCTCCGATAACAATTGACTAAAATTCAAGTGATTTCGAAAGACATGTTTGATTAATACCGCCTTTGCTTTTTCAAATCCACCATCCAAATAAATAGCACCTATGATGGCTTCGAATGCGTTTCCTTCTAATGTAGCAAGGTTGATGCTTCGGGCTTGGTTGTAAATAAGCATGCTGCGTATTTCCATTTTCTCGCCAATTGCCGCAAGGGATTTTCTATTGACGATACGAGACTTTAATTTGGTTAAGTAACCTTCGTCGTCGTCCGGATATTTTGAATAAAGAAATTCGGCTACAACAGCATCTAATATCGCATCACCCAAAAACTCCAAGCGTTCGTTAGCGAAATCGAGCTTTTCTTCTGGAAGAAAAGATTTATGCGTTAGTGCGCGCGTGAAAAAAGAGACATTCACTGGCTTGTACCCAAATTGTTTGAGTATGAACCGAATGATTTTTAACTCATCCTCTGTTCTTTTGGTTGAAAACAAAGGAAGTTTCAGAGCACTTAAGAATTAAATTTTTTGACAATAATACTCGTGTTGTGACCACCGAATCCAAATGTATTGGAAAGAGCAATATTCACGGTACGTTTTTGTGGGGTATTGAATGTGAAATTCAATTTTGGATCTAATCCTGGATCATCCGTAAAATGGTTGATTGTTGGAGGAACGATGTCATGCACAACTGACATCACACAAGCAACAGCCTCTATCGCACCAGCAGCACCTAAAAGATGTCCTGTCATCGACTTTGTTGAACTAATGTTCAAGTTGTATGCATGTTCTCCGAAAACCGCTTGAATCGCTTTTACTTCAGCGATATCACCTAACGGTGTAGATGTTCCATGAACATTTACATAATCTATTTGTTCTGGAGTAATTTCTGCATCCTCAAGAGCCGCCAACATTGTATTACGTGCGCCAATTCCCTCTGGATGAGGAGCAGTCATGTGATACGCATCACCAGACATTCCACCACCAATTACCTCAGCATAGATTTTAGCACCACGTTTCACCGCGTGCTCATATTCTTCTAATATCAACGCAGCTGAACCTTCACCTAAAACGAATCCATCTCGATCTAAATCAAATGGACGCGAAGCAGTTTCTGGAGAGTCATTTCTCGTTGACAATGCTTTTAACGCATTAAATCCACCCATTCCCATTTCATTCACTCCAGCTTCAGAACCACCAGTAACAATGGCATCTGCTTTACCTAAACGAATTAAGTTAAAGGCATCAATAATAGCATTTGTTGCAGATGCACAAGCCGAAACACAAACGTAGTTCGGGCCGCGCAATCCAAATTTGATGGAAATGTGTCCCGATGCAATATCCGCAATCATTTTTGGAATGAAAAACGGATTGAAACGAGGAGTTCCATCACCCGCGAAATACTCGCGCGCTTCTTCTTGAAATGTTTTAAGTCCACCGACTCCCGAACCCCAAATCACACCGATGCGATCGCAATTTGGATTAGACTCCATCAATGCAGAGTCTGCCATAGCTTCCGTAGCGGTAACTATGGCATACTGCGAAAATTGATCGAGTTTACGGGCTTCTTTTTTATCAATGTGGTCTTCTACATTGAATCCCTTCAACTCACAGGCAAACTGAGTTTTGAATAAGGAAGCATCAAATTGCTGAATGGGTGCAGCACCGCTTTTTCCAGCAAGTAATCCTTCCCAATATTCTTGCAAATTATTTCCGATTGGTGTTAATGCACCAAGGCCAGTAATGACAACTCGTTTTAATTGCATGCCTATTTAAATTGGATTCAGTAAAAATTAATTCACATTACTTTCGATGTAAGCAACAGCATCTCCAACAGTTTGGATACCCTCTGCTTTATCGTCTGGAATGGAAATATTGAATTGCTTCTCAAATTCCATGATTAACTCAACGGTATCCAATGAATCGGCACCTAAGTCATTTGTGAAGCTCGCTTCGTTAGTTACTTCACTTTCTTCAACATTCAGTTTATCAACGATGATCGCGATAACTTTAGCTTTGATTTCAGACATATTTCTTAATTTAAAAGGTTTCAGCCTGCAAAGAAAAAAACAAACATCCAATTAACAAAACTAAATCTATAATATTTATCAACTTAAAAGTTTTGATTACACGTGAATCCCAACAGATGTTTAACTTTGCGCTTACAATGAAACGTATTCGAATCGCACTATTTATTTCTGGAAACGGCAGTAATGCTCGAAATATCATCAATTATTTCAAAAATCACGCGCAAATAAGCGTCTCACTTGTCCTTTCTTCAGCGGAAAACGACCTTATGGATGCGTTTTGTGCAGAAAGATCCATTTTATTTGCACATCCATCTGGAATCGAAGGTGATGCCTACTTAAAGTACTGTCAGGAAAAAGAAATCGATTGGGTGATTTTAGCTGGTTTTTTAAAAAAGATTCCCCATAACTTTATCACTGCATTTCCAGATCGCATCATAAATATTCATCCGGCCCTACTTCCAAATTTTGGAGGAAAAGGAATGTATGGAAAATATGTGCATGAAGCTGTAGCGAAAAGTTCGGTTCGTTTTTCAGGAATTACCATTCATTTAGTCAATGAAGAGTTTGACAAAGGAAAAATGTTGGCACAATTCGCAGTTTCCCTAGAAAATCCTTCTTCATCCTTGGAAATCGAAAGTCAAGTTCGGGAATTAGAAATCGCCCACTTTCCCTCTGTAATTGAGTCAATACTACTGGATAGCATTCTCTAAATGCACACCAAACCAATAACAATCCTCAAAAGAATTATATAACGGTGCAGGTGCAATTCGAATCACATTCGGTTCGCGCCAATCTGCAATCACTCCTAAGTCTGATAATGCATCAAAAAGTTTGCGTCCTTGTCCAAGGGCCATAATCGATAATTGTGCTCCTCTTCTGTGAATTTCACTCGGTGTGATGATTTCAAAGGTGCATTTTTCTGAATTGCGTTCAGATATTTCTTTTATCACGAATTCCAAGTATGCGGTCATTTGATCTCTTTTCGCGCCAATTTGATCCATTCCTGCTTGATCAAATAATTCTAAGGATGCTAAATGGACTGCCATTCCTAACACTGGGGCATTGCTTAACTGCCAGCCTTCTGCTCCAGGCAGTGGATCGAATCCCGGTTTCATTAAAAAGCGTTCTTCCTTGTTGTGGCCCCACCATCCGGCAAAGCGAGGAAGGTCTTTATTGTACGCATGTTTTTCATGTACAAACATTCCCGATACTCCACCCGGAGAGGAGTTTAAGTACTTGTATCCACACCAAGCAGCGAAGTCAACATTCCAATCGTGCAGTTGAAGGTTGATGTTTCCTGCAGCATGCGCTAAGTCAAATCCAACATACGCACCTACTTGGTGTCCAGCATCTGTAATTCGAGCTAAATCAAAATACTGTCCAGTATAATAATTCACCCCGCCTATCATTACTACAGCCAATTCATCACCAAGCTCAAGAATTTTAGCGCAAATATCATCTTCATGGATTAATTGTTCACCTTCTCTTGGGAAAATCTCAACGAGGTGATCCATGCTTAAGCCATGCATTTTTAATTGTGATTCGAGCGCATATTGATCACTTGGAAATGCTTTCCCCTCACATAGTATTTTTGTTCGTTTTCCTTCAGGGCGATAAAAACTCGCCATTAGTAAATGTAAATTCGTTGTCAAGGAATGCGTAACAACTACTTCAATAGGCAAGGCGCCAACAATTTTTGCCGCCATATCCGTTAACTGCTCATGGTACGAAAACCAAGGTCTTCTCGATAAAAAATGCCCCTCCACACCAAATTTTGCCC
>JBIIAG010000004.1:0-139594 GCA_044240055.1 Crocinitomicaceae bacterium | reverse complement strand
CAGGGAGGAAGTCCAAGTTATGATTACTTGTGGAATAATGGACTGACCACCTCAACAATCAGTGGTTTACCAATAGGAACATACACGGTATTGGTGACGGATAGTTTGAATTGTAGTCAAACGATGAGTATTACTTTAACGCAACCGCAATCTGAAATTTCAACAACAAATTCAATTGTGGATTTAATCTGTTTGAATACCACAACAGGTGCAATTGATTTAACTATGAATGGTGGCACGCCTGGATATACTTATTTGTGGAGTAATGGTGAAACAACGGAAGACATATCAAATCTAGGCTCCGGCGATTATACCGTTACTATTACAGACAATTTGGGTTGTATTTTTAACACGACGCTTACGGTAGATGATCCAATTGATCCAATGCTCGTAAATCCTACGGTAAGTAACGTTTCGTGCTTTGGAGGTAGCGATGCTGAAATTAGTTTGGCAATCAGTGGCGGAACTCCGTCGTATGACATTTTATGGTCAACAGGTGAAACCACGGCTGTTTTAGACTCATTAATAGCGGGTAATTACAGCGTACTAGTAACGGATGCGCAGGGATGTGAAACGCCATTGAGTTTCACGATCACTGAACCCGCACCAATTGTAGCGTATTTTAATCCAAGTGTAACCTTTGGTTGTTCCCCATTGAGTGTGACGTTTACTAATAATAGCAGTGGACCGTACACCAATAGTTTATGGAACTTTGGAAATGCAGCAACGACAACAACACAAAATGGAATAACAACGTTTACTCAGCCGGGATGTTATGACATTAGTTTAATTGTATCGAATGCAGCAGGCTGTGCCGATACGATGAGTGCAGACAGTTTGGTATGCGTAGTTTCAGGACCAGATGCTAGCTTTGCAGCAAGTACGCAAGGCATTGACTTTTACACAGGACAGTTGGAATTACTCAACACGTCGGATGGCGATATCGCGGATTATCTATGGACGTTTGGCGATGGAAGTCCAAACTCAACGTTAGAAAATCCGATTCATTATTACCCAGATCAGCAAGCCGCGAGTTATGAAGTTACTTTAACAATCGTGGACACCAACGGCTGTGTAGATACCGCATCGTATGAGTTTAGTTTGGTGGAGTTATTGAATGTTTATGTGCCAAACACATTGACTATCAATGGAGACAACATCAATGATGTATTCTTGCCGGTATTCTCGAATGTGGACATCATGAAAAGTTACCAGATGGAAATCTTCAACCGTTGGGGACAACTGGTATGGGAAACAGATGTCGTATCCGAAGGATGGAACGGTAGATACAAAGACAACAAGGATGTAGAACTTGGTGTATACAATTGGAAAATAAGGTATACGGATAATTTGGGATCCACAAGGGTGTTGGTTGGTCACGTAACTACATTGAGGTAACAAGATATTTACAACAAAAGATTAAATCATTCTTGTAACTTTGTACTTGTAAATTAAAAGAATGAAAAAGTTAATAGAAGCATTTCCACAGAATATCATAGACGCGATAGCAATTGCTAAAGCGAGTACAATTCATAAACCTAAAAATGACATTCACAATGTTGTGATTTGCGGTTTAGGTGGCTCTGGAATCGGTGCTAAAATCGTTTCAAATTGGATTCAAGGTGAGATTCAAGTGCCAGTTGTTGTAAGCAACGAATATGTTCTTCCGGCATATGTAGGGAAAAACACGTTAGTTATTGGATCATCTTATTCTGGCAACACAGAAGAGACGACAATGAGCATCAATGAAGCACATGCGAAAGGTGCTCAGATCATCGGAATTACAAGTGGTGGTTATCTTGCTTCTTTTTGTGAAACAAATGGATATGACTGTGTAATCGTTCCTGGAGGGAATCCACCACGTAGTGCATTAGCATTTTCAGTCGTGCAATTAGTACATATTTTTGCGGAATTAGGATTTACTTCTGCAGCACATGTTGAATCAATGAATAAATCTGCAGCTGTACTTACGAATGAAATTGAAGAAATTCAAGCAATTGGGAAAGATTTAGCAGCACACTTGTTTGCTAAAGTAGGAGTTTATTACGCTGAAACGAAATATGAAGGTGTAATTGTACGTGCTCGTCAACAATTCAACGAGAATGCAAAGTACCTTGGATGGCACCATACCATTCCTGAAATGAACCACAACGAACTAGTAGGATGGAGTGGAGGAGATGCACGTTTTGCACCTGTATTCTTTAGTACAGGAGATTTACATCCAAGAAATCAAAAGCGCATGGAAATTACCATGGCGGCTGTAGAAAAGAAATGCGGAAAAATATTTACGCTTCATACCAAAGGAGATAACTTAATCGAAAGATCTTTGTATTTAATACACATTGTTGACTGGGCTTCATTTTACTTATGTGATTTGAATGGTGCAGATATCATGGATATTGACATCATTGACTACCTTAAAAGCGAACTGGCTAAATTTTAATGGAAACACCATTGGTTCATATACAGGACCTAGGACTCATTGACTACAAAGAAGCATGGGATTTACAAGAATCCTTGCTTAAAGAATCTGTGGATTTAAAAGTTGCAAATCGCACCAATAATTCGATGTGTTTGCCAACTAATCACTTGCTTTTCTGTGAACATCCTCACGTATATACACTAGGGAAAAGCGGAAAACAAGAACACTTACTGCTTGATGATGTTCAATTGTCCGAGGTTTCAGCTACTTATTATAAAATAAATAGGGGTGGAGACATTACCTATCATGGTCCGGGGCAACTTGTGATGTATCCCATTATTGATTTGGAGCAATTCTTCACTGATATTCATAAATATTTGAGGTTTCTAGAAGAAGCAGTGATATTGACATTGAAGGAGTATGGTTTACATGCAGACCGTTATGAAGGATTAACAGGTGTATGGATGGAACCGAATACACCTAACGCCCGTAAAATTTGTGCAATGGGTGTAAAATGCTCTAGGTGGATAACCATGCATGGAATTGGATTCAATATCAATTCAGATTTGAACTATTTTCAACACATTGTACCTTGTGGCATCGATGACAAAGCCGTAACCTCATTGGAGAAAGAACTTGGAAGGAAAATTTCCATGTTGGAGGTAAAAGAAAAGTTAACAAAACACATGGCGACCATATTTGGTTTCGAATTTGAAAACAACCATTAAAATGAGAGAAGAATTAAAAGGACCTACCGTTGAAAATGTATCCATTGCATTAGTAGAAATCCCATTGGAAAATAATGAGAAAGAGTACATTGTTTACTTACTGAACCTTAGGGACGATATTATGGAAGGAATTATTGTAGCTTCAACTGGATTTGGGGTGAATCCTAAAACCGGTTTAGAAGTAAAAACGTCTACGTTAAGACGAGGGATTGAATTAATGTTACCGAATGAAGCAGCACGAATCGAATCTATCATGCCTGATTTATTTGACCTTACCAATGAATATTGGGTAAGTTTCTGGGTGAATGATGTGATGTACGATAAACGTTTTCAGTTTATTCCAGGAAGTATCAAACAAGAAGATTTCAAATTCATTGAGCTTTTAGGCCACAAGGGAATCCTCCTCACATGAAAAAACTAGGAATATTCATTCTTTTTTTAGTATTGAACTTTGGTGCTTTGGCAATCGGAGGAGTGTTAATGGGTGTAAGTCCAAATGAGAATTCATGGTATCAAGCTTTAAATCAAGCACCATGGACTCCTCCAGGATTTGTTTTTGGCATCGCTTGGACACTCATCATGTTGTGCTTTTCAATTTATTTAGCGACCAGTACAAAATTCGTTTTAGGCGAAAAAACACACCGAAATACTTACCTAATCCATTTGTTATTGAATGTATTATGGAATCCGGTCTTTTTCTATTTGCATTGGACTTGGCTTGCTTTTCCTTTGCTGATTGGTTTAATCCTTACCTTGATGCGTTTGAATCGTCAAATGGGGTATGCGATGTCTACACCCAAGTCTTGGTGGTTATTCCCTTATTTCATTTGGTTAACAATAGCAGCATCGTTGAATGCTTACATTGCGATTATGAATTAGACTGTAAGAGAGATTTACCAGTCATTTCAATGGGAGCTGCCAAACGCATGCGATTTAAGATGGTTGGTGCAACATCCGCTAATATTCCATCATTTAATGCGATTCCTGAATCATTCGTTACCAAAATTACAGGTACTGGATTTAAACTATGTGCGGTATTTGGTGTACCATCTGCATTTAGTGCATAATCGGCATTTCCATGGTCAGCAATGATTAAAAATTCATATCCAATAGCCTTTCCAGCGGTCACAACAGCTTGCAAACATGAATCTACTGTTTCAACGGCTTGTTTGATGGCTGTATAAACGCCGGTATGTCCAACCATGTCGGGATTGGCAAAATTCAAGCAAATGAAATTTGGTTTCTCATTCTGAATACTTTCAATGATGCGATCCCTGACTTCGAAAGCACTCATTTCAGGTTGTAAATCATATGTCGCAACTTTCGGTGAATTTATCAAAAGTCGCTTCTCTCCAGAAAAAGATTCTTCGCGGCCTCCGTTAAAGAAGAATGTTACATGTGGGTATTTTTCCGTCTCGGCAATTCGAACTTGTGTGCGGTCCATATTGGAAATTACTTCACCAAGCGTATTTACAAGGTTATCTTTTTCAAAAATAACGTGTAATCCATGAAAATTTGCGTCATAGCTTGTCATAGTGCAATAATATAGGTCCAGTGGACTCATATTATAGGCAGGATAGACTTCTTGCGTTAGAACGGACGTAATTTCTCGCGGTCGATCCGTTCGAAAGTTAAACGAAATGACGATGTCACCATCTTCAATGATTCCCTTTGGTTCAATAATGAATCCTTCAATAAATTCATCCGTGATACCTTTTTCATATGATTGAATAATTGCTTCAGTTGCGGATAGCGCTGTCGAACCGATTCCTTTTGTGAGTAAATCGTATGCTTTTGCAATGCGTTCCCAACGTTTATCGCGATCCATTGCGTAGTACCTGCCAATGACACTTGCGATCTTTCCCGTACTTGTTTTTAAATGATCGTCAAGCTGTTGAATACATCCAAGTCCACTTTTTGGATCGCAATCGCGCCCATCAGTGAATGCATGAATAAAGATATTTTCTAATCCATGTGATTTTGCCATGTCACAAAGTGTATGCAAGTGCGCTTGAGAACTATGTACTCCACCCTCTGAAACGAGACCAATGAAGTGAACTTTTGATTGGCGTTCTTTTGCTGTATCAAAAGCTTTAAGTAGTACTGGATTTTTTTGAAATTCACCGTCGCGAATCGCTTTATTAATGCGTGTAAGTTCTTGATAAACAATTCTTCCGGCACCAATATTAAGGTGTCCAACCTCAGAATTTCCCATTTGTCCTTCTGGTAAACCAACATCTTCACCAAATGTTTTCAAAGTTGCATGTGGATATTGATGCAAAAGTGAATCCATGAAAGGTGTATTGGCTGCATTAATGGCATCGGAAGCAGATTTGTCTCCAATTCCCCAGCCATCTAGAATGATGAGTCCGAAGTGATTTGTCATAGTAACAAAGTTACCTCAAAAACCGTTCCTTTCGGGATATTTTCTTTACATGTTATTGTGGCTCCTTGTAATTGAGCAAATTCAGCAGCGATGAACAATCCCAAACCGCTCCCTTGTTTTTGACGGGTTTCTTCGTTGCCAATTCGGTAGAATTTTTCAAAAATAGATCCGCGTTCGTCTGTCGGAATTCCTGGACCTTCATCTTTTACACCAAAAACAAACGTAGAACCTTTTTTGTAGAAATAAACCGTGATATTCGCATCAATCCCGGCGTATTTACAAGCATTTTCAAGTAAATTAACAAGGATCATTTCTAGGATAAATGCATCCGCATGAATCGATACCTGTTCGGGTGATTCGATTTGAATAAAATCGAGTAAATAACGTTTGTGAAAACGATCGACAATTGAGCTGACCAATTGATTGAAAGATAGGTTGCTGTTCACTGCTTGCAAGGACTTATTTTCAACTCTTGAAGCGTGTAAAATGTTATCGATGAGTAAACTTAAGCGTTCATTTTCATCCATTGCTTTTTTCAATAAATCCGTCTTCTTTTCTTCAGGTAAATCGTGTTTCAGTAAGGTTTGAAGAAACAATTTGACAGAGGATATGGGTGTTTTTAATTCATGGGTGATGGAAAGCAAGAAGTTCGATTGTCTTTGCGTTAATCCGATTTCTTTTAGGATTACTCTACGCATTTTCCAAATCCCGAGAAACAGTAAAACCATGAAAACACTGCCTTCACCGATGATCATCCAAACGCGACGACTATATTCTTGATGTGATAAGTCGATTTGTCCATTTAGACGAATCAATAAATTTCCCCACCAAATAAATTGGAGGAACACATAAATAACGAGGATGATTAAAAAGAAATTTGCTTGCTTTTTCATTCGGAAAATAGAAGCTTAGGCTTTTAGACGATGAAAAGATTGCTTCAACAAGAATGGAGTGGAAAGTGTGGTAACAAGTCCCATGATAACGAGCATGGAAAAGATCTCAACGTTGATAAAGCCTTCGCGGAATGCAATATTGGCAATAACGAGCTCCATAATTCCGCGTGCGTTTAGTCCATATGCGAGTGTCATAGATTGACGATGACCCATATTCGCGAATCGTCCACCAAGGTAACCACCGAGGATTTTAGAAAGAAAGGAAACTAGAATAATTGCGATAAGTAGTCCATAGTTATGGATAGCTGAAAACTTGAATTCTAGCCCTATTCCAGCAAAAAAGATGGGAGCAAGGAATCCCATGGCCATACTGCTGGTGGTTTTATGAAATAGATCGATGTTTTTGGTGCCAATAAGTTTTTTGTTCAACAGCATAGATGCAAAAAAGGATCCAATAATGAAGTGCAAACCAATACTTTCTGTCAATGTTGCGAATAGAAGAATAAACATAAAAAGAATTGCAAACAAGGATTCTTTTCCTTTCAACACGCCTAATAAACGGTCAATTTGATTCTCAACAAAGTTTTCTTTCTGCGTGAAATGTTGAATTACGCGGTAGGAAATATAAACAACAAGGATAAAGGCGATTAACTTAATCCCAGTAAAAATTGTAGCTGTTGTAATGGCTGCGAAAGTTTTGTCAATATGATTCATATCTAACAAAATCCCCAAAATCGTTAGTGCAAGTACGTCATCAAAAATGGCAACAGAAATGATTTTTTGTCCAACTTCGGTGTTTAGCTTGCCTAAATCCATGAGGATACGAATACTAACTGGAAGCGCAGTAATCGCAACACATAGCCCAATAAATACGGTTGTCATAACATTTTGCCCAAACAATTTACCAACCATAAAGCCACTTAAAATCGGTAGTATGAAGGCAAGAAGGGAAATAACGATGTTTCTTCCTTTCATGGACTTCAGAATATCATCAAAATTTATTTCAAGCCCGGCAAGAATTACCAGCAGAAAAACCCCTAAATCAGAAATAACCTTAAGTTCTTCTGTTCGGTGAATAAAATTCAAGAGCGTAGGACCTAGTATGATACCAGCAATGATTTCTCCAATCATGGCTGGTTGTTTCATTCGTTCAAAAAGCTCACCAAAGAAACGTGCAAGGACCAACAATAAAAGAAGCGCAGCAAAAAAGGGCAATTCAAATTTTGGTAAATCAATCATCTTAGTTGGTTTTAAATGAACGTTTTTTTATTGCATGGATAAAATAATTCCCTTTAATTTTTCCTTTGTAAATCGCGAATTAGCGAATCGTTTCCATTGGCCGTGCACCTTGCATTAAGATACTCGGGTTAACCGCATTTGTGTCAGGTGTTACAGGTGTTTGAACTACTGATTTCGATTTAATTAAACCATAATGTTCAGCCATTGCACCCATGTACATTTGCAGATTACCTAGCATTTCTGTGTATGCACCAGTGTATGCCTCTACACTTTCTCCGTTATCAAGTGCTAATTGCTCTAGTTCTCTATAAATACGTGGCATCACGGATTTATACATGCGCGTAATTTCTTTTTTCAAAGCCTTCGCAAAACGAGATGAAGGATTCCCGAAACGTGGATTTTGTGCTAAATCATTCATTTTTAAACAAGCGTCCATCGCAGCAATTAAATCTTCCGCATTTTCAGGGTTTCCAGCAAATTCAGCTTTACTATGTTCAAAATACCCAAAAACACTTTGGTAGTTCGCTAATAATTTTGCTCCGAGTGCTTCTGCTTTCGCTTTTTGTCCGGCAAGGTAATATAACTGGACATATTCATGAAGTGAACCACTGCATTTTGATCTTAGCGTTTGTCCCTGGTAGTTATATTCTCCGTTTTTTTCATTGAATTTCAATGACATAAATGGATCACATGGATTTACTTCACCAAAATCAAGTACGCGTTCAACTGGCATCAATTTTAAGGAGTAATCCAATACGGAGATTGCTTTTGCAGTTTGCTTACGGTTTAATAATTGTTCGGCTAATAATAAGAAATTAGAACGGTATTGAACAGTGTGACGTCTTGCGTAATAGTCAGTCAATACATGTGGATTTGCCATGTCACCGTATTCGTATACGCTCATCATGTTTTTAACCATTTTGGCAACATTGTAGAACATTGGTTCCTCTTTTACTGGACTTAATTCATACGCCATTCCAACTTGCTTCACATGTCCTCCAGAGAGTAATGCAACGGAGAAAGATGATCCACGGCTACTAGAGAAGAAAATCCCTCGTTTCCAATCATTGTTAGCGACAACATCCATCATCATGACTTCGTCACGTGTTAATGCTGGATCACGTTCTGTGCTGAATTCAAAGTTGATTTCATCAGAACATTTCGCCATTTCATTTTGCGAGATAGTTCCAGCTTTTAAGGCATTTTGTTTGTTCACTTTCAGTGAAAAACGATTGGAAGGGAAGAAGCTATATTTTTTTCCTTCGTCGGTGATCATGTTATTGTCATCGCGAACGAAAGCCATCGCGTCTTTGAAGTCTACAGCTGACCAAATGTTTTCAAACTGCTCCAACAATTCTTGTAATTGCTCAGCCGATCCATTTTTAAATTCAATAGAACCACCTCGTGCTCCTTCGAATAATTTAAATACACCTAGGTATTTTTGAATGGTTGCTTGAATAAGATTTGTTGTATCTGTACTGGCAACTGCCGCACGCGTCGTTTCGAATTCAGGATTGGAAATAGTAACGTTTGCAAAGACTTTTTGAACCTCTTGATCAAAATAACGTGCCGCATTGATTGCTTCGGACGGATTATTTTTCAAGCGCATGCTTAACACCTTGTTGATGATTTCTTCACTTGCATTCATCGAGAATAATTGAAGCAAAGGCATGAAGTACACTTGATCCGTATTTCCTGCATACATCAAGATTTGGTCCTCACGGAATTTAATCGGCAAAGGATCAGAATCGTAGGATTTCATTTTCATTTGGTTCGTGTACCAGTCTGTTCCCATTAGAGACAAGTTACATACACGCACATCCGTTCTTTTCCCTTCCACTTCTTGAAGGTACCATAGAGGGAAGGTATCGTTATCTCCATTCGTGAAAATGATGCTATTTTTCCCACATGATTGCAAGTAATTTGTAGCTAAGTCTCTAGCCGATGTTTTCCCGCTTCGATCGTGGTCATCCCAACCTTGAACGCCCATAATTACTGGGACAACGAATCCTAAAGCACTAGCAATAACAGCGCTATTCACCTGTGAACTTATCTTGCGGTGTATGAAATCATAAATCGCATAAACACCAACACCTATCCACATCGCAAAGAAGTAGAACGAACCTGCGTACGCATAATCACGTTCTCTTGGCTCCATCGGTTTTTGATTTAAGTACACTACAATCGCTAATCCAGTAAAAATAAATGCAAGGGTAAGAACAAATGCATCTTTAGGTGCTTTGCGGTAGTGAAAAATAAGTCCAATAATTGCCAAGATCAACGGAAGCAAGTAGAACTTGTTATGAGCTGGATTTTCGGTTGTATAGTGCGGTTGAAATTCTTGACTTCCTAATCTAATTTCATCTAGGAATGAAAATCCTGAAATCCAGTTTCCATGTAGGTTATCTCCGTGTCCTTGAATGTCATTTTGACGACCAGCGAAGTTCCACATAAAGTAACGTAAGTACATCCAATTAACTTGATAACGCATGAAATAGGTTAGGTTTTCACCAAAGCTTGGCAAACGTTTTCCATCGCGTCCGATTTCGGTATTTGTCCCATCATTTTCATCGTATCCAGACCATTTTGCATACCCTTGTCTGTGAACTGGACTATCTCCAGAATACATACGTGGGAAGATGGTTGATTGCGCATAAGTGGCAACTGCTCCATGACGGATAGAAGAATTACTTTCATAGTATTTTTCTTCAATCGAATAGGCTCCTTTGTGCTCTGCTACCCATTTTTGCGCATCGGCTTCTTTGGTAAATGCTTTTACTTCAACGTCACTTTCTGTTATGACAAAACGACGTAAGTAATAAGGTGAAAGGTCTTTCCAAGCATCGTTACTCAGGATACGTGCTCCATTCTCGGTCATCTCTTCTCCATTTCTGAAGGAGTTCCAATAGTTTCCAAAGAAAATAGGGGCAGATCCGTATTGCTCACGCTTTAAATATGAGTGCAGTGTAACTAAGTTTTCTGGATCATTTTCATCAAGTGGTGTATTGGCATTCGAACGAATGACAATCACCGCAAATGAGCTATATCCAATCAGTAAGAAAACCAAGCCCATCATGGCATTGTACAAAAGTGTATTTCCTTTTTTTCTTGCCCATCTCACCAGGAAAACACAAGTGAAAATCAAAAGTATAAAGAAGAAAACGGTTCCAGAAAAGAAAGGTAGTCCTAAACTGTTTACGAAGGCCACCTCAAAACTAGAGGCCATTGCAATAGAGCCAGGGATAATGCCTTCTTGAATGAATCCAAGTGCAACGATAGAAATTAAACCAGTTAATAAAATTCCTTTGAAATTTACTTCTTCTTTCACACGGAAATAAATCATATATCCAATTGCTGGCACCACCAAGATTCCTAAAAGGTGAACCCCAATAGCAAGGCCTAACATAAAGAAAATCAAAAGAATCCATCTGTTTGGACGGTAGTCATCTGAAATTTCTCCGGATGTTAAAAATCCCATTTCTTCATCCCATTTTAGAATCGCCCAGAAAATAACAGCGGTAAACAAGGATGCCATCGCGTAAACTTCTCCTTCCACTGCGGAAAACCAGAATGAGTCAGAGAAAGTGTAAGCGAGTGAACCAATCGCAGCAGAAGTGAAAATGGCAATTTGATTACCAGAAGTCAACTCTTTTTGTTGCGACAGGATGATTTTTTTTATGAGTAAAGTCAATGACCAGAACATAAATAAGATTGTCAATGAACTTGAAATTGCCGAAAGTGCATTGATCCACACAGCTACAGATTCAGGTGCTGCAAAGAAACTAAACAAACGTCCAAGTACCATGAATAACGGTGCGCCAGGAGGGTGTCCAACTTCTAATTTGTATGCTGCAGTGATGTATTCACCACAATCCCACAAACTTGCCGTTGATTCAATCGTCATTAAATAGACCGTACTTGCAATCAGAAAAACAAGCCAGCCGAGTAGGGTATTCCATTTAGTATAATTCATGTGTATGCGAATTAGTTCTGTTTTTTTGTACTGCGAATTTAAGAATATTCGCATTGAAAAAGCATTCCAAGTGCGCAATTAAGCCAGAAGTTTAAATTTTTTTTGAAATCTTGTTGTTAACAAGAAAAAATGTTATTAAATTTGCCCTCGCATTTGAGAAAATGTAGATTGACCTATGGTGTAATTGGCAACACGTCGGTTTTTGGTACCGAAGAGTCTAGGTTCGAGACCTAGTGGGTCAACACTCAAAATTTAAAGCCCTTGAAAACAGTACGTTTCAAGGGCTTTTTTCTTAGCGATTTTTTTCTTCCTCCTCATTAAAAACCATCATTGTATGATGAATCATTTGATAGACTTGTTGCGGAGTTAATGCCTCCGTATTGGTCACAGTACTAAACTGATTGTTGAAACTAATACTGTTAACCTTATCAAAATCCCAAAGTCTGATTTTACGAGAATATATTTTCTTTTTACCCGAGTCGTATGCTTTTAATTTGAACTTCACGGTTGGGTGAATATTGGAATATTGTACACCCATTGCGCCAATAGTCGGCCCTTTAAATCCTTGAACCTTAATTTTTACCTTGACATATAGTTCTTCTTCATAACTGATTATGGCTCTTTTCTTTGTCATTTTGGGATAGCCGCCCGCGAATGTTCCTGTTTCTATTGTTTTTCGTTGCGTTCCATCTGCTTTTAGGTCATATATAAATGTAGCATTTTGAAAAAGCTGTTTTTGAACCGTTTTTTGAATGTCTGATTTTATGGAATCTTGTAAATTGGAAGTGAACCTAAAGCTTGAGAAAGAATTCGCTGTTTGATTTGCTGCTGTTACCATGACGGAACTTGTCAGTTCTTTGTCTACCATTAATCGAACTTTAAAAATACCCGCTTGTGCATCGACAAGGTTGTGATTGAATATACAGAATGCGCCGATAATCGTTGAGAAAAGAAACTTGTTCATGAATTGCTTTTGCTCAAAGTTACAAAACGTTCAAATTTTTCAAACAGCAAAGAGACTTAAATTCAATACAACTGATTATAACGTATCTTTGTCAAAAAATTAAAACATGAGTGAATCACGTACAGATATTAGTGAATTGGGTGAATTTGGCATCATTGATCAACTCACCAAGGGAGTGGAATTGAAAAACGCCAACTCTATTCATGGTGTTGGTGATGATGCAGCAGTAATTGATGCTGGAAATGATGAGTATTTACTTGTTTCTACGGATGCGTTATTGGAGGGAATTCACTTTAACCTAATGTACATGCCGTTAAAACATTTAGGATATAAAGCAGTTGCGGTCAATGTGTCGGATATTTGCGCGATGAATGGTAAGGCGGAACAAATTACTGTTGCCATTGCCGTTTCAAATCGATTCAGCCTCGAAGCACTGGAAGAATTGTATGCAGGAATTAAATTGGCATGCACAGAATTTGAAGTGGATTTAGTTGGAGGGGATACAACAAGTTCAACAGCAGGACTCATGATCACAATAACGGCAATTGGGCGCGTGAAAAAAGAAGAAATCGTTTATCGATCTGGCGCGAAGGAGTTTGATTTACTTGTGGTTACTGGAGATTTAGGCGGTGCTTACATGGGATTGCAATTATTGGAACGCGAAAAAGATGTTTTTAAATCGAATCCGGCTATACAACCAGATTTGGACGGACATGATTACATCATGCAACGCCAATTAAAACCGGAGGCGAGAGTTGATGTAGTGAAATATTTGAAAGAACTCGGCGTTCAGCCAACAGCGATGATAGATGTCTCTGATGGATTGGCGAGTGAGATCTTACACATTTGTAAGGCAAGTAACGTTGGGTGTCACGTATATGATGAGAAAATTCCGATTGATGCAAAAACATCGATGGCTGCCCTCGATTTTAATTTAGATCCAGGTACCTGTGCATTAAATGGTGGAGAAGATTATGAATTGTTGTTTACCATTAAGCAAAGTGATTTTGAAATCATTCAGTCAAATCCGAATTTCTCGATTATAGGACATATGACGAGTCCAGAGGATGGTACTTACTTCGTGGATAGAAACGGTTCAGCGATTACATTGACCGCTCAAGGGTGGAAACATTTTTAGCTTTTAGTCAATTCGTGGTAAATTGATTTGTGTTTTATGCACAATTACTATGGTAAATTTTCCATTAATTTCCGCTTGAATTTTCTCAGCCTCAATAAGTGTTCTAAAATCACCAACCATCAGATTAAAGTTCGGTGCTTCAAAAGTAACATAGGTATCAATCTTGGGATACATGCCGATAAATCGGTTTCTCGCTTCATCAATAATAGACTTGTCTGAATCGAAACAGATTTGAAGACGGTATCCGCTCATTTGTTTCGATGCTTTTTTTGTTATTTGCTGCTCAATTCTTTCATCGGCTTGGATGTTAATCTGCGCCTGAATGCACATTGGCATTAAACTAAATAAAACAAAAATAAGAGCGATACTTTTTGTTGATTTCATGACTCAAAATTAATGATTTCTACCCACTCACAAATTCAGTCTATTTAGAATGATTTTAAATTAGCTTTTTTTACATATTTTTTGTCACGAAATTGTCATAAAATGCCTTGATTGGACTAATTTTGTCACCGATAAAAAGCGGCTTGACCGCACTATTTTTAAGAGTGAATTAGTAGTTTATACATGGAAATATCTAGAATTCAGTTGCTTAATCGTTTAAAATCAGTAGCGTTCGTTACGTTAACGTTAGGCTTTGTTGGTTTGACCAACTTTTCAAAAGCTCAAGGAGAGGCACTTTTCAAATCAAAATGTGCTACGTGTCACCAAACCCATAAGAATAGTACTGGACCAAAATTGTTCCAAGTACGAGACAAGTGGGCTGCGGGTGGTGCGAAAGAAGGGAGCATCATTAAATGGGTGAACAATTGGCAAAATGCTGTGGCTGCAGATCCGTATGCCGCTGAAGTTTCTAAATGGTCTCCAACAGCGATGTCTGCTTTCCCTGATTTAAAACCAGAGGAAATTATTTCCATTTTCGATTGGATTGATGCACAACCAGATCCTGCAATGGCAACAACAACTGGTGGGCCAACTGATCCGAATGCGCCACCAGTAGATCCTATGGAAGAAGAAGGTTCTGTTGGATGGATTTGGATTGTAATGGGTGTCATCTTTATTGTCATCATATTAGCTGTAGGTGGCGTTCGTCGTCAATTGAAGATTGCAACTTCTGATAATCCAGAGCACCAAGAAAAATTGACTTACGGCGAGGAGTTACTTACAATTGCTTGGAAATACAGATTGTGGGTAGGACTTGCATCTCTTGTAACAGTGATTGCTGTCATTGTAACATTGTTCCAAGGTTTATACCGTATCAATGTGATGGAAGATTACCAACCATCCCAACCAATCGCGTTCCCACATGACCGTCATGCTGGTGTCAATGGTATTGATTGTAAGTATTGCCACAATTCAGTGACAAAATCGAAATCAGCAGGAATCCCATCGGTGAACGTTTGTATGAACTGTCACAAACAAATCAATGGAGAAGGAAAACCTTTCGCAGGAGAAATCAAGAAAATATATGCAGCAGCTGGATGGGATATTTCATCTGGAGCTGGAAAATATACTGGAAAAACAAAACCAATCGTTTGGAACAAAGTTCACGTATTACCTGATCACGTTTACTTCAATCACTCTCAACACGTAGTTGTAGGTGGTGTAGATTGTAAACAATGTCACGGTGATATGACAGTGATGAATGAAGCAGCGAAAGTTCAACCAGTTGCTGAGTTAAACAAAATCGAAGGAAACATTCAATTAACGAAGCCAACTTTAACAATGGGATGGTGTATTGAATGTCACGGTAAAAAAGACGTGAAAATCGGAGATGGTAAAAATGCTTACTATGACGAGATTCACCGACGTTTGAAAAAAGATCCAGCACTTTACAAGAAATATTACCAAGATGGTAAAGTGACCGTGAGTGAATTAGGAGGTTGGGAATGTGCGAAATGCCACTATTAATAAATTAATAATATTCTTGTCGAAGAAAAGACTATGGGAATGACTAGAAAATATTGGAAAGGACTTGAAGAATTAAAGGAGACTCCTGAATTCATTAAGCACAAAGAGCAAGAGTTTCCGAATCAACAAACAGTTGAGGAATTCTTATCTGACGAAAAATTAGCTGAAACTTCTACTGCTAGAAGAGATTTCCTTAAATTTTTAGGATTCTCGGTTGCTGCGGCAACACTAGCGGCATGTGAAGCTCCCGTTACAAAGGTTGTACCTTATGTGATTAAACCTGAAAATGTTACTCCAGGTATGCCTACATGGTATACAAGTACATACTATGATGGTAATTCATATGCAAGTATCCTTGTAAAAACACGTGAAGCACGTCCAATCTTTATTAAAGGAAACAAGGATTTTGGTTTTACGAAAGGTGGAGTGAATCCACAAATCGTTGCATCCGTTTTAGGATTGTATGATAGCGAGCGTTTGACACAACCAACTGCGGGTGGAACAAATGCTGCTTGGTCTTCCATTGATAAAGCAATTTCTTCTGCTTTGAAATCAGCGAAGACAGTAACATTATTGACAAATACAGTGATCAGTCCTTCTATGAAGCGCGCGATTGCTGAAATGTCCGTTTCGTTGAATGGTGAAACAGGAAGTAAATTTCAACACATCCAATACGATGCCGTTTCTTACGCTGGTATGCGTGAAGCAAACTTATCGAACTTCGGAGTTAGAATGATTCCTAGTTACGATTTCTCTAAAGCAAAAACAATTGTATCTATTGACGCAGACTTTTTAAATTCTTGGTTGTTATCAACGGAATATACTGGTCAATATGCACTTACACGTAACCCGGATGCAGAATGGATGTCGAAACACATTCAATTTGAAACGGTATTATCAGTGACAGGATCAAACGCGGATTACCGTGGAATGATTAAGCCATCTGAACAAGCGGCTGTTTTGGCTTACCTTATTAAAGGTTTAGGCGGAAACGCTGGTGTTGCATCTGATTTGAATCCATCTGCGAAAGCAGCAGCGGATCAAGCGATCAAAGCACTTAAAAAATCTAAAAAAGAATCCTTAGTTGTTTCAGGTTCAAATAATATTGGAGTTCAACAGTTGACTAACAAGTTGAATAACATGTTACAGGCTTATGGAACAACAATCGATTTATCGAATCCAATCAACCTTTTCCAATCTGAGGACGCGAAAGTATCTAAATTGGTGAAAGATGTAGTTGCTGGAAAAGGTCCAGAAGTTCTTTTGATGATGGATGTGAATCCAGTTTATACATTGCCAAATGGTGATGATTTCGCAAAAGGATTGAAAAAAATTAAAACGTCGGTTGCCATTTCTTCTTACGCAGATGAAACTGCAGCACTTTGCTCTTATGTTTGTCCTGGTTTCCACGCATTGGAATCTTGGTCAGACTTTGAAGCAAAAGCAGGCGAATACGCATTATCTCAACCAACCATTCGTCCATTAGGCGAAGGAACAGCTTCTGCATTGGAGTCTATGTTGGTTTGGAACGGAAAAGCAACACGTGGAGGAAAAGATTCTTCTGTTGCTTATGATTACATTAAGGCAACGTTTGCAGCGAAATTCCCAACTGCGGATTTCGCGATGGCTATTCACAATAGTGCAATGCCTCAAGCAATCGTTCCAAGTACCTTGGTTTACGCAGATGCGAAAATCGGAAGTTTACCTAAATCAGCTGAGTGGGAAGTATCTTTCTATCAAAAAGCGGGTATTGGTACTGGAGCACAGGCAAATAACCCTTGGTTACAAGAATTACCAGATCCAATTACGAAAGTAACTTGGGACAACTATATTACCATGAATCCGGTTGATATGAAAGCGAAAGGTTTCGTAACAACGTATGACCAAGAGCATGGATTGAATTTAACTACGGTTAAAGTAAATGGTAAAAGTGTTACACTTCCAGTTTATCCATTGCCAGGACAAGCCTTAAAAACGATTGGTATCGCTTTAGGATACGGTCGTGGAGCAAATGGAGAGAAAATTGGTAAGGCAGCGTTCCAAACAAAAGAATACGGTGGACATGAATTAAACGCAGCTGGAAATCGCATGCCGATAGGAGCAAATGTTTATGCAATGGTTGCTAGTGGAGTTACTTTTGAGTACGCTGGTGCAGCAACAGTTGGTTCTGCTGAAGGTGTTTACCCAATTGCAGCAACACAAATTCACCATACGGTAATGGGACGTTATTCAATTGTTCGTGAAACGACATTGGATATCTACCAAAACAAAGATAGAAGTGCATTCAATCCACCTCATACTTTACAGAAATTAGACGAACACGGAAACCACGTGGAAGCTCCAATGTCTGAGTTTGATTTATGGGATGCGCATCCAGTAGAGAAAATTGGTCACCGTTGGGGAATCAGCATTGATCTTTCTTCTTGTATCGGATGTGGTACGTGTTTGATCGCTTGTCAATCAGAAAACAATGTTCCAGTAGTTGGAAAAGATGAAGTTAGAAGAGGTCGTGAAATGCACTGGTTGCGTGTCGATCGTTACTTTGCTTCAGACGAAGAGGCTGCGGTAGGAACAAGAAAAGATAAAGATACGTTCTCCTTTGATAAAGCAGAATATGCTGCTGAAAATCCAAAGGTAGTTCACATGCCTTTGATGTGTCACCACTGTAACCACGCACCGTGTGAAACGGTTTGTCCAGTTGCAGCGACAACACATAGTAACGAAGGATTAAACCAAATGGCGTACAACCGTTGTATTGGTACAAGGTATTGTGCAAACAACTGTCCATACAAAGTGCGTCGTTTCAACTGGTTTAATTACCCTTCTTACAAGAAAATGACTGAGGTGAATCCAGCTCAAGACGATCTAGGTCGTATGGTATTAAACCCAGACGTTACTGTTCGTACAAGAGGTGTCATGGAGAAATGTTCATTGTGTGTTCAACGCATTCAATCAACAAAATTATCTGCGAAGAAAGAAGCAAGAGAAATTGTTGATGGTGAATTCGCTACAGCATGTTCTGATTCTTGTCCAACAAACGCAATCACTGTAGGAGATTGGAACGACTTGAAATCATTGATTCGTACGAAGTCTGAGGACGATAGAGCTTATCAAGCATTAGAAGAAGTTGGTGTTAAACCAAATGTTTGGTACCAAGTAAAAGTGCGAAACGAAGAAAATGACTTGTTAAGTAAATTACAAGTTGAAAAACACGAAGGAAACAAACATCATTAATCACTTAAATAACTGAAATGCAAAAGGAAGCAGCAATCAGAGAACCCCTCATATTAGGTCACAAGACCTACCATGACATTACCGAAGATGTTTGTCGTCCAATCGAGGATAAAGCACCTAAAATGTGGTACACATTATTTGGTATTGCCTTAATCATTGGATTGTATGGAGTAGGTAGTATTTTATACTTACTAGGAACAGGAATCGGTGTATGGGGATTAAATAAAACAATTGGATGGGCTTGGGATATTACCAATTTCGTTTGGTGGGTAGGTATTGGTCACGCCGGAACATTGATTTCAGCGGTACTTTTATTATTCCGTCAAAAATGGAGAATGGCGATTAACCGTTCAGCAGAGGCGATGACGATTTTTGCCGTATTTATGGCTGGATTGTTCCCGTTAATTCACATGGGTCGTTTATGGGTTGGATACTGGGTTTTACCTTTGCCAAATCAATTCGGATCTCTTTGGGTGAATTTTAACTCTCCACTTCTTTGGGACGTATTCGCGATTTCTACGTATTTATCGGTTTCATTGGTATTCTGGTACATCGGTTTGATTCCAGACTTCGCTACGATTCGCGATAGAGCGAAAAAACCGCTATCTAAAAAAATGTATTCAATCTTGGCTTTCGGATGGTCAGGTAGAGCTAAAAACTGGAACCGTTTTGAATTGGTTTCATTGGTTCTTGCAGGATTAGCAACACCATTGGTATTCTCGGTTCACTCGATTGTATCCTTTGACTTTGCTACTTCGGTAATTCCAGGATGGCATACTACAATCTTCCCTCCGTATTTCGTTGCGGGAGCGGTATTCTCTGGATTCGCGATGGTACAAACATTGTTGTTGGTTATGAGAAAAGCAATGGGGCTTGAAGCATATATTCACACAAAACACGTGGAATACATGAACATCGTTATCATGGTAACAGGTTCGATTGTTGGAACAGCGTATATCACAGAGTTATTTATCTCTTGGTATTCAGGTGTTGAATACGAATCGTATGCCTTCATTAACCGTGCAACTGGTCCTTACTGGTGGGCATATTGGTCAATGATGACATGTAACGTAATTTCTCCGCAGTTAATGTGGATTCCTAAATTAAGAAGAAGCTTGTTGTTTACGTTCTTCATTTCGATTGTTGTAAACATCGGTATGTGGTTCGAACGTTATGTAATCATCGTAACTTCGATTCACCGCGATTACATTCCAGCAGCATGGAGTATGCACTTCCCAAGTCACATTGATATCGGTGTGTATGTAGGAACAATCGGATTGTTCTTTGTATTCTTCTTATTGTTTGCTCGTTTCTTCCCAGTATTGGCTTTGAACGAAGTAAAAACAATCTTGAAAGGATCAGGACAATCGTACAAAGAATCACCAGATTATCACAAACACCATTAATCCTTAGAGTATGTCAGATAAAGTAATTTATGTAATGTATGACGACGACGAGGCATTGAAAGACAGTGCAAAAAAACTCGTTTCGAAAGGCGTCAAAATTTCCGAAGTGTTTTCTCCGTTTCCAATTCACGGTATAGATCCGATAATTGGGATTAAAAATACACGTTTAGGAATCATGGCTTTCTTGTATGGTTTAACTGGATTAACACTAGCAACATTAGGGATGCGCTATTTTATGGTGACTGATTGGCCAATGAACATTGGTGGTAAACCTAATTTTAGCTACTTGGATAACATGTTGGCTTTCGTTCCAATTAGTTTTGAGTTCACGGTATTGTGTGCCGCCCATGGAATGGCAATCACGTATTTATTGAGAAACAAAACCTTACCTGGAATGCCTGCTCAAAATCCAGATCCACGTACAACAGATGACAAGTTTGTGATGGAAATCCGTTTGAATGAAAACCACGGAATTTCTGAAGAAGAATTGGATGAGATGTTGAAGGAAACAGGATTCTTCGAATTAGATAAAAAGGAAATTAATTAAGAAACGAACGTAAGATGAAAAGAAATGTATTTGCAATCATAGGTACGTCTGCGTTAACGTTATCATTAATGATGCTTAATTCATGTCAATCGGATGCTAATAGTCCCGGTTTAGAATACGCACCAGATATGTATCGCACACCTTCTATCGAACCATACGTTGATTATGGTGAGGTTCGAGGACGTATAGACGAATCGAAAAAAGTAAAATTATCCGCTAGAATTCCAGCGAGAAATACAATTCCTTACTACGGAAAGGATACGTCAGAAGTGAAATTAATGCTACCATACTTTAGAAAACCAAATGTGGCTTTCAGAGAAACGCACGGTTTGTTTGGCGTGGATGTATCGCTTGCAGATGAGTATGCATTGGCGGCAGCGGATAAAACTCCATTGCTTATCAATGCGAAGAATGCAGAAGGTCTTATGGCGAAAGGTAAAGAGTTGTTTACGGCTATGTGTCAGCACTGTCACGGTGAAAAAGGTGATGGAAATGGACCTATGGTTGTAAGTGGTGCTTATGTAGGAGTTCCGAATTATGCAACGCTTTCTAATTTGTCTGACGGACAAATGTTTTACTCAATTTATTATGGTAAAGGAATGATGGGTGCGCATGGTTCAATTCTTTCTAAAAAAGAAATTTGGACGCTTATTCATTACGTACGTCAATTCCAAAATAAGGATTACGGCAAATTTGATGCAAGCGGAAAACCAGTTATGTCTGCTGTAGTTTCTGATACAACAGCTGTTAAACCATAAACGATTTAAGAAATGGAATTTCAAATAACCAAAAAAGCAAAAAATGTAACTTTCGGACTCATGGGAGTTGGACTGTTATTGACCATCGTCGGAGTGTTCATGAACATGGGCGATCATCATTTCTTAACACGTTTTCTAGCAAGTGGATTAATCAGTGGATTTTTCTTTTTTGCACTTGGATTGGGAGCTTTATTCTTCTTATCACTTCAGTACGCAACGGAAACAGGATGGTATGCATCTGTGAAACGCGTAATTGAAGGCGTTGCTGGATTTATTCCTTATGGAATGGGTGTACTTGGATTGGTGTTATTAGTAATTACCTTAAACCAAGGAGCTCATATCTATACATGGATGGACCCGGAAGTTGTAGCACACGATGAAATCATTCAAGGAAAAGCAGCTTACTTAAATCCAATCTTCTTTTGGATTAGAACAATCGTTTATTTTGCAACGTACATCATTTTCTTACGTGGTTTCCAAAAGAGATCGGCAGAAGAGGATCGTATCGGTGGAACAGACATTCACTTCCAGAATTACAAAAAAGGAGCAATGTTCCTTGTATTCTTTGCAGTGTTTAGTTCAACTTCCTCTTGGGATTGGTTGATGTCAATTGATGTTCACTGGTTCTCTACACTTTACGGATGGTATACATTCGCTGGAATGTGGTGTTCAACTATGGTAGTACTTGTTCTAACGACATTATACTTGAAGAAATTAGGTTACCTTCAAAAAGTAAACGATTCACACATTCACGATTTAGGTAAATGGACATTTGCTACATCGTTCTTGTGGTCTTACCTATGGTTCTCTCAATTTATGTTGATCTGGTACGCTAACATCGGTGAAGAAGTAGCTTATTACATGACGCGTATCGCAAACTTTAAAGTGTTGTATTTCTCCATGTTCATTATCAATTTTGCTTTCCCAATGTTGATTTTGATGTCTAGAGATGCAAAAAGAAATGCTGGTATTTTAACGTTCGTAGGAATGGTTATCTTAACAGGACACTGGTTGGATGTGTACATTATGGTTTCTGCTGGAACATTGGGTGCGAATGCACGCATTGGGGCCTTAGAAATTGGCATGGCACTATTGATGTTAGGATTCTTCGCCTTTACAGTCTTGAAAAATCTAAGCAAGTCACCTTTGACACCAGTCAACCATCCATTCTTGGATGAAAGTATTCACCACGAAATTTAATTTATACAATCGTTAAAGCATCATGGAAAATAAATTAATTATATTGATCGTCATCATTCTCGGAGCTATTGCTATCGCTCAATTAGTTCGTGTTTACGAAATCTCGGCTAAATTGAGAAAGAATGGAGAACATGAAGTCAGCAATAGAGATAATCGCTTAAACGCGAAGTTAATGCTCGGTTTTATGATTGCATTGTTTATTGGCTTCATTTATTTAATGACCGAATATGGTTGGACAGGTAGAGGAGTGGCAGCTTCAGTAGAAGGAAAAGAAACAGATTTCTTGTTGAACTTGAATTTTGTGATTGTGATCATGATTTTCTTCTTTACAAACTTCTTGTTATTCTTCTTTACGTTTAAATATGTAAGAAAACCGGGAGTAAAAGCATTTTATTACCCGCACAACAACAAATTAGAGATGATTTGGACAGTAGTTCCAGCGATTGTTCTAGCGGTGATTATCATTCTTGGTTTACAAACATGGAATGACCTTGTTGCTCCAACAGGTGAAGAAGCAATTCGCGTTGAGTTATTCTCTAAACAGTTTGACTGGACAGCTCGTTACGCAGGACAAGATAATACACTTGGAAAATACGATTACAAATTAACAACGGATAACAATGAATTGGCTTTGTTAACGAGCAATACAATTGATTCAGCGTTGAACAACATGATGAATGGGTCAAATAGTATCAGTCGTATTCAAAAGTTGTTAAATAACAGAGATACGATCTTTAATGACTCTACTTCGAATGCCTTGCGTTCAGAGTTATCAAGAAAAGAAAGATTGTACCGTTTGTTGGCTCAAATGAAGGCTAATCATAACAGAAAATTGGATGCTTCTGCTTGGGATGACATCATTCAAAAAGACACCTTGGTATTGTGTAAAGGTCAGCAATATGAGATTTCTTTAAGAGCGAAGGATGTGATCCACTCTGCTTTCTTTGTTCACATGCGTGCACAGATGAATGCGGTTCCAGGTATGCCAACGCGAATGAAATTCACGCCTTCAATGACTACGGAAGAAATGCGTAAGTCAAAAAACAATCCTGCATTCAATTATACATTGATGTGTAATAAAATTTGTGGTGGAGCACATTACAAAATGAAAATGATTGTTGTCGTTAAAGACAAGGCGGCTTACAAAGCATGGATGGCTTCGAAGAAAAAAGAAACATTCAAGGATAAATACTTTCCAGCACCTACAGCTCCAGTAGTAGCAGCGGCAGCGGATACAACAATGACAAATTAAGATTCGTTTAATTTTTTAAATTAACTAAAATGGCTTCAGTAGCACACGAAGGACACGGACACGATCATCACGGAGATCACCATCACCACGAAGAGAATTTTATTTCAAAATATATTTTCTCTCAAGATCACAAAATGATTGGTAAGCAGTTTTTAATGACTGCAGTATTCATGGGATTGGTAGCAATGATTTTGTCTATCTTATTCCGTATTCAATTAGCATGGCCGGGTGAAAGTTCAGATTTCTTATCTTTCTTTTTAGGAGAGAAATGGGCACCAAATGGTGTGTTAAAAGAAGATATGTACTTAGGATTGGTAACCATTCACGGTACCATCATGGTATTCTTCTTGTTAACAGGTGGATTATCGGGAACCTTCTCCAATTTACTTATTCCCTTGCAATTAGGAGCAAGAGATATGGCGTCAGGATTCTTGAACATGTTATCGTACTGGTTCTTTTTCCTTTCTTCATTGCTTATGTTGGTTTCTCTATTCGTTGAGTCAGGACCAGCAATGGCGGGATGGACAATTTACCCTCCACTTTCAGCATTGCCACAAGCAGTATCTGGATCTGGTTTAGGAATGACATTATGGTTATTCTCTATGACAATCTTTATTGCTTCATCTTTAATTGGTTCATTGAATTACATCGTAACTGTAATCAACTTACGTACCCAAGGAATGAGCATGACAAGAATGCCATTGACAATCTGGGCCTTCTTTGTAACAGCGATTTTAGGAGTTCTTTCTTTCCCTGTATTATTATCAGCAGCATTGTTGTTAGTAATGGATAGATTAGCAGGAACATCTTTCTATTTATCAGACATCATCGTTGGAGGTGAAATGTTGGCAAATCATGGTGGATCACCATTATTATACCAACACTTATTCTGGTTCTTAGGTCACCCTGAGGTATACATCGTATTGTTGCCAGCACTTGGTTTATCATCTGAGATTATCGCTACGAATGCGCGTAAACCAATCTTTGGTTACAAAGCGATGATTGGTTCCATCTTAGCAATTGGATTCTTATCCTTTATAGTATGGGGTCACCATATGTTCGTAACAGGGATGAATCCATTCTTAGGTAGTGTATTCGTATTTACAACGTTATTGATTGCGATTCCATCTGCGGTAAAAGTATTTAACTACTTAACTACGTTGTGGAAAGGTTCATTAATCCTTACACCAGCGATGTTGTTTGCGATTGGATTGGTATCAACGTTCATCACCGGTGGTGTAACAGGTATCATTCTTGCGGATTCAGCATTGGACATTGCGTTGCATGATACATACTTCGTTGTTGCTCACTTCCACATTGTAATGGGAATGTCAGCAGTATTCGGAATGTTTGGTGGAGTTTACCACTGGTTCCCTAAAATGTTTGGTAGAATGATGAACATGCGTTTAGGCTATGCACACTTCTGGGTTACCTTGATCGGAGCTTATGGAGTATTCTTCCCAATGCACTTTGTTGGACTAGCAGGAGCGCCACGTCGTTACTACGATTATTCAGTATATGCGGAAACAGATTCTCCAACTGCAGATATGATGATGGACTTAAACGTAATCATCACAATCTTCGCGATTGTTGCAGCATTAGGTCAACTTATCTTCTTATTCAACTTCTTCTACAGTATTTTCAGAGGACCAAAAGCACCTCAAAATCCTTGGAATGCAAACTCTTTAGAGTGGACAACACCAGTAGAACATGTACATGGTAACTGGCCAGGTGCTTTACCAGTTGTTCACAGATGGCCATATGACTACTCTAAGCCAGGTGCAGATACGGACTTTATCCCACAGGATGTTCCATTAGCAGAAGGAGAAGAAGAGCATTAATCTTTGCCATAAAACATCAAAACCCTGACAACATTGTCAGGGTTTTTTTATGTATAGCGCAAATTTACAATGAACAGCTATCCTGAAAGTATTTTCAGATTTGGATTAGAATGGTCCATTGAGCGCACTGGCTTCCCTGACGGCTCAAATTATTTAGGATAAACTTGCTTATATACGGAATCTAATTCTTCATAAAAGGAGCTTCCAAAAGCACGTATCAACGGTTCTTTCAAGAATTTAAAAACCGGAACATCCAACTTTTCACCACACGCACAAGCAGGCTTGCAAATATGCCATTCTTCATAATTTAATCCAACAACGTGATTAAACTGCTTCACTCGAATAGGATACAAGTGACAAGAAATGGGTTTTTTAAATCCAATTTCATTCTGTAAATATGCTTTTTCTATCGCACACTTCGTTATACCTGATTCATCAAAATAGACAAATGAACATTCTTGGCCGTTAACTAAAGTCGTAGCTGGATGATTTTCGTCATCCACGTAATAAATACCTTTCTCGGCAACATTCGCGATCCCCTCCGGTCTCATGTGTGCTGAAATTTTATCGTAATTTTCTTCGATAATGGAAACTTCCTCCATCGTTAATGGAGCACCCCCGTCACCTTCTACACAACAAGCACCTTTACATGCGTTTAAATCGCATACAAATTTCCTTTCGAATACCTCCGTGGAAATGATTTTATCTTCTATTTCAATTAACATACGGCAAATATAAGTTCAATTCATTTTGTATTTCAATAAAAAGGATGTATATTTGTACCACATTTATGAACGAATGCAGTGAGAGGGGACGAAAGTCCCCTCTTTTATTACAAGAAATGTTAGATAAAAAACACATATTAGAACTAATCGATGAACGCATTGCCGAATTGGACAATGGACTGTATGTCGTAGAATTGACCATCTCATCGAGTAATGTCATTAACGTAGAATTAGACAAAATCAAAGGCGGTGTATCTGTTAATGATTGTGTTTCCGTTTCAAGAAACATTGAACACAATTTAGATAGAGAAAAGCAAGATTTTGAATTACATGTTTCCTCTGCAGGATTAGATAAGCCAATTCGTCACATCAATCAATACACAAAAAATATTGGTCGTAGTTTCAAGGTGATCATGAATAGCGGTGAAAAGTATGAAGGTGAATTAATGAAGTTAACTGATTTAAGCATCGTTATCAAACAAATTTCCCTCCAAAAATCAGAGGAAAAAAGAAGAAGAATACAAGTGGAAGAAATACTAGAGCTTCCCTTAACTGAAATAAAAGAGTCCAAAATTGTTATATCTTTTAAATAAACGCTATGAATAGTACGGAACTAGTTGACTCGTTCTCGGAGTTTAAGGAATTAAAAAACATTGACAAACAAACAATGCAACATGTCTTGGAAGATGTTTTCCGAGCAATGTTTAAGAAAAAGTTCAATACAGATGAACACATCGATATAATTGTAAATATTGACAAAGGTGATGTTCAAATTTTCTTGAATAAAGAAATTGTGGATGATGGAGAGGTTGAGGATCCGAATACGGAGATAGCTTATTCAGATGCTATTAAAATCGAACCAGACTTTGAAATAGGTGAAGAAGTAACAGAAGAGTTTAAGTTCATTGATTTTGGTCGCCGCAATGTATTGTCGCTACGCCAAAACTTAATTTCTCGCATCTTAGAATTAGAAAAAGACCACCTATACAAAATGTATAAAGAGCGTATTGGTGAAATTGTAACAGGTGAAGTTTACCAAGTTTGGAAAAAAGAAATTCTTGTCATGGACGATGACAACAATGAATTAATTTTACCGAAATCTGAACAAATACCTTCTGATTTCTTCAAAAAAGGAGAATCTGTAAGAGCTGTAGTTGCTAAGGTGGACATGAGAAACAGTACTCCTGTTATTATTCTTTCTCGCACAGCACCAGAATTCTTGGAGCGTTTATTCGAGTTAGAAGTGCCAGAAGTTTTTGACGGTTTAATTACAATTAAGAAAATTGTTCGTGAACCAGGAGAACGCGCGAAAGTTGCGGTTGAATCATATGACGACAGAATTGATCCAGTTGGAGCATGTGTTGGAATGAAAGGTTCGCGTATCCATGGAATTGTGCGTGAATTGAGAAATGAAAATATTGATGTCATTAATTACACAACGAATAACCAGTTGTTAATTCAAAGAGCTTTGTCTCCAGCGAAAGTGACGTCAATGGAAATTCTTGAAGAAGAAAAAAGAGTAAAAGTATACTTGAAACCAGACCAAGTGTCATTAGCTATCGGTAAAGGTGGTAACAATATTAAATTGGCTGGAAAATTAAGCGGTTACGAAATTGATGTATACCGTGATGGAGAAGTTGATGTAGAGGATGTTGATTTAGAGGAATTTGCAGACGAAATCGATAGTTGGATTATCGATGAGTTAAAAGCAATTGGCTGTGATACAGCAAAATCTGTTTTGGAAATTGGCGTGGTGGATTTAGTGTCACGTACGGATCTTGAAAAAGAAACGATTGAGGAAGTATTCCGCATTTTACAAGCAGAATTTGAATAAATTAATTCCACTTACAGAAGCGTAAAAGGATAAATATGGCGGGAAAACCGATTCGATTAGGAAAAGCAGCAGGTGAACTCAATGTTGGACTACCAACTTTGGTGGAGTTCTTAGAGTCTAAAGGAATTAAAATTGATTCCAATCCAAACACACGTTTGGAACAGGAGCATTTTGCACTTTTATGTCAAGAATTTGCAGCTGATCAATCTATGAAAGAGCAGTCTAAGGCTTCTTCTCGTAGAGAAAAACGTGAGTCTGTCACGTTGAGCGATAAGCCAGCAGACGCACCAAAAACGACTGATTCATCTGAGGATGAAGACGAAGGTGATGCCATCAATTTGGAGGAAATTAAACGCCAAGTTTTTGCGACTGAAAAACAAGTTGTGATTACTCCCGAAGAACCAAAAGCTCCCGAGGTAATCAAGGAAATCGATCATACACCAGAGATTACTCCGGTGGAAAGTAATCACGTGAATGTGATTGGAAAAATTGATCTTTCTGCAATTAATCAACGAACCAGACCTGATAAAAGAAAAGAAGAGCCAGCTCCGAAAGTAAAACCTACCCAAGCGCAAGCTCCGGCAGCTTCTCCCAAAACGGAGGAAAAACCAAAAGAACCAGTTGCTCAACCGAAAGTGGAGGAGAAACCTACGGCAGCCCCGGCAATTGAAACAATTCGTTTTGAACGCCAAGTCTTAAGTGGACCAACTGTTTTAGGTAAAATTGAATTGCCGGTTGAAAGACCAAGAAATCCAGTTGCTTCTTCGAATGATGACGCTAAAAGAAAGCGTAAACGCATCAAAAAGGTTGAAACAACAACACCGACTACAACGCCAGGTGGAAACAATAGACCAGGTGGAAATAACCGTCCAGGCGGGAACAGTCCATCAAACACGGGTAAAGGTCCTAGAGCTGATAAACCAGAAATTTCAGCTACGGATATTCAAAAAGAAATCAAGGATACATTAGCGAGACTATCCAATCAAGGTGGTAAATCGAAAGCATCCAAAAATAGAAGATTAAAAAGAGATAATTTCCAACAACGCCGCCAAGAAGAAATGGCAGCAGCTGAGTTAGAAGATAAAATCTTGAAATTAACGGAATTTGTAACCGTTTCTGAATTAGCTTCCATGATGAGCGTACAACCAACACAAGTAATCTCTGTGTGTATGTCTTTGGGAATATTTGCTTCCATTAACCAACGTCTAGATGCGGAAACTATCCACATCGTTGCGGATGAATTTGGTTTTGAAACGCAATTCGTTAGTGCTGAAGTACAAGATGCAATTCAAACGGTTGAAGATAAACCGGAAGACTTAATTAGTCGTCCACCAATTATTACCGTAATGGGTCACGTTGACCACGGTAAAACATCGTTGCTCGATAGAATTCGTAACGCAAATGTAACGGATGGTGAAGCTGGTGGAATCACACAGCACATTGGAGCTTACTCTGTGACATTAAAAGATGGTCGAAAAATGACTTTCTTAGATACACCAGGTCACGAGGCATTTACTGCCATGCGCGCACGTGGTGCTCAAGTAACGGATGTTGCCATAATCATCGTTGCAGCGGATGATGACGTCATGCCGCAAACGAAAGAAGCTATTTCGCATGCTCAAGCAGCGAATGTACCAATGATTTTTGCCATCAATAAAATCGATAAACCAGGTGCAAATCCGGATCGAATTAGAGAACAATTGTCCGCTATGAATATCTTAGTGGAGGACTGGGGTGGTAAATACCAAGTTCAGGAGATTTCAGCGAAACAAAATTTAAACATCGATGCGTTGTTGGATAAAGTCCTACTTGAGGCTGAATTACTAGAATTAAAAGCGAATCCAAATAAAAATGCAGTCGGAACGGTAATCGAATCTTCTTTGGATAAAGGAAAAGGTTACGTAACGAATATGCTTGTGGAAGCAGGAACAATGCGCGTTGGTGACGTTGTGCTTGTAGGCCGTTACTTCGGTAAGGTTCGTGCGATGCATGATGAACAAGGTGTTGCTTTGACTGAAGCTGGACCTGCTTGTCCTGTATCCGTTCTAGGAATTGGTGGTGCTCCAAACGCTGGGGATAAATTCAATATCCTCGATGACGAAAAAGAAGCGAAATCAATTGCGTTGAAAAGAGAACAATTGTACCGCGAACAAGGTTTGCGTACAACGAAACATATTACCTTGGATGAGATCGGTCGTCGTTTGGCTATCGGAGACTTTAAAGAATTAAACATCATCGTTAAAGGTGACGTGGATGGTTCGATTGAAGCCCTTTCTGATGCCTTACAAAACTTGTCTACAGAGGAAATTCAAGTGAATATCATCCTGAAAGGTGTTGGTGCAATTACAGAAGCGGATGTTAACTTAGCTTCTGCTTCAGACGCCATCATTATTGGATTCCAAGTTAGACCTTCATTAACCGCTCGTAAACTTGCGGATAGCGAACAAATTGATATTCGACTTTATTCTGTAATCTACAAAGCAATCGAAGAAATTAAAGCAGCAATGGAGGGAATGCTTTCTCCAGATATCGAGGAGAAAATCCTTGGTTCTGCCGAAATCCGCGAGACATTCGATATTACCAAAGTAGGTACAATCGCCGGATGTTATGTCGTAGATGGTATCATCAAACGTTCATCTAAAATTCGAGTAATTCGAGATGGAATCGTTGTTCATACTGGTTTATTAGGTTCACTTAAGCGCTTCAAAGATGATGTGCGTGAGGTGAAAAATAACTATGAATGTGGTTTAAATATCGATAAATACGACGATATTAAAATTGGTGACATCGTTGAGGCTTATGAAGAAGTTGAGGTTGCAAGAAAATTATAGTCTAATTCCAGTTAATGGTATTATTACTTTGTTTTTTGCGTAGCTTTGTGTTTCATCCAGTAAAAGAAATCTTATGGGTAAGTTAGGACCAACAGAAATCATTCTTATTTTAGTGATCATCCTTTTGTTTTTCGGAGGGAAAAAAATTCCTGAATTAATGCGTGGACTTGGAAAAGGCGTCAAAGAATTTAAGGATGCTTCCAAAGGTGAAGTAGAAGAAACAAACTCTTCAACCGAGATTAAAGCGGACGATAAATAAGATTCCATGCACCGTACTATTGGAGATGTTCGGCAAGCCTTAATTCAAGGTGAATCTGTAGTGTCAATTACAGAATCTTACCTTCGGAGAATTGAAGAATATGCCCATTTAAATGCTTTTCTTGAAGTATTTACTGATTCAGTTCTTGAAAATGCAAGGATAGTTGACGAAAAAGTGAAAAATGGCACAGCAGGACCACTTGCTGGTGTGGTTATTGGAATTAAAGACAATATTTGTTATAAAAATCACCGTGTAAGCGCTTCCTCTAAAATTTTAGAAGGATTCACCTCCCTTTATACTTCAACTGTATTACAACGTTTGATCGATCAAGATGCAATTGTGATTGGCCGATTAAATTGTGATGAATTTGCCATGGGTAGTTCAAACGAAACTTCTGCATTCGGCTCAGTTGAAAATAATTGGAAAGCAAATCACGTTCCCGGAGGTTCTTCCGGTGGAAGTGCTGTAGCAGCTAGCGCACATTTGTGCACAATCACTTTAGGTAGTGATACTGGTGGATCAGTACGTCAACCCGCTTCTTGGACAGGAACTTATGGCTTAAAGCCAACTTATGGCCGTATGAGTCGCAATGGCTTAATCGCTTATGCCTCTTCATTTGATCAAATTGGTTCATTTACAAATTCTGCAGAAGATGCAAAATTGATCTATGAATTGAGTGCAGGAGAGGATGAAATGGATGCAACAACTTCTTCCAAAGAAGTGGTTAGTAATAAAACAGCATTTCCCGAAAAGTTAAGAATCGGATTAATTAGTGAGTGTATTCACCACGAAGGATTAGATCCTGAGGTTCGTCAAAATTTAACTGAGATTATTCAAAAGTTGAAAGATGCCGGTCACGAAGTAACAGAAGTAAGTTTTCCTTTTATGGATTACATGGTGCCAACTTACTATGTGTTAACCACTGCTGAAGCCTCCTCAAATCTCTCCCGTTTTGACGGTGTTCATTATGGTTACCGAAGTCAAGATGCAAAAGGGGTAGAACAAACTTATAAAAAGTCTCGAACAGAAGGTTTTGGGACAGAAGTAAAACGTCGAATCATGACAGGGACATTTGTTCTTTCTCATGGATATTATGATGCATACTATACCCAAGGACAAAAAGTGAGAAGGGTACTCAAGCATCGTACGGATGAGTTCTTTAAAAACCTCGATTTATTATTACTTCCCACAACACCCGGTACTGCTTTTGAGAAAAATGCAGTGAAAGACCCTATTCAAATGTACTTGCAAGACATCTTTACAGTCCATGCAAATTTAACAGGTAATCCAGCAATTAGCATTCCTTTCCGTGTACATTCAAATGGATTACCCTACGGGATTCAATTGATGGCAGATTGTTTTCAAGAAGAGCTATTGTTTCACGGCGTAGCGAAATTAGAGGAGCTAATATGAAGGGATTTTTGCTCGTCTTTTTAATGATAAACGGTTATTTGTTTAGTCAAAAACCAGCTCATTTGGTTCGACCAGCAGATACCCTAAATCCAGATGCCTTTTTTAATACTGTTCAGCAAAGTCTGAAATTGTTTTATGCAGATTACGCAAACCAAAAGAATTACGATTCCATTATCAATTCCTTGAATTATGAGCCTGATCAAGTACCCACTTTTTCAGATGAGGTTTATTGTCAACGTTTAGAGGAAATGAGTAAAAAAAGTCCGTTTCACATGGACTGTAATCAAGCTACGCTTTCCACAATAAGGTTCTTTGCCGCGCAAAGACGTGGATTTGTCCGTGTTGTGATGGGTCGTTCAGCACTCTACTTCGATTTATTCGGTGAAAAATTAGCTGAATATGGATTGCCTCAAGAATTAAGATACCTTTCGGTGATAGAAAGTGGTTTGCGACCTCAAGTAAAATCACGTGCAGGTGCTTTGGGTTTATGGCAATTTATGTATAAAACAGGACTTTATTTCGGTCTTGAAGAAAATTCCTACATCGATGAGCGAATGGATCCAGAAAAAGCGACGGATGCTGCGTGTCGTTATTTGAAACAATTGTATGGTATTTATGGTGATTGGAATTTAGCTTTAGCTGCTTACAATGCAGGTCCAGGAAATGTTAATCATGCCATTAAACGTTCCGGTGGACAAACGACTTATTGGGGAGTAAGGGAGTTTTTACCGAAAGAGACACAAGGATATGTTCCGAATTTTATAGCTGCTGCTTATTTGATTACCTATCATGCAGAACACAATATTGTTCCAATGGAAGCAAAGGTGCACAATGCACAATTAGATACCATGTGTATGAAAGAGGGTGTTCATATGAATACCATAGCTCAATTAGCTACGTGGGATTTAGAGGACATAAAAGCATTAAATCCAGTTTACAAAACCGCATTTATTCCCAAAATGTCTCCAGCAAGATGCCTCACAGGTCCAATGGAAAAAATTAATTTATTGGTAAGCTTAGAAGATTCACTTTATTCCTTAGAGAAATTTATTTACGCACCCAAACCTCCCGCACCGAAACCTGTGGTCCTTGCACCACTAGATAATCAACAGCAAATAGACTCCACTGCAACAACTGTTGTGGAACAAGATTCGTTGAAACCATCCACTGAAAATCTTCAATACCACAAAGTAAAAACTGGGGAGAATTTGAAAAATATTGCCTTGAAGTACGGCGTTACTATTGAACAGATTCTGGAATGGAATGGTTTGCAAACGACCAATATCTATGTTGGTCAAAAACTCAAATTATATAGCTCAAAGACAGTGGCACCAACTCCTGCTCCAGCACCGAAACCTGTTCCAGCCAAAAAATATTATACGGTGAAAGCCGGAGACACATTCGGTAAAATTGCATCGAGAAACAATTTGGAACAATCTCAATTGAAGAAATTAAATCCAGGGGTGAATGTTAATAATATCGTCGTTGGTCAACGCATCAGAATAAAATAATCCAGGTTTTAATCCCATTCGCAGCGATGAAATTAACAGGGGTAATCATAACCTTTAATGAAGAACGTAACATCGATAGGTGCTTGAAATCCTTGAAAAAAGTCTGTGACGATATCATCGTGCTTGACTCTTTTTCGACAGACAGAACCGAGGAAATATGTCGAATGCATGGAGTAAAATTTTTGCAACATAAATTCGATGGACATATTCAACAAAAAAACAGAGCACTTCAATTGGCAGAAACAGATTGGGTTCTATCTTTAGATGCTGACGAAGCATTGACAGATGAACTCTCCGAATCGATTTCGAATCTGAAACAACATCAAACATACCAAGCCTACTCTTTCAATCGTTTAACAAACTATTGTGGTCATTGGGTAAAACACTGTGGTTGGTATCCAGACTCGAAAACAAGGCTCGTTAAAAAGGAAACGGCAATTTGGACCGGTGTAAATCCACATGATCGATTAGAACCCTTGAATAAAAAAGAGATTGGACACTTACGTGGCGATTTACTCCACTATTCGTATTACACGAAGGAAGATCATTTTAAACAAATTGATTATTTCGGAAACATTGCTAGTAAAGAACTGTATGATCAAGGAAAGAACATTTCAGTTCCCATGTTATACCTAAAAGTATTTAATCAATTTCTGAAAAGTTATTGCATCAAATTAGGAATATTAGATGGGAAAACGGGCTTCTTGATTTCCATACGTAGTGCATTTGCTACCTATGTTAAATACAGTAAATTGAGAATGTTAAATCACCAGAAACGATGAAACGCATTTTAATTTCCCGCACGGATAGTATCGGTGATGTTGCTTTGACTCTCCCAATGTGTCAGGCAATAAGGAATGAATTTCCGGAAGCAGAAATTATTTTTATTGGCAAGGAGTATACACGTCCAGTTGTAGCCTGTTTTCGCGCAATTGATGATTTTTGGAATATTGATGAATTATTGAATCTACCAATTACGAGTCAATTAGAGAAATTACAAGCGGATTGCATCATTCATGTTTTTCCGAACAAGAAACTAGCATTTTTGGCGAAAAAAGCACGGATTCCATTGCGGATTGGAACATCTCATCGGGTTTTTCATTTATTTACGTGCAATGAGCGGCCGAACTTTACGCGAAAAAAATCAAGCTTACACGAATCTCAATTAAATTTTCATTTACTTGCTCCATTAGGAATCAATGAAATCCCTTCGTTTGAGGCAATACAAAAGCTCGTTCAATTCAATCCCATAAAAACAGAACTTCCTTCGTGGTTAACGCAATCGAAAGATGAGGTAGTAATTCTTCATCCGAAATCGAAAGGAAGTGCGTTGGAATGGCCCTTGGAAAAATACATGGAACTAGCTTCCAAACTCGCAAAATCAGGAAAAACAGTATGTTTCACAGGAACAGAACAAGAGGGAATTCAATTTCGGCATTTAATACCCGTACACGACCTAATTATTGATTCAACAGGTAAATTGTCATTGGAACAATTAATCTACTTCATATCCCAATCAAATGCCTTGGTTGCCTGCTCAACTGGACCGTATCACATTGCGGGTCTATCAGGTATTCATGCACTTGGATTATTTTCAATGCGCAGACCAATCGATCCGGGAAGATGGCGTGCAATTGGACCAAATGCAGATTTCGTGGTATTCGATGAATTGTGCAAAGCTTGTAAAAAAGGAACGAAGTGCACCTGTATTGAAAACATTGCTGTATCAAAACTGATTGCCTTAATCGGATGAATTCAAGTTCCATTAAAAACAATGTTTTATTAGCGATTTTTGCGTTTGTTTTTTCCCTGGGTATTCTTTCAATTTCACATTGGCAATATGCTGTATTATTCAGCTTATCGGTTTTTGCGGCATATCAATGGTTATTCGAGCGAAAAAATCATTGGATTTATTTGCTTCTGGGGGGAATAATAGCGCTGAGCTATGCTTATTTACTTTCGCTTTTTTCGTGGGCGTTTGCCACGTTTGTCCTTTTGGGACTATTCGTCTATACCTATGAAAAAGGAATTCAATGGCGCAAAATCCCCTTTTTAAAACCTGTGTTAATTTCCTTATGTTGGTTTGCTTTGGGAATTGCTATACCAAAGTTTGCCCTGTATGGCCAGATTCCGATTCAAGATTTTTCACACATCATTCTATTCTTTGTACTAGCAGTAGTAGAAGATTTGGAGGATAGGGAAGTGGATGAAGGCCACATTAAAACAATTCCATTGTACCTGACGAAATCTGAAACGGAAGGACTTATTGCCCTCTGGTTATTCAGTTATTTGGCACTATCCAGTAGGATTGACCTATTTAGTGAAAGAATAGACATCAAAATGCTTTCAATTATCCTCACAATTTCTCCGTTGTGTTATTTCATATACTTAAAAAAAAGCCCGAAAATAAATCACCGTTATTTCGATTTCATCCTTTTCCTAATCGGACTTCTTCATTTACTTGTTCAGAATAAGGTATAGGCTAAATTTGAAATAAATAGTAAATTTGACTAGAAGATTCTATAACTATGAATAATAAAATTATTCTAATTTTATTTTGCCTGTTTACTTATTTTAATGAAGTAAATGCACAGAATTTAGAATGGGCTAATGCGCTTATAGGGCAAGGCCAGTCTAATGTAAATAATCTTACAGAAGGAGCGTCAGAATGTTTTGGTCTTGTAGTGGATGACAATGAGTATGTATACATTACCGGAATATGCAATGACTCTGTTGATTTTGATCCAGGACCTAATACCTCTTACGTAGTTGCAGGTAAAAACGATATCTATCTTGCCAAATACTCACCACAAGGAAATTTGGTCTGGAAAGTCGTTTTGATTAGTCAATCTACGAATAACGTGAAAGGTATAAAGTTGGATTATGCCGGAAACATTTTAATCATTGGAAGTATTGGTGGGGATGTAGATTTTGATCCAAGTTCAGCAACAGAATTAGTCCAAGTTCCTTCCGGAATGGCAAACAAAATGTTTATTGCTAAATTCGATGCAAATGGAAGTTTTCTATGGGTAAAAGCGGTTGGTGGCACATTCTCAACAAAGGGTAGCGATTTGGAAACAGATGAGAATGGAGAAATTTATGTGACAGGATCGTATTATCAATCATTGGATATTGACCCGAGTAGCAATGAAAACATGCTTACGAGTACAGGTCTGGCTTTGTTTTTTTCGAAGTATACTGAAAACGGAGACCTTCTATGGGCTCGAAATATCCCAAATTGCACAAACTTGGGTGAGGCAACAGATATCGATTTGTCGCTTGATGGTGATATTTACATTTCTGGTTATTTTGGAAACACACTCGATTTTGATACAGGTGCTGGAACATACAACCTTGTTGCAACTACTGCAACCGATAGATATTTTGCGAAGTATACTAACGATGGTGAATTTATTTGGGCGAATAGAATTGATGTAAATGCCGAATTCGCTTTGGAAGCTGACAGAAGTATTGAAATGGCAGTTGACGAGCAGGAAAACCTATTTATTACAGGAAATTTCAGAGGAAATGTTGATTTTGACCCAGGTGTAGGGATTTATCAGTTACCAGCTCCTCCTTATCATTCTTCAACCTATATCTGTAAATATGACTCTAATGGACTTTTCCTTTGGGCTAAAATGATTACCAACGGATTTTGTGTAGCCAATGACATTGAATTAGATTGTGCAGGCAATATCAATCTAACTGGTTTTTTTAAGCAGGCAGATTTTGACACCGGATCAGGAACTTATTTACTTCAAAGTTCTGCACCTGTCGCAGGCATGAACTTCTTTGCTCAGTATGATGATCAAGGCAATTTTAATTGGGTTAAGCGTATAGGGAACAATGGTTATGGGAGTGGGGTTATTCAGTCGGGCATTCATGTTAAAAATGGTTCGCAGTATATTTTCGGTGCATTTAAACAGTCAGGAGATTTTGATCCAGATGATAACAAGGAATATTGGTTAACTATGGGCGGAATTGGTTGGAATTCGTACTTCACTAAATATTCTGGAGATTGGGCAAATACATATACCGAGCTAAAGATATGCGATGACGATACAGCTGTTTTATTTGCAACCGTTGCTGCAACAAATTACCTATGGCAAGATGGCTCAACGGATTCATTGTTTTTGGCCCTTGAATCAGGAGAATACTGGGTTTCTTCCACTACAGGAAAATGCACAAAAACGGATGTTTTTTCGGTAAACATAATAGAATGTGGAGAATCAATAATTTCAATGCCAAATGTTTTTACACCCAATGGTGATGACGTAAACGATTTGTATTTACCGATTGAAACATATAATCTCAAGAATTATTCTATCCAAATACTCAATCGTTGGGGCACAGTTGTGTTTGAGGAAAAAAACAAAAACACAGGATGGGATGGTACTTCAGCGGGCAAAAATTGTACGGAAGGAACCTATTTTTGGATTGTGAGGTATACGGATGACGAATTTATAGATCATCAAATAAATGGATTTTTAAACTTGTCGAGATAACTCAACTATAAATCCCCTCCAAATTTGAATGCTGGCAGCCGATTTTTCAGCTAGCTTTAGCTATACTCTTGAATCCTTTTTATCTTTGTCCTTCGAAAACAAGGATATGGAATACGATTTTAGAAATCTAGAGAGTAAATGGCGTAAGAATTGGCAAGATCGTGGTACGTATCACGTGCAAGAAGATGCCAATAAGCCGAAATATTATGTCTTAGACATGTTTCCTTATCCATCTGGTGCTGGACTTCACGTGGGACATCCACTTGGATACATCGCATCGGATATTTATGCTCGATACAAAAGATTACAAGGATTTAATGTCCTGCATCCAATGGGATACGATTCTTTCGGACTTCCTGCAGAACAATACGCGATTCAAACTGGACAACATCCAGCGATAACAACAGAAGAAAATATTGCTCGATACCGCCAACAATTAGATCAAATTGGATTTAGTTTTGACTGGTCTCGTGAAGTACGAACATCCGCGCCTGAATACTATAAATGGACGCAATGGATCTTCAAACAATTATTCGATTGTTATTACGACCTAAAAACAAATAAAGCCGAACGTATTTCTCAATTGATTCATCAATTTGAATCAGAAGGAAATGTAAACATTCAGGCTGTCACAGATTACGAAGGACAGTTCTCTTCCGCAGAATGGTCCGGATTTTCAGCCCAACGAAAAGAAGAAATCATTCAAGCTTACCGCCTTGCATACTTAGCAGAAAGCTGGGTGAATTGGTGTCCAGCATTAGGAACGGTGTTAGCAAATGACGAAATTGTCAATGGCGTTTCGGAACGTGGCGGACATCCAGTTGAGCAAAAACGCATGAGACAATGGTCCATGCGCATTAAAGCATATGCGGAAAGATTATTAGAAGGACTTGATCGAATCGATTGGTCTGATTCCATCAAAGAACAACAACGAAATTGGATTGGAAAATCACAAGGTGCAAGTGTGACATTTGCCATTGAAAATTCAACAGAATCTATCGAAGTTTTTACGACGCGACCAGATACTATTTTTGGTGTTTCCTTCATGGTTTTGGCTCCAGAACATCCTTTGGTGAATCAATTGGTGAGTCCAGCATGTAAAGAAGCAGTCGAAAACTATCAACGAGAGGCAGGTTTAAAGTCCGAACGCGACCGTCAAGCTGATGTGAAAAACATCACAGGTCAAGCATTGGGAGCTTTTGCCATTCATCCGTTTACAGGTGAACGTATTCCGATTTGGATTGGCGATTATGTGTTAGCATCGTATGGAACAGGAGCTGTTATGGCCGTTCCATGTGGCGACCAACGCGACTACGATTTTGCCAAATATTTTGACTTAACCATCAAAAATATTTTTGCGAATGTCGACATCAGTGAACAAGCATATACAGAAAAGGATGCATTGATTGCCCATTCTGACTTTTTAAATGGACTAGACGCGAAAACGGCAATGAAAAAAGCCATTGAAGCAATCGAAGCAAAAGGAATTGGAAAAGGAAAAACAAATTTCCGTTTACGTGATGCTGTTTTCTCTAGACAACGTTATTGGGGAGAACCATTTCCTGTATCTTATACAAATGAAATCCCTTCCTTAATTTCTGACGAGTTATTGCCGATTGAATTACCTGAAGTCGATAAATACTTGCCAACCGAGGACGGTGAACCACCGTTAGCACGTGCAAATAAAGAAGCGTGGAATCATTTCCAAGGTGACCGCATGGAGTACAATACAATGCCAGGTTGGGCTGGAAGCTCTTGGTACTTCCTACGCTATATGGATCCCAAGAACGAACACGAATTCGTGAGCAAAGAAAAAGTGGATTACTGGCAAAATGTAGACTTGTATATTGGCGGTTCTGAACATGCAACGGGACACTTATTATATTCCAGATTCTGGACAAAATTCCTTTACGATCAAGGTTATGTTCCTTTTGATGAGCCATTCGCAAAATTGATTAATCAAGGAATGATCTTGGGTAAATCCGCGATTGCATACTTGGATTCAGAAGGGAAGATGCATTCCTATGATACCATCGCAAATGATGTATCGAACTTCAGAGAAGTACGCATCTTAATTGATTTAATTCATGATGACGAAAGCATCAATTTGGATGATCTACGCAAATGGCAACCACAGTTCGAGGACATGCAGTTTGTGACGAATGAACAAGGGAAAATCATCGTCAAACGCGAAGTAGACAAAATGTCGAAACGTTGGTACAACGTGGTAACGCCAGATGATTTGTGTGAAAAATACGGCGCTGATACCTTGCGTATGTACGAGATGTTTCTTGGTCCATTAGAGCAAAGTAAACCTTGGGATACAAAAGGAATTACCGGTGTTCATGGTTTCTTGAAAAAATACTGGAGACTCTTTCATCAAAATGATCAATTTGTGGTGAGCGACGGTGAAGCTTCGAAAGAGGCGATGAAGTCCCTACACAAAACCATCAAACGATTGAGAGATGATTTGGATCGGTTCTCGTTTAATACAGGCGTTTCTTCCTTCATGATTTGCGTGAATGAATTAACCGATCAGAAATGCAATAACCGAGAAGTATTGACCCAATTAACCATTTTAATGGCACCTTATGCTCCGCACATCACAGAGGAAATTTGGGCAAAATTAAATTCGGATAATACAAGCGTATTCGATCAAACCTACCCTGTATTTAATGAGCAATACATGAAGGAATCAGATTTTGAATACCCTGTTTCTTTTAATGGGAAAATGCGTTTTAAAGTGAGCTTAAGTGTCGAATTATCGTCAAAAGAAATTGAAGATCACATACTTGGTTTACCGGAAACACAAAAATACTTGGAAGGAAAAACCCCGAAGAAAATCGTCATTGTACCTGGAAGAATTGTGAATTTCGTCAGTTAACGAAATGAGAAAGAAGTGATTCTGAATTTTTAATTTCAGTTACATATCCTTTTAAATCAAGGGAGTGCAAATTAATTTGAGCGCCGCCTGCAAATAATTGTGCATTTGGTGCATCTTGTTTCAACTGCTTGAAATAGGTGATTAAGAAAGCTTTATCAATTGCGGTCAACCAACTACTGATAATGGCTTTTGGCTGAATACGTTTGATGCAATCTAACAAGGAATCGTACGGTAGGCTTTGACCCAGGTAAACGGTATGAAATCCTTTACTTCTCAATAAATATTGGTAAAACAGCAATCCGATTTCATGCCAATCATGTTCTGGCAAGTAAAGCATAATAGGATTGGATTTATCCGAAGGAATCTCCTGTTTATCGATTTCCGAAATGATTTTCTGACGGATCAAGTTGGAAATAAAGTGTTCCTGTGCCGCACTAATGCTGTTCACCAGCCACATAACACCAATTCTATCTAAAAATGGAATGAGGTCTTCACTGAATGTTCGAGCGAGTCCTTTTTCGTCAATAACAATTTGCAATGTTTCAGTGAATAACTGCTCGTCGGTATTGAGCAATGCCAAGATTAATTTCTCTTCAGTGAAATCAATATTTCGACTCATTTTTATCTCCCAAACTAAACGGTTGATTTCGTCTTTTTCCAACTCGGCAATTCGAGAAATTTTGTGTCCGTTCTTATTTAGAAGGCTAATATTCAGTAAATATGACAAATCACGGTCACTATACGTTCTGATTTGCGTTTCAGTTCGCTCCGGATTCAATATCCCGTAACGTTTTTCCCAAATACGAATCGTATGTGCTTTTATCCCCGTAAGAATTTCGATGTCTTTAATTTTATAATCTGCCATGGCAATCTAGATACCTCTTAACATGAAAACACAAACTTTGTTCAGTATAATGTAAAATATTTTTATTCAAGTACCTTTGCAACATGATAATCAAAGAAGCAACATTCCTTATTTCGAACACTGAAATCGCAAAATGCCCTACGGATGGCAAACCTGAATTCGCATTTATTGGACGATCAAATGTGGGAAAATCCTCGTTGATTAATATGCTAACCGGGAAAAAGAACCTGGCAAAAACATCTTCCACACCTGGTAAAACACAGTTGATAAACCATTTCGTAATTAACGAAAAATGGTACCTCGTTGATTTACCTGGATATGGTTATGCGAAGGTTTCTAAATCCAAACGTAATAATTGGGAAAAGTTTATTTCTGATTACCTAACGAAGCGCAAGGAATTGGAAAATATTTTCGTTTTACTTGATGCTCGCCTTGAACCGCAAAAAATCGACCTAGAATTCATGAATTGGTGCGGTGAAAAAAACCTTCCTTTTTCCATGGTGTTCACGAAAATTGACAAATTGTCAAGTACGGCACTTCAAAAGAATTTGGCCAAATACAAAAAAGAAATGTTAAAATACTGGGAAGAACTTCCCCCGGTATTTACCACTTCTGCAACGTCTGGATTCGGAAAAGAACCCATTTTGAATTACATCGGGCAAATTTTAGTTTAATCTGCCTTTAATACCCGAGCGAATTGCTTTTGTACTGAATTGGAAATCTCCAAAATGTAGTTCCCGTTTTTTAAGTGATCCAATGGAATCGTTTCTGAAAGTGTTCCAACTTGTTGGATTTTCCCATCCAATGAATAAAGGATATAATGTGTAAATGCGCTTGCGTATTCATAGGATAAATGAATTTCAGTCTCAACTGGATTCGGATAAATGGTAAAAGTTGTTTTATTGGAAGCCACTTCCTCAACTCCTACAATGTAATCGCAAGCTTCTGAAAAATGCGGCACATACGTGGCAAAGTTATCGTGTGAGTAACATCGAAAAGGACCTCCTTCATTTCCATCAACAGCCCCTTCAAATTGATCATAAGGCAGAAAGTATGTCCCGATAAAACCAATATTTTCTACGATTGTATCTTGACCCCAGCCGAGTGAACTTAAATCTGGATTACAAAAATCGAGCACCAAAAATTTTCTTGTTTCATTGTTAATGGTTTTGTTCCCAGTAGCCAATACTTTTAACCGACTATTTTCTGGACAAACGCTCGTGAAAGGTTGCTTTGCCATGCGCCAATGGTCACCGACTTGGGCGTTAAAGTGGTAGAGTGTGTCCCATTGATTTTGATAACGGATAAAAATCACCCCGTTGTTTTCATACGTGTATTCGTTGCCAATGAAATTCGTCACTACATTCATATTCCAATCAACTCCCGCGAAATTTTTAGAAAGAATTTTTGCCGTTTGTCCCTCAATAATCGTGTCGCCCGAATAGAACATATCCACGTACCCCGGAAAAAATCCATAATATGAATATTTCCAATTGGCTCCTGCCGGAGACCAATTTTGAGCACGAAAAGAAAAGGAAAGTAGGAGAAATAAAAATATAGCAGATGTTTTCATGCCGTTAAATTTGAAATAAAAGTAGACATATAAGTTTCATTCGACAAATCGAAGGAAATATTTCACAGAAGGTGACCCATGAAAGTCATCAACAGACACTTGAAAATTCCTTCTGAATTCCCTATTTTTGCCTAAATTATTGAAATTATGGGAAGAGCCTTTGAATACCGCCGAGCAGCAAAAGAAAAACGTTGGGACAAAATGTCTAAAATTTTCCCCAAATTAGGTAAAGCCATTACGATGGCAGCCAAAGAAGGAGGGGTTGATCCAGCGACGAACGCGAAGTTGAGAACAGCCATTCAAAATGCGAAGTCAGAAAACATGCCTAAGGACAATATTGAAGCAGCGATTAAACGTGCAGCCCAAAAAGATATTGCCTCATTTACCGAAGTGAACTACGAAGGAAAAGGCCCACATGGTGTGCTTGTTTATGTTGAATGTGCCACAGACAATCCAACAAGAACAGTTGCAAACGTTAAATCATACTTCAATAAAGCAGGTGGAATGGTGGTTCCGAATGGTTCAATGGAATTCATGTTTGCGCGCAAAAGTGTTTTTGAAATTGCTAAAACTCCTGAAATGGATCCTGAAATGATGGAATTAGAATTGATAGATGCTGGTTGCGAAGGGATTGAAGTGGAAGAAGACATCATTATTGTTTCTGGTGATTACACCGCTTTCGGTACAATCGCAAAAGCCTTGGAAGATATGCAAATTGAAGTCCAAAAATCAAGCTTGAAACGCCTTCCAACTACTCCAGTAGAATTTTCAGAGGAACAATTAATCGACATTGAAAAAATGTTAGATAAAATTGAAGACGATGACGATATTCAACAAGTCTTTACAAATATTGCCTAAGACAAAATAAAATCAAAATTTTTAAGTTATATTAGTCTGGCCTCGTTCCTTATGATGAAATTTTACATGCGTACTTCCTTTCTGATTTTAGTCCTAACTATAGTTGGGGCTTGCTCTACAGAGAACAATACGTTTGTAAATAGAACGTATCATTCAACAACAGCTCGTTTTAACGGACATTTTAATGCGCAAGAATTACTGCGCGTTTCGTTAAAAACGTATTACGGAAGTAGAAAAGATGATTTCTATGGGATTTTACCCATCAATCCTTTGCCGAATGAAACCGAGGTGAAAGGTATGTTGCCTTCGATCGATACTGCTGTTGCCAAATGTACCAAAGTGATTTTGAATCACAGTATGCCGAGTGCCGAGAACATGTTCTACAAAGAAGCGGAAAATAATTCATGGATTGATGAGAATTGGCTTACTGTCGGACAAGCATTTTTCTACAGAAGGGACTACGACCGAGCACTTAGTAACTTTCAATTTGTCAAACGATTTTTCGTAAAGGATCCGTCAACTTATACAGCTGAATTATGGATCGCCAAAATTTTCATCGAACAACGAAAATTTGCGGATGCTAAATTAATTCTTGATAAATTAAATGAAGTCGCTCAAGAACAAAAGAAAAAAACGGTTAAGGATTATATTCCATTTATTAAGAAAAAGGATAAAAGTGAAGCGCCTGTGATGAAAACAAGCCTTCAGTTTGAGATTCATAAAGCATATGCAGATCTTTCGATTAAACGCAAGGATTACGAAGAAGCAGTAAATGGACTTGTTCTTGCAATAGCTAAATGTAAAAATGTAAAAGAGAAAGCTCGATTGAATTTTATTCTTGCACAATTGTACAAACAAGCAAATCAATTACCTGAAGCTGAAAAATGCTTTTCTAAAGCGATGAAGGCCTCAGCACCTTTTGATATTTCTTTCAATGCGCGCCTAAATAGAGCCGTTGTTGGAGGAGGAGATAAATTAGCAAAGGACCTAAAACGAATGTTGAAGGATGCTAAAAATGCTGGATTTAAAGATCAGATTTATTATTCCATGGCAATGGTGGAACTAAACCGAAACGAAAAATCACAAGCAAAATCATACCTGACGGAATCTGCTTTTTTCTCTACGACGAATAAGCGTCAAAAAGCAATGTCCTATGAGAAATTAGGAGATCTTTCATTTAGCACAAAGGATTATGTTTCTGCTCAGAAATACTACGACTCGTGTGCGAGATTCATCACTGAAGATTATCCAAATGGTGACCTCGTAAAAAATAAAGCGGTAAAATTAGCTGATTTAGTGAAAGCAATCGAAACAGCGAATTTTGAAGATTCAGTGCAGCGAATTGCTAAAATGACCGAAGAACAACGAGAAGATTTCCTAAAGGAAACCCTAAAGGAAATGAAACGTGAGCAACAACGAAGAAAAGAACAAGAAGCAGCTAAATTATTAGCCCTTCAACAAAATCAAACGACAACTGGAACCGTAAATAATTCGAATAAATTCATTTTCAATAATTCGAAATTAAGGGAGGATGGTTACAACGAGTTCCGCAAGCTTTGGGGTCAACGAGACAATGAAGATGATTGGAGGAGAAGTGAAAAAATAGTGATTAAAGACCCCTCTGTAATTGAAGTTGATAAAGATTCGACTACACTTACTGCCCAAAATCAAACACCAAAGGATTCGCTCACAACGGATGTATTAAGAAAAAACATTCCCCTATCTGATTCTAGCTTTGCAAGCTCTGAACAGCGATTGATTGAGGCTCGGTATACAGCAGGAATTTTGTATAAAGAGGTGCTTGGTGAGATGACACTTGCGGCTACTCAGTTTCAAGCAATTCTCGACATGTTTAAATTAAATCCAACAGATTTATCTGCTGCTTTTCAATTGTATAAATTAAATGAGGGTACGGATGAAGCAGAGACCTACAAAAAATACATCCTAAAAAATTACCCATCCTCAGATGCAGCACAATTTTTCAAGGATCCTGATTTCTACGTTAAACAAAAGGAAAGTGCACTGAAGGACCAACAGAAATACTTGAAATTATTGGAAAAATATAACCTAGAAAATTATTCCCAAGTATTATCGGAAACGCAAGCGGTCGTGGACAATGATCTTTCAAATGCATTTAGAGCAGAATACATGTTGTTAAATGCACTTGCGTTTGGTCAGTTAAATGAGAATAAAAAGGACCTTATTCCGCGCTTAAATCGCATTGTAGAGGAAAAACCAACTTCAGATCAAGCGGCAAGAGCGAAAGAGATGTTGGATATTATAAAAAATGGTTATTCAAAGTCCGTACCAGTTGACTTCGAGAAAAAATCCATCTATACATATGTGCCAAATGCTCTTCAGTATGTCATAGTTTTACTCGATGAAGAGGAGGAAATTGAAGATGCACGAAATGCAATTGCTGATTTTTCAAACAAGGAGTTTAAATTAGCTAAAGTCAAAGTTTCTCAAAAAATGACAACCACCGAAAAAGAGTTTATTCTGATACAAGAATTTCAAACTGCGAAAATTGCAGGTGAGTATGTGAACGCTTATAAAGGTGGATTTGAGTACTTAGATGACTTCCAAAACAATAAAATTTTCATAATTAATCAAGAAAATTTGAAAAAGTTAATAGAAACGTCGAAATTTGACGAATATAAAGTTTTTTACGACGATAATTATTAGCCCGCTATGTTAAGAAAAGAGTTATTTGGTGGAAATTCAACACACGATCAAAGCGATCGATTAAATAAAATTTTATCCGGCACTGAAATTACTGGTGACATCGTTTCAGATTCAAATTTGTTGATTGAAGGTGAAATTATTGGTAATGTTTCTTGCTCCGGTAAGGTAATTGTTGGAACCTCAGGAAAAATTAAAGGAAACCTCGTTTGTGTGAATGCAGAAGTGGACGGTGCAATGGATGGTGAGTTAACCATTGAAAATTTGTTAGTCCTACATTCAACCGCACGAATTAAAGGTGATATTCAAACGCTTAAATTGAATATCGAAGAAGGAGCATACTTTGAAGGTGCTTGTGTAATGAAATCCCCTGTTTCTCATTCTACCATGAAAACAGATTTCGAATTCGATGAGTGATTTAAAGCAAAATCCCAAGTCTAACTATTCTCCTTATTTACGTCTTACAAGTGCAGGCCTCCAAATGGCCGGAGTGATTACTGCTTTTTCATTTTTAGGATACTATTTCGATACAATCTTTAAATTGAAAACCCCATGGTGGACCATTATTCTTGGTTTGACAGGAGTTGGGATGGGACTTTACTTAATCATTCGAGAAGTCATGGAAATCTCCAAAAAAAATGATGAATAAATCCGCTTTCCGTTTAGGTGCTTTCTATCTGTTGATTTTTGGAATATTCTATTTATTCACCTTGTCAAGTTGGTCCAAGTTGTCCAATGCGAATGCAATATTCTGCATCGGAACATCCGGTTTTATAGCTCTCCTTGGGATGTTGATTCTTTTCGTTAAAAAGGAAAACGATCCCCAAGCAGACACCTTTCGACTACTCATCATGATAACCGTTCAATTGTTGTCGTTCTTGTCCATCTGTTTGGCATTGATATACACAAATCAGCCAGATTCTATCGTCGTACATTTATTAGGATTGGCGCTAACAATGATAGCTGTACAAACCATTTACCTTGCGAAACGGTTAAAAGCCACGAATGAATTCTAATAAAAGCTGCTCGATTTCATCAAATTTATCAAACGTTAAAGCTTCGTAAGTATCAAAAACATCGTGGTAGTTTTTATTTGGCCCCATGGTGTAAATGAAAAACGCTGGAACGCCTGCCTCAGTGAAAAAATAATGATCTGAATTTGCCGCTGGACCCCTCGGTTTTATGACTGGGAGGTAATTCACATCATCGTTTAATTGAATGAGTCGGTCGAATTCCTTTTTGAACAGGGTCGAATTCACACAGGTTATACCGTCCTCACCACTTCCCATAATATCCAAGTTCAATAAAAAACGAATGTTTTTCATAGGAACCACCGGGTGTTCAACATGGAATTTTGACCCTAATAGTCCAGCCTCTTCCCCAGCAAATGCTATAAAAACTAAGTTGTACTTATCCAGAGGTTGTTTAACTAATTTCTGTGCGATGGAATAAAGCATTCCATTTCCACTTGCATTGTCGTTAGCACCTGGAAAGTAACTCGTTTGTCCCATTCTTCCAAGGTGATCATAATGTGCTGTAAGGAATAAATAGGGCTTCTTTTTGGCATGTTTCCTAGCTGGAATATATCCAAGGACATTTCTGGCTTGGTGCTGCTTTAAAAAGCGCGTTTCAATGTGAAGATTGATCGTGCCGTCTTTCCTGCGCATGAATACGGAATCTTGTACTTGTACAAATGGATAGGCATTTGCAGTTTGACTCACGGACCATGTGAATTTATCCTTGGTGATTTCTAAGACTGGTGCAAATGAACTTAACTCACGAATGCGTGTCTTGATCACTTTTAGACTGTCTGGACTCATTCCAAACGAACGAACAGCCAAAATGACATTCTCGGGACAAGGATAAAAACTTGCGGTAGATGCATATAATTTTTCAACATTACACGTGACCACGCGATAGGATTTACCAAATTGACAATCAGAAAATGCACATGATGGACCAGAATTAGGAGCAACAAGAAAATGTACTCCTGGAATCAACGATTCACCATCCATTTTCAGTTCGCAGGCTCCAGGAAAGGTTTGAACCGGAAAATTAAATTCCTGAAAATAGCTTCCGGCAAAAGGCAAAAGGCCGATTTCTTGAAAACTCTTGGCAATATAATTTGCAGCAATGGAATCACCATGATTCACATAACCTCTCCCATGAAAAGAAGGAGAACAAAGCGTTTCAATAAAAGTTTTTGTTTGTGGGTTTTGCCCAAAAACGGTGAGTGAAAAAAAGAAGCTAAGAAGCAGAAGCCGCATAACGTCGACAAATTTTAAAAATAAAGTCTTCTACAATTTCTGATTCTAAATCCCAATTGTAGTTACTCGCGTAATCACTAAGCTGCGCACGCGCATCACTCATGTTCGCACATACATCTAATTTCTTTGACGCCGTAGAAAAAGCATCGCTTGATCCGTCGAATAACTCATTGATGAATTGTAGTTTTTCATTCAAAGAGAATGAACCGATAAGTGTTTCCAAAGGAAATACCGAACGGTCGGATCGAATCGTTTGTTCGATTTGTAAAATCCAAGCACTGTTAATGGAGGTAGATTCTGGATTTTCGATATTATCTAAGAAATTAACCTGAGGCTCATTTGATTCCGCTGGAATAGGTGTATCTAACACTTCTACTTGTTCGGAAGGATACTCTTCCTCGTCGGCAACTACTTCTTGCTCAAAAACAGGTTCTGATGTCTCCAATTCCTTGGCAGCAGGCTCTTCAACTTGCATTTCAGGCTCAACTTCTACCACTTGTTCAACTTCAACATCCGCTTCCATCACCATTTCAACTACAGCCTCCTCTTCAACTTGCTCAGGTTCCATAAGATGTTCTTGCTCCTCGTATACCTCTGTTGAAACTTCTGGTGTTTCAACGCCAATATTGAATAACCCAACCTCTATTTCGGAAATTTCCTCTTCCGAATCAGAAATAGATTCTTCTTCCTCCATATCAAACAAATCGAATGTCGGTTTTTCAACTTCGGAGATCTCTGGTGCTTCTTGCTCCATCAATGTTGGTTCAACAATCGCTTGCGGAACAAAAACATTTGTCTCATATAATTTGTAACGCAATATGATTAAGCGCTCATATAATTCTTTGGAATCTTCTACGAATAATTCCATTTCTGCTTGGGTCAATTTACCACTTTCCAAAAGGGAAAGTCTTTCTGTCAAGTTTGATAAGATTGTTTTCATCATAAGGACATGCTTTTTTCGGACTTTTCATTTAAGTTACTAACTTCGTTATCAATTCAACTGCTTGATTGAAACGTTGCTGAATCAAAATTAGAAAACATGCTGATTGGTGAGACGTTTTACTGTCAATTCTTTTGAAATAAATGTTAACAAACGATTGATTTATGTTTTTAGAGCAATTTCCGGTTGAAGGAAGAGCGAATGGTTGGATTGAAGTAATCTGTGGATCGATGTTCTCTGGGAAAACAGAAGAACTTATTCGACGCATACGGCGTGCGGAATTTGCAAATCAAGCATTGTTGCTTTTTAAACCGAAAATCGACAATCGCTTTAGCGAGCAAAATGTAGTTAGTCACAAAGGAAGTTCATTTGAAGCAGTGATTGTACAGCATCCAAAAGAGATCTTATCAAATTGGAAAAATCAAAAAGTTGTTGCAATTGATGAAGCTCAATTTTTTGATGACTCAATCATTGAAGTATGTAACGAATTAGCCAATCAAGGAGTTCGTGTAATTATTGCTGGACTCGACATGGATTACCAAGGAGTTGCTTTTGGTCCAATGCCACAATTAATGTCCATTGCGGAATATGTGACAAAAGTCCATGCAATCTGCGTCTCCTGTGGTAACTTAGCGCATTACTCTCAACGAACTGTACAACAAACGGAACAAGTCTTAGTAGGTGCAATTGAAAAATACCGCCCACTTTGCCGAACATGCTATCAACTCAAATAAAGTGAAATTAGAACTGACATATACTGAACTTTGTTCCCAATTAAATGGAACAGCAGCTGGTATGCCTTCTTCTGGCCTAATCCAAGAAGTTGTCTACGACTCAAGAAAAATCAACCCTTCTCCTGGATTAGTTTTTTTCGCATTGACAGGTCCTTTTCGAGATGGACATCATTTTATTTCAAACGCTTATGAAAAAGGTGTTCGAATTTTTGTAGTTCAAAAAGCACCGAAGAATCAGTGGATAGATGCCAGTTTTATCCTTGTTGATAATACCTTGTTAGCCTTGCAAAAGCTGGCGATGAATTACAGAAAACAATTGAATTACCCAATAATAGCAATCGCTGGCAGCCTCGGTAAAACGACTGTGAAAGAATGGCTGTACCATCTTCTTGCGGGTAAATTAGAGGTTTTCAGAAGTCCAAAAAGTTATAATTCACAGTTAGGGGTTGCGTTGTCAATTCTTCAACTACCAAGGAAAGCAGATTTAGCCATTATCGAAGTAGCGGCAACAAAACCGGGTGAGATGAAAATTCTATCCGAAATGCTTCATCCAACGCAAGGCATCTTAACCAATCTTCTTCCGACCCACGCAAGCGATTTTAGGGATTTTTCCGAGTATTCAAGAGAAATCTGTTCCATATTTGATGAGGTTAAATGGCTCATCGCATCTGAAGAAAACGAGAGTCTAACTGAGTTATCGTGTCAATTAATAACCCCACAAAAACAACAAGATCTCGACGTCTTGATACCTTTTCAAGATGAAATAAGCATTCAAGAATCCAAACTAGCAATTGCAGCCGCACAAGAATGGAACGTTATTGAGGAAGAACGAATTAAATCACTCCCACATTTAGCAATGCGCCTAGAAACGTTCGAAGGGAATGATGGCTCGTTGATTATAAATGACACCTATACAATGGATTCTGAAGCATTTAAAAGCTCGTTATCTTATCAACTGTCAATTTCTGCTTCAAAACACCGAATTGTACTCATCGGATTGGAAGATGGAAATGCGGAGAAAACCACTGATATTCGAAATTTATGCCAACAATTCGAGGTCGATGAGGTCCATTTTTTAAGCAAGGATGAGGAACTCGCATTAGAACTGAGAAATGCAGTGGTTTTAGTGAAAGGCGCACGCTATATGCAACGTGTGGCCAATCGTTTGAAATTGAAACAACACAAAACACACTTATCATATAATCTGTCTGCCTTAAAACATAACCTCAATTACTATAAAAATAGCCTGCATGCTGAAACACGTATGTTGGCAATGGTGAAAGCCCAATCCTATGGTGCGGGATTAACATCTATGGCTCAATTTTTAGAGAAACAGGGAATTCATTATTTCGGCGTGGCATATTCTGATGAAGGAAAAGAATTGCGAAAATCAGGAATTACTACGCCAATTTTGGTCATGAATGCGGAAGAAGAAGGCATGGAAACCTGTGTTGAATATGACTTAGAACCTGCAATTTATGATTTTAATCAATTGGATGAACTCCTTAAAGTATTAATCGCACAAGAAAAAACAGGGTTCCCAATTCACATCAAAATGGACACTGGAATGAAGCGTCTGGGTTTTTATGCGGATGAAGTTCAAAAAATAATCGAAGTATTGGCAGCACAGCCTGAGGTAATAGTCAAAAGTGTTTATAGTCATTTGGCCGAGGCAGATGAAGATGCTTCATCATTTACACACAATCAAATTGCTCAATTCGAAGAAATTTGCCAACAGTTTGAGTCGTATTTGTCTTACCCCTTCCTTCGCCATATCTTGAATTCTGAAGGAATCGCACACTATCCAAAGGCGCAATTTGATATGGTCCGAATTGGCATAGGTTTATTTGGATTAAGTTCGAATCGTTCTTTTGAACAACGATTGAAACCAGTGATTCATTGGACGAGCAGCATTTCTCAAGTGAAAACAATTCGTCCGGGCGAAAGTATCGGATATGGACGTTCCTTTGTGGCGCAAAAAGAAATGCGCGTTGCGATTATTCCTATTGGATATGCAGACGGATTCAAACGAAGCCTGAGCAATGGAGTAGGTGCAGTTTTTATCAAAAATCAACGTTGTCCAGTTGTTGGACGCGTGTGCATGGACATGATTATGGTCGATTTAGGTGATGTGGAGCTTGAGGCGAGTACAAAAGTTGAGATCATTGGAAAAAACCAAAGCTTAACCTCATTTGCAAAGGATTGTCAGACAATTCCATATGAAATACTTACATCCATCTCTCCCCGCGTACACCGAAGTTATTTCGAGGAAGAATAATACGTATTTTTGTTTGATACAGCCGCATGAAAAGCATACTTAGCCTTCTTCTCGTTTTTTTTTCAACCATTCAATGGAACGAAATCGTTGCTTTCCAAATTTCGCTTGCCGGAGTAATCGGTTATTCCACGACTCACGACTCTCGTCAATTGACTTCAAAACGGTATTCTTTTCCTGTGTCCATGTGTCCATGGTTTTATAAATTTTAAGTATGCATAGGCTCCAATCTGATCTGTTAAATTTAGTCCGCGTCAAATTAAATGGAGGCGACGCAATGGGACACGTTTTAAGTGATGTTTTACATGTCAGTCAAGATGCTGCCTACCGCAGGTTAAGAGGTGAAACTGCCTTAACCATTTTTGAAGTTCAAAAGATTTGTAAAGCATTTGACATCTCCTTTGATGCACTGATCGAGCAAAAAGCCGGAAACGTTGTCTTTGGCTATACGCCACTAAATGCATATGATTTTAGCCTAGAATCCTATTTAGAGGGAATTCTTGAATCCTTTAAACGACTAAAATCGCTAGAAGACCCAAGAATCATCCTTACCATTAATAATGCCCATTTTTTTCAACTGATTAATGTACCCCAGTTACTTCGCTTCCGCTTGTTCTTTTGGGCGAAAACACATTTGCAGATTCCAGAATACCAGAATATTCTGTTTAAACATGAAAAAGTCACCGACCGGGCATTTGAACTAGGTAAAAATATCGTCTCAACCTATAATTCAATTCCATCCGTTGAAATATTTGATCCAGAATTGATGCGTGGATTCATGCGGCAAATTCTATATTACTACAAATCGAATCAGTTCGAAGATCCCTCATATGCACTATTCCTGTGCGATCGTGCCATCATGTTCTCACAGCATTTAAAAGCACAAGCAGATTGTGGAAAGAAGTTTGTTTATGGTACCCAAGCACCTGAACAAGGAAATCAATTCGAAATGTATTTGAATGAAACCATTAATTCTGATGCAGCTTTCTATTATGAAAGCAAGGATAAACGTGGATTGTATGTGACACACAATATCATGAACTACCTTCAGACAACTGATCCACAGTACGTATCCGATACAAAACAAGTGTTAGATAAACAACTTGCTAATTCTAGTTTAATAAGTGTTGTAAACGAAAAAGAACGCAATAACTATTTCTTTGAGTTCGAAAAGACAATCAATATGTTCCGTAAAAAGATTGAAGCGGATATTGAATTTAATTCCTAGTTGCGAAAATCGCAAATAACTAACCAGGCTTTGCTTGATTCAGTTTTCATATTCGTGAAAAATGCAGAAATATTTGCAGTATAAATTTAAACGAGATGAAAAAAACACTTTTACTAATGGCGACTTGCCTGATTGGAATAATGAGTCAAGCACAAACAGAAAAACTGCCTACGATGGCTGTTGCTAATCCTATTGTGAACGGTTTAACACTTAAGCCTGAATCAGTCGCAAAAATGATGCGTTTAGAAACCATCAAGTTGAATAAATACAAAGTCTATGATGAATATGATATGGCCGATGTATTAAAAGCAAAAGAAGAATTTAGAACGAATTGCTACGGACAAAATTGTTTAATTAAATTGGGGGCTGAACTCAATGTGGATTATGTAATGTGCGGAAGCATTGATGGATTAGGGAATAAAATTGCTGTTACAATTAAAATCGTCGATATCAAAAATCAAATCCTTTTCAAATCTGCAGTAAAAGAATTTGATAACCAAGAAACAGAAATCCAACGCATGATTGAAATTCTGTTATATGAAATCCATGGGTTTACAGTCGATAAAGTAACAGCTGATCGCTTGTCCTTTAAAAATGAAATAATCACTTCTAATAACATTGGAAAAATCAACAACTCCGGACCTCGTATTGGTGGTGCTGTTTTAGTCGGTTCTTTGGAAGAATTTGCCTCACGTCCCACATCTCAAGGCGGACTTGACATCGCGCCGTTTGTATCCATGATAGGCTACCAATTCGAAGGACAATATGTTGGAACCGAGAATTTCTCTGCATTGGTGGAAGGAATTTTGAATGTTTCAGGTTTAGAACAAGGGAAGTTTCTGCCATCGTTTACTTTGATGAATGGTTTTCGTTTCGGTAAAAACGGATGGGAATTTGCTTTCGGTCCAAGATTGAGTGTTAAACATACATCAGATGGTTTCTTTGATTCAGAAGGAATTTATGGTGAAAAAGACACTTATTTTTCTCGAAGCGATTGGAATCAATATGCTATTACTAACGGAGCTCAACTAGACCAACGTTATTCGTTCGAAGAAAATTTAGATATGAGAGGAAGTACTAAATTAAGCACAAGCTTCGTCATTGCTTTTGGTCGAACATTCCGCGCTGGATCATTGAATGTTCCTGTCAACCTTTTCTATACTTCGCAAAAAGGCGGTGGATTTGCTGGAATAAACGTTGGGTTTAATGTCCAAAAAAGCAAGCAACCAATCAATAAACAAACGCCGAAGAAAGGATACTATTAACAGAAGGGGCTTCGGCCCCTTTTTTTGTGCGATGTATGGCGTTTTTCGCTTTTGTATTTCGTAAATTTGTTAACAATATTTGGGATAATTAGCATTCGATTTTAAATGATAGAGTTAACACGAGAGATACATTTTTGGCAAACCTGGTGGTTCTGGGTATTAACAAGCGTCATTTTATTTTTCACCATATTTATCTTCATTCGTAGTAGAATAGAGCGCTCACGGAGAAATCAAGTTCGATTAGAAGTGAAAATTGCAGAAAGAACAAGGGAAATCCGCCTCCAAAAAACAATGATTGAAGAACAAAATCGTTTGATTGAAGAGGAAAAAAACAAAGTGCTTCAACAACAGGTATTACTCCAAACAGAAAAGGATAGAACTGAGCAATGGCTAAATAATACCTTACCATCAGAGGTTGTAATTGAGTTAAAGCGCTCTGGAAAAGTTAAAGCGCAAGGTTTCAAACAAGTCTCGGTAATGTTCACCGATGTGGTCGGATTCACTCGGATTTCAGACACCATGCAACCAAGTAGAATTGTTTCCAAATTGGATATTCTTTTTCAAAAATTTGATGAAATAATTCAAGCGAATAACTTAGAGAAAATTAAAACGATTGGAGATGCCTACATGTGTGCCGGTGGCGTTCCAGTTGAAAATTCAACGAATCCCATTGATGCCTGTACAGCGGCTCTACAGATTCAGGCGTTTATGGATAAATTGAAATATGAAGCAATCGCTGATCATGAAGATTTTTGGGAGATTCGCCTTGGGATAAATACCGGACCAGTTATTGCGGGGATCATCGGGAACATTCGATTAGCATATGATATATGGGGCTCAACAGTAAATTTAGCCCAGCGAATGGAAATGCTTGGTGAACCGGGAAAAGTGACAATTACAGGGAATACATTTCAATTAATTGAGCCCTATTTTGAATGTGAATACAAAGGAAAAGCGTTAACAAAATCGCGGGCGAAAGTCGACACATATGTCGTAAACCGAATTAAACCTGAACTTTCGGTGAACGGAGAAGGATTATTGCCAAATACTCGTTTTGAAGAAATCAAGAAATTACACCACTATAGCTCAATCAAATACTATAAAACGGAACATAATGTCCTTTCTTTTTTGGAGAAGAACTTGTCAGATAAATTGTATTATCACTCACTGAAACACACAAAAGATGTGGTTAAGTCTGTTGAACGCATTGCTTTACTGGAAGGAGTGACAGATGAAGGTTTATTTTTATTGAAAACAGCAGCAATTTTACACGATGCTGGATTCATTGAACGGTACGATAATAATGAAGAAATAGGTGCGGGGATGGCAACCGAATTGCTCCCGAAATACGGGTATACGGAACAACACGTTAAAACAATTGTAGAACTTATTCACGTAACTAAATTTCCGCACAAGCCGATTAATAAGCTGCAAGAAATTATCTGCGATGCTGATTTGGACTACCTGGGAACGGATGATTTTGAGAAAATTGCAGACCGACTTAGACAAGAATTAACGGAAATGGGTAAAATCGAATCACGTAAACAATGGGATGAAATTCAAGTAAAATTCCTGAAACAACACCAATACTTTACCCAAACCGCCATCCAAATGCGACAAGAAAAGAAAGACTTGAATTTACAAATTGTGATCGATCGATTGGCTGCGGATCAATATGAATAGGTTTTATAAAACCTAAAGAAATCGGGCGCCTCTCTTCGTTTTAGTGGATTCTTTCTTTTTACTTTGACCAATTGAGTATGAATACGAAAGATTCATAATGCTACGGTTGACAGGATTAGCGACCTGAATTTTTTGATCGTAATAGTAGCCAAGCTCTAGGCTATGAGGACCATCTAATTCCATTTCAACACCGGCATAATACCGAATACGCGTAAATTGTTTTCCATTCTCACCAATTACTGGATTGTAAAAAAACTCACAACTGAAATTTGGAGTTAAAATACTATTGTTAATGTCATAAGAATAACTCGGTTTGAAGCGAAAAGCCTGATCAAATTCAGATTCATAAGGCCCGCTTATTTTATTGAAAGAATACTGGTACCTCGTTCGAAACCCAAATGAATGGCGATTTAACGCATAAGAAAACTGAAGATTCCCATTTAAGCGTTCACTCGTTAAATAATTTCCATCAAGTTCCTTTTTACCAATCAAACGATAATCAACAGATAAACGAACAAACTTGTTTATTTTGTACTTAAAGGATAATTGAGGGAAAATAGTACCAAGTCCATCGTTGCCATAACGTGTTGTTAAATCCGCGCCGAAGGAAAAGTCTTTGGTAAATTTACCGCTCACGCCAAGTTCGTTCCATACTTGAAAAACGGTAGATTGACTGTGAATCGTACTGAGGTTTAAGCAGATCAACAAGAGAAAAAAACTCGATTTCATTAGATTTTACGGGTGTTGATTGTGCCCAAATCTTTCACTTCCCCTTTTTCTGTTATTTCAAATGTTTTTTTCACCACATTTTTACCGCTCGGCTCTGTGGAATCGTCTTCGTATACAAAAACAGTGTAAGTTCCTTTTTGCAGGTATTTGAATACAAAAGAGCCATCATAACTCGTTTTTACATCTTCATCATAAAACTGATCGTCCGTGCCATAGATTAGGTAAACATCGACGTCAGCAGCGGGATATTCGGCAATAATATTTCCTAAAGCATTATACTTTTGCTCCTTAATAAGTCCTTTTATCGTTGCTCCACCTCCGGAACCCTCTACTTTTTTACAAGAAGTGGAAACACTGAGGATTAGAATTGAGAGAAATAGGATTAAGCCAGTTTTCATAATCAAATAAATTTTATTCATGCAATTTTAACAAAAAAAACAACTTGTTTTAACATTACACGTTTTGAATATTGGAAATTGCTTGACTTTTCGCTAATTTTAATCGCTCTTAAACCAAAACTATGAAACGACTCCTACTCAGTTTGCTTGTGATAGTATTTCATGCAATCGCATACAGTCAAGTAGTCATCAATGAATATTCTTGTTCCAACGTTACTGGACCCTCAGATGCCTATGGAGAAAAGGAAGATTGGGTCGAATTATATAATGTAACTTCAGCTCCTGTTGATTTAACTGGATGGTACCTTTCTGATAAAGCATCCAACTTAACAAAGTGGATGATTCCAAGTGGATCAATCGCAGCAAATGGATTTAAAATGGTCTTCTGTACGAAGAGAGATCTAGTCAATGGGAATGAATATCACCCAAATTTTAACCTCACTCAAACAAATGGCGACTGGATTATTCTTTCAAATACATTCGGTAATGTCGTGGATTCATTTAAAATCGTTCATTTAACAAAGGCAGATCACTCTGTTGGGAGATCGACGAACGCAGCTGTTGATTTTAAATTGTTTACTACGCCTACACCCAATGCCAACAACGCAGGAGCAGTTAATTTCTACCCTCCAAAGCCTGTTTTCAGTGTTGCCCCTGGGTTTTATCCGTCGGCTCAAACCGTTACTATTACTTGCGCGGATCCAACTGCAACAATCAGATACACCTTGGACGGTTCGAATCCAACTGCAACTTCTACAGTGTATTCCAGCCCAATTAGTATCCCAACAACCAAAGTTTTAAGAGCAGCTGCATTTGGAACCACGTTGTCCTCTTTTATAGAAACGAACACTTATTTCATTAACGTTACCCACACCGTCCCTGTTGTTTCGGTATGTAGCCAAGGGGTTTTTTCTTTGGTGGCAAATGGTAGCCAGAATCCTGCTAATCGAATTGGTGGGTTCGAATTATTTGAACAAGACGGGTCATTCATAGACGAAGCAGAAGGCGATTTCAATAAACATGGGAATGACTCTTGGTCTTATGCTCAACGAGGTTTTGATTTCATTTGCCGCGATCAATATGGCCATAACGGTGATATTGAACATGACATTTTTCCGGAGAAAAGTCGTGACGCTTTCCAACGGTTAATTCTTAAACCTGGAGCAAGTGACAATTATCCTTTTGAACAAGGCGCACACATACGAGACGCATTTATTCACACTTTATCCATTCGTGCTGACATGAAACTGGATGAACGTACGTGGAGACCTGCTGTCGTTTATTTAAACGGAAATTACTGGGGTGTTTATGAAATTCGCGAGAAAGCAGATGACCATGACTATACGGATATTTATTTTGGACAAAATAAGTACAACCTACAGTACCTGAAAACATGGGGGGGTACTTGGCAAGAGTATGGTTCTCCAAATGCATTGCCAAACTGGAATGCACTTAGGAACTATATCATGACTAATAACATGGGAAATCCAACCAATTTTAATTACGTTGATTCTCTCTTTAATTGGGAGTCGTTAGCGGATTATTTTATGATTAACTCATACACAGTAAACCAAGATTGGTTAAACTGGAACACAGCTTGGTGGAGAGGATTAGATCCAGCCGGCGACAAAAAGAAATGGCGTTATGCACTTTGGGATATGGATGCAACATTTGGCCACTACATCAATTATACTGGTATTCCTGATCCTAGTGCGAATGCCGATCCTTGTAATGCTGAAAACCTTCCGAATCCCGGAGGACAAGGTCATACGGACATACTAGAAAAATTAATAAATGAAAATCCGATTGTCGAGCAATATTACATCACTCGTTATATTGACTTAATTAATACATCTTTCAGCTGTACAAGCATGTTAGCGCTGCTCGATAGTATGGTAAATGAAATAGATCCAGAAATGACAGCTCATTGTACAAAATGGGGTGGGACATACAATGGATGGCAATCACGAGTTACACAATTAAGGAATTTCATCAATCAACGTTGCCTTGCCATGGAACAAGGATTGATTGATTGCTATCAATTAACAGGGCCCTTTCCTGTAACATTTGATGTCTCTCCAGTAAACGCTGGAACAATCAAAGTGAATTCAATCAATCCACCAAGTTATCCTTGGACAACAACTTATTACGGGGGAATTCAGACGAACGTGAAGGCAAAAGCAAATGCTGGGTATGTTTTTGACCATTGGACATACACAACCGGACCAATGGGATTAGCAAATACATTAGACTCGAATTTCATTAACATTAGTGGTCCTGAAACAATCGTCGCTGTTTTTGTTCCGGATATTCCAGATTTAGATGGAGATGGCTGTTTGAACACTGTTGAAGCGGCTGCAGGCACGAATCCGAACGTAGTAGATACGGATGGAGATGGTGAAAATGACTGCATCGAACTTGGACCTAATCCAGCAACTCCACTAGATACAGATGGCGACGGTATCATTGATGCACTTGAGTCTATTATTGTGGACACCGATGGTGACGGTGTAATGAATGAATTGGATCCAGACAATGCAAATCCATGTATTCCAAATCCAAATGCTGGCCCTTGTGATCAAGATGGTGACGGATTAACAAATACGCAAGAAGGATTAGCTGGAACGAGTCCAACAAATCCTGATACAGATGGCGATGGCGTGAACGATGGAACCGAAGTAACCAATGGTTCTGACCCCCTCAATCCATGTGATCCGGATGATACATTGCCTGGCTGTCAAATCGATTCAGATTTTGATGGCTTAACCGATGCGCAAGAAGGAGTGATTGGAACCAATCCAACTAATCCTGATACAGATGGCGATGGATACAACGATGCACTTGAAGTAACTCAAGGATCCGACCCCTTAAACCCATGTGACCCAAATGCAAGTTCACCCGAATGTGCAGACGGGATACATATTCCAACTGCATTTTCACCAAATAATGTTGGAAATGAAGACAATGATGTGTATCAAATCATTGTTGGGAAAAACGTTGAATCAATCGCTTTCAAAGTCTTCGATCGTTGGGGGAATCTCTTGTTTGAATCAACCAACAAAACATTTAAATGGGATGGAACATACAAAGGTAAATTGTTAAATACAGGTGTTTATGCGTACATTGTCGATGTAACCTACATTGGAGGGGCAACAAAAAAAATGACTGGTAATATTACCCTAATTCGTTAATACACCATGAAACGAATTGCCTTAATAAGTGTTTTTCTTAGATTAACGATGTTTGCTTCTGCACAAGATTATCACTTGACGCAAATTGATAAAACAATGCCTATTTGGAATCCTTCAACAACGTCAATGCACCAAGGATTTGAGAAAATAAGTTTGCAAAATCGAAATCAATGGCTCGGATCCGGCACACAGTTCATGACGAGTTACGGTATGGGTGAATTTTCTGTAGGAAAAACCAAAAAAAACACCAAAGCTTACGCAGGTATTGGTGTCTTCTTTAGTAATGATGTCGGTGGTGATTCAAAAATGTCACAAAAATCATTTGGCACATCTATGAGTGGACATCTTCCATTGGCCAAGGGTCATTGGCTTTCGGCAGGAATTCAAACAGCATTTTGTAACCGAAGTGCCGATTTCTCTCGTTTACTTTACTATTCGCAATGGAATGGAAGTTCGTTAGACCCAAATGTTTATTCTGGCGAAGCGAATGATTTCACCTCGTTTTCTTATTTGGATGCAGGAATAGGAATGAATTACCGTTACACTCCGGGAAATAAGCCAAATCTAAGCGCTGGTGATCTTTCATTTCTTGGTGGATTTTCCATCGCACATGCAAACAGTCCTAAATTAAATTACAATAGCCTATCAACTGATCGGCTGTTCCGAAAATATTGCTTCAACTCACAACTGAGATACGCTTTTGATGACAAATCAAATTTAGCTTTCAGTGTAACCCAACTTTTACAAGGTCCACATAGAGAAACGATTCTTGGTTTGTTTTATCGCTCAAACTTAAAAGGTAATTCTGAAATCACCAATCTTGTAAGCTCGCAATCACTTGTGATGGGATTGTATTTTAGATCAATGGGTACAATTGCGCCTTATTTTTCGTTTAACTTTGGATCAATTGATGTAGGTCTATCATACGATTATGACTTGGGTCGTATGGCAAGTGCTTATAGACACTCGATAGAAGTAAATTTTGCTTTTACATTCACAAAAAACTCCTTGTTTACAGGCAATCGTTTGCGTTAAGATATGCTATCCACTTTACTGATTGCTCTTTATTAAGCACACGGGGCATTTTGTTTTGGGCACCTAATTTCCCCAAAGACTCCAAGAACCCATAGAATGTTTCGGTAGGAACAATCGTTAGTGTAGGAGTTCCCAAATTGTATTTACGAACATAAGCATAGTCATCATTTAATAAGCTTAGTTCTTTATCCAATTCTTCCATAATTTGAGTTGAATCAAATGGAATATCGGACCCAACATACCAATGGTGGATCTGTCGATCTTCATCCGCAAAAAGAGTGTACTCTGAAATTGTCACTCCTTTGGAATGAGACACTCTCATTAGGGCCTGGTTGATGTTATCCAATGAAAGATGCTCACCACATAAACTCAAGAACTGTTTTATTCTCCCTGAAATGATGATTTCATGGGCTTCTAAATCAACAAAACGAACTAAGTCGCCGATGAGGTATCGCCATAAGCCAGCATTCGTTGTAATGACCAGCGCATAGTCAATCCCTTCTTTCACTTCACTAATTGTGTAGGCTTTGTTTTTATTGATTAATTCCCCGTTTTCATCGAAATAATCAGAATTAAAAGGAACAAATTCAAAGAATATAGCATTATTCATTAATAATTTCATCCCTTTTCGATCGGGACTAGTTTGGTATCCAAAATATCCCTCACTCGCCAAATAAGTATCAAGTAATTCAACTTTTTGGGCACAGATTTTTTCCAATCGATCACGGTATGGCTCCATATATATTCCACCATGTACATACACATGTAAATTCGGCCATATGTCATGAATGGAATCCAGTTGATAATGCTTGACGATTTCTTCCATTAATAAAATACACCAACTAGGAATCCCTGCGATAATACCAATGTTCCAATTGGGAGCTTGCTCAATCATCAAAGGCAATTTTTCTTTCCAATTTTTTAAGTTGGTTATTTTTTTAGATGGTTTTGTAAAGGGCGCGGCAATAATCGAGGTATGTTTTTTTAGAATGCCACTAAGATCACCTTCAATATGTGTGCTTTTCTTTGTGAGTTTTGTAGATCCACCTACAGCAAGGATACTCGCAGAATAAAATTCTTCAGGTAAATTTAATTCGTGTAAAATAGAAAATTGGCGTAAACTCACACGTTGAAATGAGCGAATCATTTCTGTTGTAACGGGTATCCGTTTACTCGGGGATCCTGTTGTCCCGGATGATAATGCATAATATTTTATCCGTCCTTTCCACGTATGATCCTTTACTCCGGCAATCGAATCTTTCAACCATTTTTCATGAAACTCATCGTAGTCTACAATTGGAACCATTTTCTGATACTGCGAGACCACATCTGTTTTATCTAAAATGGAGTGAAACGAGTAAACAAAACCAAACTTTGTACTTTTCGCACGGTCAATCGTGCTGCGTAATGCTTCAAGTTGATGACGGTAATCAATTCCTTTTTTTGCATTTCGTTTGAAGCTTAATGCAGTCGTTTTTTGGATGAGTTTTCCAATAATTGGCATAATCCTGTTTTTGTCTCGAAAAGTAAATCACCTTCATACAAAAATAAAGATAAAACTAGTGCGTTCTTTAGTCACTTTGTCTTAATTTTGTAAAAAACACAACTATGCAACAAAAAACTTTCATCGTACCTCATGATTTTACGATCGTTGCGGATATCGCTCTACAACACGCAATTGCAACTGCAAAACCACTAAATGCCATTGTTCAGATTTTACACGTGGTTTCTAAAGAAAATCAAATTCAAGACGCATTGGTGCAATTGCAAAATGTGATCGCGAAATTTGCTGGAGAAGGGGTGGATATTCAACCGAATGTGCGTATTGGAAGTATTTTTGAAGATATTGGTGCTTTTGCTGCTGAACATGTTGCAGAACTCATTTTTATGGGAACGCATGGTGCGCACGGATGGCAACACATCACTGGGAGTCATGCATTGAAAGTAGTAACAAGTTCTCAAGTTCCATTTATCATAGTTCAAGAGAAATCTGTGAAAGCAACAGGATACGATTCCATCGTTGTGCCAATGGATTTGCACAAGGAGACCAAACAAAAATTGTCAATAGTTGCTAATTTAGCTAAGTACTTTAATTCAAAAGTCCATGTGGTTACCCCGGATGAAACAGATGAATTCTTAAGACATCAAGTTGTTTCAAATATCACTTTTTCCGAAAGTTTCTTTAAGGATAGAAATATTGAAATGACTTCTGCCATTGTTTCAAGAAGCGGATTTGATAAAGAAGTGGTTAAATATGCCGTTAGTGTAGATGCAGATTTAATTGCCATCATGAACTTAAATCGCAATAACTTCTTGTCAGCCTTGACAACGAACTACGAGCAATACATTATAACAAACGATGCGTTAATTCCAACCTTGATCGTGAATCCAATTCAAATTGGAAACGAACATGGTAGCATGTTTTCTATCTAATTTATACCATGTCGAGATTGATCACGCTGCACGAGTTTATCGTGACGAATCAAAGTCACTTTCCATACGCTACAGGTGAACTTTCAAGATTGCTAAATGACATTGTCCTTGCTTCTAAAATCGTAAGTAACGATGTGCGTAAAGCAGGACTTGTTGAACATATTTTGGGTGCCCAAGGTGGACAAAATGTTCAAGGAGAAGAACAACAAAAATTGGATGTTGTCGCCGATGAAGCATTCATTCGCGCTTTTTCACAGGGTGGTGAAGTTTGTGGAATTGCTTCGGAAGAAAATGATGACTTTTTAGCATTTGAATCTGAACACGCTAAAAATGGAAAGTATGTTGTGTTGTTTGATCCATTAGATGGTTCAAGTAACATCGACGTAAATGTTTCGATTGGAACTATCTTTTCTATCTACCGACGTATTTCCCCACAAGGAACAAAAGCTACATTGGAAGATATGTTGCAGCCAGGAACCGAACAGGTGGCTGCGGGATATGTACTTTATGGCTCATCAACCATTCTTGTTTACACAACGGGTAATGGCGTTAATGGATTCACGCTAGATCCAAGTATCGGTGAATTTTTCCTTTCACATCCTGACATGAAAATGCCGGAAAACGGACGTATTTATGCTGTGAACGAAGGTAATTTAAATGATTTTGACCCAAGATTAAAAGCGTACATAGCGTATTGTCAGAGTTACGATAACCAAACGGGTAAACCATACTCTGGTAGATACATTGGTTCCCTCGTTGCTGATTTTCACCGCCACATGATTAAAGGTGGAATATACATCTATCCAGCTGTTCCATCTGCTCCTGAAGGTAGATTGCGCTTGTTGTATGAATGCAATCCCTTGGCCTTCATTGCAGAACAAGCTGGAGGACTTGCCACAACTGGTGAGCAACGCATCATGGAAATTCAACCAACTAAATTACACCAACGCATTCCATATTACGTGGGATCAAAATTAATGGTGGAAAAATCTATGAATTTCTAAACGTTTTCTAAGAATTATCGAGCGTTAAGCCTGATGGTATAATCCGATTGTACTAGAGGCGCACCTGGATCCTTATTATATCGAACTTGTTGTTTCACTAGTCGAATTACATCGTTAATAACCGATTGATTCGTACATGTCGTAACCGATTTTATCGGTCGACAATCTGTTACAAGACCCTCTGAATTGATGGTTAATTTTAGCCCAACTTTGCAATCAACATCAATGTCGTATTGCGGCTGAACAATGTTGTTTAAACGAACGCGCGCTTTTCCACTTCCTGAACCTTTTCCTGGACCCACGCCATCTACTGTGCCACTTCCTGAGCCTCCAAATGGACCATTTCCTGAACCTGTTCCACCACCGCTTCCACCTGTGCCAAAATAATTTGTTCCACGCACAGTTGTAGAAGTTGGATTTGTTGAGTTATTAGCATTTTGGTTGTTCGATTGACCACTTGTCGTTGTGAAATCACTCGAGTGACTTGTGGCTACACGTTCCGTTTGGTCTTGCGGCTCATCAATAGGCGCATCCGTAGACGTTCCGCCTCCGCGACTCCCACTTTCTTCAGTGATGAGTTCAACATGTTCCATTTCAAACAATTCGATGACCTCGTCTGATTTTAATGGCGGGATATCTTCTGGAATAGCAGGTAGGATATTGAAGTGTGTAATCATCAATACAATGAAAAGAATCAACAGTGAAATAGAGGTGTACATCAAGGATTTCTTGACCTCACTTCTAGATTCCATGTAATCTTTTTCAAATATGTCGATATATGCACTCATCTTAATCTCTTTGCTATTTAACGAAATGGGTTCTTAAAACTAACTGTGTTCTTTCGTGGCAATAATCATTTTCAATTGATTGATCATACCAATTTCCAGTAAATCAACCAATTCCTGAACTTTAGAATCGAAAGGTATGCGCAATACTACGGTACTGTCTCCCTTCTTTTGTGTTTCTTTTACAAGTACAGCACCAATTTGATCGTAAGGAACCTCTTTATTATCCACACTGTATTTCTTTGCGTTCGTCACAGGGTCGATTTCTACTGATAAGGCCACGTGCGCTTTGTTCGTTTTTTCGTTATTCTTGGCTTGTGGAAGCGGAACTTTGATCACGTTCGGATTCGCAAGCGTAGAAATAATTAAAAAGAACAACAACAAGAAAAACATGATGTCGCTCAATGCAGAAGTAGCTACCTCCGCATGGAACCTTCTATTACGCTTTATTGCCATCGCTAGGTCGGTTCAATTTGATGAATTCTAAGTTAACTCGTTGGATTGCTAACGCATAGTTATCAATCATTCCATTTAATAAGTGGTATGCAGTAAAGGCAATGATACCTACAACTAATCCTGATCCAGAGGAGATCATTTTTTCATACAAACCTCCAGAGATATTTCCAATAGAAACATTTTCCGTAACGGATATGCTGTAGAAAATTTTGATTACTCCAGAAATTGTTCCAATGAAACCTAATGTTGGTGCAATACCAGCAATAAGTCCTAAATGGCCTATGTTTTTCTCCATTTTACCAATTTCAATATTGGCAACTTTCTCCATATTTGATTCAATTTGTGGAATAGGTCTTCCCATAGATTGAACACCTTCTCTTACCACATTTCCAAATGCAGTTTGATCCTGAGATAGCGTATTCAATGCACCTTGAATATTTGCATTTTCTAGATTAGATTTAATTTGCGTCAACATACTTTTGTTGTGCTTTGTCATTCGTTTAATGTAGAGGTAACGCTCAACAGTGACATAAGAGGTATAAAACAATAGAATGGCAATCGGAATCAAAAAGAATCCACCTTTCATTAAGAATTCTAATGCAGAAATTTCTTCTACAATTTTACCTGTTTCTTCTCCAGCATTTGCAGCAACTGGAACTACCGAATCTTGAGCGTACATAAATCCTGCTGAAATCAAAGAAGAGATCGCAAAAAGATATTTCAATTGTTTTTTCATATGGTTTGTTAAATTTCGTCGGATAAAAGTAAAAAACGAAAACAGGTTAAAATGACACAACCTTATTAGATATTCACATCAAATTGTTATTTCAATGATCCTATACAGCGAGAACGGATTATGGTTCATTCTGTTACAATCAATTTACACAAGGTATGAATGGAAACACAATTTTTCATAGTTTAATCGAAACATCTATCAGGCTTCTGTGTTTTGAATCAAATAAGATTCCTTAATTTCGCGCTATTCATGGACCAAACACACCTCCTGAAATCAATTGCCAAACTAAGGCAAATCGATGAAACAGCTTCACTTTTAAGCCAGGGGAACGTGCGTGTCCATTGGAAAGGACTCGTTGGATCGGCTAAGTCATTGACATCCATTTGTGTAGCGCAACAGGTCCCGGGAAATCACCTCTTTGTTCTCGAAGACAAAGAAGAAGCTGCCTATTTTTTAAATGATTTAGAAGGCCTTTTCCCCGATGATAAACGTGTTTTGTTTTTCCCAGCGTCTTATCGTGTGCCATATCAATTGGAAGAAACGGATAATGCTAACGTTGTAACTAGGGCCGAAGTTCTTGAACGGATTTCAGGCGGTGCGAATGCATGGATTGTAACCTACCCGGAAGCATTGTTTGAAAAAGTTCCAACCCAAAAGAATTTAGTGAAAAACACACTGAGGGTTGAACTTGGAAAAAATTACAGCATTGATTTTATAAATGAATTATTGCTGGAATATGCATTTGAACGTGTTGATTTCGTTTATGAACCTGGACAGTTCTCCATTCGCGGTGGAATTGTTGATGTGTTTTCATACGCGAATGATTTCCCTTTCAGAATTGAGTTTTTTGGTGAGGAAGTAGAATCGATTCGAACCTTCGATGCGGCAACTCAATTATCCATAAATACACATGCATTTTTTAATGTAATCCCGAATATTCAAGGTCAGTTAAGTATCGAGTCACAGGAAGATATTTTCACTTTCCTTGGCCAAGATTTAAGTTGTTGGATGAGTTCATACGAGCGGATGGAAAGTATCCTCAGAAAAGAATACGATCGTTCTGTGGAGATTTATGGAAACTTGAATGAAACTGTTCGACATACGTTACCAAGTTCATTGTATTTATCATCTGTTGAACTCCAAAGAAGTTTGGAACGCATCAAAATTGTCGAATGGGGTCCGGTGTTCCACTATACTACCACTAGTCTCTTTGAATTCGATTTCATTCCACAACCGAATTTCAACAAAAATTTCGAACTTCTAAAAACGGATTTGCTCGCTCGTCAATCCAATCGGTTCGAGAATTTAATTTTCTCCAATCAACCAAGACAAATTGAACGTCTTTACCAAATTTTTGAGGATATCGGAGCAGAAGTGAGCTTTACGGCTATTAATTTCTCTCTTCATGAAGGATTTATATCTCCAGAATTGAAATTAGTCTGCTATACAGATCATCAAATCTTTGAGCGTTACCATCGCTTTCGCCTAAAAGAAGGATTTAGACAAGCAAAACAAGCTCTAACCTTAAAGGAGATTTACAACCTACAAAAAGGAGATTATGTCACACATATTGATCATGGAGTCGGGCAGTTTTCTGGTTTAGAAACAATCGACGTGAACGGAAAGCCACAAGAAGCGATCCGCCTTATATACAAAGATGGCGATGTACTATATGTCGGAATTCACTCTTTACATCGAATTTCTAAGTTCACCGGAAAGGATGGTTCCGTTCCTAAAATGAACAAACTCGGAACACAAACTTGGACTACCTTAAAGAATAAAACGAAAAAGAAAATCAAAGAACTTGCCTTTGATTTAATTAAATTATACGCTACAAGAAGGAGTCAGCCAGGCTTTGCGTTTGCACCTGACAGCTATATGCAAAACGAATTGGAAGCGTCCTTTATGTTTGAAGATACTCCAGATCAGAATAAAGCTACACAAGATCTCAAACGCGACATGGAGGCCTCAACTCCAATGGACCGCCTAATCTGTGGTGATGTCGGTTTCGGTAAAACGGAAGTAGCTATTCGTGCCGCGTTTAAAGCTGTGACCGATTCAAAACAAGTCGCAGTTTTGGTGCCGACGACAATTTTATCCATGCAACATTACCGAAGTTTCAAAGAAAGACTTTCAGCTTTCCCTTGTACGGTTGATTATATTAATCGCTTTAAATCAGCAAAGGATGTGACGGAGACATTGAAGAAACTGGCAGAAGGAAAAATTGATATTCTCATTGGAACACATGCCGTTGTAGCTGATAGAGTGAAATTTAAAGATTTGGGACTCATGATTATTGATGAGGAACAAAAATTTGGTGTCTCTGTCAAGGATAAGTTAAAAACAATCAGAGCGACAGTTGATACATTGACTTTGACAGCAACACCCATTCCAAGAACATTGCAGTTCTCACTCATGGGGGCACGTGACTTAAGTATCATCAATACGCCGCCTCCTAACCGACAACCAGTACTTACCGAAATCATCACTTTTCAGGAAGAAACGATACGGGATGCCATTGCATATGAGGTTTCACGTGGTGGACAAGTCTTTTTTGTCAATAATCGTTTGTCGAATATTCGTGAAATAGCTGGGATGATTACCAGGCTATGTCCGGGAGTGAGAGTTGGAATAGGCCATGGTCAAATGGATGGTAAACAACTCGAAAAAATCATGATGGATTTTATTGAAGGGAAATATGATGTCCTACTTGCGACAACCATCATTGAATCAGGTATTGATATTTCAAACGCCAATACCATCATCATTAATGATGCGAATAAATTTGGCTTGAGTGATTTACACCAATTACGTGGAAGGGTAGGGCGATCAAATAAAAAGGGATTCTGTTACCTCATTGCTCCAAAATACAGCGTGTTAACCAGCGAAGCGAGAAAACGCTTGGAGGCATTGGTACAATTCTCCGATTTGGGTTCCGGATTCAATATAGCGATGAAGGATTTGGATATTCGTGGAGCAGGTAATATGCTCGGAGGAGAACAAAGTGGATTTATATCCGAAATAGGCTTCGAGATGTATCAAAAAATCCTGAATGAAGCCATGCAGGAATTAAAGGAAAGCGAATTCAAAGAATTATTCGATGACCGTCATACAGATCAGTTCATCACATCCTATGTGCAAGACTGTATTTTTGAAACGGACATGGAAGTGCGCATACCGGATGATTATGTAAACAACGTTGCTGAACGATTGAGTTTATACCAATCTCTAGATAGTCTGAAAAATAAATCGGAATTGGATCAGTTTTCGAAAGACCTCATTGATCGATTTGGCCCACTTCCAAAAGCGGTAAAAGAACTATTGTTTTCGTTTGAATTACGTTGGTTAGCTGAAGAACTAGGTTTGGAAAGGTTAGTCATCAAGTCTGAAAAATTAGTGGGTTATTTTATCGCTAATCCTCAGTCGGCTTTCTTTGAAACGGAAGCGTTTACGTATACGCTTAATGCCATAATGAAGCACCAAAGTGGCTACAGATTGGTTCAACAAAATGATAAACTCCGCTTGGTTATTGAACCAATTCGACAAATCAAAGATGCATTTGAAAAATTAAGTGCATTGCAACTTCCGCAAGTTTAGGTTTAAATAATAGAAATCTATTAACCTACGTCAAGATAAAGTTCCATCGATATAATGAACTTTGCATTCAATTAATTGTTTTACAAAAAATATAACATATGAAAAAAGTAGTTTTATCAGTTTTTGCAGCATTTGCATTGCTTTCATTTACCGTATTAGAAGTAGCTAATTGGTCATTAGACGGAGCACATTCACGTTTAGGATTTACCATTACACACATGGGAATCACAAACATCAGTGGGCAATTTTCAAACTTTGATGTGAAAATCAGTACGCCAAATAAAGATTTCGTTGGAGCTTCTATTGAGATGACAGCTCAATCAAACTCTGTCAATACAGGATTAGAAATGCGTGACAACCACTTAAAAACAGCTGATTTTTTTGATGCTGAAAAATTCCCAACACTTACGTTTAAAAGCACGTCAATTAAAAAAGGAAATGGAAATAATTATACGATTCTTGGCGATTTTACCATGCATGGTGTAACGAAAGTAGTTTCTCTTATAGGAACACACACTGGGTCTGCAAAAAACAGAGCAGGAAATGATGTGGCTGGTTTACAAATTACAGGTATTGTGAAACGTTCGGATTTTGGAGTAGGTGATGCTGGACCAGGGTTATCTGACGAAGTTAACTTAATCGCAGATTTGGAACTTACGAAAAACTAATTTTAATTCTGTTAATAGATGAAAACAGTTACCCTTTTGTTGGTGTTCTTCGTTTCGTTGACTTCTTTTAGTCAGGGATGGAAAATATTGGAATCACACAACGTTGCTTTTTCTAACAAAGATGTAAGCGGTACGTTTGATCAAATCAGCGGCAACATTAACTTTGATCCTGCGAATCTAACAACTGCTAAGCTGAACTTTAAGTTGAAAGTTGAGTCTATTAATACAGGGAATGGTTTGCAAAACAAACATGCGAGAGGTGACGAGTGGTTTCATGCTGAGAAATATCCGTTCATAGAGTTTGAATCAACGAAGATTGAAAAAACGGAATCTGGATTTAAAGCCCTTGGAAAGCTCGAAATGCATGGAGTGAAAAAAGACGTATCTATTCCTTTTACTTTTGTGAAAAAAGGGAATAAAGGAACATTTGTCGCTAAATTTAACGTGAGCAGATCAGAATACAACGTTGGAAAAAAAGGAAATGATGTTGCTGACATCCTAAAAATAACGGCTACATTACCAGTTCAGAAAAAATAATATGTTATGATAAAAAAAATCATTTTCGCTTTAAGTTCAGGTTTGCTGGCTGGTGTAGTATCGTATTTTTACGGTGACATGATCCAAACCCAATTAGTGGAGGACTATTCAAAAGAAGTTCCGACCATGGCCATTTTTGTTTCCTGTTTAATAGGTACAATTTTAGCAACTGTTGGTCATTGGTTATTTACGAAGTTTGTGCCTAAGTATGGAGAGTTCATTTTCGGAATCTTATTTGCCGGACTAACGACAGCTAGCCTTATTGGTGTGCTTGGTTTCGTCTTCAAGGGAGAGACAACGGAGGCACATCAATACATCTTTTATTCTTATGCAATGCCGATGCATTTCTTTCCTTTTTTGGCATGGTATTCGCTCAAACCACTGTTTGAAAGAAAGTAACTAAATCAAGGATTTTATAAAGGATGCTTCTGCATCCTTTTTTTTTGAAAAATAATCTCGATTTTTCACAACGATTTCTTCATTTAGTCGTTTAACCTTTGGCAACATGATGAAAAGTAATTTATTTTTGACTTTGGTCGCTCTAGCGATGAACCTAACGACTTGGAGTCAATTGATTACGAATTCATCATTGTCTCCACAAGGACTCGTTCAAAATGTACTTTTGGGTAGCGGGGTAACGGTCTCCAATGTCACGTATAATGGAAGTCCTGGGGCTATCGGACAGTTTACAGCGAATAATACCAATCTTGGAATTACACAAGGGATTGTCATGACAACCGGTACGATTCAAGCCTCAGCAAGCGGGCCACAAGGACCAAACAATCAATCGAATGCCGGAATGGACAATAACGCTCCAGGTTCAACAGTGCTAACAAATCAGGTGTTGGGCGGTACACAAACATATAACGCAGCCACGTTAGAATTCGATTTCATTCCATATGCTGATACAGTTCGCTTCAAATATGTGTTCGGTTCAGATGAATACCCAGAATTTGCACCTCCAAATAATTCAGGTTACAATGATGTTTTCGGATTTTTCATTTCGGGTCCAGGGATTGTTGGAATGCAAAACATTGCACGTCTCCCGAATGGAGGGGGAATAGTTTCCATCAATAATGTAAACGCGATAACAAATCAACAATTTTTTACTTTTAATGGGGATGGAAACTCACCGCCTTATAATAGTAATCCTCAATACATACAATATGATGGATTCACAAAGGTTCTAGAGGCAGTTTCGAAAGTTCAATGTGGACAAACCTACCATTTGATTATTGCAATCGCAGATGCTGGTGATGGGCAATGGGATTCAGGTATGTTTCTTGAAGCAAATAGTTTATCGACCAAAACACCTATTGAAATTGATTACACACTTTCTCAACAAGTGTATTCCAATCCGGATTGGTTAGCGGAAGGTTGCGTATCATCAACAGTTACATTAACACGCCAAAATAATTTAGCTAGTTCTTTAACAATTCCCGTTCAAGTGAGTGGAACAGCATCAAATGGACAAGATTATACTGGAATTCCAGGTAGTATTACTTTTGGAGCAGGTCAAAATATAGCGACTTTCACCATGAATGCCTTATTTGATAATTTAACAGAGGGGCTAGAAAATGTTGTTATAACGCTACCTATCAGTGATCCATGTGGAAATATTACTCCATTGGTTGTTACGTTATATATTCAAGATGTGGAACCAATAAACGTTTCCATCAACGGTGGAACAATTACTTGTCCTGGTGACCCGATTAACTTAACCTCAAGCGTTTCGGGTGGAGTCACACCCTATCAATATGTATGGAGTACGGGAGAAACAACGAGCTCCATTAATTTCACGCCTGCATCATCCCAAACAATCTCCGTTCAAGTTACAGATGCGTGCGCAAGTACTCCCGTATCTAGTTCTATTTTGGTAAATGTCCCACAATATCAGCCAATCACTTTGTCTGTCAGTAATGACATAACAGAAATTTGCCCATACATACCCGTAAATTTTGGTGTTATCGCAAGTGGAGGAATAGGTGCTTTTAGCTATATTTGGACGGTCAATAACACCCAAATTAGCACACTTGATTCAATAACTGTTTCGCCATTCTTGACAACGAATTACATCATACAAGTAAGTGATATTTGTGGTAATGTTGTCACCGATTCCATTCTTTACACCATTACAAGTTCACCATTAACATTGCAAATGAATGGACCAATTCAAATTTGTCCTGGTGATAGTGCTTTTCTACAAGTAACTGCATCAGGTGGATTCGGGAACTATTATTATTTGTGGACACAAACAAATGAAACGAGTCCGGGAATTTGGGTAAATCCAGCCGCGTCGACATCCTTTTTTGTTCAAGTATCTGATGAATGTCAAACCTACATTGTAACGGGAGTTTCCCTTGTTCAGATTGTTAAGCCCGTTGCAGACTTTTGGGTAATGACTGAATATCCTATGGAAGGGTTAAGCACTTCGTTTTTAAATCAATCTCAAAATGCGTGGTCTTATACATGGGATTTTGGCGATGCTAGTTCAAATTCTTTTTTAGTCAATCCAACACATATTTATTCTGATCCTGGGGATTATTTAATCACCTTAATTGCCACGAATGAGAAGGGCTGTGTAGATAGTGTCAGTAAATGGATAAAAGTGATTCCTGAACGCTACATTTACTTTCCAAATTCATTTACTCCTGACAATGATGAATGCAATGAATTTTTCTTTGGAAATTTTATCGGAATTATTGGTGGTCACTTTTACTTATACAATCGTTGGGGCGAACTTATATTTGAGTCAACAGACCTAAATTTCAAATGGGACGGCACATATGAAGGAGTACCTGTTCCGATTGGAACTTATTCATGGCATTTTGTGTACGAAATCGGGAAAGGAATATTTGAGGATTTAACGGGACATGTGAATGTCATACGTTAAAGACTATTTAGCTGCGCATCACTCACCGGATAACCCAATGACTTTGCTTTCAAAATATAGGTTTTCGCTTTGTCCTTGTTGCCAATTTGTTGATAAGCAATACCGGCATTAAACCATATGAATGGATCATTTTGGTTCAAGGAAATGGCTTTTTCAAGCGACGCGGCACCAAGTTGATATTTCCCTTGATTCACATATGCTGTGCCTTGATAAAAATACGGCTCCCATCTGTTAGGCGCAATTTTAGCTAACTTTTCACTGATTTTTATGCATGTAGGGTAGTTTTTACTGTTCAATTCTGCCGCACATATATTAATAAGCGTTGTGATATCGTTTGGTCGTATCTTCAATGCATTTTTAAAATCAGTCAAAGCTTTTTTATATTCGAGCATTTTCACATACGTAATCCCTCGGTTGATGTAAACATCAAACGCATTGGGATTTCTTTCTAATGCCATGGTATACATTTGCAGTGAAGAATCGAAATTATTCATGAGTGCATACATATTCCCAACGTTTGAATAAATCAACGGATCTTTAACTTTTGCTTGAACAAGTACGAGGTAATCCTTCATGGCAGCTGTTGAATCCCCATTCTCGCGGTAAAAATTCCCTCTATTTTTATAAGCAACTTCTGCGCCGGTCTGCACTACCTCAACAGCTCCCCCTTTATTTTTAAGGATGAAAGGATATTTTTCGATGACATCACTCCAAAGTGTCCCTGAGTTCGTCCAAACTTTTGTGCGTTCGTATGATAGAAACATAAACACAATTGAATAGAGAATCATTCCTCCAACGAAGTATTTTTTTAAACGTTGAAAAACGGACCAATTTTCGAGAAAAACCAGTAGCATAAATGCAATTCCAATATATGGAATGTAACTATATCGATCAGCCGTAATAGCGGCTCCAACGCTGATGAATTGCAAAACAAGCGCAATCATTAGACTGAATAATCCGATGCCAAATAAACTTATTTTAAATGTTTCAATGTTCCGTTTCCAAGAGAAAAATAAGATTCCTCCCATTGAAATCGCAAGAATGAGTGGTGCAAGTGTAAATTGCAAAGGAAGATCATTTAGACGATCGAGGTTCGGATAAGGATAAAATGCAGACAACCCAATTGGCACAAAAAACTTTGTCCAATAAGAGAGGTAGCCATATGATGCAAAGATAATTCGTTGCCAAGTAGTAAAGAAGTCAAAATCAGTAATTGCTCCTTTGGATTGTATTTCTATTGCATTTAGACCAAACCAAAGTGCGATTGCAATAAACGGTATTTTTTCAAGGATAGTTTTCCATGTAAATGAACGTCCACGCAAATAATCCAATAAAATCAGGACAAATGGCAATGGCACTGCCATTGCTTTACTAAGGCAAGACAGAATAAAGATGCCAAAACACATCATTAACCAAAAGTAACTTTGTTTCTGTTGAAACCGAAGGTAATTAAGTAATGAAAGTAGAAAGAAAAAGGTGTAGAGGACATCCTTACGTTCGGAAATCCACGCGACACTCTCCACATGCATTGGATGAATGGCAAATAGTAAAGCGCCAAAAAACGCAACAAATAGTGAGCCTTTAGCAAGTGAAAAGAGCAGAATAAACACCAAAACTGCATTGACACAATGTAAAAACAGATTTGTTTGAAAATAGGGTTGAATATCCAATTCAGCTGACGAATAATTTTTGGCAAGCGTCCACATTGTAATGGGGTGATAATTCAACATCACTTCAGTACTTGGTTTCCAGAGGAGTGCAGAACTATCAGCATCTTGAGTTTTAATCAATGGTTGGTTCACCACGTAGCCTAAGTCATCCCAATTTGTAAACTGTTTTTCTGGAGAAAATCCTGGAGAAAAAGTGAAATAAGTCGAGATGACCAACAAGGCGAGCAATAGTAAGTTTGTTGACTTACCGTACCAAGTGTTGATTGATTCAGAGGAATCTTGAGTTAATTTCTTTTCTTTTGACCCCATATTTACTAGAAATTAATCGTTGGAAATAATTTCGAATAACTCATTTAAATTTGGTGAGATAATCACCTCAATTCGTCTATTTTTTGATTTGTCATTTACGTCCACAGGGTGAAATTCTCCACGTCCACCTGCCATCACTTGAACAGGAGACATTGTTGAATTCGAAAGTAAAATTTCGACAACTGACGTCGCGCGAAGCACGGAAAGTTCCCAATTGTTCTTTGGTGAATTTGGACTGGAAAGTTTATCCGTGTCCGTATGTCCTTCAACAACAATCTCTAAGTCTTTCTCACTTTCTAATACTTGTCCTAATTGAATTAACGCATCGCGGCCTTCCGGCTCAACAAATGTTGATCCAGATTTGAACAATAATTTCGCTTCTAAACTGACATAAATTTTACCGTTTTTTTGAACTACAGTTAATCCTTTATTTTCAAATCCACGTAATGCATTCGCTACTTTTGCTTTTAATAATTGTATTCCAGCATCTTTTTTTCGTATCGCCTCTTCTAATTCATTTACTCGTTTTTCGCGTTCTTCAAGTAACTTTTGTTTGGATTTTAATTCTTCGTCCAACTTTAGAAGTGCATCTGCTTTTCTTTGCAATTCTTTGTTCGTGTTCTCTAATTCAATTTGAAGTTCCGAAGTTTCTTTAGCACTAAGGTTCTTCATTTTATTGAAGGAATTCTCTAATGATTCGTGTTGAGACAAAAGTTGTTCGTAGTCCCTCTGTAAAAGCCTCATGGCAGTTCCTGTAGCAGAGGTGTCTTGTTTTAATTTAGTTACGTCACGTGATGCATTGCTAAACTGGTTTTGTAAATCTTTCGATAAGGACTCAAAATCACTGGAGCTTTTCTTGTATTTCGCTAGTTCTTCTGAACATGCTTTCTCCCTTGCTTCCAATTCTTTGTATTTTTTTGGAGCAACGCATGAACCCAATCCGATGATGGCAACGATTACGGTAATTAATAGAGACTTATTTTTCATGATAAAAGTGATTTAGTACAAATTTCGAAAAGTTCATCATGCAGAAATCAATCATTGTACGAACTTTTAAACAATGAAAATTTCATAATTGTCTTTCACATAAATCCTTGTAAGTAGATACCCTCCCATGTATTTTGTAACTTTGCATAAAAATCGAGTATGCAGCAAAAAAAAGTGAAGCTTACGGCGGCATTAAAGCAGTTTGAATCAAATACTGAAACAGATGTCCTTTCAGCACTAAAAATCTTCGAACAACAAGGTGACATTTCTATTTTACCTGCTGTTTTTGAAAAATTGCGCAGCTGTGAAATGAGCATCGAGAGAGCTTTGTTAGGTTTTTTATCGGATATTCAGCGGATAGAAGCCAAGGCAATTATCATTCAATTTCTTTCTGAAGAAAAGGAACAAGTACTTAGACAGAAAGTGTTGACGAGTATTTGGAACTCAAAGTTAACGTATGATGAGCATTTACCCTTTTTTGTGATGCTAGCCTCAACAGGTGACTTCATGCAAGCATTAGAATGTTTAACGATCATAGAGAACATGCAGGGACCATTTGCGGAGCATGAATTGTTGGAGTCACAATTACTTTTAAAAGAATATGTGGAGGAAGCAAAAAATGAGGATGAGCAAAAGCGACATATAATGAGTGAAATCGCTTGGTTTATTAAAGAGCAAAACGAAGGAATTGATGCTGATTTATTAATCGAGGACTAATTCAATTCCTAACCTAACTTTTAAAAACGCACCTATGTTGCAATCGATGACAGGCTTTGGAAAAAGCAACGGCCTATACCAGTCAAAAAAAGTATCCATCGAAATCCGTTCGTTGAACAGTAAAGGATTGGATTTAAATGTAAGAATACCGTCTTCATATAAAGAATTGGAGTCCGAATTACGCAAGCTTCTTGGTGAACAATTAGACCGCGGTAAAATAGATTTTGGTATTTACATTGAAAGTCAATCTGACCAGTCAAATGGATTAATTAATTCAGAACTTGCTACACAATATTACCAAGAATTAAAAAAACTCAATGAATCATGGTCCGAAGCTCCTGTTGATTACCTTTCCCTGGTATTGCGATTACCAGAGGTATTAAATCAACAAGCACCGGAAGTTAGTGATGAAGAGAAAAAATTTATCATGGATCTTGCGTTAAGCGCATGTCAAAAACTCACGCAATTTCGCATGCAAGAAGGCGAGGCATTACACGCAGACTTCACGGAAAAAATTGAATCTATACGCAATGGAATTCAAGAAATACGCGCATTTGAACCGGAAAGAATTCAGGTTATCCGCGAACGTATTTCAAAAGCGCTAACTGATTTATCGGATGTCAGAATTGACGAAAATCGTTTAGAGCAAGAAATGATTTATTACCTTGAAAAGTTAGATGTTTCAGAGGAAAAAATGCGCCTGACCAATCACTTAGATTATTTCTTGAATACCATGGTCATTCCAAGGAATGGTAAGAAATTAGGATTTATCTGTCAAGAAATGGGACGAGAAATCAATACTCTTGGTAGTAAATGCAATCATGCTGAAATTCAAAAACGAGTAGTCGATATGAAAGACAATTTAGAAAAAATGAAGGAACAAATCTTAAACACACTTTAATTCTCGGTTGATGGAAGGAAAATGCATTATAATTTCTGCCCCATCAGGCGCAGGAAAAACAACCATCGTTCAAGCTTTATTAAAGGAACTTACACAACTTGCTTTTTCGATTTCTGCTTGTTCGCGCGAACCAAGAGGACAGGAACAAAATGGTGTTGATTATTACTTCTTGGGAAAAGATGTTTTCCAAAAACACATCGAGGAAAATGCCTTTTTAGAGTGGGAAGAAGTATACGAAGGAATGTTTTACGGCACGTTAAATTCTGAGCTTACACGTATATGGGGCGAGGGAAAAACGGTCATTTTTGATGTAGATGTTGTTGGAGGTATTCACTTAAAACAAATCATGGGTGAAAAAGCTTTAAGTATTTTTATCCAACCTCCTTCAATGGAAGAATTAAAACGAAGACTCACTTCTCGTAATACAGATACGTTAGATAAAATTAACATGCGTTTGGCGAAAGCAGAACAAGAAATAGAACAAGCCAAAGATTTTGATGTGATTGTAGTGAATGATCAATTAGACATGGCCATTCAAACAGTCTATTCAGCAATTACTAGTTTTATTCAACGATGAAAATAGGACTTTACTTCGGGACTTTTAATCCAATTCACGTTGGACACTTAATCATCGCTAATTACATGGTTGAACATACGGATGTAGATCAAGTATGGATGGTTGTAACGCCACAAAACCCATTGAAAGATAAATCCACTTTGTTAAAAGATTCACACCGATTAAATATTGTTCGGGAAGCAATAGAGGATAATATAAAATTACGAGCTTCAGACATTGAGTTTCATTTGGCCAAGCCCAATTATACCGTTTCAACGCTTACGCATCTCAAGGAAAAATACCCAGAACACGATTTCTCATTAATAATGGGAGAGGATAATTTAAGAACCTTTCACAAATGGTACAATCATGAGGTGATACTTGCGAAGCATACGATTTATGTTTATCCACGTGTTTTAACGAGTTCAGAAGAGGCAGAAGTCATTGCTCAAAAGGGAACGATTGACCACCCATATCGGAATGCTGCGAATGTCGTTTTTTGTGATGACGCGCCCATTATGAAAGTATCTGCAAGTTTTATTCGTCAATCCATCAAAGAAGGAAAGGATGTTCGATACTTGCTAACTGAACCTGTTTACAAGTACATTACAGACATGCATTTTTATAAATAAAAAAGGGGGACTTCATTTTGAAGTCCCCCTTTGATTTTTGAAAAGATTTTCTGTTAGTTTTTCATGAATTTCACGATTTCTACCCCGTTTGTATGAGCGACGTGTATGAAATAAATTCCTGAATTTAATCCAGATGTATCGAATGTTAAGCTACTTGAAGCATCGATGTTTCTTGTTTCAATTGTTTTTCCTTCAATATTTGTTAAAATAATTTCTGAAACATTCATGCTTGAAATAATTCCGTTTACTGTGATACTCGCATTTGCTGGATTTGGACTTACCGAAATAGGTGAAATAATTCCTTCGACTACTCCTGCTGTTCCGACAACGATTTTATATCCAGGAAATGAAACAGTTTGCGTTATGGGCGTTGGAGGTATTCCTGGGAACAATGATACTAAAACAGTTGCACTTACATCAATTGTAATTGGAAACGTACCTGTTGTCGTAGTTGTACCTGTAATGTTTGCACATCCGTTTGCACCACCTGCATATGAACAAGAACTGATGTTACAAGCATAATTAAGTCCATTTGGAAGTCCATTTACACCTGTCACTGTGAATCCTTGTATTTGTGAACCGACGAATGTACCTGTTGCATCTAATTCAGCTGTAACTGTTGCTGGTACTTTGAAGTTCAAATCTGTGGAATAAGCAACATTTACAGTTGCCGGCGGAAAGTTCTGTGTTGTATCCGGCCAAACACCATATGTTGAATCAACGAAATTGGCACCTGGTGTACAAGCTTGTGCCCATGTTGCACTGTGTAACAATACTGTTGACAATGCGAAAAACAATAATTTTTTCATAGTTTTTTGTTAATTAAGGAATTCAAATATAGGTTTTTTTGTTCTTAAAAGTATAAAACGCAAGATTTCCAGATTATTGTGTGGTGTTAAAAAGAAAGTATCCAAGCAAGTTTTTTACATTTGTAGGATGGTATTATATAATGTTACGGTAAGCATAGATCGAGAAGTCGAACATGAATGGTTGGATTGGATGCGTAAAATTCACATTCCTCAAGTAATGGAGACGGGCTGTTTTCAGGAATGTCGTATATCAAAAATCCAAGGGGAAGAAGACGGTGGCTCCGCATATTCTTGTTTGTATTTAGCACCATCCTCAGAAGCATTAGAAGCATATCATGAAACGTATGCCCCAGCTTTACAACAAGATCATGCCCTTCGATATGGCGGTAAATTTGCTGCATTTAGAACAAATTTAACTGTCATAGAAGAATTCAAAGCATCATGAACGTAAAACCAAAAAAACACCTCGGACAACATTTCTTGAAGGACCTTGAAACGTGTGAAAAAATAGCTAAACAAGTTACTTTTCACCGCGGATGTCGCCGAGTACTTGAGGTTGGTCCGGGAATGGGAGCCTTAACTGATTTCTTGAAGAGCCACGACGGAATCGAACTTTTTCTCGTTGATATCGATGCAGAATCTATTGAATATTTACACCGCAAATACCCATTAATGGGAGATCGCATTATTTACGCTGATTTTTTACGCCAAGATTTGACAGAAATAATGGGGCAGGAGCCATTCATTGTTGCGGGGAATTTTCCTTACAATATTTCATCTCAAATTTTATTTAAGTGTTTAGAACACCGAAATCAAATTCCAGAAATCATGGGGATGTTTCAAAGGGAAGTCGCGGTTCGTATTGCAGAGAAACCTGGTTCGAAAGAATACGGAATACTTAGTGTATTCATGCAAGCTTTTTACAACATCGAATATTGTTTTACTGTTGACGAACATGTATTTGTCCCGCCACCAAAAGTGAAATCAGGCGTTATTCGCTGCATGAGAAATGAGCGAGAGTCATTACCTTGTGATGAAAAGTTATTTATGCGTGTTGTTAAAACTGCATTTCAGCAGAGGAGAAAAACACTGCGAAATTCCATTAAGTCGCTGACACAAGACGCACAGTTACCAGAGAAATTCGTCACACAAAGGCCAGAAAGACTTAGTGTGGATGATTTTATAGAATTGACACTTTTTATTGAGGGATTAGGGAGTAAATAAATCACCTCCACCGTTCTTACTTACTTGTCTTCCATATCGAAATTCTTTTTCGGAAACAATGTTGCCGTTTTCACCGAAAACAAGAAAGGGACCATGTTTCAATCCATTTTTGTAGTGAATTTCGTAGACCAATCTTCCGCGTGGATCACGTTGTTGAAAAACCCCATGCAATTGCCCGTATCTGTACTCGGAAATAATAGTGGGAACAACTCCTCCGGGATAGTAATCAATCCATTTGCCATGTTTCAATCCTTTATAGTATTTCCCTTGTGATTTCAGTTGGAAGTCTCTTTGAGAGTAAGCCTCAAATTTCCCATTATAATCACTCACGGTTTCCTTTAATCCCATGATTGCCATGTCATTTGTTCGATTCTTTTGTGTGAAAATTTTGTAATGTGCTTTTTCTTTGAGACGCCCATTGTTATAGTAGTCGTTCCATTCGCCTACTTTTAATCCATTTTTATATTTTCCTGAACTCGATAAAACACTTTCCGGTGTATATGAAAGCCATGTTCCATTTAAGTTCCCTTGTTTGAATTCTGCTTTATTTTTTAACGATCCATTTTCCCAGTAATTATACCACAAGCCTTCTTCTTTTCCAAGTTGATAATTTCCATTCATCAACAATACGCCGTCTTCGTACCAAGTTTGCCAATTTCCTTCTCTGAGATCGTTGACATAGGTTCCTTTTCGGTAAGAAGAACCATTTTGATAATAATAATTCCATTCACCTGTTCGAAGTCCATTTTTATAATGTGCAATGTAGGATAGTTCCCCAGAAGAAAAATAATAATGCCAGATACTATCTTGTAAATCCTGTTTAAAATAACCTGTCATTTCAATCGTTCGTTGAGGTGTATTCCAAATCCAAAAACCATCTTTTTTACCTATCACATAGTTTCCAGAGGTGATTGTATCTCCAACATCAGTTAAAACCAGATATGGTCCATCTAATGAATCTGATTTGTACGTCACCATTTTCTCTAAGATTCCTCGGTATTCATAAAATTCCCAAACGCCGTCTTTTTTCCCTTGATTAAACGCTCCAGCAACAGAAAGCACACCATTTGCTGTTCGTTCTTCAAAAACACCATTTTTTAGGCCGTTTTTAAAGGTGTATTTGGCTTTAATGCCTCCACTTATATAACGTTCTTCAACAATCCCATTTCCGTCTATAATTGTTTGCCTATGTGCAGAATCTTCCTCCCAATTTGCCATGAGGTAAACGGTATCTACAACTACTTTTTCAATGGATTTTGGTCTGCCGTCTGGATAAAAATAGGACCATTCACCAATTGGACTTCCTAATTCAAATTTTCCTTTCGTGATTAATTTCCCATTTTCATTCCATTGAAAGAAAAGACTATCTGGCACATTGAATTTAAAGTAGGACTCTTCTTTTATTTTCTTATTGGGGTAGTAAAATACACGTTTCCCAAGTAAGCGATCGCGGTAAAAGTTACTTTCTTCTTCCATAATCCCATCATAGGTATAGAATGTCCATTTTCCATGCTTCTCCAATGTATTCGGTGTTGCTTCGCTTGTGAAATAAGACCCAGTTGCTTGGAGGTGCTTTTTGTTTGCATCCCAATATAAGCGAACTTTAGGACCGAGGTTTTCCTTTAAAACCTTTTGCCCAAAAACCGGAGTGAGTCCAAAAATGACAAGTAGCAATAAAAGGTTTTTCATGGCGGTTTATTTCTTAAGAAAGAATTGAAGGATAAGGAATACCCCAAATAAGGTAAATACAATTCCGATAAGCCTATTTAATCCATTTAAAAGCGTTTGATTGACTAAGGGCCGGATTTTTTTTGCGGCGATGATTTTTAAAATGTCAATACTGAAAAATGTGAGTAGTACGATACACAAGAAAACAAATGCCCATGTGGTGCTGTTTTTATCAGGTACAGCGTTATTCGCAACAGAGGCGACACTTACCCAATAGAAAATAACCATTGGATTGGCGAAATTCAACACAAATCCTTTTAAACCCAAGAAGACATAATCTTTTGTGTTGTTATGTTGTTTATTCGAATCGATACTTGCATCGATTCCTTCTAATTTCTGGGAGTCTAATAAAGCGACTTTTTTCACCAAATTAATGATTCCATAAATGACAAAAATCCCACCGCCAATTACACTGAACATAAGTTTGTTTCCTGCAATCAGACCTTTAATCTGTTCTACAAACATAACGGCAATGAGCACGTAAATAATGTCACTGATCAGCACTCCAAAGTCTAAAGCAAGGGCTGATCTAAATCCTTTCGTAATACTTGTTTCAAGCAAAAGAAAGAAGATTGGACCAATCATCACACTTAATAAGAACCCAATACTAAAAGCTTGTATAAAGAAATCCATTTAACAAAAATAGGATTTCTTTTTGCTTGAGAAACGGCTTTTATAGAATGTTCTCAATGTAAGCGTGAATATTTCAAGGATTTCCACTAAATTTGCCTATCAAAATTGACTACATGAAAACTGGACTAGCGAATCAAAAATTAGATGCTATCATCGCAAATGTTGAAAAGAGTGGTGTAACGGCCTCAAATTTAGTAGAGGATTTAAAAGCATTACGCGAAATGGCTTTGTTAGAGCAAGATCCTTTAGTTGTTAAATTATTACGTTTAACATATGAGTTCCTAACTGAAAATGAGTCTTTTGATGTTCAAGCACAATATGACGAGGACGAAGAAGGCAATGAATACCCGATGGAAATCGAGGATAAAGAAAATCTACTTTATTTATTGAATTTATTGAAAAATGCAGATCATAAAATCAATCGTGAAGAAATGAAAGATTACAGAACTGCATTGAAGGCAGAATTATATTAAGAACCAAAGGCAACTTTCTTCAAGATATAATCGTCTTGTCGATAGCGGAACAAAAACGTTTGTTCGGTTTTGGTTTTATTTAACTTGCAGTAACCTGAAAAGAGCTAAACGGATTCATTCCTTTATTTCTTTTCAGGTTTTTTTGTTTAAGAACAATATTGGCAGTAATCTGAATCTGGCTGATGTTCGAATGGTTGAGTCGTATCAAAAAGTTGTGCAAGAATTTCACTCAATAATTCATGTACAACTGGAACCATATCTGATAAATTCCCATTTTTCACGGATAAATTGAAGTCTTCGTTCACATTGATGAGGGAAGTAATTTTTGCCTCGTCTGGCAACATGCCGTATTGATCTTTGAAAAACAAACAATATAAAGACAATTGAAACGCATGCTTCGATTTAAGAAAGGATGGAATTAGTCCTTTACTCGAAGTTTGGTATTCAACATATTCTTTTTTGACTTTGCCTGTTTTGTAATCAATCACCCGGTAACGATTACCAATTCGATCAATTCGGTCAATGTATCCTTTAAAACGTATTTTCTTTGTTCCATTTTGGAAGGGAACAAGTATTTCCGTGTGCATTTCAGCTTCAATCTGTTCAATGTAAAGAGGTTCCTCGAGACTTTGAATAAATTGCAGTTCTCTCTGCAATACATTTTTGGTGATTTCTATAGCCATCTCATAACTCAAGCGATTTTTCCCAGTCTTGAATAATGATTCGTCTTGATCAAAATGATTCAAAAAGCCTTTGTATAAACTATTCTTGAATGTATCAAGCATTTTTAACACGTCTTTTTCTCGAACTGGCGGTGGAGCTGGAACAACAAATACTCCTTGTTTATCCCGCTGAGCAAAAGGTTTAAACAAGTCTTCCAATGTGGTATGAATAATGCTTCCAAAAGTGTTATTTTCGATTTCCTCTTCTACTTCTTTGTCTTCTCCAAATTCAACTAAGTATCGGTAATAATAGTCCAATGGACAAATCATGTACTTGTTTAATGCCGAAGCAGATAAAGGTTTCTCCAAAAATTCGTTTATTCGTTGAAGAACTTCTGGGGTTTTTTCAATTTGTGTGGTATTTAGTGAAGCTCTATCTGCGAAAGGCACATGATAAAACAACTTTTTCCATTTGATAGATGGATTTGCCTTTGTTAATTCCATTTCTATTTGCATCAAATAACGGCTTGCTTCATTACTTCCTATTTGTTCTGCCGCTGCTGTGTAAGTCGCTAAAACGCGCTCAGCGTGATGTAAAAGTCGGTAGAAGTGATGTGCAAATAGCCCTTGTTTTTCGCGCGTTGACGGAAGGTTGAAAACAGCACGTAAATCCATTGGTATCAATGTTCGAATGGGATTATTATTTGGTAGTTTCCCTTCATTCAATCCAAGAATGATGAGGTTTTTAAAGTCAATCATACGTGTTTCCAATAAACCCATGATTTGAAGTCCGTTTGTTGGATTACCATGAAATGCGATGGTCGAAGTTGACCAATGTTGGTTTAGTAATAACTTGAAACTCCGCATCTCCATGTTCGGAATTCCTTCCCTGAGTAAGGCTTCAAATCCACGCATGGCTTGATCAAAAACTTGAACTGCCGTTCGTTCAAATTCATGGATTTGGTCAAATGAATCAGCGAAAAGAACATTTAATTCTCGGATTTTCCCAAGTGCAACATGCCAATCTTCTTTCCAGTCTTCTGTTACTAATTCAAATAATACTTTTGATTTAGGCGGTAAATTTAAGCGTTCAACGGATTGAAAAACTTTGTTTTTTCGAATGCTATCTTGTTCAATGGCTGATAATTGTTTTTTTTCTTCTTCCGGAAGACATGCGAGACAAAAAACATGGTTTAGAATGCGCTGGAAATCTTTAAAATAAAGTGCTTTCGTTCGAAAACGCTTCTTGTTTTCTTGAATGGTAAATAATAAATCCACCCAAGACTTAACCGGTGTTTGTTGCAAAGGAAGTCCGAGGGTGATATTCGCCTTTCCAACATTTGCTGGAATATTCTTTACGAGTGAATGGATTAAGCTCTCGTCAGCAAGTAATACCAATGTTTCATCTAATTCATCTTGATTCAATTTTGCTAGTTCCGTTGCGGCCACCTTAATTTGACCAGTGTGCTGAGCGCATTCGATTACGGTAAAATCAATTGGGGTTTCTAGAATATTATTATGCGTAAAACGCGCTGTTTTGATGCCTAAAAATGCCAAGTCATCTCTCAGAAACGATCCTGCTTCATGTTGCTCATTTTCTAAGTAATAGGAATCAGCATCTATAATGAACTCAGCATCACCGCGCTTCATTAAATTCTTAATGATTTGCAGTTCTGATTTGGAAAGGGCGTTGAATCCAGCAAAAATATAGTTTTTACCAGTTGGAATCAAGGTCATGGTTTCTTCTGCTAATTTTCTGTAAGCTTGAGAAAGTGTAATCTGAGATCTTTTTTTCAACTCAATCATTAACTGCTTATGTAATTTAGGGATTTGCTCCCAAAATGCCATGAACTTTAATTGAGATTCACTATATTTTTCCTCGTCAATTTGCCAGCTTTCTAATTCTTTAATGGATTTTAAATTTTTAAAGATTTGTTCTTCATCAATTAAGTAGCGATCAAGGTCGTTGAAGTCGCTAAGTAATGTTGACCCCCAAGTTAGGAAGGACTCAAAACTTTGACCTTTTCCCTCTTCTGTTTGCAAATAACTTTCAAATAGAACAAGCAATAGTCTTGTCGGATCAATGATATGATTGAATTTACTTCTTACCCAACGGTCTATAGTGAGCATTTCAGGCGCAATCAAAGGTCCGTTGTTTAATTTAAACAAGGAATTCCCAAGGTATTTTACAGCTCTTTCAGAGGGGAGGATGACAACTAAATGGTCTAATTCAGTGTAGTCATCTAGGATTTTCTGTGCGAGCGTATCAATAAATTTCATTTGATGGTAATAGGTGGAAGAATGTACCGAAGATAAGCATTCTATTCAAACCATACTCTCTGGAAAAATTGATTTGGGCGGTTAGAATGCATGAATTTATTCCCGCCATATGCTTTGATTACGGCAAAGTAGTTGGAACTAAATTGTATTTGAACATAATTTAAACCTTCTGGATAGTTGTTTGATAGCCCTTCGTAGATCACACGTCCATCGTCTAGTAAAACCTCGCGTGTGCTTGTATTTGATGGATTAGCAATGTAGATGGAAGCGATTTCCTCCGCTGTTAAACTTGTGTCAAGGGGTACGATTGATATTTCATAGGTATTTCCTTGACCTAGTTCGCGGTAAATAATTCGTTTTACTCCGTCAGCTTCTTCCAATACAATTGGCTTCCCTGCTAATTTCGCTACTAATCCCGATTGTCCATCATGAAAAATATATTCGTTAAACGAGCGGACTTTTAATTGATCCACGTTTGCTTTTTCCGTATGATACCATGTTACTACTCTTACCTTGTAGCCTTTTGACCTCAGGAGATTAATGATGCCATTTGACCCGCCTAAATGTCCAGCACCTACTGCGCAGAAAAAACTTGTTTTCGTTTTTAATATGGAATCAAGTTTCTGTGACATACCCACGTTTCTCTTGGTTATTACTTCGTCATAAAGTCCTTCTTGCATTGACATGTTAGCCTTCATGAATTTATCAATTGAGATTAAATCACCTTTAAGGTAAAGTTCGATTAATCGTTCGTGTGTGAAGTTATTTAAGGCATTGTCAATGATTTTTTTATCGGAAAGCTGAAATTCATCTGTAAGTAAATCGTACTGCTCTTTAACAGTCTCTAAAGGAATAAATTCTTTTTTGGCATTTAAACAGTATTGTTGAAAGTAAGCATCTAAAAATTGAGGCATTCCATCTTCATCGCCATAAAAAGTTTTACTTGCATCTGTTTCAGAAGTGTATGGGTTACCATTTTTATCGTAAAGAGTGGTCGGCAAATTTGTGCGCGTATCGAGTTCATTGAACAAACTAAATACATCCGTTTCCAAGATTAATTTATCTGTATGTATCATCGCAGAGTAAACGGAATCTGACAATTGAAAGAGACGCTTATCATTCGAATGCAAGGATCCAAATAAATAGGATTTTTGCTTTAATCCATTACCAGTAATTTCCCAGAGTAACTCGCGATCAGCAGAGTAATTTTGTCCAAATGCGAAAAAGCAAGTGCAATATACGATACAAATTAGGACTGCGTATTTCATCTTATGTTCAAAGGTACATTTTTACACTGAATCAAATGAAAATTCGTTGCACATGTTGTTCTCCAAAAGCATATGCGAGATACGCCAAGGATGGAATTTCGTTTGTTAACATGATTGGGGATTTTCTACCTAATGCAATTTTACCATGACTATCACTTAGTTCAAGTGCTGCTGCGGCATTAATTGTCAAGGCATTTATTCCTTCTTCAGGTGTCATTTTTTGCTTGATGCATGCCAATGATAAAATGGTCATTAAGTCATAATTCGGGGACGATCCTGGATTGAAATCACTCGCTAACGCTAGTGGAAGTCCTGCAGAGATGATGCGTCTTGCATCTCCAAAAGGAATGGAAAGAAAGTGAGAGCAACCTGGAAGCAGGGTAGGTATGGTATTCGATTTTTTTAGTGCCTGAATATCCTGTTCGTCAATTTCCTCTAAGTGATCTACTGAAATGGCACCAAGTTCAACTGCTTTTTGAACGCCACCTAGGATACTAAATTGATTGACATGAACCTTGGGTTTCAGCCCGAAAACAATACCCGCTTTTAAAATCTCTTCCATTTCAAGGACAGAAAAATAATTGCGTTCACAGAAAACATCGATGTAATCAGCCAATTGTTCTTTGTGAATAGCGGGTAACATTTCTTGTAGAATCAAATCGATGTAAGCGCGTTTATTTTCTTTAAACTCTGTTGGAAAAGCATGCGCACCTAAAAATGTTGATTTAATGGAAATTGGCATGCATTCTTTCAAGCGCTTTATGACGCGAAGCATTTTTAGTTCACCTTCTAATGAAAGTCCATACCCAGATTTAATTTCTAGGGCACCGGTTCCCGTTTGAATGATGCGTTCAATGCGTCTTTTTGCAGATTGAAAAAGTTCATCTTCTGATAATTCGCTTAATTTTCTCGCAGAGTTTAATATTCCGCCGCCTTTTGCGGCAATTTCTTCATAACTAAGTCCATGAATCCGATCGACAAACTCTTCTTCACGTGTTTTTGCAAATACCGTATGTGTGTGTGAATCAATAAAAGCGGGCAAGACGAAACAACCATCAGCGTCTACAATTTCTACACCGCGCCAATCAATGATGCCCTCCCATTCAGCCATTGGACCGTAGGCAATAACTTCGCCATCCTCAAGTGCTAAATAGGCATTTGTAATCATGTCTAGTTGGTTCATCTCAGCACCTTTTCGAATGGATGGAATCTGTTCACCTGCTTGAACGAGCCCCTTGATATTTTTAATGAGAATTTTAGACATAAAACGAATTTAATATAAAGATACTTCCAAGTTTCATTCACTCGGAAAATCGAGCAGAAAATTGTATATTTAGGTAAAAAGAAAATGAAAAAAGAGGAGCTGGGCGCATGGGGAGAGGATGAAGCCTTGAATTTTTTACAGCGGAAAGGTTATCAATTGATAGACCGCAATATTCGTTTTAAAAGATGGGAGGTAGACTTAGTTCTTTTAGACGGTGAAGAATTGGTCGTCGTCGAAGTAAAAGCTAGGTGTACTGCTCAAATTGGAGAACCTTGGCGTGCTGTAACGAAGTCGAAACAACGTCAAATCATAAACGTTACGGATCGTTATGTTCAAGATAATCAAATCGATCGAAACGTGCGTTTTGATATTGTATCAATCGTTCACAATCAATTTCAAACAAGCATCGAACACATTGCCGATGCTTTTTCAGCATAAATTTTAGATATGTAAAGCGCGATTATCCGTAGCGGCTAATGCTGCTTCTTTCAATGCTTCCGAGTAAGTTGGGTGACCGTGACAAATGCGTGCAATATCTTCTGCTGAAGCACGGTATTCCATTGCTGTTACAGCTTCCATGATTAAATCAGCAGCTCTAGGTGCAATCATATGTACGCCAAGAATTTCGTCTGTTTTTTCATCTGCTAACACTTTGATGAATCCACTGGTATCCATACTTGCTCTCGCTCTTCCTAATGCTTTGATAGGGAAACTTCCTGCTTTGTAAGCAATTCCAGCAGCTTTCAATTCTTCTTCTGTTTTTCCAACAGCAGCAATTTCCGGCCATGTATACACAACTCCTGGAATCAAATTATAATTGATGTGCGGTTTTTGTCCGGCAATCATTTCTGCTACAAATACACCTTCTTCTTCTGCTTTGTGTGCGAGCATTGCTCCGCGAACAACATCACCAATAGCGTAGATGTGATTTAGTTTTGTTTGCAGGTGGTCATTGACTTCAATTTGACCTCTATCTGTAGCGCTTAGACCCGCTTTTTCAAGATTAAGACCCTCTGTGTATGCTTTTCTTCCAACAGCAACGAGGCAATAGTCAGCTTCAAGTGTTACGGTTTCACCTTTTTTATTTTCAGCGGTTAACACTACTTTTTTACCTTTATTTTCTACTTTCACCACTCGATGCTCCATATGGAATTTGAATCCCTCTTTCTTAAGAATTTTAGTAAATTCTTTACCAATTCCTGCATCCATTGTTGGAAGAATTGTTGGTGCAAATTCAACTACTTCAACTTCAGAGCCTAACCTTGCATATACTGAACCGAGTTCGAGTCCAATTACACCACCACCAATCACCAACATTCTTTTTGGGATTTCAGTCATGTTCAGTGCTTCAGTGGAGGTAATGATGCGTTTTTTATCTGGCTCCATCCCTGGGAAAAAGTTTGGTTTAGAACCTGTTGCTATAACGATGTTTTTTCCATGAAGGGCTGTTTCAGTTCCATCGGCACCTTTCACCAAAATGGTATTGGCATCAGCAAAAGAACCAAGTCCGTGAAAAACAGTTACTTTATTTTTATCCATTAAAAATTTAACACCCGCACACGTTTGACTAACCACTTCATTTTTTCGGTTGATCATTTGGGTCAAGTTTGCCTTTAATCCAGTTATTTCAATCCCATGTGTTTGGAAATTGTGTTGGGCATTGTGGAAATGTTCAGATGAATCTAACAGAGCTTTAGATGGGATACAACCCACATTTAAACAAGTACCACCAAGGGTGTTGTATTTTTCAACCAGTGCTGTTTTTAGCCCTAGTTGTGCACATCGAAGTGCTGAAACATATCCACCTGGACCCGATCCTACTACAATTACATCAAAAGCGTTCATCTCACAAATTTTCGTCAAAGTTAGCACAACAATTCACAAGTTAAAAACAGAAAGGGGATATCCGTAAATAAAAAACAAACTCTTTTGTGATTTATACGTTTATCTCATGAATGAAAAATTACTTAGTTATTGGTTATGGCTGGTTGGGCAAAGGACTTTCTCTTGCTTTAAAAAATGAAGGAGTGAACGTTTTTTCAACCTCTACGGATGTCAATAAACTTCGAGAAATGTTGTTAGATGGAATTTCTCCGATGCGGTTATTGAAAGTTGATCAAATTGTTTCCTGGGAAGAAACGCCAAAAAGAAACTTCGACGCGGTGATTATTACCTTTCCTCCATTTGAAGGAGTATTGGAATCCTTACAGAATATAATGCCATCGATTGAGGCCGACCTTGTTATTTTTACAAGTTCTACGGGTGTATATATGGATGAATCGAGGGTAATGGATGAAGCCTCTCCAGTCATCAAATCGCACCTTGTTTTCCAAATGGAAGAGTGCATTCGATCATTCGTTACAGGCACGTATATCGTTCTTCGTTTAGCCGGTCACATTGGCCCAAATCGTCATCCAGTTCGTTTTTTCCTACGAAACAGACGCGAAATCCCAAATGGTCAAGCTCCAGTCAATTTAATCCATCAATCGGATATTCTGGCGGCAATTGCATGCCTATTAGTTGAACCAAAACAAGATGATATTTATAATCTGTGCTGGCCCGAACACCCAACAAAAGAACGTTACTATGGTTATCTTGCATATCAATTGTCTGCAGAAAAATTAGTCTTTCTTGAAGGACATCATGGCAAGGAAATTGATGGAGGTAAAATAAACCGCGAAACAACCTTTGAATATAGGTATTCAATACATGAAATCAATGATTTAGATTTGAGAAAAGACAACATTTGACCTATTTTTGCGTCTAAGTAAGCACATGAAGAAATTCGTCTTTATTTTTTTATTTTTCATGATGTCCAATAGCTATGCATCGCATATCATTGGCGGAGATATCTATTATGATTACTTGGGGAATAATCAATACCGTTTTTTCATCACATTATACCGAGACTGTAACTCATCAGGGGCGCAATATGATGATCCTCTTGCATTAACGATTTACAAAGCAAACAATGTTTTTTTCCAAAACATTCTTGTCCCTTTTCCTGGAAGCGTAGTATTACCAATTAATTTCAATAATCCGTGCGCCACACCACCTTCAAATGTATGTGTGGAACGCGCAATTTATACAGCCGTTGTTACGCTTCCGCCTACTCCCGGAGGATATGATGTTTCCTATCAACGTTGTTGCCGTGGTCCAAATATCACGAACTTATTGTTCCCAGACGACACGGGAATTACACTCACATCGCATGTCCCTGGTTCTGATACTGGATTCACTGCGAATAGTAGCCCGCGATTCACAAACTATCCACCCGTGTTACTTTGTAACAATGACGAACTTATTTTTAATCATGCTGCGACCGATCCGGATGGAGATCAGCTGGTTTATTCTTTAGTAACACCATGGTCTGGTGCTAGTTCAACTACTCCACAACCTACCCAATCCCCAGCGCCACCGTATTTTCCCGTGCAATGGAATGGAGGAACGTTTAATGCTACGCAACCATTGGGAGCGGGCTCTTCCACTGTCATAGATCCAACGACTGGAGTATTGATTGTCAATCCAAACATGATAGGCTTGTATGTTGTTGGTGTATGCGTAAAAGAATATAGAAATGGAGTTTTAGTTGGACAAACCATTCGGGATTTCTTGTTTCGTGTTTTTGATTGTAACATCGTTATGCAGGCCCTGCTTCCACTTCAAACACAACTGCCAACATTCGTATCCTATTGTCAAGGGCTCAACGTACAATTAGTGAATAATTCTTATGGAGGAACTTCCTATGCTTGGAATTTCGGCGTGCCAAATATTACTTCAGATGTTAGTACGCAATTTGCTCCGAATTATACGTTCCCATCTCCAGGTAATTATAATGTTCAGCTCATTGTCAACCCAGGGATGCCATGTACGGATACTGCATACATGAATGTTATTGTAAACAATCCATTAAGTGTATCTTGGTCAGCGCAGGATTCCTTGTGTATACTTGGAAATAATTTTGATTTTATTGCGAATGTTTCCAATCCTTCTGCCAGCCTAAACTGGTTTTTGGACCCAAGTGCAAGTCAAACATCGGGTACTGGAAATTCGCTGTTTAATATCACTTTTTCTACACCGGGCTATCATAAAATAGAAGTAATTGCTGATGATGGATTTTGTCAAATAAGTTATGTCGATTCTGTCTTTATTTTCGATCTTCCAACGAGTATTATCACCGTTCCACCACAAGTTGAGTGTCTCGGATTCACAGTCCCGTTTGGCAACAATTCTAGTTCGGCAGTTAATTATTCGTGGGATTTCAGTTTGGGATCGAATAGTGTTGGACAAAGTATTGCAACGACCCCGACTTTTACCTTTCCCGCTCCGGGATTATATACGGTTCAATTAATTGCAAGCTCATATTCAACGTGTTCCGATACCTCAGAAGTTCAAGTGACGATTAACGAACCATTAGTCATGTCGATTAGTCATTCAGATTCCTTGTGTATTGATGAAACGTTTGATTTTTTTGCCACAGTTTCTGGCCCAAGTAATGCAACTTTTCAATGGGAATTCGGCATCCATGCGAATCCAAACACATCTTCAAGTATTAGTGTACAAGGATTAAGTTACACACAGTCGGGAGCCATGCCTGTTTATTTTATTGGGCAGTATGACAATTGCATCGACACGGTCAGTTCGAATGTTCAAATCTTTGGACACGCCAATATCGATTTCATGTTTATCAATACCTTACAGTGCGCTCCATCGCTTGCTCAATTTGTAAATCTAAGTCAATCAGATGTGCCTACTCAATACCTTTGGAACTTCGATGATGGCAACACATCTACTGCAGTAAATCCGAATCATATTTACCTTACTCCCGGAAATTATAGTGTTGGTTTAACCTTGAATCAGCTATACGGGTGCATGGATACACTTTATTTGATGAAACAGGATTTAGTCACGGTTAATCCTTCTCCAACTGCTGGATTCATGGTCAATCCAGAAAAGATTGATGTTTGTCAAAACACGGTTTCATTCTTTGATCAGTCGATTGGGGCAACAAACTATCAATATGTTTTTGACAATAGAGAATATACATCAAACCTTGCAAGTTTTACGCACGATTACGTCAATTCAGGATCAGATTATCCGATTCAGATTGTATCCAATCAATTTGGTTGTAAAGACTCGGCAAGAAGAACGGTGATGGTCGAACCTTTTTCCATTTACATTCCTAATAGCTTTATTCCTGATCAGAACAACCGAAACGAATTATTTATCCCTGTTACTTATTTTGATGTAGTCGCATGGGATTTCGGAATTTATAATCGCTGGGGTGAAGTCATATTTCAAACAGATGACCTGTCGCAAGCGTGGGATGGTAAATTGAATGGTGTTATGTGTCAAGATGGATTGTATAGTTATAAACTAAAATTCCGTTCCTGTGACAAACCGTATATTTGGCAGCAAGTCGATGGATTTGTTACCTTGATTCGGTAGTTATTTCCGAAGCACGAAATTTTGACCTAAGTATACTTTTCTTACCTGTTCGTCAGATGCTAATTCTTCAGCTGTCCCAGATTTCAAAATACTTCCTTCAAAGAGTAAATAGGCACGATCGGTAATGGAAAGTGTTTCTTGAACGTTGTGGTCAGTAATGAGAATGCCTATATTTCGTTTTTTTAATTCTGAAATGATGCTTTGAATATCTTCAACAGCAATCGGATCAACACCAGCAAATGGTTCGTCTAAAAGGACAAATTTTGGATTCGTTGCTAAGGCTCTGGCTATTTCTGTTCTCCTCTTTTCACCGCCAGATAAACGATTACCAAGATTTTTTCGAACATGGGTTAAGCTAAACTCTTCCAAAAGTTGTTCGAGTTTTGCATTTCGTTCATCTTTAGACATGCTGGTCATTTCGAGAATCGCCATGATGTTATCTTCAACGCTTAGTTTACGAAAAACAGATACTTCTTGTGGGAGGTAACCAATTCCCATTTGCGCACGTTTGTACATGGGTAGTTTTGTGATGTCAACTTCATCTAAGAAGACAGAGCCTTCATCCGGACGAACCAATCCAACCATCATATAAAAGGATGTAGTTTTTCCAGCGCCGTTCGGACCTAAAAGACCAACGATTTCACCTTGATTCACTTCAACTGAGACCCCGTTAACAACTGGTCTGCCTTTGTATGTTTTACGAATTTGTACAGTGTATAATTTCACGTCACGAAGGTATTAAAAATTAAACGCATAGCGCGCACGAATTCCAAATGGACTTTGTCCTGGGATTGGGTGCGTCATTCTCCAAACAAGGTCAACACGAATAACTTTCACAATATTCTCAATACCAACAGATGTTTCCATGTATGGAATACCATTAAATCGTTTCACGAAATCAGGAATTAACATGGCTTGTTCATGTTTTTGACTTAAGTCACCATAAAGTATCCTACTGGTTGACACAAGCCGTAAATTTAATTTTTTCACCAAAGGAATCCGGTCAAAAAATAATCCTTCCCAATGATTTTCTATGAACCCTGTGATATATTTGTCACTAATAAATTCCATAAAGTTCAGCTTATTGAAAGTGCTGGTTAACAACCATAGTGATTGATTTCCTTCATGTACTTTTAAAAAAGGGTAGGCTGTAGTTCCAAAAATATATCCTGCCGTTACACCGTAGCGCATACGTCCTAATACACCCAATTGGGTATTATGCTCCATTTGAAACTCTAAGCGCTGGTAATTATATTCACTACCAAACATGTTTTTCATTCCAATGATAGCTTGTATAGAAAAAATCGGATAGGCTGAACGGATACTTGTTCGGTCAAAATATCCTGAAATAAACTCTTCGTTTTTTGTCCACCTCACACGACCAATGAATTCAAATGTTTTAATGTTTGAGACATTAATAGTGTCGAAATTGAGTACGCGTTGGTAATTAGCCAAACCAAGAGGCGTGTATCCTTTCCATTCGAATCCACCATAAAGAATGAGGTCTTTTTTGATATCCTTTTCTAAGTTCACGCCAATTTTATTGACAAATGTCAATTTATCAAAAGGGGCTGTATTAAATACAGTTGCAAATGTACTTCCCATAGAAGCAGCTGTTGGTGATTGTCCGATTTGTTCAATATCGTAGGAATAAATACCTGTAAGCATTCCACGTTTTTTCGGAGTAATATTGTAACGTATTTTTCCGGCATATTTTAGTTTTTCATCACCAAAACCATAAGCCACGCGTCCGCCTAATTCTAAACGTTTCGAGAAATCATTTGAAGTCCTTAACGCCAAAGCCACACGGTAATTTTCTACTGGATTTTTACTAATTAATGAAGACACGTTACCTAATTCAATTTTATTGAATTGAAAATACCCCGTTGTCGCGAAATACACGAATTTTTTCAATGATTTGTAAAAACTTGTTTTACTCAGTGAGTCGACCATCTCCTCGATGTGTTTTTCTTGAACATTTAATGTGACAGGGCGATTTTTTTGCCAATAATCTGCACTTCTTACTTTGGCGCTATCGCTGAATTCAACCGAATTAGTAGTGTAAAATGCATTTTCTTTTGCTTGATTGATAACAAAGTCACTTCGTTTGCTGTATTTCCGACCAAACATCCCCAAAACTTTAGATTCTTCTGTTAACCTAAATTCTAAAATCAAGCGTTCTTCGGTTAACATCCACACTTCATTTTGAACTTGATCAAAAAAGTGTTCAAAGTAAAAATTTTGAATGTAGTTTAGGTTAGCGTCGGGAGAAATGGAAGCCTTTATTTGTTTTACTGCATATGTGGTGTCATTAATCCACATTTCACCTGTGAAAGCAAGGTCTCCAGTTCTTTTGGGCTCAAAACGCAATTTGTAACACCAATCGGAGTCGATAAAAGAGGAATCTTCTAGCACAAATTGATAATACGTCCGAGCGAATGGTGCGAGCGGACTGATAAAGGATTTGTTAAATAGATCATAGATGTTATCATACACGTTTAAATCTAAGTACATGTCACCAAGAAACTGATTTACTTGAATGTTTTCAATTCCAGTGATTTTGGTAGCTTGGACTACTTCCTTTTTCTGTTTTGGTTGATTTTTGAAGAAAAAATCAGAGATAGACTCTGTTAAAATAACAGGCAAGTAAGTATTTCCGTCACTTGTAGAATCTAAATAATTCATCACAAGATCCATCCGTTTTACGAGACCGTTTTGTTGAAACTTATCACCGATATTATTTAAGTCTAATTGAATTTTATTGTAAAGTTTGTATTGATAAGCACCAAGTTTTTCTTTGTTATTGATAGGTTTATTGGCGATTACTTTCTTATGCAAAGCCACCGCTGGGGATTCGCTAGAAATCATAACAACCACATCTTTGTAATCTGTCGATTGCACGCGCATGGTAACATTGATCGTTTGCTCAATATCCTTTTTGATTTTTATGGATTGTGATTGAAAACCAATGAATTGAACGTTAATCGAATCGGAGGCATAGTAACTCTGAAGAAAATATGCTCCTGTTGAATCGGTTAAATCACCAATTTTCGTTCCTACAAACCTCACTCGAGCAAAAGGAATCGGATCTCCTTTGTCATCTTTCACATAGCCTTTAACGGTGGTTGTTTGTGAAGTACCTAAAAAAGGAAATAGAAATAAAAGGAATAGTAGGAATTTCATACGGACCAATTAGCCTTTCTGATTTTTAGCCACTCGTTTTGCTACAAGCACACTTATTTCAAAAAGCAGGTATATTGGAATGGTCACAATAACTTGCGAAATCACATCAGGCGGTGTAATAACGGCCGCTAGTATCAATATAACAACTACTGCGTGTTTGCGGTATTTAACGAGAAATTCCGGGGTAAATAATCCTATTTTCACGAGTAAATACGTGACAACCGGGAGTAAAAAGAACAATCCAGTATAGAACACAGTAGACAATATGGTACTCATGTAGGAACTTATGGTAAAATCGTTCTTGATTTTGTCAGTAATTTGAAATGCGCCAAAAAACTGAACGCTTAATGGTGCAACAATGAAATAACCAAAAAGTATTCCCGTAAAGAAAAGGATGCTCACATAAAACACAATTCCTTTCGCCATTTTACGTTCCTTGAATTTTAGTCCTGGTTTTACAAATGACCATAATTGATAAAAAATATAGGGGAACGCAAGAACGGCTCCACCCATTATACTCATCATTAAGGCATATGAAAATTGACCTGACAACGTCATACTTTGGAAGTTGACCGGAATTTTATCGATACAAACGTGCAGGTATTCACACAAAAGTTTAAATGTGATAAAATTTGGATCGACCATTATCAAGAAAACATTTTCCATGATTTCTTTTTGGTATATCCAAATAACGATGGCAAAAATGATTACTGCAACCGCTGAGCGCATGAGCCTCCATCGTAATTCTTCAAGGTGATCAAGAAAGGACATTTGCTTGTTGTCTGACATGGTACAAAAGTAGTGATTTTCTCTCGCTCAAAAATGAAGTTTTAGAACGTAAATTGTTTACGATGTGAATCCTCAACTTTGTTTAAAATTAACGGCTATGGAAAAGAAATTTGAATTAAAAGAAATGTGGTTTAACAATACGGACGCGGAAGTTATATTAACTGGAATTTTACATAAAGAGTTCCTTCAGTACGACACAAAAGTACGCATGCCCATTACCCGACTGAATGCACTTGTGAACCTTTTACAAAGAAACAACGATGGGTTTGATCTTTACGACCACATGTGTTGTTTCAATCTTGGATTTATAACTGAATACAATGTTGTCTTGCCAGTGGAATTAAACAGGACGTTTACGAATCATGAGTTGGTAGGGGAGGAGTTAGCTCCACTGAAGCAGATTCGAGCTTAAGGTTGGATGAAAACTGTTTCTTCGTTTACTTTCTCAGCTTCAATTTTGATGATGCCCGCACCGGATTTATTTCCTTTTTTCGCGTCGATATCAAGAACAGCTACACCTGCTTGTCCTAATTGGTACAATTGATTATAATTGAAAGTTGCCATACCATTTAAATTCGTGTATGCGGTATCAATTACAGCAACTTGCTGAGGTGTAGTTTGTGTATTTGTACCATATAAAACAACCATCGCGTTACTTACGCTAGCGTTATTTTCATCTTTGATGTAAATGTTTGCAATTGTGTCTAATTTCTTTCTGCAAGAAGTAGTAACAAGAATAGAAAGGATTGCTAGAACAATGATATTTTTCATCTCCATTAATTTTAGTTCGGTAAGTAAATAGTTTTAACAGTTGTTGTGTGCACGCGACAACGTGCATAATCATAAGCAACTTTATTATTGTATTTGACGATAATGTCAAAATAACCGGTTGTATTCTCGGCACCAGAAACGTCGAAATATTGATTCATATCCACTACTGCGAAGCCTGAAGCATTTGAGTATACAGTATCTACAAAAGCAAGGGTTGCCGGACTGGATTGTTGGTCTCCAATGACGATTACTTTCGCTCCGTCCATTAGTTGATTTGATGATGAGCGAACAAATACCTTCAATACGGCAGGATCTTTAGACTCACAAGAAACACTGATTAGGATAATTAAACTCAGTGATAGTAGGTTAAAAAAGGTTTTCATAATTTCTTCGAAAGTTTCAAATTTACATTAATTTTTTTAATTGCTCAAATCATATTACTGGATTGTTACGACTACACGATTTCGTTTCTCCTCCTCAATTTGAATCACTTGGTTTCCAGTTAATCCGAAATAAAAAGCATTCACTTTTAAAACAGCCACCCCAACTTGTCCAGATTTGTAATATTTATCTAAATCAAAGAATGCAAGTCCACCGGAATTTGTTGTGGTACTATCATTGATAATCGCTAATTGACTCGTGTTTGTTGTTGGTTCTACAACGAGCTTCACTTTTGCGTTTTCAACGAGTTCACCATTCGAAAATCGCACAGCGACCTCTAATGACGTTGGTTCTTTTTTGTAACAAGAACTTAACGGCAATAAACACATTAAAAACAGGACAATAATTCCATCCCTCAGCGTTATTTTACCAATAAAATTCTTGTACATTTGCATACTTTAGGTCCGTTTAGACATGTGTTAAACAAGTTTTAGGCCCGAAAAGTTACACTTTGTCGCAAGAAAATGAATATTAAAGAAATACTAGACGCAGTACAGACATTCGAAATTCAATCAGCTCTTGATTTAGAAAACTTTCGAATCCAGTTTTTAGGATCTAAAGGACAAATTAAAGATTTGTACGGTGCATTGAAAAATGTTCCCAACGAAGATAAAAAATCTATCGGACAACAAATTAATCAACTACGTCAAATTGCAGAAGATAAATTCGCATCATTTAAATTATCGTTTGCAGACAAGAATGGCGAGGATGATCAGCTAGATTTGACAAGACCAAGTTCAGACACTCTTATTGGAAGTCATCATCCACTATCCCTTGTTCGAAAGGAAATCATCGAAATTTTTAATCGAATTGGATACGTTGTTTCAGAAGGCCCTGAAATTGAAGATGATTGGCATAATTTCTCGGCGCTTAATTTTCCGCCCGAGCATCCAGCTAGAGATATGCAGGATACTTTTTTTGTTGAGAAAGGCGAAAATGAAATGGCACTACGCACTCATACAAGTAGTGTCCAAGTTCGAGTAATGGAAAATTCAAATCCGCCAATTCGTACAATCTCACCAGGAAGGGTGTATCGCAATGAAGCCATTTCAGCACGTGCTCATTGTTTCTTTCATCAGATTGAAGGACTGTACATTGACAAGAATGTTTCCTTTGCCGACTTAAAACAAACTTTGATGTTTTTCGCGAAAGAGCTATTTGGCGAAAAAGCAACGATTCGACTTCGACCGTCATACTTTCCATTTACAGAACCAAGTGCTGAAGTAGATGTTTCGTGTACACTATGTAATGCCAAAGGATGCAATGTTTGCAAGTATTCTGGCTGGCTTGAAATTCTTGGCTGTGGTATGGTTGATCCAAATGTACTTGACGCCTGCGGAATTGACTCAACCGTTTATTCAGGATTTGCCTTCGGAATGGGTGTTGAGCGTATAGCTCAATTGAAATACCGTGTTACAGACTTGCGTTTGTATTCTGAAAACGACTTAAGGTTTTTAAAACAATTCACACCTGGAAATTAGAAATATGACGTGGAATATTCTCTCAGAGCCTAATCAAATCATCGAAATCATCGAGGCAAGTAAGCTAAAGCCGCAATTGTTCTTTAAACATAGTACGCGATGTAGTATATCAACGATGGCGCTTAATCGTTTCGAGAAATCTGGAATTTTAGACAATGAACAAATAGATTGTTGGTATTTGGATTTATTAGAATTCCGCCAAATTTCCTCAGAAATAGAGAAATTAACAAAGGTCATTCACCAATCTCCACAAGCAATAGTGGTTAACAATGAACAGGTCATATATGCAGAAAGTCACGGTATGATTGATTCATCGGATATTCTAAACATCGTTTAAATAACATGAAAAAAATTAGTGTAATTATTATTCTTGCAGCACTTTTGGGAGGTTTTCTTATTCCAATGTTCGTAAAAGACACGGATGAATTGGAAGTCCCATTTCAATTCGGTTTTTCTGATAATTTAGCAGTGAAATATGGTGATGTTGTAAGTATTCCGATTGAAACAAATGGTGAAGTAAAGAGTTTAACAATCACCTTTGGTGGTCGAATCCTCAGCAAATTAAAAAATCCGAAAGAAAAGGAAAGCATTCAATTGGACTCGAGAAACCACCAAATTGGAGCATATGAAATTGAATTGCAGGGAGTTGATTTGAATGGGCAATATTTCTCTGAAATTCGAAACGTGAGAATACTATCAGATATTACACCTGAAAAGTGGACCCTAGAAATTGTAAATCGCTTTCCACACAATGAAAGCAGTTTTACACAAGGACTTGCTTTTTCTGATGATCAACTCTACGAAGGAACTGGTGACCCAAATCAAACAGGTGCTTCCTTGGTAGCGAAAGTTGATTTGAAAACCGGTGAAATTGGTGCTAAAATAGGATTGGATGCGACTAGATTTGGTGAGGGAATTACCATCTTGGGTGATCAAGTTTTTCAATTGACATGGTTAAATCATAAATGCCTTGTTTACAATAAAGAGTCACTTAAATTATTGAAAGAATTCGATTACACGACAGAAGGATGGGGGATATGCACGGATGGAAAACAATTATTTATGTCGGACGGATCAGAACGAATTTATGTGCGCAACCCAAAAACCTTTGACATTATTAAAACCATCGAAGTCTACACAGATGAATTCGCGATACCTAGGCTGAACGAGTTGGAATATATTAATGGACTCATTTATGCAAACATTTGGACCTCGAATGAAATCGCGGTAATTGATCCTATGTCAGGAAAGGTAATTGCCATCATCGATGCGACAAATTTAGTCAATGAAGGAAAAGGAAATGGCGAAGTGCTGAATGGAATTGCTTATCATGCAAAATCGAATAAACTATACATGACGGGTAAATTTTGGCCAACAATGTTTGAAGTTAAGGTGATGAAGTGATTGATTTTTAATGGTGATTCATTCAAAAAGTGATGCGTTGGCAATTTTTTTAAGTTTTTCCCGTTTGAAAAATTGTAATTAAGAATATGGAGCAGACAACAAAAGACTGGAATGAATTTAAAAGCAATGATAGTTGGTCAATTTTCAAAATCATGTCTGAATTCGTTGAAGGATTTGATCGCATGTCTAAAATTGGCCCATGCATTTCAATTTTTGGGTCCGCCAGAACCAGTCCTGAGAACCCATATTATCTGCTTGGAGAGGAAATCGCAGAAAAATTCGCAAGTTTAGGTTATGGCATTATTACAGGTGGTGGACCTGGATTAATGGAAGCCGCAAACAAAGGAGCGCAAAAGGCAAAAGGAAAATCGGTTGGACTTAACATCGACCTTCCATTTGAGCAGAATCACAATCCTTTTATAGACAGAGAGCACAACCTCGAATTTGATTATTTCTTTGTTCGGAAAGTCATATTTGTAAAGTATTCTCAAGCATTTGTTATTTTACCAGGTGGATTTGGAACATTGGATGAGTTTTTCGAGGCAATGACCTTAATCCAAACAAAAAAAATAACTAAAAGACCTGTTATCCTGGTTGGAACGTCCTATTGGACTGGACTACTTAAATGGATGGAAGAAACAATGTTATGGAAAGAAAACACTATTTCTGCAACGGACATTGAATTGTATAAACTAGTCGATACCGCGCATGAAGCAGTTGAATACATCGAAGATTTCTATCGTTCTCACGCACTATCTCCAAATTTCTAATAATTTAACTGAAAGGAAAGATTAACTTTGGTTATTGAAAAAATAAAAACAGTGTTCCAAAAAATAAAAAATTTCGTTTTAACTAAGCATTTCATTAAGCACGTAGGTCTTGTGATTTTGTTTTATTTAGTGCTTGTTTTTGCAACGGTACTATATTTAGACTTTTCCACTAATCATGGAGAGAAAATTGAGGTTCCAAATTTGGTTGGGATGAATGGGGAAGAGGCTAAAAAGAAAATTGAAGAACTCGATATGCAATACCAAATCCTAGATAGTATTTACAATCCAAAAATGCCGGAAGGAACCGTTATTGAACAATTAGTAGAACCAACGGCAATTTCTTTGGTGCACGTCAAATCCGGACGAATAATAGGTTTGCGTTTGTCCAAAAAATCACAAATGGTCGAAATGCCAAGTTTAGTTCATAAGCAATTGCAATTTGCAGAAAGTATCTTGGAGCAACGTGGATTGAATTTCAGCATTCAATATAGAGCGACCAGCGAGGCTAATGGTTCCGTCTTGGACCAACTTTACAGAGGAAGAAGAATCAAAGAAGGTGACCGAATTCCAATTGGTGCTGTGGTAACACTTATTGTTGGGCAAAATGATCAAGGAGAACCAATTACACTTCCAAATTTTGTTGGACTTTCTATGGCCGATGCACGATTTATTATGGATACCCTTGGGGTTAGTTCTTATAGTTTTGTTTGTCCTGATTGCAGTACCTCACAAGATTCTTTGGCGGCGATTATTTTTAGCCAAACCCCTGAGTTTATTGAAGGGTCTACCGTTTTCAAGTCGACTCAATTTATTTTTTCCATGAAACGAAATGTTTCTGACATTGAAAATCCTGAATAATATGAAGCGTTTTCTATTAATTTGCTTGATTTCAGCAACTTCTTTCGCACAGCAAATGGAAGTGGGACCCATTATGCGGAATGCTCACCTAAGTCCTAGGGCTGAAGTTCTAAAATCGGGAAACACTGGTGTTGATAGTACATTTATCTATGTTTCAGATACGCTAAGCCTTCCATTTTTTGATGACTTTTCATCAAATAAATTTCAACAGTATTCAGCACAATTTAATGACCCAGGGGTTACTAGTCAGTTATATTATCGCCTACTAGACCCAGCCACGTTGATACCATTTGCCATAAATGCAAGTTTTTCGAACGGCACAACCTTTAAAAGAACATACGATAGCACGAGCGATACTTTTGTGGATAGTATTTTTGCAACAACGGCTGTTAAAGTAGCCGATTTCTCTAGTTTTCCAATCAATTATCAAACAGAAGATTTATACCCATCATACTACATTTATGACACAATCGGCGTTCCTGATGTTAGAGATACAGTTTGGGTAACGAATCCATCCTATATTCAAGATTCAGCGCGTGTCTTTTTCGCCCCGTTAAACGATCAAAATGCACATTGGTTAGATCATCAGGCTTACTTAAATGAACGTTTTGGCTTTAACCCAAGGTCTTTGGGTGTGGTTACCTTTGATGGTTTAGACGAATTTGGATATCCCTATCAAATTGGCACAAACGTTACGAATTATGCAGATAAGTTGACGAGTAAACCATTGAATTTAGCTGGTTTTACCGCAGAAGACTCACTTTATATTTCTTTTCTTGTTCAACCTGAAGGATTAGGTGATATTCCAGAGGTAGGCGATTCTTTGGTTTTAGAATTTTATGCAAAAGATCTCGATCAATGGTTTAGAGTATGGTCAATAAACGGGGACACTACGTATAACTTCAAATCGGCACATATTCCTATCAAAGCTGCAAAGTACTTTAAAAAAGGCTTTCAATTTAGGTTTAAGAACTATGGTTCTTTAGCGGGAGCTTTAGATCATTTTCACTTGGATTATGTTCATTTACGGACTCAATCCTTTTTAGCTGATACTTTATTTAAAGATTTTGCCCTGGTTTATCCATTAAATACCTTACTGAAAACGTACACTTCCGTCCCTTGGGATCATTACAAACAATCAACAGAAAATCACATGAGTGACGCGTTGAAAGTGATGGTACACAACGGAAGCCCAAATCCTGAAAACTATCAAAATGGAGGCATTAGTTTCGGTCAAGGAGCAACAAATTACGGCAATTTTACCTTGCAAGGATTTAATTTGGCAGAGCAGCAAATTAATTATGCTCCAAGAACCACACATACTTCTTTTCATGATTTGACTTTAGGTTCTGAATTTCCGAAGAATCTAACTGGGAATGAACAAGCTTTCGAGGTAAATATGGCTGTATCGGCACAATTTCCGAACGATGTAAATAATGACCAATCAACATTCACCCAACGATTTTACAATTACTATAGCTACGATGATGGAAGTGCAGAAGCAGCTTTTGGTCCAACAGGAGTGCAGTCAAGACTAGCCATCTCTTATGAAGCTTATGAGCCAGATTCTCTCATTGGAATTGCGATGCATTTTGTTCCCTCTGTAACAGATGTAAGCAACAAGTTATTTTTAATGACTGTTTGGGCTGATGACGGAACAGGAAATCCTGGTGCGGTTTTGTATGAAGATGACATTTTTAATACAAGAAGTCCAATTTATGGCACTACACAAAATATGTTTATTAAATATTATTTTACCGACACGATGAAAGTTGCTGTTCCAACGAAATTTTTTGTCGGATGGAGGCAACTCGACCAACAACGTCTTAATTTAGGATTGGATCGAAACATCGATCATTCGGATAAAATAAAATTTAGTGTTGATGGAGGTGGATCTTGGTTGAACTCGCCGTTTGAAGGAAGTGCCATGATGAGACCAATTTTCTCTACATCTCTTGATCCAATTTTGGGTGTGAAACAAAATGAATCCATTGCTGAATTTCGTTGTTTTCCAAATCCTGTGAATGACGAATTACAGTTTCAAAGTGCGAGCTCGTTGGAAAATGAGTTAAAATTCATTTATGATGGAGCTGGACGTTTAATTCTTCAGACAACGGATAATGTAATTTCTTTAGGCGAATTTCAATCAGGAATTTACTTTGTTTCCATCCCTTCGATTTCCTCGAAACCAGTGAAGATAGTAAAGCAATGACAGAGGAACAAGTAGCTGATCTAGAGAATGAAGAGGAAGAGCTCTTCGAACACCATCGATTTAAGGCTGATCCAGGACAAGAAGCAATCCGAATCGATAAATTTCTTATTGATCGCATGGCCAACACATCTAGGAATAAAATCCAAGTTGCTGCTAAAAATGGAAATATTCTTGTAAACGGAAGTAAAGTCAAACAAAATTACAAAGTGAAACCAGGCGATGAGGTTTCAATTGTTCTTCCTTACCCTGTTAGAGAGATTGAACTGATTCCACAGGATATTCCAATAGAAATTGTATATGAAGATGAGGATTTACTCATTGTGAACAAACCATCCAATATGGTCGTTCATCCGGGATATGGAAATTATTCAGGCACATTAGTGAACGCCTTGGTTTTCTATATTCAAAATTTACCCTCACCTCCAAAAGACTATTATGGAAGGCCGGGTTTAGTGCACCGCATCGACAAACACACGACAGGATTACTTCTTATTGCAAAAACGGAAATTGCGCTTATTGAACTAGCAAAACAATTTTACAATCGAACAACGGAACGGCGCTACCACGCTCTCGTTTGGGGTGATTTAGAAGCTGGGGGAACAATCGAAGGGCACATTGGACGCTCGCTAAAAAACAGAAAGGTAATGACAGTTTTTAAAGATGGCACACATGGTAAATCCGCGATCACCCATTATAAAATTTTGGAGCGCTTTGGATTAGTTACACTGATAGAATGTAAGTTGGAAACAGGTCGAACGCATCAAATTCGAGCACATTTTCAATCAATTGGTCATCCATTGTTTAATGATTTAGAATATGGCGGGAATAAAATCGTAAAAGGAACACGATCTGCAAGTTACGAACGTTTCGTTCAAAATTGCTTCGACTTATTGCCAGGGCAAGCATTACATGCAAAAACGCTTGGGTTTATCCAACCAACTACCCAGGCATACCTCGAATTTGACTCCCAACTACCTGAGGGCTTTGCAGAACTAGTAGAACGGTGGAAGAACTATTGTTCGGATTTTAAATAAATATTTCTTATTTTTGCTTTCCTTGGATGCATGTCCGAGTTTAAACTACGCTTTATGAAACAATTTTTTATTTTAGCATTTCTTACGCTTTCCTTTACGCAGTATACATTTGGACAGACTCTTCCTGAGCCAAAGTATATCAGAAAAGCCAACGAATCATATTACTCAGGAAACTATTTTGAGGCTATAAAAGTGTGTCAAGATGCTTACAAAACATTAGGTTACAGAGGTACCATTCGTCAAAAAGGAGAAATGGCCTACAAAATTGCCGACTCATACAGAAACATGCAAATCTTTGATAAAGCCAATGAATGGTATGGTACGTGTATTGAGTTGAAATACTTTGACGCAGTTCCAGAGGTTTATTTTTATCGTGGTGACATGCAACGTATGTTGAAGGAGTACGATAACTCTTTGAAAAGTTACAGAGAATACAAAAGAATTGCACCGAATTCACGCACGAAAGAACTTGAAGCGGCATTTAGTGCCATAGAAAAATACCGTGATTTTGAAACAGAGGAGTCCAATTATATTATTAAGGTTGAAAATAAAATCAACTCCAAGCAATTCGACATGTCGCCGTCATTTGGTGATAAAAAAGGCAAGGTCGTTTATTTTGGAACAAGTCGTGAAGAAGCAACAGGAACGAAACGCGATCCTATTTCAGGCGAAAAATACATGGACATCTTTTGTGCGGAATACGACGTAAATGGAAATCCAACAAATGTCAAGTCAATTGATACAAAAGGAGTTGTCAATACAACAAATAACGAAGGAACAGCATGTTTCGATTCTAAAAAGAAAAAAATATACTTTACACGATGTTCCACTGCTGAAAAGATGGACTTAGGATGTGAAATTTGGACTGCGGAATTTAGCGGCGAGGATTTTGATAATCCAATGAAAATAGCTCTAAAAACACATGATAGTGTTTCTGTAGGACATCCATGTTTAACTCCAGATGACATGATGCTTATTTTTGCATCCGACATGACGGAAAGTGCAAATGGAGAAAAGAGTTTCGGTGGACGTGATTTATGGTATGTAACCTTTGACAAGCGTTCGAAAATGTGGGATTCCGTTCCTCATAATATGGGTGAAATGTTCAATACTGCTGGTAATGAATTGTTTCCTTCAATTGGACCAAAAGGCCAACTATACTTTGCAAGTGATGGTTTGCCAGGGATTGGTGGTTTAGATATCTTTGTCGCTCAACGTGAGGGAGAAGAGAATAAATGGTCTGGAACAAAAAATATGGGTTTTCCTTTCAATTCGCAATTTAACGACTACGGAATGTGTGATTTCGATGGAAGATCCGGATTGTTTACATCTGAACGTAAAACATCAGCAAGTAATGAATACACATCCGATATTTGGAGTTATTCAATTCCACCTAACTTATATGATTTGAGAGTGATTGTGTATGAGTCAGGAAAGAAAACAAAAAAATTGGCCGGAGCGAAGGTAACAGTAACTGTTTCCGATGGTACAACTTGGGAAGGAACTACAGACGCAAAAGGAAAAGTGAATTGGAACGAGAAACCAGATAAAAAAAGCAGATGGATCCTTGTCGGTAAAGACTATACCTTAAAGGCAGGTAAAGAAGGATACTATGAAGATAAACGTGGAGCAAAATTCAGTACAGTTGGGGTAGACCAAAGTCAAACGTTTGTTTTAGAGATGCCATTGTTACCGATTGGTGAAATTCGTACACCAGAAGTTCGTTACCCTGTAAGTCAGTGGACTTTCATTAACGATGCGACATGTATGAGTTTGGATTCATTGAAGTTTTTAGATAGTATGTTGAGAGAATATCCAAACATTACCATTGATCTTTTCTCACATACAGATGCTCGTGATACAGATGTGAAAAATCAAGTGCTTTCAGAAAACAGAGCAAAAGCAGTTTATAAATACTTAGTTGAGCAAAAAGGATTGGATCCTCGTCGTATTCGACCTGTAGGAAAAGGAGAGTCAGAACCAGCAACATGGGAAGATGAGAATGGACAGAAAGTTATTTTGACAGAAGCTTACATTAATGAATTTAAATCAAGTGACCCTGCTAAATTCCAAAAGCTACATCAGATAAATCGACGTACTACGGCAAAAATTACAGGAACTGAATTTAATCCTGCAACCGCGCCACCAGCGAATCCAGAATATTCAGTGTTTAAACCACTACCAAGATAATTTAAAGGCGTTCAATTGAACGCCTTTTTTTTGTAACTTAAAGTAATCAAATAGATTACTTTGCTCGAAATTCATCTTCAACAACTTTGGTCCGACAAGCGACTGCCTTTTCATGCATTTCATTTAACAAATGGAAGCCCAATAGAAATCTGCCAAGTAGGTATATGGAACCGGACAGGTAGTGGTCCAGATTTTCACTATGCTAAAATTCGGATGGATGATTTGACATGGTTCGGATCCATCGAATTTCATTTAAAATCATCTGATTGGTATAAACACCAGCATCATACAGATTTAGCCTATGATAACGTAATACTTCACGTAGTATATGAATACGATGAACCCGTTTATCTTCATCAGTGCTCACTCCCAACGTTAGAATTGAAATCTTATTTATTAGGTGAATTTGAATTCCCGGAAAAATATTCTTGGAAAACAGATTCGAAAATACATTGTAGCCATCGCCTCAGCGATTTTCCTACTCAATTCAAGCAAATGCAACGGCGAGCAATAAAAGAGCGCATAAAACGAAAGTATTCGCTTGATTACAACTCAAATCAGCAAGCTTTTGATGCTTACTCCGTTATTTCTAAAGCATTTGGAACTAAAAACAATAGCTTGTCTTTTGAACTGCTCACTCTTCAAATACCGTTACATTTTCATTTTTACTATTGCGAAGATGACATCCGTATCCTAGTGTTTTCAAATCTCCAAGGCTGGAAAAGCAGAAATCTTCAATTAACGAAAAATTTACTCGCTCGGATTGTTTCTTGGACAAAGTTTATTCGATGGTATTTCGGCCAAAAGTCGCTCAATAAAACCATCTTTAACTGGTCTGAAGGATTTATCCATGCCAACATCAAAAGTAAAATGCTGCAAAATAATTTATTGATTAACGCAAAAACATATATAGATCTTCATGAACATCGTTTACAACGGAAACAGCAAAGTGGCATTCTTCCGTCTCTGAACTACTTGCAAACACTTCCTGCAGAATCAAACCGAATCAATTCAATCTGGAAGTCTGTTGGAATTACTTCAAAAAATGCAATGGAGTCTCAAGCCAATCTCGAAATTTATCAGCAATTTTGTACAGCTAAAAAATGTTTAAATTGTTGTGTTGGGCAACAAATCACGAAAGTATGAGAAGGTTACTACAAAAGATTATTTTTTTCTTTGAAATGCAATCCTTTGGAGTATGCGAGTGGTGGGCACGTCGCCTCGGATTTAAAACAAGTAAAGTGCGCTTAGCTTTCATTTACGTTTCCTTCATTGGGCTAGGAACACCAATCATAGTCTATTTAATTATGGCTTGGGTTTTAGAACACAAGCATTATTTTAAGCTCCAACACAAACAAAAAAAATCCATTTGGGACTTATGAGAATTCTTGTTACCGGTAGTAATGGTTTATTAGGCCAGAAAATTGTCGCTCAATTATTGACCGCCAAAGTGGATTTTTTAGCAACTTCATTAGGAAAAAATAGAAATACAAATTGCCCATCGCATGTATACGCGGAAATGGATATATGCAGTGAAACTAATATTGATGAAGTCTTCGCATCCTTTCAACCGACGCATGTCATTCACACGGCAGCAATGACCAATGTGGATACATGTGAAATCGAACCTGAAAATTGCCAACGCATCAATGTAACCGCGGTCAATTTTCTTACAACGGCTTGTTTGAAAGCTAATTGCCATTTTCAATTACTTTCTACTGACTTCGTTTTCGATGGAAGTAAGGGTAACTATAGCGAAGAAGAAATTCCAAATCCATTGAGTGAATATGCTCGTTCGAAGGTGGAAGCAGAAGAAATTACTAAACAATTACCAACTCAGATGTTTTCCATTGTTCGTACAATCATTGTATATGGAGTTGGGGAAAATTTATCTCGTTCAAATATTGTTGTTTGGGCAAAAGAAGCTTTGCAAAAAGGACAAGAATTAACCATTATTGACGATCAATTTCGCGCTCCAACGTGGGCAGATGATCTCGCATGGGCTTGCATCCGCATTTGTGAATTGAATGAAAATGGCATTTTTCACATTGCTGGTCCCGAAACGATGTCCATCTTTCACCTTGTTGAACGAATTGCACAGTTTTATCAATTACCTATGAGTCAGGTAAAAAGGACCGACAGTTCTACCTTGAATCAACCCGCCAAAAGACCAACTAAAACAGGGTTTAATTTATCTAAAGCGATATCCCGATTGGGATATGCCCCAAAAAAATTGGAAGACACCCTTGATTTACTTTAATCGAATAGGATTTCTTCATTTAGCCCGACGAAGTGTATTTATCTATTGCTGTTTTCATTGAAAATGATATATTTGTTTTCACTAAATTCATGCTATGTCACTTTGGAGAAAAAAATCACTTGTAGATTTATTGGCGCAAGCCGAAAATAGTCAGATGAAACGCACATTGGGTGCCGGAAGTTTGATCGCATTAGGTATCGGTGCAATCATCGGTGCAGGATTATTCGTTCGAACTGCCGCAGCTGCATCAGAAGCTGCCGGATCAGGAGTTACCATTTCTTTTATTATCGCAGCCATCGGTTGTGCATTGGCTGGACTTTGCTATGCAGAATTTGCTTCCATGATTCCAATCTCTGGTAGTGCATATGCCTACTCATTTGTTACCATGGGTGAATTAGTAGCTTGGATTATTGGTTGGTCTTTGATTATGGAATATGCCCTTGGCGCAGCTACCGTTTCCATCGCCTGGAGTGAATACTTAAATAATCTACTCGGGAACGCCATACCTTATGAGTGGTGCCATTCACCATTCGAAAGCATGTATAAAGTTTCACAAGATATGGTGGCGCAAATCCAAGCGTTACCTGGACATTGGGAGGGAATTGAACGAGGGATTTTAAGTACGGCACAGTACGAAAATTTACCTGCAGACATCATGAGTAAGGTCTCTATTACAAGCGGATTCATTAATGCTCCAGCTTTGATTATTCTATTGGCATTAACATTGTTATTAATTAAAGGAACAAAAGAATCAGCAACGGTAAATGCAATAATCGTGTTCGTTAAAGTGGCGATCGTATTAGTATTTATCATCATCGGATGGCAATTTATTAAGCCAGAAAATCACACACCTTATTTAATCCCTGAAGGTACATTTGGACACGAAGGTTTCTTTAAATGGGGATGGGGTGGAGTTCTTGGTGGTGCTGGGATTGTATTCTTTGCATTTATTGGATTTGATGCCGTAAGTACTACTGCACAAGAAGCAAAGAATCCAAAACGAGACATGCCCATTGGAATCCTTGGTTCATTGGCTATTTGTACGGTACTTTATATCCTTTTTGGACACGTATTAACCGGAGTTGCGAACTGGAGTGAATTTGCAACGGCTGGAAAAGAAGCATCTGTTTCTTACGCAATTAAAACGTACATGGCAGGTTACGAATGGTTAGGTACAGGTGTTACATTAGCTATTTTAGCAGGATTCTCTTCTGTGATCCTGGTAATGTTAATGGGGCAAAGTCGCGTATTTTTCTCCATGAGTCAAGATGGATTAATTCCGGCTGCATTTGGAAAACTTCACCCGAAATTTCAAACACCTTACATCGCAAACTGGATGTTATTCATCTTCGTTGGTGCTTTCGCAGCGCTTGTTCCAGGAAGTGTTGCTGGAGATTTAACTTCATTCGGAACACTATTCGCCTTCATTTTAGTGTGTCTTGGTATACTCATCATGCGCAAAAGCAATCCAGAATTAAAGCGTCCATTTAAAACACCTTTGGTGCCATTGGTACCAATTCTGGGGATTTTAGTTTGTACAGCGATGATCGTTTCATTAGACATCGCAACATTGCAAGCTGCAGCCTTGTGGATGGGACTAGGATTAATCATCTATTTCGCATACAGCCGTAGAAACTCACATTTACACCCTAAGAAATAAATTAAGGGTCTTATTGATATGCTATTTAAACTGTCTTCTCCTTGGGAGGGGACAGTTTTGTTTTAACTAAATAGAACAACTATGGAATCAAAATTAAAACAATCACTCGGATTATTAGACGCAACACTGTTAGTCGCTGGATCAATGATTGGTTCTGGAATTTTCATTGTTACGGCTCCAATGATGCGCGATATTGGTTCAGCAGCGTGGATGATTGTCCTCTGGGTACTTACCGGCTTAATCACCATTTTTGCCGCGCTTAGTTATGGTGAATTAGCTGGAATGATGCCGAATGCTGGTGGACAATATGTTTACATTCAACGAGCATATGGTAAAATGATGTCTTTTCTATACGGATGGACCGTTTTCACTGTCATTCAAACCGGAGTAATCGCAGCTGTAGCTGTTGCTTTTGCAAAGTACGCTGGAGTTTTCTTTCCTGTATTAAATGATTCCTTTTTAGAAACGGACCTAGTCAATATTTCCTACGGACAATTAGTCGCAATTGGCAGTATCATGGCCTTAACGATACTCAATTCTAGAGGAGTTCAAAACGGTAAAATTCTTCAATTGATTTTTACATCTGCAAAGTTATTTGCCTTGTTTGCACTCATCGTTTTAGGTCTAGCTATTGGATTAAAATCGGATGTGTTCACACAGAATTTTGATCACATGTGGAACGCCTATAAAACCATTCAATTACCCAGTGGAGAATTAGATACCATCCCATTAACTGGTTTCGCGTTAATGGGCGCTTTAGGGGCAACAATCATCAATTCATTGTTTTCTTCAGATGCATGGAATAATGTCACGTTCATTGCAGGTGAAATAAAAGACCCGAAAAAAAACATACCAAAAAGTCTGTTTTTCGGAACAACTATCGTAACAATCATATACATTTTGGCAAACCTGGCCTATTTGGCGCTTTTACCGAAAGGTGGAGATCCAATGGCAACTGACGCTTTAGGACAAGGAATCATGTTCGCGGCAAATGACCGAGTTGGGGCTGGTGCTGCATCTGTTATTTTTGGTGGACTAGGAATAACAATGATGGCTGCTTTAATCATGATTTCAACCTTTGGATGTAATAACGGACTCATTTTGGCGGGATCACGGTTGTTTTATGCGATGTCCTCTGATGGATTATTTTTTAAACAAGCGAAAAAATTAAATCAATTCAATGTCCCTAGTGTTGCTATGTGGATTCAAGGGATTTGGGCGAGCATATTATGCTTATCAGGAAAATATGGAGATTTACTTGTGTATAGCACCTTTGCCAGTCTATTATTTTACATTCTTACAATCTTCGGGATATTCATCTTACGCAAGAAAGAACCGAATACAGAACGTCCTTACAAAGCATTTGGATACCCTTTCATTCCAGCATTGTACATCCTTGTAACCTTGGCCATATGTGTTGACTTACTTGTCTATGATTTAAGAAATGCTGGAATGGGATTGTTGATTGTCCTTCTGGGAATACCGATCTATTTCATCGCAGATAGAAAAAAGAGATAATACACACACTTTTTTTCCATTTCCGTCGTTTAGATTTTCGGGAAAAGATTACTTGAATAGTTTGTTTGACTTAAATTTTGAACGCACATGTTTCAAGGTAATCCATTCGATATATCTATCCGTCACCAACGCGGTATTTGGGTGTTATTGATAGCATCCGTTCTGATAATTTTCGCCCCGCGTTTTTTCTTATTCCTACAAAAGGATGAATCAGCGGCAAAATTAATCCTGCTTCCTGTTGAGGAAAAGCGGCAATGGGACACATCCAGAAAATTCAAACGATGGGGTTCAAGCTACCGAAAAAGAAGCTGGTCGCGATCAAAAAAAGCCTTTAAAAAGCCTACACAGCCATTCAATCCAAATGAACTTACTCAGGAAGAATGGATGCAATTCGGTTTGAGTGAAAAACAAGCATCGATTGTCCTGAAATTCACCCAACGCGGGATAACTTCTAATGAGGAACTTCAGAAAATTAAGTTTATTCCAAAAGAAACGTTTGAAAACATTAAGGATTTTACACAATTTCCACCGTTGGACAAGGAAGTTTCAAAAAAACAATCCATGCCAAGTTCAATTGCACCCACCATCGTTAATGCCAATGAAGCAAGTGAAGAAGATTTGATAAAATTAAAGGGGCTAGGTCCATTTTACGCAAGGCAAATCATCAAATACCAACAACAATTAGGTGGATTCGTGCGAAAGGAGCAAATCCTTGAGGTTTGGAAAATGACGCCAGAAATTTATGCGCAGATTCAATCACAATTAAGTTGTGAAACATCAAACATTAGAAAGCTATCAATTAATCACGCAAGTGCGGAAGAATTACAGGCCCATCCTTATCTAAATTGGAATCAAGCGAATTCAATTGTCAAAATGAGGATGCAAAAAGGAGGGTTTAAATCCATAGAAGAAATTAAAGAATCTGTAATAATTGATCAAGAAACATTCGAAAAAGTCAGACCTTACCTATCTTTGTAGGTATGAGTATTCAAGATAGACTAAAAACATGCATTCGAGATGTAGCTGATTTCCCTAAACCAGGCATCTTGTTTAAAGATATTTCCACGATTATGCTGGATGCTGAATTGTCCGCAGCTGTACTGGATCATTTAGTGGAAACGTATAAGGATTCTAAATTAGATGCCATTGCAGGAATTGAAAGCCGCGGCTTTTTATTTGGATTTCCATTGGCGATTCGATTAGGGATTCCATTTATCCTCATTCGTAAGGAAGGAAAACTTCCATATAAAAAAATAAAACATGCCTACGATTTAGAATATGGAAGTGCGGTAATTGAAATGCACAGTGATGCAGTAAAAGCGAATCAACGGGTACTCATTCACGATGACTTACTAGCAACAGGAGGCTCGGCAAGCGCAGCCGCAGAATTGATTCAAAAGAGTGGGGCAGAAGTAGCTGGATTTAGTTTCTTAGTTGAACTCAGTTTTTTAGAAGGACAGGAAAAATTAAAAAAATACTCAAATCAAATCGATGGGATAATTTCCTATTGAATCAATAACAACTAATCAATCATCAATCAACAACAACAATGAATTTCTCCCTTAACGAAAATCAAATAATGATCGCACAAATGGTGCGTGATTTTGCTGAAAAGGAAATCAAACCTTTTTACAAACAATGGGATGCCGATGAGCATTTTCCTGTTGAGACCATGAAAAAAATGGGCGAACTTGGACTTCTTGGCATTTTTATTCCCGAAGAATACGGTGGTTCTGGATTTACCTATTTCGAATATGCAACGGCATTAATGGAACTCGGAAAAGTATGCGGCGGAATCGGACTGAGTGTCGCAGCACATAATTCATTATGTACTGGCCATATTTACTATCATGGCAACGAAGAACAAAAGAAAAAGTACCTTCCAAAACTAGCATCAGGCGAATTCATTGGTGCTTGGGGACTCACTGAAGCAAATACTGGTTCAGATGCAATGCGCATGCAAACAACGGCTGTGAAAGACGGAAACGACTGGGTGATTAATGGTGCTAAAAACTGGATAACCCATGGTCTAAGTGGTGACATTGCTGTGATCCTTGTACGTACCGGTGAGTTGTTAGATTCCAATGGAATTACGGCATTTATCATTGAAAAAGATATGCCTGGATTTTCAGCGGTAAAAATTAAAGATAAACTGGGGGTTAGAGCTAGTGAAACAGCCGAATTGATTTTCGATAATGTTCGCGTACCTCAAGAAAATGTGATTGGAAATATTGGTGAAGGGTTTAAACAAGCCATGCAAATTTTAGATGGTGGACGTGTTTCAATTGCTTCTTTAAGTTGTGGTATAGCTCGTGGGGCTTACGAGTCTTCTGTAAAGTACGCAAAGGAACGTGAGCAATTCGGACACCCAATTGCACAATTTCAAGCTATCGCATTCAAATTGGCTGATATGAAAACCCAACTGGAAGCAGCAGAATTATTGACATTTCAAGCAGCATTTAGAAAAAACGAGAAACTTCATATGACGAAAGAAGGTGCATTTGCAAAGTACTTTGCATCAGAAGTTTCAGTTAAATGTGGGAATGAGGCTGTACAAATTATGGGGGGGTATGGTTACACAAAAGAATACCCAGCAGAGAAATTTTTACGCGATGCCAAACTCATGACAATTGGGGAAGGAACTTCCGAAATTCAAAAATTGGTAATTTCTCGAGAAATATTGAAATAATTTTTTGTGAATTAGGATTAATGTCCTATCTTTGCCCACCTAAGTTTAAATGTAAATTATAACATATGTTGATCATTCCAATTAAAGAAGGCGAAAACATCGAAAGAGCTTTGAAGAAGTACAAGAAAAAGTACGAGAAAACAAATATGATGAAGCAATTACGTGGACGCAAAGAGTTTATTAAACCATCTGTTTCCCGTCGTCAGGAGATCATACGAGCTGCTTACAAACAAAGAATGCAGTCAGCTGAACTGTAACATTTGTTCAATATATTCGTTGAAAAGGAGCGCAAGCTCCTTTTTTTTATGCTCGAACATTTTATCCAATACCTTTCTTTCGAAAAAAGATACTCTCCTCATACCATTGGAGCTTACGAGCATGATGTGCATCAATTCATCGGTTTTGCTGAATTAAAATCAAAAAAAGACCTACAAGAAGTAAATCCCTTCCTAATACGTGGTTGGATAGTTCAACTGATTGATGATGGAATAAGTAACCGCAGTGTAAACCGAAAATTAGCTTCTTTAAGAACTTATTTTAAATGGTTGAGAAAAGAAGGTCAAATCACTACAAACCCATTAGCGAAAATTCAAGGTCCGAAAAACGAAAAACGCTTACCTATTTTTGTGAAGGAATCAGAATTGGATTCAGCAAAAACAAGCTCGCTCTTTTCAACTGATTTTAATGGTGTTAGGGATGAACTAATGTTCGAACTATTTTATCAGACTGGAATTCGTTTAAGCGAGCTTATTGGACTGAAAGATTCAGATGTGGGTGAGCAACACATCAAAGTGCTCGGAAAACGCAGTAAAGAGCGCTTAATCCCCATCTCAAATCAACTAAGTCAAACAATACAGTTGTTTCGCACAATGAAAAAAAAGATGAACATCGATTCATTGAAACTTTTCACGCGCGAAAATGGTTTGGACTTATACCCGTCGTTTGTCTACCGAAAAATAAATTCAATTCTAGGGACGTTAACGACTTCCGATAAAAAAAGTCCTCACATACTTCGACATACTTTTGCAACGCATTTATTGAATCGAGGAACAGGTTTGGAAACACTGAAAGACTTGTTGGGGCACGCAAATTTATCCGCAACACAAGTGTATACGCACAACTCCTTTGCCCAACTAACTGCTGTTTATGCGCAAGCGCATCCGCGAGGGATGCAGAAAACAAAATAGTTATAGAGTCCCTGTCTGAAATTCTATATCTTTGCATCGAATTTTTTGCATATGAAGTTAGTAACTGTAGGAAGTGTAGCGTTTGACGCTATTGAAACACCGTTTGGAAAAACGGATAAAATCGTTGGTGGAGCTGGAACGTTTATTTCTTTGGCTTCTTCGTTTTTTGCGAAAGAGCAAGGTCTGATATCTGTGGTAGGAGAAGATTTTCCAAATGAAACATTAGCATATTTAACCTCTCGTGGGGTGAATATTGATGGTGTACAAATTAAAAAAGGAGAAAAAACATTCTTTTGGTCTGGAAAGTATCACAACGACATGAATTCCCGTGACACATTGGTGACGGAATTAAATGTTCTTGGAACATTTGACCCCCTCGTTCCTGAAGTTTGCCAAAATGCAGATTATTTAATGCTGGGTAATTTGAGTCCACAAGTACAGCTAACGGTGATTAATCGCATGGAAAAACGTCCAAAGTTAATTGCTATGGACACCATGAATTTCTGGATGGATATCGCGTTGGATGATTTAAAGGAGACGATGAAACATGTCGACATTCTAATCATAAACGATGAAGAAGCAAGACAACTTTCGAAAGAATACTCATTGGTTCGTGCGGCTAAAATCATCCGTGACATGGGTCCAAAAACGTTAATCATCAAGAAAGGTGAGCATGGAGCTTTATTGTTTCACGAAGAAAATATTTTCTTTGCACCTGCTTTACCGCTAGAGGAAGTGTTTGATCCAACAGGAGCCGGTGACACTTTCGCTGGTGGATTTATGGGGTATTTGGCAGCAACAAATGATGCGTCTTTTGAGAACATGAAGCGCGCAATTATTGCTGGATCAGCTTTGGCCTCATTTTGTGTGGAGAAATTCGGAACACAAAGACTAACTGAAATTACGACCGAAGATATTAATCATCGAATTAGTCAATTCGTGGTATTGTCTAACTTTGAAATGAACCTATAATGGAACTCACTAACTTTCAAGAAAAAATACAATTATTAGAGTCTGCAGAGGATTTAATCGGACTAGGTAGAGATGCATCAGAACTTCGTCAAGAATTTGAAGATTTCATGATCGAAGCTGAACGAGTGGAGCAAGTTAAAAGACTTGAAGCTGCGGATCAAGGTGCAAGCTATGAGGAATTCGATTACGCCCCAGTAAAAGAATCCTTTTTTGATGTCTACAAGTCTTTTCAGGAAAAAAGAAAAAAACAAGTAGAGTTAAAAACAGCACTTGAAAATGAAAATTTAAAGCAGAAGAAAGCACTCGTTGAACGCTTAAAAGATGTGATTGAAAACGAGGAGAAAATTGGAACTGCCTTTAATGCATACAAAGAAATCCATGAAAATTGGAAAAAAGTTGGTGACATTCCACGTGACAAACGAGAGGCCTTACAAAAAGAGTATTCTCGTTTACTCGAGATTTTCTTTTATAACATCAAAATTTATAAAGAATTGAAGGACCATGATTACAAACGTAATCAGCAGTTGAAAGAGGGCCTTATCTTTAAATTAAAACAACTTAGAACGGCTAACCTACCTGTTCGTGACGCTGAAGCAAGTCTTCGTTCGCTTCAAGATGAGTGGGAAGAAATTGGACCGGTTCAAAATGAAGAATGGGAATCATTGAAGAATGCTTATTGGGAAACTGTTCGCGCTGTTTATGATAAATTTAATGAGCATTACGAGCAACAAAGAGTCGTTCTGAAAGAAAATATAGATGCAAAAAAAGCGCTAATTGAAAAGTTAGTTGCTGTGAATGAAACCATACTTGACGTTTCTTCCGCAAAAGATTGGGAACAGAAAACAAAAGATGTTTTAGGTTTACAAGAAGCGTGGAAAAAGATTGGATTCGGTTCTCGAAAAGAAAACGAATTGGTATACCAAGAATTCCGTAAACATTGTGATGTCTTTTTTCAAGCCAAAAAAGAATTCTCAAGGGACAACGAAAGTAAGTTCAAAGATGTCGCAAGCAAAAAACGAAAACTAATTGAGGAAGCAAAGGCTTTAAGTCATTCTCAAGAGTGGAAAAGCACCTCGGAAAAATTGATTCAACTCCAAAAAAGATGGAAAGAATCTGGAAACGCTGGACATCGTTTTGAGAATAAATTATGGACCGAATTCAGGGGCGCATGTAATGTCTTTTTTGAGGCTAAAGAGGCTCACTTTAAAGTGCAAGATGACGCAAATGCTTCTAATCTTACGGCAAAAAACGAGTTGATTTCAGAAGTGCAAAATTGGGTTGTTCCCGGTGATAAACAAGAAGCAATTGCTGCGTTAAGAGCTTTCCAAAATAAATTCAATGAGTTAGGACAAGTTCCCATGAAGGATAAAAATTCGGTTTATCAAAATTTCAAGAAATCTATTGATGAGAAATATGCGGCATTGAAATTGGAAGGTCAAGAAAAAGAGAACATCCTGTTTAAAGCAAAATTAGATAACTTGGAATCTAGTCCTGATCGCATTAGATTATTTCAAGGGGAGAAAAATGAAATCCGCAAGCAAATTGACCTTCTCAATAAAGAAATGATGTTGTTGGAAAATAACCTTGGATTCTTCGCCAAATCTAAAGGTGCAGATGCCTTAAGAGCAGATGTAGACAAAAAGGTAAAGCACGCTCAAGAACGAATTCAACAATTGAAACAAAAACTTAAATTAATTCCGAATGAATAGTTTTATCAATGTTTTATTATTGGTGGTCACATTTCCTACGATGTTATTGTCGGTTTTTGTTGGCTTCGATTTACCCATTGATTTTTTGAATACAACAGGAGCTAATTTATTGTATCGATTCGAAATTTTTTTAGGCCTAGGATTGGTTTATGCCATCATTAGTCTGCGACGTTCTGTTCGCCGCTGGATGGGTGTCTTTATGACGTCAAAAACCGCAAAGTTTGCCTGGAACGGCATTATCAGCCGTGAGCGTAAACAACGTGTTATTCTTTATACGTCAATTGAATCCATCGTAATGGGTTTCCTCGCATTTTCTTATAATTATGTAACAGAACAAACCATTTTCATTAGCGCAGTTTTGGTCTTTTTTGCCATTGAATCCTTGATTTTTTTACTGGTGAATTTGAAAAACAACTTTAGAGTTGGCATTACTTCAAAAGCTATTCTTGTCAGTGATCGTGAAATCATTTTAATTTACCTAGCAGGACTTCGAAAAGTGAGTGTGAGCCAACAAACGGTTTATTTCGATTACATCCAAGAACTTCAATTATCTTTCCCTATTGATTGTGTGGAAGCTTCAGAACGCACCGAATTTTTCGCGAGTCTTGAAGCACAATTAGATCCGAATCGTGTACTTTTCCAAAATACAACTCAAAAGTAATTTTGTACTTTCGGAGTATTATTTAACATAGGAACGCTTGAAAATACTGCTTATTCGTTTTAGCTCTATCGGAGATATCGTTCTCACTTTCCCAGTGGTGAAGGCAATACGAGAAGCTTTTCCAGAAGCAAAAATTCATTTTGCAAGTAAAAAAAGTTTTGAAACACTATTACTCGGCGCAGAGGGAATCCATAAATTTCATTTTCTTTCAAATTCATTTTCTTCCTTCAAAAATGAAATAAAGCGTGAAGATTTTGATTACATTATAGACTTGCACAATAACTTAAGAACTAGGAGATTAACCCTGGGTATTTCAGCGAAAATCGCACGTTTTGATAAATTGAATTTCCGTAAATGGCTGTTTACAAAGTTTAAATTTGACGTATTGCCTAACATTCATGTGGTGGAACGTTATTTGGAAACATTGAGTGTGTTGGGAATAAATTCTGTAGATAAAACGAGAAATCAATTCCGTATCCCTGCATCGAGCAGCGTAAACATTGAGAAACGATTTCCAATGTTAACAGGTTCTTTTGTTGCTGTTGCAATTGGAGCGCAGTTTAAAACGAAAAGAGTTCCCAAAGAGAAGTGGCTCGAGATATTTCGTGAAACAGATTCCCAGTTCCTCATTGTCGGAGGAGAAATGGATCGTGAAATAGGTGATTGGTTAATTGTTAATTGCCCATCGAAAGTCATCGTAAACACCTGTGGGGAGTTGACTATTTTAGAATCTGCAAGTGTCGTTTCTCAAGCAAAAAGTTTACTTACAAACGACACTGGAATGATGCACATTGCAGCTTGTTTTGACACTCAAGTAATATCAATATGGGGAAATACCACTCCGGAATTTGGGATGAATCCATATAGACCAGAAGGCACAAAAACGGATAAAATCTTTCAAGTTGAAGGACTTTCATGTCGTCCATGTTCTAAAATTGGACACCAAGAATGTCCAAAAAATCATTTTCGATGCATGAACGAACAGGATGCAAAAGCCATTGCCGATAGTATAGATAAAAACTAATCTTCTAGAAACAGTTTTTTTAATTCGGTCGCTTCAGCAGGTTTCATTTTTCCCGCCAAAATCAAACTGAGTTGTTTGCGCCTTAAAGCACCTTCGTAGCGCTCAATTTCTTCCGAAGTTTCAGGGATGAGTTCTGGAACTTGAATAGGCCCGCCGTTTTGATCTACCGCAACAAACGTATAAATGGCTTCATTGCATTTTTCTTTCGCGCCAGTCAGGTTGTCCTCAACGAAAACGTCCACAAATATTTCCATGGAGGAATTAAATGCGCGAGAAACTTTTGCTTCTAAGGTAACGATAGACGCATGGTTGATTGGTTTCTGAAATGAAACATTGTTTACAGAAGCGGTCACCACTACACGTTTACAATGACGGTGAGCGGAAACACTTGCAATAACGTCCATCCAAGCCAATAATTGTCCCCCAAACAAATTCCCTAATGTATTCGTGTCATTTGGCAAAACCACTTTGGTGGAAATCGATAAGGTATCATTTGCTTTAACTGCTTTCATAAAGGCAAAATTAGTGAAATATCAAGCACCCTGAAACAAATGTCCTTTTTGATGTGTTAGCAATGTGAAATAATTGTGAAATAGTGAATAATTCACTAATTTTAACGCTAAACTATTTTGCTAGAAAACTACTTACTATGAAAAAAAGACAGTTACTCTTATCTTTTTTATCAGTCCTGACGATTTCCATGAATGCTTTTGCACAACAAAAACGCGTGCTAGATCCTGGAAACATGCGCCAAGGCGAATCAATTGAATATTGTATTCAGCACAAAAAACAGGCTGAATTGATGAAGAATCCTGCGTACGTGAAAGCCAAAGAATTGGATGATGCAGAATTTGAAATGCTTTCAAAAAAAGGCGGTTCTGAAAAAGCAACAGTCTATAAAATTCCAGTTGTATTCCACGTTTTACACATGAATGGAGTAGAAAATATTTCGGACGAACAAATATTGGATGCACTTGCAATTTTAAATAGAGATTACAGAAAACTAAATGCGGATACTGCTAATGTTCATCCAGATTTTGCTGGCATGCCCGCTGATATCGAAATCGAATTTGTTTTAGCGACCAAAGCACCAAATGGAAATTGCTTCAAAGGAATAACGAGAACTTACAACACAATTAGTTACGATGGAAGCGATGGCGGAAACCAAGTAGATGCTATTGTTGCAGGAAATGATGTGTATCAAGGACAATGGCCAGGAAATAAGTACATGAATATATTTATTTGTGGAGAAATTGGGGGAGCTGCAGGATATACGTACAATCCGTCTGGTTGGGGTGCGAACCAAATGACTAACGGTATTTGGGTTCTACATGATTATGTTGGATCTATCGGTACAAGCGGAATCGGTTCAAGTCGAACATTAACGCATGAAGTAGGACATTGGCTAAATCTTTCTCATACGTGGGGATCAAATAATAATCCTGGAACTGCTACAAGTTGCTCTGGAAATGGAGATCAAGTACAAGACACTCCAACATGTATTGGTGTTTCAGCATGTTTGCTGAACTCAAATACCTGTAATAACGACAACGCTTATTGGGGATTCGATATCCGTGATAATGTAGAAAATTACATGGATTATTCTTATTGCTCTAAAATGTTTACGCAAGGACAACGCACCCGAATGAGAACAGCATTACAAGCAACAAATACCGGTCGTGCGAATCTATGGACTACAGCGAATCTTAATGCTGTAGGAGCAAATGGCGTTCTGTATTTGTGTAAAGCAGAATTTACGGCAGACAAAACAACTATTTGTAATGGAGATGAAATCGCATTTTCAGATGATTCCTACAATGTTGCAAATACTTGGACTTGGTCAATTACTCCTTCTTCAGGTTGGTCTTTTTCAAATGGAACCACAGCAACGAGTCAGAATCCAACTGTCGTTTTTGATACGCCTGGACTTTACACAGTGCAGTTAACTTCATCTGATGGAACCTTGTCAGATAGTGAAATCAAAAATAACTTTATTCGCGTTTTAAATACAGGAGCTTCTTTACCATTTTGGGAAGGATTTGAGGATTATTCAAGTTTGTCGAATATCCAAGAATGGGATGTGTTTACATCATCTGCAAATAACGCATGGACTATCGAACCAACAACTGGCTACTCTGGCGCGAAATGTGCAAAACTGATGAATTTTGGACAGGGAACAGCCAATGTTGATGAGCTGATCTCTTCTCAAATCGATTTATCAACGGTACCGTCAACAGGAGCTGTCACATTAAGTTTCCGTTATGCATACCGAAAAGTATTGGCTGCTAATTATGAATATTTGAAAGTCTTTATTTCAAGTGATTGCGGTGCTGATTGGATTCAACGCAAAACAATTCAAGGAAATCAACTTTCAACGTTGACATCTACAACGTCATGGAAACCGACGTCACAAACAGATTGGGTTACGGTTCACATGACCAATGTAACAAGTAATTATTTTACGGATAAATTCCGTGTGCTTTTCAAATTTGAAGGAGAGGGAGGAAACAACATCTACTTGGACGATATCAATTTGTACAACGGAAGTCCTTCCAATGAAGTCGTAACGGGTGTGGTAGAGCACTCATCAATTTCTCACTTAGAAATGTTCCCTAATCCGACGGATGATGAATTGAACGTTTCCTTTGATCTGCCAAATACAGATGACTTAACTCTTTTGATGGTCGACCTTTCAGGTAAAATCATTCAAAAACACTTGGTGAAAGCGAAAGAAGGTAAAAACCTTGTAATGATGAATACACAAGAGCTAGCTGCTGGAATGTATCAATTACATATTGTAACCTCAAACGGACAAAAAACACTTCCGTTTATTGTGAAGTAATTACTTCGACTGAAAATATTGGAATAGGACAAGTGCTTTCGCTTGTCCTATTTTTTTTGCTAATTCTTCTTTGGAACATTCTTTGATTTTCTCTACAGACTTAAATTCCTGAAGTAAAAGCGTCCATGTTTTTTCGCCAATACCTTTAATTTCTGCTAATTCGGTCTGAAAAGAATTTTTACTGCGCTTATTGCGGTGATGCGTAATACCAAAACGATGGGCTTCATCCCTCATGTGTTGTACTAATTTCAGCCCTTTAGAACGTCTGTCTAATACAATCGACTTTGAATGATTTGGACGAAAGAGCTCCTCCATGCGTTTTGCTAAACCAAACACGCTTACTTCATCTGAAATCCCTAGCTCCTCTATGGATTCCATAGCGGCGCTTAACTGTCCTTTGCCGCCGTCAATGATAATTAACTGAGGAAGAGGAGCACCTTCGTCTATTAAGCGTCTGTATCTCCTAAAAACAACCTCTTTCATGGTACTGAAGTCATCTGGACCTACAACCGTCTTTACATTGAAATGACGGTAATCATTTTTACTTGGAACACCTTTTTTGAAAACAACACAGGAAGAAACAGCATTTGTTCCTTGTAAATTTGAATTGTCGAAACACTCAATGTGGTCAGGTAATTCTTTTAAAGAGAGTGCCTGTTGTAATTCAAGTAAAGCATCAATTCCACCATGCTCCGAAACCCGGTTCATTTCCCTTTTTTTCAATTGTAAACGGTAGTGTTTTACATTGTGTAAGGATAGCTCAACTAACTTTTTCTTTTCGCCAATTTGCGGACAATGAAAATGGAAGTCAGGGAAAATAGATTCGACTTTGTCTAAAACCAAAACTTCTTTTGAAGCACTTTCGAACTTAATGCGAAGTTGAGGTAATACGTAGGTAAAAACATAGGTGATATTTTCAGATAGTTTCAATTCTACATGCGAGGTGTAAGTGTGCACGATGGCTCCATCACGAATCACCAAATAGTTAAAAACTAAAAATTCCTCATCCAATTCATATGTGAGGACGTCCACTTCATTTAAAGTGTGAGAAACAATCATCGATTTTGATTGATATTTTTCTATTTGTTCTAAGATTTCTTTTACTTTTTGAGCTCCTTCAAATTCATATTTCTCAGCTAATTCTAGCATGGTTTTTTTTAAGCTTAAACAAAGCGCATACGTTTTTCCTTGTAATAACAATTCGATGGAATTCACCATGTCATCGTAAGCTCCCATTGTTTGATAACCAACGCATGGCCCCGCGCATTTACCAATATGATATTCTAAACAGACCTTGAATTTATCCTGTTTTATTTTATCTACGGATAATTCCAATGCACACGTTCGAAGTGTAAATAATTCACGAATTAATTGCAATAATGTTTGCATGACTCGACCATTTGGATAGGGCCCAAAGTACCGTGATCCATCTTTGATTTTTCGCCTTGTGCTAAACACCCTAGGAAATGGCTCGTTTTTTACAACAATCCATGGATAGGTTTTGTCGTCCTTGAGTAAAATATTGTACCGTGGACGATAAGATTTGATGAGGTTGTTTTCTAAAAGCAACGCGTCCAACTCTGAAGAAACAACGGTAAACTTTATATCTGCGATGTTTTTCACCAAAGCACGTGTTTTTCCATCCGAAATAGTTGCTTTGAAATAGGAATGTACGCGTTTGTTTAAATTCTTTGCCTTACCGACATAAATAACCACACCTTTTGAATCGAAGAATTGATACACTCCCGCATCCGTCGGAAGCACGTTGATTTTCTCTAAGACAAGCAGGGAATGTGTATTCATCGGATAAAATTAATCACAAAGTTTCACAAGAACACGAGCTATGTTATCTTTGTTCTATGTTAGATGAATTCATACGAAAATCTTTACAAGAGGATATCGGTGACGGAGATCACTCGACTCTTGCTTGTATTCCTTTTGATGCTCAAGGAAAAGCCAAGTTACTTGCAAAAGAAAATGGTGTAATTGCTGGACTCGAGGTGGCAAAAAGAATTTTTGAAATCGTGGATCCAACCATTGAACTTGTTTTTTATAAAAAAGATGGAGATAAAATTGAAATAGGTGATTACATCTTTCAAGTTTCGGGTTCATCACGGTCTATTTTGACTTCTGAAAGGTTGGTGTTGAATTGCATGCAGCGAATGAGTGGAATTGCCACGCAAACAGCAACTGTTCTACGTATAATCGAAGGTTGTAAGACAAAGGTATTAGACACTAGAAAAACAACACCTGGTATACGTTTCTTAGAAAAATGGGCGGTCAAAATTGGAGGAGGCGAAAATCATCGCTTTGGCCTTTATGATATGATTATGCTGAAAGATAACCACATTGATTATGCTGGAGGAATTAAAAACGCAATCGAGAAAACGATAAAATACTTGAGTGATTCGAAACGGACACTGAAAATCGAAATTGAGGTGCGAAATTTGGAGGAATTAATTCAGGTTCTTGAGGTTGGGGGAGTAGACCGTATTATGCTCGATAATTTTACACCGGAAAAATTGAAAGAGGCCCTTGCGATTATTCCTCACACATATGAAACTGAAGCATCTGGAGGAATTACCATCGATAACATTCGCCCATATGCTGAAACAGGCGTTCAATTTATTTCAATGGGAGCTTTAACTCATTCGGTGAAGGGACTCGATTTAAGCTTGAAAGCAAGTTTTTAGTTCAATGAATTAATCATATTGACAGGCTGAAATCACTAACTCGTCTTGCTGAAAACATTCTAATTTTACACGAATCCAACCATTTTCGTTTAACATTCTGCCGGAATAAATCTCACCGTATTTTTCCTCGATGATTAATTCAGATGTAAAGTCTATTCCCGTTCTGTTATTTAATTTGAACATGGCTTCTTTCATCGTCCATAGTTTTGTCAAATCAAGCACAGACTCCTCGCTTATGAACTTTGTTTCTTCAACGTTTACAAAGCGTTCGGCGATTCGCTCGATCCTCGGACTCATTTCCTCAATGTCAATTCCGATTTGACTTGAACTAACTCCAAGTGCACAGTAATTTTTGGAGTGACTGATCGAAATAAAGGTGTCCAATTGGCTTCCGAGAAAAGGTTTTCGTGTTACAGTATAATGAATAGGGGAAATTAAATCCAATTCATTTCTTAAGCGACGAATTCCTAAAAACTCGATTTTTCTAGAATCATTCTTGAAAGTGTTTAATTGCTCCCTTTCTTCTGGGAATAATTCCTCATTTAGATAAGCTTCGAACGTTTTTTTTCGTTCTATTGCAACTGAACTCAATTGATCTGACAAATAAATTCTATGAAACGATTCGGACATTTATCAATTAATTAACAGTTAGTTCATACACATACTACAAAGTTGCATATTAATTTTCATATATATTTTTTCAAATTTGTGAGGTAATCAATATGGATTTCTATATATTTACAATCTTTAAAAAACGAGATATAGTAAAATTTATACGCATTCTTATGGTGGGTAAACTGAAGTTATTAGTATTAAGCATCCTGTTTGCAGGAACTTATGCATTTTCTCAATCGGGTCTTGGTACCCTAAAAGGGACAATCAATGATGAGTCAACAGGGCTTCCAATTGAGCTTTCAAAAGTTCTTCTAAAACAAGGAGACCAAATTAAAAGTGGAGCCACAACGGACGCTCAAGGTAAATTCCAAATCAATGGTATTCCTCCAGGAACCTATGATTTGCATTTTTCAAATGCGCTTTCGGGATACAACATGTCTGTAATGACAGGCGTTGCAATCTCTCCGGATCGAATTACCTTCCTGGATAAATTGACCCTTGCGAAGAAAGTAAAAGACGAGCAAGAAGTAAAGGTTGTCGTATATAAGGTTCCTTTAATTGATAAAAATGGTGGTGCATCTGGTGCAACCGTTACTCGTGAAGACATTAATAGAATGCCTGTTCGTTCTGCGGAAGGAGTCGCAAGATCTGTCGGAGGTGTGAATTCAAATGAAGGATCGGGAGCTATTTCGGTTCGTGGTTCACGTTCAGATGGTACATACTACTATATTGATGGTATTAAAGTGCGTGGTTCTGCCAACCTACCTAAATCAGCTTTAGAGGAAGTTTCTGTCATCACCGGTGGTGTTCCAGCTAACTATGGTGATGTGACTGGAGGGATTATCTCCATTACAACACGTGGTCCATCTGCTGTATATTTCGGTTCAATTGAAGGTGTTTCCTCTGGTTTATACTTTAAAGGTGCTGATCCAGATGGTTATGATGGAAAAGTATTTGGTTTAGATAAGTTTGGATACAACCTTGTCGAAGGAATGTTGTCTGGTCCGCTTTGGATGCAACGTGATTCAACAGGTAAAAAAACAAAACCAAAATTAGGATTCTTAGTTTCTGCCAACTTAACTGACCAATTGGATAGTCGTCCGCTTGCAGGTGGTAGTTACAGAATAAAAAAAGATGTCCGCGATGAATTATTAGCAAATCCGTTAAGACCTAACTCTACTGGATTTGGAACATTCCATAACTCATTATTCTTGCGCGAAAGTGATTTCGAAAAAACAGCTTGGAGAATGAACGCAAGGAACACAGTGTATTCTGGTCAGGCTAAAATAGATGTGAATACAGGTCCATCTGTGAATCTTCAATTTGGAGCTTCCATGAACTACAGCAGAGGAAACAGCTACTCATATGGAAATTCGCTTTTAAATTTCTCGAACTTTGGTTTCAACAAATCTTTTGATTATCGTTTATTTGGACGTTTAACACAGCGCTTTAACAACGAGCGTGAAGGAAGTAGTTCTAAAATCAAATCAGCACTATACAGTTTGATGGTGGATTACTCAAAATCGTTCAGCGAATCCTATGACCCAAAACATAAATATAATTTGTTTAACTATGGGTACGTTGGTAAATTCGTTACAACACGTAGACCTTCTTACACATTCAACGACGCAACACAAATGTACGTACACGATGGATTCAAGGATGTACAGGTTGATTTTACTCCGTCAGAAACAAATGCGGCATTGGCTGCTATTACAACACAATACTATGACATCTATGAAGGGTCTCCTTTTGGTCACTACGAGAACTTAACTCAAATTAACCAAGGAAATGCACTTCGTAATGGTGATGCACCTCAAAGCGTTTATGGTATTTGGAGCAATATCGGAGCGCCTTACAATGGATTCGGTAAATTTGAAAATGACCAATTCCGTGTAACAGGTGCAGGGTCTGTCATCATCGGAGATCATAGTATCTCTTTAGGATTTGAATATGAACAACGTGTTGATCGTGGTTGGTCAAGTGGTGACTTTGGTCCAACTGGAATCTGGAACATTGCTCGTCAATTAACGAATTTCCACATTAGAGAATTAGACTTGAATAGTGGCGTTGTTTCTGATTCAGGTTCATTTAAAGCAATTACCTATGAACGTTTAAATTCAGGGTATGCGAATACAAGTGGAACAGGTGAATTCGGTGGACAATTAAATAATGACAACCAGTCATTCTTTGACTATAACCTTCGTAACAAACTTGGATTGAGTGCTTCAGGTGATGACTTTATTGATATCGACCAATATGATCCAAATCTTTTCCAATATGATATGTTCTCTCCGGATGAATTATTGAATAGTGGAAACTCTTATGTATCGTACTATGGTTTTGATCATACTGGTAAGAAAGTGAAAGGGAATACGGACATCAATAAATACTTTAATGAGTACGATGAAAACGGTAACTACAAAAGATTTGTTGGTGCATTCCAACCAATTTATATTGCAGGATATATTATGGATAAATTTGCCTTCAATGACATCGTATTCAATGTCGGCGTTCGTGTAGATGTATTCGATGCAAATCAACCTGTGTTGAAAGATCAGTATTTATTCTACAATGCTAAAACAGTGAAAGAAGTTCGTGCATTGAAGGAAAGTGATCCAAACCAATATGCTTGGGTTAATTTACCTGAGGGTATGGCAGATGATAACATTGTTTACGTGAATGATGTTCAGAATCCAACTGAAATCAAAGGATTTAGAACGGGAATGAATTGGTACAATTCTGCTGGTACACCAATTGAAGATCCTAAATTGGTTGAAGGTCCAAATGGAATTGCTCCTTGGTTACAAGACCCATCTTTGGAGACTCCATCAGCTGATGCTTTTACAGATTACAAAGCACAAGTGAATGTTATGCCTCGTGTGGCATTCTCATTCCCTATTTCGGAAGAAGCTTCATTCTTTGCGCACTATGATATCTTAACGAAACGCCCTACCTCTGGTTATCGTTTTGATCCTTATGAATATCAATACATCCAATCGAGAAATAATGTTATCAGTAACTCTAACTTGAAGCCAGAGAAAACGGTTGATTATGAGTTAGGATTCCAACAAGTATTAACGCGCACCTCCTCCGTTAAGATTTCTGCGTTCTACAGAGAGCAGCGTAATAATGTACAGTTGGTGAACATCTTCCAAGCTTATCCAGCAACTTACAAAACTTACGGAAATAGAGATTTTGGAACAGTAAAAGGTATGACAATAGCGTACGATTTAAGACAAACAGGAAACATCCGCATGACAGCTAACTATACGTTGCAGTTTGCTGATGGAACAGGTTCAGATGCAACATCAATGGGTGCGCTTGTGAATGCAGGACTTCCTAACTTAAGAAATATTTTCCCTTACAGTTATGACCAACGCCATGCATTCGCAGTAACATTCGATTATCGTTATGGTGAAGGTAAAGACTATAATGGTCCAATCATTGGCAAGTCTAAATTCTTAGAGAATACAGGTTTGAATATTTTCTCAAACTTTTATTCAGGAAATCCATATTCTTCTCAAACGTTTATTACGGATGAGGGAATTGGTAACTTGGCAGCAGGTATCAATGGAACATTGAATGGATCAAGATTACCTTGGTCTTACCGTTTGGATATGCAGTTAGATAAAACATTTAATTTACAGTACGGAAATAAAGACAATAAGAAAAAAGTGGCTTTCTTAAATGTTTATGTACGTGTTACGAATATGTTCAATCAATTTAACCGTTTGAATGTATACCGTGCAACTGGAAACTGGGATGATGATGGTTACCTTGCAGCAGCATCTAGCCAAACATCTATTCAAAACCAAACAGATGAGCAATCTTTCCGTGACTATTACATGATGAAGATTCAAAATCCATTTAATATTAGTTCTCCGAGAACAATTCGTTTAGGAGTTAAATTTGATTTTTAAGAAAGCAATAAACGTAGAGATATGAAAAAGCAATTACTTGCAACGTTTTTTGGGGTTACCGTAGTGTTTAACGCACTCGCTTATCTAGGTCCTAATGACAAATCGGCTAAGCCTACCCCAACGACTAAAGGAGCCAATTGTAGTCCAGCGACAGCCAAACTATACATGGAGTTCAATGACGTGAGAGCGTTAATTGAGCAAGGAGGGAGTATGTTCCAAAACCGTGCTGCTGGTGTAGCAGCCTATGAAGTGCCAAAAAATAGTAAGCGTTATGCAATCTTTGCTGGTGCCTTGTGGATGGGTGGAACGGATGTAAATGGTCAGTTGAAATTGGCTGCTTTACGTTTTCGTAGTGGAAACGATTTCTGGCCTGGTCCATTAACGGTTAATCCAGGAACCGGGGATTTTAATCCAGGTTCACCTGTAGGTGCAGGCGTTACAAAAGATTTCGGAGAGGCAAATATTGATCCAGATCAATGTATCGCTTACGACAAATTCTACACGATTCGCAAAGCGGAAGTAATTCGTTTCAATGTATGGTGGGAATGTTCGCAAGGAATAGTTACAGAGGGATGTAATGATGTTCAAGCATTAACGAATGACGAATTGAATAGAATATACGGTTGGCCAGCTCATGGTGATGTGTCTAGAGGCCAAGATTATTGGTTAGCACCTTTCTATGATCGCGATGGTGATGGCTCGTACAATCCAGATAATGGTGACCATCCTTGGTATGATGACATCCTTGGACGTGATGACATCGAATGTGGTGTTGATCGCCGTGTTTCTTTATACGGAGATGAAACACACTGGTGGGTATTTAATGACAAAGGAAACATTCACACGGAAACGAATGGAGATCCAATCGGAATGGAAATTCGTGCTCAAGCATTCTCATTCGCTACAAACGATGAAGTGAACAGAATGACATTCTATAATTACGAGTTAATAAACCGTGGAACACAAACACTTTACAATACTTATTTTTCACAGTTTCTAGATGCCGATCTTGGTAACTACGCTGATGACTACGCTGGTTGTGATGTTTCTCGTGGACTTGGTTATATGTACAACGGAGATTTAAATGACCAAAGTGATGGTGGTAGATTAGGTTATGGAGAAAATCCTCCAGCTATTGGGTGTGACTTCTTCGAAGGTCCTTACCAAGATGCTGATGGCATTGATAATCCCGGCCCTTATTATGATGAAGTAACGCAAACAGAAATTGTACCTACAGTAATAGATGCCTTGGCAAATGGTGGAATTGTTTACAAAGGTATCGGTATTGGTTATTCTGATGGAATCATCGATAATGAGCGTTTTGGAATGCGTCGATTTACCTATTTTACATCAACTTCAGCTTATCCATACAATGACCCAGGTCCCGCATCGGAATACTACCGATTCATGGAAGGTAAATGGGCGAATGGCGCTGAGATGTATTATGGTGGTACAGGAGCTCAAGGAACAACATTGAGTGATTACATGTTCCCTGGAACTTCAGATCCAATTCATTGGTCAACAGGTGGTCAAGACATGTCTGGTCAGTTTCCAAATGGATGGGACGAGTCGACAAGTAACAACCCTCCAGGTGATAGACGATTTGTTCAGTCTGCTGGACCGTTTACACTACGCCCAGGAGCAACAAACAACATTACAGTAGGTATGGTTTACGGTAGAAGTTCTGCTGGTGGACTTATGGCATCTGTTGATGCGATGAAACGTGCAGACACGAAAGCGCAAGCATTGTTTGATGCATGTTTTAAAATTCTTTCTCCTCCAGATGCACCGAAATTAACGATACAAGAACTGGAGAATGAACTAATTTTAATGTTAGAAAATCCATCTTCTTCGAATAATTACCAAGAAAAATACGAGGAAATGGATGAAGTAAATATTCCTGATCCAACTGTAGATCGATACTACCGTTTTGAAGGATATCAAATCTTCCAATTGAAGGATGCAGAAGTATCCATCGCTGATATCGCTGATGCTGATAAATCACGTTTGGTAGCACAGTGTGACAAAAAGAACAATATTGCGAGAATTATCAACTTCGTTTACGATGAAGCCTTAGGATACTCTATTCCGGTGGAAAAAGTGAAAGGTGGAAATGTTGGAATTCAACACACTTTCCAATTAAAAGAAGATGCATTTGCTCAAGGTGAAAGACGATTGGTTAACCATAAAACATACTATTATGTAGCCGTGGCTTATGCTTATAACCAATTTAAGGAGTACAATCCAAATGACCCTATTTTATTAGATGGACAAAAAATGCCTTACATTTCATCTCGTATTAGTTTTGATGGTACAGCAATCAAACCAGTGTCTGCTGTTCCACACAACCCAATGCCAGAGGCAGACGGAACGGCGCAAATGATTTCTTATGGTTCTTCTCCGCTGATAACACGTTTAGATGGATATGGAAACGGAAACCGTTCATTGGAGCTAACAGCTG
>JBIIAG010000039.1:0-10792 GCA_044240055.1 Crocinitomicaceae bacterium | reverse complement strand
AAGGCCACTAAGAATAACTTTTTTCATGTGTTTCAATTTATTTTTTTCTTATTGTTTATTTAGTTGAATGTCAAAATTGGTTTCTACCTCCCAATTTGCTCTTATTTTAACTGGTGTTTTGAATAACAACACTTCCTCAGCTAATGTTTTAGATTCCGGAGAAATCGGGTCCCATTTTCCATTTTTATTGCGATCTAAAATGATCTTAAAAGTATATTCGCCTGGGTGTAAATCAGGAAGATTGATTTTTTCTAAATTACTGAAAACGAGCGTGCGCACCACTTGATCTTTTTGTATGGCCTGTATGATTCCTGCTGAAATTGTGTCATTTAATTGAATACGTAAATCACCGAAATCCCGATCTTGTCTCCACTGAATTTCTCTCTGGAAAGGTTTGGAGACATTTGTTGTTTTGCCATGAATAGCGCCATCAGAAAACGAAACCTTTAATTTCAAGACGTGCTTCTTTGGACGTATTTCTAATCGGTTTGCTAAGTAATCAACTTCAAAATTGACAAGGCTACTATCATCCAAATTTCTGACACTGATCTTAGAGGTGTCTATCCAAGAAATAAAATCGGTACAACTAAAGTCAAAATGATCTAGTAAGCCCTCTTTTTCATTGAATTGAATCGAAATTTTTGTTGCTTGCTGTTTGGGTGTATTTCGGACGTTTAATGTGTCAAATTCACCGCTAATTTGAAGGGCTGTTTCTTTTATTTCTCCAACTGAAATCAATAAACTATCTTCTCCAATTCCAATGAGTTGATTAATTCCAAGCTCTTGACCATTCAATTTTAGTTGACTTCGATTTATTCCCGCGGGAATATGTAATCCAATGATTCCTGGAGGGATTAATCGTGCATTTTTCACTTTGTCATTTGCAAAAGGGAGGGAAATAGGTAAGATAAGCGTATCGGATTTTCCTAAATCTAATTGAATTGGATCAATAAAAAATCCTTGCTTTTCCAATTTCTGACAACGTATATCTTGATTCACATCGACGAATGCTTTCACAAAATAACTTCCAGACCGTAATGCATCAAAGTGTGCAAGTCCGTTATTCTGACTTTGCGTAAAATAACGTGGGTTTTCATCATCAAAATTTGGAAAAAGTCCGACTGTAACCTTTGGCATCCATTCTTTAGAAAAAGCATCAAAAATCCGAATATTTAGGGACAGAGAATCAATCAACGCTCCAGTTGAAAACGTAAATTTTATGAGCGAATCATTTCCTTCCGTCACATCTTTTACAGCGGCATTTAAGTATAAAGTATACGTTGTGTTTTTTTCTAAAGAATCATCAAAGGCAATGCGTAATGTTTTTTTGGATAAGGTGCTTTGAAGTTTCGAATCTGCAGGAACCAATACAATTTGCTCCGACGCTTTGTTCAGCTCGATGTACTCATCAAATGTGAATTCAATGGCTTTTTCAGAAAAGTTTAGTTGTTTGTCCTTTAGGTTAGACGAGGTAATTTGAGGGGCAATTTCATCTTTCGGCCCACCAGATATTGTTCCAATTTGTCCACAGGAAAAAACAAGGAAAAGAAGACAAATTAATGTAAGGAAACGAGCCATGTGCAAAGTTCAGATAAATATTTGACATCGACCTCATCAAAATCATTCAGTTGGTCACTATCTACATCCAACACGCCAATTACTTCATTTTCTATCATGAGTGGAATGACCACCTCACTTTTCGACAAAGAACTACAAGCAATGTGACCAGGAAACGATTCTACATCCGCTACAAGAATGGCCTTTTTTTGTACCCATGAAGTCCCGCAAACACCTTTTCCCAGGGATATTCGCGTGCATGCAATTGGTCCCTGAAATGGACCTAAAACAAGTTGATTTTCCGAGACTAAATAAAATCCAACCCAAAAAAAGCCAAAAGTTTCCTTCAATGCTGCTGCAGTATTCGCCAAATTTGCAATCCAAGAGGATTCAGATTCGGTCAACGCATAAATTTGAGGAAGCAATTCGACGTATTTTTCTTTTTTGGTTTGACCTGAAATGAATAGTTGCTCGGACATATATCAATTTTAGCAAATTTGACGTTTTTACTTCGATTAATCAAGATTTTGAACTATATTCATGTAAAATTCACGTATTATGCTTTCACGAATTCAATTTGATAAGGTACTATTTTTAGACATTGAAACAGTGCCTCAAATTTATCAATATCAAGACCTAGATGAAAAAGGACAAGAACTTTTTTACGCGAAAAACAGATTCCAGGTCAGTCCAGAAAAAAACATTGATACGATTTACAATGAAAAAGGAGGAATACTTGCTGAGTTTGGTAAAATTGTGTGTATTTCCGTAGGAATGGTTAGGGATTCCTCAACCGGAAAAACAATTCGCTTAAAATCCTATGCCCACGAAGATGAAGAAACGCTCCTTCGTCAGTTTAAAAAGTTATTGGAAGAACATTACAACACAACATACCATGTCATTTGCGGGCACAATTCGAAAGAGTTTGACATCCCATACATTTGTCGCCGCATGCTCATTAATGGGATTTCACTTCCTGGGATTTTAGACATTGCAGGTAAAAAACCGTGGGAAATCAATCATTTAGACACCTTGGAGTTATGGAAGTTTGGGGATTATAAAGCATTTACTTCCTTGGCTTTGCTATGCCATGTGTTCAAAATTCCTACACCAAAAGATGATATATCTGGCGCCGATGTGGCGCGTGTTTATTACGAAGAAAACGATTTAGATCGGATTCGAATTTATTGTGAAAAAGACGTTGTTGCCCTTATACAATTGTTATTGCGCATGCGCGGAGATGCCTTGGTAGAAGAAGATAATATTTCCTCTGCTAATTAATTCCATAAACGATTTACATTCGGAACGCCTTCTTTTCTAAACATTGATTAGCTTTAAACCCGAATCGAAATAAAATGACGGAAGACAAGATTATTCTTGGTATTGACCCAGGTACTACGGTGATGGGGTATGGACTCATTCATGTGAAAAAGAACCAACTTCACATGCTGAATTTTGGCGTCATCCAATTGAATAAGTTAGCAAATCATCCAGATAAATTAAAACGGATTTTAGATCGATTAAACGGACTCATTGCTGAGTATAAACCCGATGAAATGGCGATTGAAGCGCCGTTTTTCGGAAAAAATGTTCAATCCATGTTAAAACTTGGAAGAGCTCAAGGAGTCGCAATTGCAGCATGTTTGAATCACAACATTCCATTCGAAGAATACACACCAAGGAGAATCAAACAATCCATCACCGGAAGTGGTGCAGCTTCAAAAGAACAAGTGGCAGCAATGTTGCAGAAACTGTTGAATTTTCAAGACATGCCAAAATATTTGGATGCGACTGATGGATTGGCAGCAGCAGTTTGTCACCATTTCTCCAATGGTATAGGTGAGCACAATAAAACAAAAGGAGATTCTTGGACCGCATTTTTGAGTGAGAATCCAAAACGATTAAAATCCAAGTAACTTGGTATCAATATATGTCAGAAATTAAAGTTTATACAGACGGTTCTTCCCGTGGAAATCCAGGTCCAGGTGGGTACGGTGCCATTCTTATTTTTGGTCAACAACGAAAAGAGTTGGCCCAAGGATTTCGAAAAACTACCAATAATCGCATGGAATTAATGGCTGTTTGTGCAGCATTGGAGAAAATCAAATCTGACAAATACCCAGTAACCGTTTATTCGGATTCCAAGTATGTCATCGATTCCATCACCAAAGGATGGGTTTTTGGCTGGGTGAAAAAAGATTTCAAAGACAAAAAGAACAAAGACCTTTGGTTGCGTTATTTAAAGTCGCACAGTCGCTTCAAATTAAAGTTTGTTTGGGTGAAGGGACATGCAGGACACGCAGAAAATGAACGTTGCGATGAATTGGCTGTTCAGGCAGCACTTCAAGGCCCACATTTAATTGATGCAATTTTCGAAAGCGAATCGAATTAAACCAAAACAGACGAGTACCAACGTGCAATGGAATCATAGTTTTCATTTTTGCGCAAAGCAAGGTCTCGGACTTGTTCCTCGGTAATTTTTCCGAGTCCAAAGTACTTCGCATCTGGATGCGCAAAATACCACCCACTAACAGAGGATGCCGGGGTCATTGCTAAACTCTCTGTTAACGAAACGCCAATCGAATCGGTCGCGTTCAACAAATTAAAAATCGTTAATTTCTCCAAATGATCCGGACAAGCGGGATATCCCGGAGCAGGACGAATTCCACGGTATTTTTCTTGAATTAATTCTTCATTTGAAAAAGCGTCTGTTTGTTCATATCCCCAATAATCCGTTCGAACAAGGTGGTGTAAATACTCCGCCAAAGCTTCGGCTAATCTATCGGCAAGCGCCTTTACCATTATAGAACTATAATCGTCGTGATCGTTTTCAAATCGAGATACATGCTCATCCAATCCAATTCCGGTTGTCACAACAAATGCTCCAATGTAATCTTGTATTCCACATTCTTTGGGTGCAATAAAATCCGACAACGCAACATTTGATTGTCCGAGGGCTTTTTTTGTTTGTTGCCTTAATGTACGTTGGTTGAAAGTTTGTTCTTCACCTGAAGTTAAACCAATAATCTCAATGTCATCACCAATGCTATTTGCAGGGAAAAGACCAAAGATTGCTTTTGCTTTCACCCAAGAATCACCTACCATTTCACCTACCATTTTTTGTGCATCTTCGAAAAGATTTGTTGCTTCAACGCCAACAATTTCATCGCTCAAAATAGCTGGAAATTTTCCGTGTAATTCCCAAGTCTGAAAGAAAGGAGTCCAATCAATGTAAGGCACTAATTTTTCAAGTGAAACCTCTAATTCGTGCGTTCCAAGTTTCTTTGGAATGGAAATATTTGACTCAGAAAAATCGAGTAAAGATTTATTCAATCGTGCATCCGAGATTGGTAAAAGTTCCTTTGACGCGCGGTGCTTTTCGTGGTGTTCACGCAAGCGTTGGTATTCTTCTTTCAAATTTGCAATGAACACATCTTTTTTCGAGCCAAGTAAACTTTCCACCACTGTGACGGATCTAGAAGCGTCAAGCACATGCACAGCTTGTCCAGCGTTGTAATATTGATCAATTTTTACAGCTGTGTGAACCTTAGAAGTTGTTGCTCCACCGATTAGTAATGGAATACTTAATCCCGCGCGTTCCATTTCCTTTGCCATGTGAACCATCTCATCTAAACTTGGCGTAATCAGTCCACTTAATCCAATCACATCTACTTTTTCTCTGATGGCTGTTTCGATGATTTTTTCTGCTGGAACCATCACGCCAATATCGATTACTTCGTAATTATTACAGGCTAAAACAACACCAACTATGTTTTTACCAATGTCATGTACATCTCCTTTAACAGTTGCCATCAATATTTTTCCAGCGTAAGAACTTTTACCATCCTTTTCTGCTTCAATATATGGAAGAAGGTAGGCTACTGCTTTTTTCATCACACGTGCAGATTTCACTACTTGTGGTAGGAACATCTTCCCACTTCCAAACAAATCACCTACGGTATTCATGCCATCCATTAAAGGTCCTTCAATCACCTCAATTGGACGATCAAATAAATGACGGCATTCTTCTACATCTTCATCGATGAATTCTACTAGTCCTTTTACCAATGCATAAGACAAGCGTTCTTTAACTGGAGCATTTCTCCAACTTAAATCGATTTCTTTTTTCTTTCCATCTCCCTTCACCGTTTCTGCCAATTCCAATAAACGTTCAGTGGCATCCGGTCTGCGATTCAACAGTACATCCTCAACAAATAGTAATAGTTGAGGCTCAATGTCACTGTAAACTTCGAGCATGCTTGGATTCACAATTCCCATATCCATGCCATGTGCAATCGCATGATATAAAAAAGCGGAGTGCATCGCTTCGCGTACTTTGTTATTCCCGCGAAATGAAAAGGAAACATTGGAAACGCCACCGCTTACATGAGCACCGGGTAGATTGGTACGAATCCACTTTGTAGCTTTGAAAAAGTCTAGTGCATTATTGTTGTGTTCCTCCATTCCCGTCGCAACAGGGAAAATATTTGGGTCAAAAATGATGTCATCTTTTTGGAAAAGCACCACTTGGGTAAGAATATCGTAAGATCGTTTACAGATTTCAATGCGGCGTTCGTAACTATCCGCTTGACCATTTTCGTCAAAAGCCATGACAATAACGGCCGCACCATAACGTTTGATTTTTTTCGCTTGTTCAATGAATTTTTCTTCACCTTCCTTTAGTGAAATGGAGTTGACAATACCTTTTCCTTGCACACATTTTAAGCCAGCTTCGATGATTTCCCATTTCGAACTATCAATCATAATCGGTACGCGTGCAATATCTGGTTCAGCAGCGATGAGGTTTAAAAAACGAATCATGGCTTCTTTTCCATCAATCATTCCTTCATCCATGTTAATATCGATGATCTGTGCACCACCTTCGACTTGTTCGCGTGCTACAGCTACAGCGGCTTCAAAATCGCCTTCTTGTATCATGCGTAAAAATGCCCGTGACCCTGTTACATTGGTGCGTTCACCAATATTTATGAAGTTGCTTTCCGCATTTACAATGAGTGGTTCGAGTCCGGATAATTTCAATGAATTTGACATTTTTTCGAGGAAAAGTGGGTTATGCAATGTTTATTTGACGAGGCGCGTAATTTTTCGCAATGTCAGCAATTGCTTTAATGTGTTCCGGAGTTGTTCCGCAACAACCGCCAATAATATTGACTAGTCCTTCGTCGAGAAAAGTCTTGATTTGATTCGCCATCATTTGTGGACTTTCTTCGTATTGACCAAATTCATTTGGTAGTCCGGCATTTGGATGGGCACTTACTGCGAATGAAGATTTTTCATTCAAAATTTGCAAATATGGACGCATCATGGACGCTCCCAATGCACAATTTAATCCGATGGAGAGTAAAGGCATATGTGAAAGTGAAATCAAAAATGCTTCGGTTGTTTGTCCAGTCAATGTTCGGCCACTTTGATCCGTGATTGTTCCTGAAACCATGATTGGAAGTTTTACCTTTCGTTCGTCAAAAACCTCATCTATGGCAAAAAGCGCTGCTTTTGCATTGAGTGTGTCAAAGATGGTCTCGACAAGTAGAAGATCAACTCCTCCGTCCATTAAGGCATTTACCTGTTGCTTATAGGCAAGTACAAGGTCATCAAAACTTACAGCTCTAAATCCAGGGTCATTGACATCTGGAGAAATTGATGCGGTTCGATTCGTTGGACCGATTGATCCAGCGACGAATCTTGTTCTATCTGTAAATTCGGCACAAACTTCTTTGGCGATTTTCGCGCTTTCGAAGTTGATTGCGTATACAGCATCCTCTAGTCCATAATCCGCTTGTGCGATGGTCGTTCCAGAGAATGTATTTGTTTCAATGATATCCGCTCCGGCTTGCAAATACTGGCGATGAATATCCTTAATGATTTCTGGTCTAGTAATCGACAAAAGGTCATTATTTCCTTTTAAGGGTTTATCATGTTGTTCAAACGTACCTTCTCGAAAGTCAATTTCTTCTAAATGGTGACGTTGAATCATGGTTCCCATGGCTCCGTCAAGGACTAAAATTCGTGTAGCTAATGCTGTTTCTAATGCGCTTTTCATGTGTATGCAATAACAAAAGAAATGTGTCGGAAACAGTTTGTGTTTCAACTTATCTTTTCCCCAAAACGGGAATCGGATTTGGCACCTTTCCTAATACAGGCAGGTTGCCAAGGTTTCGTAGGGCCAGTCCCTCCACCTTTCTTTATAAGTTTATTTTAATGAACGTGAGCACAAAATTACGTCAAAATTCTATTTTTTACTAATTTCAAATCGATGAAACATACAAACTTTTTTTCCGCATTGAAAATCGCCATTATTGGAATTCTGGGACTATTTTCAGAAAGTAGAAATGCACGAATTCAATTAGTCATTTTCGCACTGGTTATAGTAGCTGGGTTCATCCTTGATTTGAATCGATTTGAATGGCTTTGGTTGTTCATCTCAAGTGCAATAGTTTTTTCCTTAGAGGCAATAAACACAAGCATTGAAATATTAGCGGATGTTTATACACTCGAATTTAATTCGAAAATCAAACAAGTGAAGGACATCGCAGCTGGTGCAGTATTAATTGCAAGTATTTTTGCTCTCATCGTTGGAGTCGTCATCTTCACACCTCATTTACGCGCAATGTTTCCATTGTAAGGTATACCGATTTCCTGATCCTGAATGCACGATGTTTTTCATCTCTAATTGAAATAACAACACATTTAATTGAGAGGTGCTTAATCCGGATTTCATCGCGATAACGTCAATGTGCGCCTCTTTTAATTCCACTAAAATTTGGTACACCTTTAGTTCACTTGCTTCTAATTCGGGGAACAATTCGAGTTGTTTTTTAGGCATTTCCAACTGCCAATTCATCAAGGTTAAAAAATCTGCTCCATTTTGAATCAAATGAGCTTTATGTTTTTGAATTAACCAATTACATCCTTCTGATTGTTCTTGGTGCACACTACCTGGAAAAGCAAAAACATCTCTATTGTAATCATTTCCAAGTTCTGCAGTGATGATGGACCCGCCTTTGGTTTTACTTTCTACGACAATAATCGCGTCTGACATTCCCGCAATGATACGATTCCTCATGGGGAAGTTCATGCGGTCGGGTTTCGTCCCTACGATAAATTCACTGATCCATCCGCCATTCTCCAACATTCTCTCTGCAACTTTTCGATGTTGGTATGGATAAATCCGATCTAAACTATGTCCAAAAACGCCAATATTGAAAATTCCTTTGTTCACACATGTCTCGTGAACGTGGATGTCCACACCATATGCAAGTCCACTTACCACCGTTAAATCCTTCGATTGGATTTTCTCAAGTAGTTCTTCAACAAGTTTACGTCCATATTCGGTTTGATTTCTTGTGCCGACAATCGAAACGACATTTGACTGATTCAAATGGGAGAGTCCTTTGGAAAAAAGTACAACAGGTGCGTCGGCACATTGTCTCAATCGCCTCGGATAATCCTCGTCCATAAAAAAATGAGATTGGATTTTATTGAGCTCATTAAACACGAGTTGCTTTTCGGCTAATTCTAACGCTTCTTCCCGATTCATTTCCTTTAAAATGGTGTACGCAACTCCGGTTTGCAGGTGTAATTCCCGGTCGTTTTGGGTGAATAAATCGGTTAGACAGGATAATTTCCCTAAGATTCGCGTGGCTCTTGAAGGTCCAATACCTTTCAGTTGTCCAAGGGCGATTTTGTAAAGTTCAAGTGACATAAAATTCAAAAAATGATTAGATTCGTTGTATTAAGTTAACGAAAAACCACAGGCTTTTTAGCATGAAAAAATTCTTTTTTACATTTTTTTGTGTTATTCAACTACACATTTTCGCACAACTGACAGGTGTAGTAATTGACAAAGAATCAAAATCAGTCATTTCTCAGGTTTTGGTGAAATCGTCTGAAAACGAAAAGGTTGAAACGAATCCGTATGGGACCTTTATAATTCCTGTAAAAAAATTACCAGTTACACTGTATTTTCAGAAAAAAGGATATGAAATAGATTCCATTCGAATTCAACAAAGGGGATATGTGACGATGCAACTATCCATGCTTTTACAAGATGTAAAAACGGTGGTTGTTACTTCTGGAAAACGAAATCAAAACATCGAAGAAATACCTATTTCTATTGAAATTTTGAAACCAGCTTTAATCGCAAACAAAGGATTTACGAATCTCGAACAGGCAGTGAATCAAAGTCCTGGAGTTTTTACCATGGATGGACAAGTGAGTATTCGGGGTGGAGGCGGATATGCGTACGGCGCAGGAAGTCGTGTGATGTTACTATGGAATGGTGTCCCCATGCTATCACCTGATTTAGGAGATGTCAAATGGAATGCGGTGCCAATGGAACAAGCCTCTCAAATTGAAATTTTAAAAGGTGCGTCATCTGTTCTCTATGGTAGTGGAGCATTGAATGGAATCATTGCACTTACCGAAAAAGAAGCAAAACCGGAAGGACAATTAACGATGAAATACCAGTCGGGTGTATATGGAGACCCGAAACGTAGTTCCATGAATTGGTGGAAAAGAAATCCCACAAGTCATTTGCTCGATGTGTATTACGGAAAATCGAAAGGAAGATTGGGTTATACCATCGGAGTCAATGGACTCCTCGATGAAAGTTACCGAGAAGGAAACGACGAAAAACGTGCCCGCATCAATGGTTCGCTTTATTACTTCCTGAAGAAATTTCCGAAAATGAAGTTAGGAATGAGTTACCAATTTCAATGGCAAGACAAAGGGGTATTTATACTTTGGAAAAACGATTCCATGGGATATCAAGCGTTGGAAAATACCCTAAGTCGGCAACGTGCGATTCGTTTAAATGTGGATCCATACGTGAAATTCATTGATAAACATGACAATAAACATCACCTTCGCACAAGGTATTACTTAGTCACAACGGGAAATTCAGAACAGGTATATGATGCATCATTTGCTGAAATGTACTACGCTGATTACAGCATTCAGAAAAAAATCGGGAACACGAATTTAATTTCTGGGTTCATGAATATGACCAATAAGGTGATAAGTTATATTTTCGATAATCATTTAAGTAACAACTTAGCTTTGTACCAACAGGTAGAAACGAAGCTTAATAAGCTAGACCTGACTGCTGGTTTGCGTCTAGAATACTGTAAGTTGGATCAAGCGAAACCAGAAACAGAATTTGTGATCTCAGATAAATTAACATCACCCATTTATCCAATTTTTCGCTTGGGCACAC
>JBIIAG010000003.1:0-141654 GCA_044240055.1 Crocinitomicaceae bacterium | reverse complement strand
TGTGTACGCTCTGCGTTCTTTTTTGCACCCTGTACATTCATCGCATGTTTGTGCGTTACATCTTGTTGGTTTCTGTAGAAAAGTGAAATTCCAGTGATGAAAAGAATCAAGAAGCTCAACAAAGCCAATGCAGGTTTGTAAGATCGCTTTTTGTAGAGCAGTTCTTTTTGTTCGAAAACCATGGGTGCTACACCCACTTTGGCCATTTCCCATGCGTCCATGTCCAACTCTAGGTCCGGATGATTCATCAGGAACAATTCTAACTGCTGTTCTTGATCAGCAGAAAGATTTCCTTCTGTATAGTCAAATAGCCAGCGATCAATGTTTTGGTGTGTCGGTTGCATTAGGCAAGTAAAAAAAGTCCTTTTAACTGTTTTTTTAATTTCAAACGAGCTCTGAATAAATATACTTTGACTTGAGCTGAAGGAATGCTGAGCATTTCCCCAATTTCTTCGTAAGTATATCCTTCCAAATCGCGTAACAAGAGAATACTTTTCTGTAGAGGAGGAAGGGATGCGACCATTAAATCGATTACCTGTTTCGATTCAAACGATTGATCTGGTTTTTCAAATCCAGATTTATCGATGGAGTCTAAGTGAATTTTCTGTGTTTTTTTCCGGTGTAACTGATTCAACATCGCGTTGTGCACACAGGTAAAAAGCCAAGATTTCACTTTTTCGTTCTCTACTTTTTCTCTATTTAACCACAATTTTTCAAATGCATCTTGAACAACATCCTGAGCGTCTTCCGAATCCTTCAGAAAATAAACTGCAAAGCGAAACAACGAATCGCTTATTTGTTCAACAGAATGATTGTATTCAGCACTATTCAAAATTGTAGTAGTATTACAGTTAGAACAAATTGAACTTATCAAAAGTTACATGTCCATGAAAAAAAACAGTAACTAGTTAACGAGTAAACTTACAAAATTATTAGCAAGAAGAAAAAAAGGAGGTTAGAATCCAAAATTATCAAAGCCCATTTGGGTGAGTTCTTGGTATTTTTCTTCGTTAAATTCGTAAAGGGAAGACGGTTTGTGTGGAACACCGCGTTGTTTTTCCTTCAAGTTTGAAAGGATGTTTAATTTTTGAATCTTGCGACGGAAATTTCTTTTATCTAATGGTTTGTCCAATATACTTTCGTACAAACGATGTAGTTGACTCAAGGTGAATTTTTCAGGCAATAGATTGAAACCGATTGGTTGAATTTTTATTTTTTGCTTCAATTTATCTTTTGCTGCTTGAAGAATTTCAAAATGGTCAAAGGCTAATTCAGAAAGTTCATTCACAGGTGCCCATCCTGCATTTTTCGCAAAGGAAGAAGCGTGAGGCAAATAATCTTCAATTTTAACTAAGGAAAAATAGGCAACGGTGATTACACGTGCATCCGGTTGCGCTCTGATAGACTTCAGCCATTCGCGGTCAGATTCTTTGTGGATTCTATATGGATCACCAAAAGCACCAACTTGTTCAAGGTAGATGTCTTTTAATCCAGTTAGTTCGTCCAAAACACGGCTTGCTGCTTGGTCTAAATTTTCATTGTCATAGATGAGGTTTCCCGGTAGAGCCAAACGTGGTCCTTTTTCGGCGAAAATCTCTCCACGATCAATGACTAGCACAGTTAATTTCTCTAAGTCAAAACCAAAAATCACACAATCCACAGAGACATTTGGATTTAATTCAGAACCTATTTTTTTCAGATTATTATGCACGAATGAAGGATTATGTATATATTTGGATAGTGTAAAAATGACACAAAGACTCAAATTATCATTTTAGAGATATGTATTTTATAGTAGAAAGTGGTTCAACAAAAAGCGATTGGGTTTTAGTTGATAGCAAAAATAACCAAAGTTTTTATTCAACAATGGGCTTTAATCCATATTTTCACTCATCCGATTTGATTGAAACAGAATTAAAGAAGCAAGTAGACATCCTTGCTGTAGCAGATGAGATTCAGGGAGTTTATTTTTATGGTGCAGGTTGTTCAAGCGATGAAATGAACGAAATTGTTCATGTCGGACTCAAAAGAATATTTAAAAATGCAACAGTTGTTGTTGATCACGATTTGCTAGCTTGCGCTTATGCTACCTACACAGGTAGTCCTGCAATTTCGTGTATTATTGGTACTGGTTCGAATTCTTGTTTATTTGATGGAGAAGAAATTACTGAAGTTGTTCCAGCTTTGGGCTACATACTAGGTGATGAAGGAAGTGGAAGTTATTTTGGCAAGCAATTGTTAAGTAATTTCTTATACCATAAATTACCGGCGCATGTTGAAGCTGATTTTATCGCTACCTACAAGCTGGATAAAGATCAAATAGTGAATCATGTGTACCGTGAGCCGAATGCAAATGTTTACATCGCTTCTTTTATGCCCTTCATTGCAAAGCACAAAGGAGAACCTTTTTTCAGTGATATGGTTTATGCTGGATTTAAAAGATTCATGGAAGTGCACGTGTGTTGCTACGATAATTTCCAAAATACGGAAGTTCATTTCGTTGGGTCGCTTTCCAAAATATTTGAGTCAGAATTAAATAAAGCAGCCGGGGAATTAGGTGTGACAGTGACGTCTATTATCCAAAAACCTGTTACCGGACTCGTGAATTATCACCTAAATTATATCCTAAACAAGCAAACTGTTAAATCATGTTAAAATCAATACTTTGCGCGGTTGTCACTTTTATGAGTGTCTATACATATGCTCAGAAAAACACACCGGAATGGGCTTTCAACGCTACGATTTACGAAATAAATGTTCGTCAGTTCTCAAATAAAGGAACATTTGAACAAGTATACAAACAACTTCCACGGTTAAAAGCAATGGGGGTCGATATTATTTGGTTAATGCCGATTCACCCAATTGGAGTGAAAAATCGCAAAGGATCTTTAGGGAGCTATTATGCTGTGCAAGACTACAAAGCCGTTAATAGTGAATTTGGAAACCTTGATGATTTCAAATTCTTGGTAAAAGAAGCACATAAATTGAATATGCGTGTCATTATTGATTGGGTGGCAAATCACTCTTCTCCAGATAATGTTTGGTTAACAGAACAAAATAATTTAGACTGGTATACATTGGATTCTTCCGGAAATGTACAGCCGACTATCGGAACAGATTGGTGGGATGTTGCCGATTTAAATTACGATAATACATCCATGCGAAAAGAAATGATTAGCTCTATGAAATATTGGTTAACAGAGGCTGATATTGATGGATTTCGTTGTGATGTTGCGGGATCGGTTCCAATGGATTTTTGGATGGAAGCAAGAGCAGAATTAGAACAGGTGAAACCAATTTTTATGTTGGCCGAAGCGGAGGAAGTTAAAATGCACGATGCATTCGAAATGTCGTACGGTTGGAATTTTCACCACATCATGAACGATATTGCGAAAGGTAAAAAAGATGCAACGGCAATTACGGATTACATCAAAATGAATAAATATCCCGCTACAGCAAACCGAATGCATTTTACGTCAAATCACGATGAGAACTCTTGGAATGGAACAGAAATGGAACGAATGGGCGATGCTAGATTCGCTTTAGCTGTTCTCGCTTCAACCATTGAAGGAACGCCACTAGTATACAATGGGCAAGAAACTTCTTTGGATAGACGTTTGAAATTTTTTGATAAGGATAGCATCGATTGGAAAAAAATGGATTTAGTCCCTTTCTACACAAAATTATTAAACTTACACCAAACGAATCCTGCATTGTGGGTGCGTGACGGAAATAATCAAGCGCAATTTATTGCCACTCAAAATGCAAAAGAACACCTCGTGTACATACGAGAAAACGAAAAACATCAAGTGATAACGGTTCTGAATCTTTCAAACAAAAAATCAGAGGTTTCATTTAATTCTTCATCTATGACAGGAGAATACACAGAGCTTTTCTCAGGTAAGAAAAAAACGTTCGGTGGGACAAGTAAAATTTCTTTGGCACCTTGGGGTTATCAAGTATTCTTTAAGTAAATCTTCTACTAAACAACTTAACCATGACTAGTAAGAAACCAAACTTATCTTTTTGGCAAATCTGGAACATGAGTTTCGGTTTTATGGGAATCCAATTCGGTTGGGGACTACAAATGGCCAATATGAGTTCCATCTATGAAAATTTAGGTGCGAAACCAGAGGATATTCCAGCTTTGTGGCTTGCAGCTCCGTTAACCGGACTTCTTGTTCAACCCATAATTGGATACTTAAGTGACCGAACTTGGCATCCGATACTTGGTAGACGTCGTCCATTTTTCCTAATTGGCGCTATTCTAAGTTCCTTGTGTTTATTCATTATGCCAAATGCCTCTGCGTTGTGGATGGCGGCTGGTTTATTGTGGGTATTGGATTCTTCGATTAACATCAGTATGGAGCCTTTTAGAGCATTTGTAGCAGATAAACTTCCAGAAAATCAACGTACGGTTGGATTCTCCATGCAAAGTTTTTTCATCGGAGTAGGAGCAACGATTGCCAGTGCATTGCCTTGGATTTTTACAAATTGGTTCAGTGTGAGTTCAACTGCAGCACATGGACAAGTTGCTAACAATGTTAAATGGTCATTCTACCTTGGTGGAATTGCCTTTCTTGGAGCTGTTCTTTATACCGTATTCACGACGAAAGAATATCCACCGACTGAAGAGGAATTAGCAGCGAAAAAAGCAGAGAAGAAAGGATTTTTAAGTGGAGTTAATGAGATAGTTTATGCAATTACCCACATGCCGAAACGCATGAAACAAATCGCATTGGTTCAATTTGTTACTTGGCCCGGTTTATTCCTAATGTGGTTTTACTACACACCTACTGTTGCAAACGATATTTTTGGTGGGGAAGCAGGATCAAAAGCATATTCGGATGGACAAAATTTTGCTGGATTAACCTATTCATTTGAGAACATTGTTACATTTTTGTTCGCCTTGGCGCTGCCTTTTTTAGCGGGTAAGTTTGGTAAAAAATGGACCCATTTTATTTGTTTAATGATAGGTGGACTAGGATTGATTTCAATAAATCTTATTCATGGTTCGGATTCGAGTTACGGATTATTCATTGTAATGGGACTTGTTGGAATAGCTTGGTGTAGTATTCTATCCATGCCATACGCCTTACTAGCTGATTGTCTGCCTGAAAATAAAATTGGGATTTACATGGGGATCTTCAATTTCTTCATTGTTTTACCTGAAATCATTGCATCATTATTCTTTGGGAAAGTGATGGAGAATGTGTTGGATGGTTCGCGCTTAGCGGCCGTAACCATCGGTGGATGTTTGTTGATTTTAGCAGGGATATTAACCTTGCGAATCAAAGATGAAAAGGTAGCTTAACATGATTAAAGGTTTGATATTTGACTTAGATGGAGTGATTGTTACAACAGAACACAACCATTTCATCGCTTGGAAACGAACGGCAAATTCCTTGGGAATTGACTTTGAAGAAGAACACAACGAACTACTGAAAGGTGTTAGTCGTGCAGATTCCTTGAAGAAAATTCTGGAACTTGGATCGAAAACCATTTCAAGTGAAGAATTTGATGCTTTGTTGAAAAGCAAAAATGACTTTTATGTAGATTCCATTCAGGAATTGAACCAAACAGATCTTCTTCCTGGCGTACTTGATTTGTTAAACGAATCGAAAGAAAATGGCATTAAATTAGGAATCGGTTCTTCTAGCAAGAATGCCAATTTTATTCTGAAGTTATTGAAGATTGATCACCTATTTGATGTCGTAATTGATGGAAATGGGGTAGAACACCCGAAACCACACCCGGAAGTATTTTTGAATGGTGCACATGCGCTTGGACTCTCTCCATCAGAATGCATCGTTTTTGAAGATGCAGCGAGTGGAATTACAGCTGCAAAAGCAGGAGGATTTAAAGCGATTGCAGTAGGTAATCCAAATATCGCCGACATGGCGGATACATATTTTAATGATTTAACAGAATTTAGTTTAGAGACATATGCGTAATTTGTTTGAAATAGATGCTTGGAAAATAGTTGAAAATAAATTTGATTCCAGCAAACAAAAACAAGCGGAAAGTATCTTCAGTATTGGTAATGGTTCCTTCGGGCAACGCGCTAATTTTGAAGAACACTATTCAGGAGATACCCTGCAAGGAAGTTACGTAGGTGGTGTTTATTATCCGGACAAGACGAGAGTAGGTTGGTGGAAAAATGGGTATCCAGAGTATTTTGCCAAGGTATTGAATTCTTGTAATTGGATCGGTATTAATATTGAGGTGGATGGAATTCCCTTGGATTTAAATACCTGTGAAGTGAAGTCCTTTCACAGAGAGTTGGACATGCAGCACGGAATATTATCCAGACATTTCAAAGTGAAATTATCGAATGGAAAAGAACTAGAGGTTCAGTCGGTTCGATTCTGTTCTATGGCCAAAGAAGAAATTGCAGCAATTTCCTACACAGTTACGCCCTTGAATTTTAGTGGGAATGTAAAATTCACCCCTTATTTAGATGGGAAAGTAAGTAACCACGATGCCAATTATGATGAGTTTTTCTGGATTGAGGATAGCAGAAAGGTCGATGCGCAAAAAGGAATCATTTGTGGACGAACGAAAAAAACAAATTTCTCTGTTGCGACAGCTATGCGCTTTTCATTTTGGAAAGAGGCTGAATTATTGACGATTCATCCTAATGTAGCTGAACGCGACTTCTATGTGGAGAATAACTTTGAACATTACCTTGAAAAAGGAATTCCCTATACACTTAAGAAGTACGTAGCGATCACATCTACAATGAATCACTCTGATTTTGAGTTAGCAGCGAAAGCGATTTCAAGGGTGCGCGATGCATATACCGGTGGATTCGATAACTTGATTGAAGATCACAAACAAGCATGGTTGAAAATTTGGGAAAATGCAGACATCGTTATCAAAGGTGATACAACAGCCCAACAAGGAATTCGATTTAATATTTTCCATTTGTATCAAACGTATACAGGGAAAAATGCAAAATTAAATATTGGTCCGAAAGGATTCACCGGAGAAAAATATGGTGGCGCTACTTACTGGGATACCGAAGCATATTGCCTTCCATTTTATTTAAAAACAGCGGACCCAAAAATTGCACGTCAATTATTGGTTTATCGATATAATCATTTAAATAAAGCGATAGAAAACGCTGAGAAACTTGGTTTTAAAGATGGCGCAGCACTTTATCCAATGGTTACCATGAACGGTGAGGAATGCCACAACGAATGGGAAATTACTTTTGAGGAAATTCACCGTAACGGAGCAATTGCCTTTGGAATCTATAATTACGTACGTCATACAGGTGATAGAGATTACCTCAAAAAATATGGATTCCCTGTATTGCTTGGAATTGCACGTTTTTGGACACAACGTTTCAATTGGTCAGAAAGCAAAGAAGCATACGTTATGCTTGGCGTAACTGGTCCTAACGAATATGAAAACAACATCAACAATAACTGGTATACCAATTACATCGCGCGTTGGTGTGTAGATTATTGTTTGAAAATTAATGAAGAAATTGGTGGTTCTAATAATAAATTGATGTCCGAAAAGGAAATCAAAGCCATGCGTCATATTGTTGAGAATGTTTATTTCCCACTGCGAGAAGGAACAAAGATCTTCCTTCAACAAGACGGATTCATGGATAAAGAACAATTGTCGACCTCTGATCTACCGTTAAATGAACGTCCGATAAACCAACATTGGTCTTGGGATCGCATTTTACGTTCCATTTTCATCAAACAAGCAGATGTTCTTCAGGGATTGTATTTGTTTGAAGATCACTTTGATTTGGAAACAATTCGAGCGAATTTTGATTTTTATGAACCAAAAACGGTACATGAATCATCTTTGTCACCTTGTGTCCATGTGATTTTAGCGGCAAAAATCGGAAATCTTGACAAAGCATATGAATTGTATTTGAGAACTTCTCGCTTGGATTTAGATGACTACAATCACGAGGCCGACGAAGGACTTCACATTACGAGTATGGCCGGGACATGGATGTCTGTTGTGGAGGGAATGGCAGGTGTTCGTGTATACGAGTCTGGATTAGAAATAAATCCGACTATTCCAGAAGCTTGGCAATCTTATACCTTCAGAATTTTGTATCAAACCATTCCGTTGGAAGTTTCGATTGATAAAAACAATGTAAGTGTGAAAAATTTAGGTTCTAGTGCTATTTCATGTGTGGTTATGAATGCACCTGTTCAAATTGCTTCAGGAGAAGAATTTCTCACAAAAATATAAGTAAAGGAAAATAAGATAGGAAGGGTTTAAACGGGATGTTAATCCACGTTTAACTCACCTTTTGCATAGGCAAACAATTGTTTTCTCTTTGCTACCTCTTCCATGAAGTAACGCAATTGTCCTTTCGCTTGAAAGCGCTTTTTATACTGACCGAAAAGTAGAATGTTCCAAATTTTACGACCAAACGATAATTTAGGTAAATATTCCTCGTCAATTAGCTGTAATTCATTCATTGTGTCATGAATTGCTCCCTGTAAGCGCATACTTACAAGTTGACGACGTATTTCTTCAGTTCGTTGATTAAAGCGACTGAGATGATCTCTATCAAAACCTTTAGATTTTAAAATACGCGTTGCTTGAAATTCAATGTCGTTAAACGCTTTGTATAATTCGTCAATTGTCATAGTTCTGCAAAGAAAATTATTTTCGTTTAAAATACCCTAAAAATTCTTTGTTTCCATCTCCACCAAGAATAGGAGAGTCGATATACGCTTTCCATTCTAATTGATTTCTACTGCACATTTCTTTTATATTCTCTAGTAGGATTGGATACTGACGTACGTCCTTTACAATTCCTCCTTTGGATAAAAATGCACGTCCTAATTCAAATTGTGGCTTAATCAACAAGACAACATCTGCGTCTGGTTTTAAAAATCGGATCACGAATGGAATTACTTTTTCAAGGCTGATAAAAGATACATCAACGACTAAGCCATCTATATCTTCAGTGATTTGTTTTTCAGTCAAGTCACGGGCATGTGTCTTTTCCAAGTTAATCACCCGTTGGTCTGCTTTAATGCGCTCGTGTAATTGTTTTGATCCAACATCAACGCCAAAGACTTTTTTTGCCCCTTTGGATAAAAGAACTTCTGTGAATCCTCCAGTGCTTGCACCAAGATCAATGAATACTTTTTCGTTGCAATCAAATTTCCATTCATCTAGTGCTGCAACAAGTTTTAAAGCTCCTTTAGAAACCCAAGGTATTTCTTCCGAAATCAATTGAATTTCGGCATCAACAGGAACTTTTTTTCCTGGCTTGGAAATGAGTTTACCATTGATTAAAACGCCAAATTTGGAAATAAGTTCCTCCGCTCTTACTCTTGAAGAAACCATTTTTCGCTCCATGATAATTTTGTCAATACGTTCTTCTTCCATGTTTATTTGTAGGTGTATAAAATGCGTTCTTTCGCTCCTTCGAATTGAAGGTAAATTTCTGATCCGGCTTCTTGTTTGTAAGCTAAATCAGTGATATCAAATACTAATGTTTGTTCCGCCATCGCCACTGCATTGTCTCCTTTTTTGATTGGGATTTTTTTTACGTCCAAACGAATTGTTCTAATTGGTGGTAAGGATTTAGAAATATTTGCACTTGCGGTTAAATCAAAATCTTCAACCGTTAACATCGGATGCGCTTTTATAACAACATAAAATCGGTTACCAATGATGTTCGTCGTTTGAATTTGAAATAATTCTCCTCCAGCTTCAATGGTTTCAATTTGACGAATGAACGCTTTTGGAGCTGAAATTTCAGTCATTTTCTCAACTTTTGTTTTTTTCATAGTGCCACAAGCGCTAAAAAAAAGGATTAATGGAAGTAAATAACGCATATTCATGTGTTTTTTAGTTTGCGAGGGGTCAAAAATAATACCATTTCGCTAAAGTGTCCTATTTTTGTGCACGCAATGAAAACAAAAACACTAAAAAAGAACAAAGTAAACGTTGTTACGTTAGGTTGTTCAAAGAATACATACGATTCAGAGGTGATGATGGCTCAATTGAAAGCCAATCATTTTGATGTTGAACACGAATCTATGGAGGATGATGCTGAAATCGTGATCATCAATACATGTGGATTCATTGATAATGCAAAACAAGAATCAATAGATACAATTATTCGCTATGCAGAAGCAAAAGCAGAAGGATTAGTGGATAAAGTATATGTGACTGGATGTTTGTCCGAACGCTACAAAGACGATTTGGAAAGAGAAATTCCAGAAGTGGATGCGTATTTCGGAACCAGAGACTTACCGCGTTTGTTGAAAACATTGAAAGCGGATTACAAACACGAATTAGTAGGTGAGCGTTTGTTAACTACACCAAATCATTACGCTTACTTCAAAATTGCGGAAGGTTGTGATCGTCCATGTTCTTTCTGTGCCATACCAATTATGCGCGGGACTCACATTTCTACTCCAATGGAGGATTTGGTACTTCAAGCAAAAGGTCTCGCTGCAAAAGGTGTAAAAGAGTTAATGCTCATTGCACAAGACTTGACATATTACGGATTAGACTTATATAAGAAACGTGCGCTTTCGGACTTAATCAAACGTCTGTCCGATGTGGAAGGAATTGAATGGATTCGATTACATTACGCTTATCCTTCTGGATTCCCGATGGATGTATTGGATGTGATGAATGAACGTGACAATGTGTGTAAGTACTTGGACATGCCATTGCAACATGGTTCAACGAAAATTTTACAGGCGATGCGTCGCGGAATTACGCGTGAAAAGACGGAGGAATTGATTCAAACCATTCGACAAAAAGTTCCTGGGATCGCCTTAAGAACAACATTAATTGCTGGATATCCCGGTGAAACAGCTGCAGAATTTAAAGAAATGTATGAATTCGTTGAGAAAAGTCGTTTTGATCGCTTGGGTATTTTTTCCTATTCTCACGAGGAAAATACTCATGCATTCCAATTTACAGATGACGTAACCGCGAAAACAAAGAAAAAACGTGCGGATGAAATCATGGAATTACAATCAGGCATTAGTTATGAATTGAATCAACAAAAAGTTGGTAAGGAGTTCAAAGTATTATTCGATCGAGTGGAAGGGGATTATTTTATCGGACGTACAGAATTTGATTCACCTGAAGTTGATAATGAAGTTTTGATTAAAAAATCAGAATCATTTGTTCGATTAGGAGATTTTGAACGTATCTTAATCACGAGTGCAGATCATTATGATTTGTATGGACAAGTAGTCAAATAAAAAACAACACTTATCGAATGAAGGTAACGGTCATGTTTTTGTTGTTTATCGGTTTGTTGCAATCCTGCAATACAGACCGCACGGCTGAAAATGAACGTTTGTCATTGGTGTCTCGTTCTTTTGGAGAAGGACAACTTCCTTTTATACAGAAAGACATTCAGCTAAAAAGTATCCGGTTAAACTATCCTAATCTTTCTTCTAGTACATTTAAATCATTGTTAAAACACTTGGTTCAGCGGGATACGATTGGTGTATTTTGTACAGAACAAGAATATTTAAATATCACTTATAAAGTTGAGCATTTCAGTAAAAGCTTACTTTGCTTGTCTAAGTTAGTAAAAGTAAAATGTCCGATGGGAAACAAGGATTTTCAAGTCAATGAAGTCCAAACATATTTCTTAAAAAAGGATTCCATTTTTAAGGTTGATTTTGTTGCACATGCCGATTTCCAAAAGAAAATATCCTCCAAGTTGGAATCAAGAAGCATGAGTCGTTGCACGAAACCTGATTTGACTCAACTGGATTTTATCCTGCGAAAAGGAAAATTCTATGTGCATGTTCCTTATGATTTCCCAATGTGTGATACAATCATGCCATTCAACTTTGGAAAAAATACTGTCAAGGTTGAGACGTTAAGTCCGGTAGATCTAAAATAGCATTAGATTTCTTTCTCTTCGTGACTGGCTTGTTGATAGAGCGATGTAAGGTTCTGTGTTTTTAGATTATGTCGTCTAAAAAATCCGAATAGTACCTTGCCGATTAGAAAAACGATGATGTGTAATCCAGTTCCTATCGATACAAGAACACTATACATTCCTCCGCCTGAATGATTTCCGTCGTTCATTTCCCAATAAGCATTTACAAAGTAGCATAGGAAAATAATTCCATGAAAGTATTTCCAACCCACGGGAGACTTCGCAAATAGCATAACGAGTCCAAATAGGATGCCCATTCCCCAGAAAAACTGTAAGTCTTCGTTCATGTATTAAAATTAGCATAATTATTTTTGAAAAATGCTTAATTATTCAAGTGCTGTAAAATTCTTATCTTCGCCAAAACTTTGATATGCGCGTGTATTTAGATAATGCAGCGACAACTCCCGTCGCTCCTGAAGTGGTTGAAGCCATGATTCCTGTCTTAAGAGATACTTTCGGTAATCCATCTTCCACTCATTCCTTCGGGAGAAATGCAAAAGCAATGCTCGAAACTTCAAGACGAACTGTTGCCAAACATTTAAATTGTGCGTCCTCCGAAATTATTTTTACCTCCGGTGGAACAGAGGCCGATAACATGGCGATTCATACAGCCGTGACACATTTAGGTGTAAAGCGCATCATTACAAGTTCTATTGAACACCATGCCGTTGTACACACAGCAGATGCCATTGCAGCACATGAAAAAATCGAATTGGTGCTGATTGATTTAGATGCGAAAGGAAACGTGGATTTAGGGCAGTTAGAATCGTTGTTGAAGGATGGGAAACCAACCTTAGTTTCGTTAATGCATGCGAATAATGAAATCGCGACCATGATTCCCTTGAAAAAAATCGCGCAAATGTGCAGACAAAACAATGCGTATTTCCATTCAGATACCGTACAAACGATGGCGCATTTTGCGTTTGATTTATCGGATTTAGATATTGACTTTATTACATGTGCAGCGCACAAATTCCATGGTCCAAAAGGCGTTGGATTTCTCTATGCAAACAAGAAAACGAAAGTTTCATCGTTTATACATGGTGGTTCTCAAGAAAGAGGACTTCGTGGAGGGACTGAAAACATGGCTAGTATTGTTGGATTAGCGAAAGCGATGGATTTAGCTTATGATGACGTTGAAGCGCATCAGAAGCATGTTTTTGGATTAAAATCCTACATGATGGATCAATTAAAAAGTATTTTTCCAACTGTAGCATTTCATGGAGAAACCGATTTTGACAAAGCACTTTATACGGTATTAAATGTCTGTTTGCCTGCAACGGAAAAAACTAGTATGCTTTTATTTACACTTGATTTAAAAGGAGTGGCCGTAAGTGGGGGGAGTGCATGTACTTCTGGTGCAACAAAAGGTTCGCATGTATTGGAAGGAATTCATGCCGATATGTCTCGTCCGAATGTCCGTTTCTCTTTTTCACGTTACACCACAAAAGAAGAAATTGATTACGCTTTGGAACAATTGCATCAAGTCTATCAACATAACTTAAGCTAGGATTAACGCTACATGCAGAAAAGGAACGTTTTATTCCTCTCCAGTTGGTATCCAAATCGGATAAAACCTACTCACGGGAATTTCGTGTTTCAACATGCACTTGCAGCTTCACAGTTTCATCAGGTTCAAATGCTTTACGTTTGTTTGGATGAACATCTGAAAGGAAGAAAGGAATTGGTTAAAAGCAACGCACCTTTTCCAACAACGATTGCGTACATACCAAAATCAAAGCTCCCTTTGATTGGATCAATTTGGAATAACCTTCGCATCATCTTCTGCTATTTCAACTTGTTGCAAGAACTGAAAAAAGAAGGTTTTCATCCGGAATTGATTCATGCAAATGTGGTTTATCCGATTGGAATCATTGCTAGATTGCTTTCGATGCGCCATAAAATCCCTTACATCATTACCGAACATTGGACTTGTTATCATGAAGTGGTATTGCCTCGTCCAAGTAGGATTCAGCAATTTTTAACACGTTTGGCAGCTAATAAAGCAAGTTTAATTTTACCCGTGAGTGAAGACCTTGGACAAGCAATGCGAAGCGCAGGAATTCACGCCAAAATGAATGTTGTCTATAACGTCATCGATACATCGTTGTTTGTTCCTGGGGATCCATCAGAACGTAAGGGAAATCAATTGATTCATGTTTCTTCATTAGCAAGTTTGCAGAAAAATCCAAGTTTATTGTTTCGTGCATTTGCTGAATTAATTCAATGGAAACCGGATTTACATTTACAAGTAATAAGTGATGGGGATTTTTCTTTGTTTCAAGAAGTAATTAAGCAACTGAACATCGAAAATCACATTGATTTTCACGGGACACTTGAAGCGAAAGAAATTGCCATGCTTTTAAGGAAGGCAGACTTATTCGTTTTAACGAGTCGGTTCGAAAATTTACCTTGTGTATTGATAGAATCAATATCTGCTGGAGTACCCATTGTTTCAACCAATGTTGGAGGAATTAAAGAAATCGTTCATTTAGAACAAGGACAATTAGTACCCTCAGAAGATCAAGATGCACTTGTTGCGGCAATAAAAGAGCAATTAGAACGTTTGGAAAAGTACGATTCAAGCATCATGCACCAAGAAGCAACAGCACAATTTAGTTATCAGTCAATCGGCAAGAAATTCTCGGATATTTATGAAGCCATAATAGTGAAACATGGTTCGTAAAATCCTAGGTAATTTTGGGGTTCGATTGCTTTCGGCCATCTTGAATTTGATGATTGCGATTGTTGTTTCGCAATACCTTGGCGCAACTGGAAAAGGAGAACAAAGTTTGGTGTTGACTATCATTGCCATTGTGACCATTTTTGATAACATGGTTGGTGGAGCCTCCATTGTATACTTGACAAATAAATTAAGGATTCGGGAGTTGTTTTTCACTGCCTACCTCTGGACGATTTTGGTCAGTCTGGCTTGCTATTTCATTTTACTTTATGCGGAATTAGTTCCATCGAAATTCATTCTCTCAGTACTAATTCTGAGTGCCATTTCTTCCATTGTCTCGATACATAGTTCCATTTTACTCGGCAAAGAAAACTTGAAGTCCTTTAATTTATTAAGTTTCTTGGTTCCATTACTTACGTTAACCACCTTGTTAGTGCAATTTATGCTCAACTGGAATCGAACGGCTGAGGCATATGTTTATGCATTGTATACTGCCTACGGAGTTACGTTTTTAATCAGCATCTTGCTCGTCACTAAACACGTGAGAAAGGATTCTGACTTTCAATTAGCTAATACATGGACTACATTTAAATCTTTGTTTTTCTATGGATTTCAAAATCAATTAGCACATGTTTTTCAATTATTGAGTTTCCGCATCAGCTATTTTTTCTTGGAAAGATACTGCGGTGAAGCTGAGGTTGGTATATACTCCAACGCAGTATCTGTGATTGAATCTATATGGATGATTTCGACGAGTATTTCCTTGTGGCAATATGCAAAAATCTCCAATTCTACGGATTTCAACTATACGAAAAGCATTACCGAACAACTTACGAAATATGGATTATTAACGGCTTTTGTTGCCTTGATTGTTCTATTATTTATTCCCTCATCGTTTTATTCCTGGTTATTCGGGAAGGAATTCAATGGGTTAAATGAGCTGATGTTTTACCTCGCACCTGGAATCTGGGTATTCAATTACGCGCTTATTATTGGGCATTATTTTTCTGGACATGGCAAATATTACGTGAATGCGATTGCATCTGGTATTGGATTCGTTGTAACGTGCATAGCTGCATATTATTTCATTCCGATGTTAAAAATTCAAGGGGCGGCCATTACGGCGAGTATTTCTTATTTTGTGACCTCACTTGTTGTAATTCTTTATTTTAGAAAAGAAGGCGCTAACTTTGTGGTCTTTCCATCCTTAAGGGAATTAAAGTCCATCTTTTGGAAATTGAAACAACATCTAATAAAGTGAATGTAGCATATGAATAAGATAAGTAAATTGGTCAAAGCACTTTCGCTCATTCTTCAAAAGCCTTATTTATTAAATAATGTACTAAAGGATGAAATCGTTTTTAAGTCAGACTTTCAACGTTTCTTTCCTAATACAGCGTTTAAACAAATTCGTTTGGTTGATTTGATGGAATCCGACGAGGTTCGAATTGCTCCCTATGCCTTTCTATCAGGTTCTTCTTTAGCAACAGATTTCGCATTGCTTCAATTGTTGTGTCGAAAATACCAGGTAAAAGATTACTTGGAAATTGGCACTTGGAGAGGTGAGAGCGCTGCTAATGTTGCACCTTATGTAGATTCTGTTTATTCTTTTAATCTTGGAGATGAGCAATTATTATCCCTTGGATTAGAGAAAAACTATGTCGAATCGCACCGTTTCTTTTCCAAAGACATCACAAATATCAAACATGTTTTTGGCGATTCGCAAACATTCGATTTTGATCAATTGAAAAAGAAGTTTGATTTAATTTTCATTGACGGTGATCATTCTACAGAAGCTGTCCGTCGCGACACGAAAAAAATGTTGAGCTATTTGAAAAACGAGCAATCGATCATTGTCTGGCATGATGCAAAAAAGGATACCGAATATCCACGTTATGAAGTCCTTTTGGGTATTTATCAAGCACTACCAACTGATATGCAGAAAGACGTTTACTTGGTGGAAAATAGTCTATGCGCAGTGTATATTCCCTCAAGTATCACATCCGAAAATCCAATATTGAATCGTTTACCAAGAAATTCCTTTGAATTAATATTGAAGAATAGATCAGTTCAGAATTCAGAACAAGCTTAATGAGATTGTTGAGATACTATTGCGTTTAAATTGAAAATAAGCTTCCACTTTTGAGGAATAATTGCCTATTTAAAACTGAATTTTCGTTGCAGTAAATAACTGATGGTAACAACCACGCAAGATGCAAGTACATTGGCGATGGATGGAAATAAGCCCATTCCGAGAACGAGAATTTTAAGTAGACCCCAATTCGTCGTAGATGTGATGATGGCACTAATTCCATAACGTAAAAACTGAGCTCTTCCGCGCAATTGACTTGCTGTAAAGACGACATAGCGCATTAACATAAATCCTACAAGAAAGGATATACATGCGCAAATAATCGAACTCATCGTTAGCGCAGAAATTGTTTTTTCTCCAAATCCGAAAGGTAAATTAGAGAGAACAAAGTCTTTTTTGTTAAAAAGCACATTAAAAAAGAAAAAAAATAAAATCCAACTTAAAACTAAATTCCCGCTTCCACAAGCAGCATAATAGTATGTTGTTTTGTCAAAAATTCGTCTGACAAGTGGATAGAAAAAATCCAAAATTGAATGAATGAGTCGAACCATTATGCCTTAAATTCTATTTCGTAACCTGTATGTCGGCGCAAATTAATCACTTTTCCCTCATCAAAATAGAGGTATTGACCACGAATACCAACTAGTTCACCGGTAATTGTTGCTTCTTTATCAAAGGTCATTGACTTGACTTTAGCGGGGTAAGCTGAAACAGGATAGTTAAAAGTAAGAATTTCATCGTTCTCCAACCAATATTGCGCTAAATCAGCCGGTAATTCATCGCAAACTTGCCATTTTTCTTCGACCAAATCGATGGAATCATCTTGCATATTTCGCAGCATGTTTTGCCAATTTGTTTTATCGGCATAAAAATCCTTGAGTGCAACCTCGATCACGCCAGCTAAATAACGATTAGGAACCTCTGCCAAGAGAATGGCTTTGTTTGCTCCTTGGTCAATCCATCGGGTTGGTATTTGTGTGACTCTTGTTACTCCAACCTTAACAATATCTGTTGCCGCCAGATAAACAAAATGAGGTTGAAGGTGATGTTTTATTTCGTATTCGATGTCACGTCCTTTACCCAAATGGGCTTCACATAATTCGGGGTGTAAAATACATGGACTAGCTTCTGCTGAATTACTGAAACATGAAAAGCAAAATCCTTCTCCGAAAGATTTCTTTGTTATTTTTCCACATGTCCGACACGTAATTTTACCGGTCCAATGTAGGTGAATGTTTTTTCCAATGAAATCGTTTAAACACACTGATTCTACTTGAGTAGGGAGGAAGTATTGTATGGTTTCCTCATGCTTTGTGTGCATTTTTTCAAGCGTCAACTTCATTCTTCAGGTAGGATTTCCATTTTTGTAGCGAAATGATAACAATAGTCTCTCAAGTCTTCACTAATGAGGTGTTCACCTGTTGCTTTTTCGAAGGTGTCAGCCATCGTTAGTAAAGTTTGATGAAAGAATTGTTTCATTTCTTCGATGCTCATGTCCTTAGTCCATAAGTCAATTTTCATTGTGTTTTTCTCTTTTGGATCCCACAATGAAAGTAAAAAAGCAGATGCCGCTGCATCATTCACATTCGTGTCCACTGCACTCCATTTAATGGCTGCTGGAATCTGATTTGAATCTAGTCCAACTGAAATAGTAATGTCGGATTTCTTTGTAATTGGATCACTCATAATTAGTTAGCTTGATATTTTTGAAGGATTTTATTGTACGGAATTGAAATTAATTCCTTTGGAGTAATGTCGTTGTTTTCCATGTATTGTTTTACAATCATGTAGCCCATAAAGCGCCCCATTCGATCAGGACTTTCTGTTGGTAGTCCAGTTGTAAATGGTCCTTCATGTAAAAAGTTCATGCGTGTTTCTTCGTCGGTTTTAAATAAAAGCTCTTCATCGACTAAGTATTCCCAAAATGATTTCTCGCTTGCAACGGCCCAATCAAAGTCCTTTTTGGAGTAGCGTAACACATCCGACTCAGGTATTTCCGGTAGACAAATGTGCGTCAAAAAGAGCATTTTTCCCCAGCGAATCATTTCACTCGCATAGTTGTCAGATGTTTCTTCAATTCCGTTTGAACTAATCCAAACGAGCAAGGCGTCTGACCCAACATAATTTGGTTTCATGGCTTCTTTGATCCAACCATAGAATTGATTTGGCGGGAGTTGCTGAATAAGCCTGTCTGTTGGACCTAAATAACGTTCTTGTCCAATGGCGATAGACTTATCGGTGCAATACGCACTTGCCGCAAATCGGGTATTGACAAAATAAACCGTTTTTGGTTTTTTCCACTTAGGAATAAAATAGGAAAGGCGTTTGAATCCATTCAAAATAAGTTCGCTGGATTCTTTTCTCCACTTAGTTTTCGTGGCTATTTTTTTTTCTAATGCCGCGATGTAAGGGTTGCTGTAAAATCGATTGATTCCATTTCGAAATGCGGTGTCCGATGTTAAAGGGATTTCCAAAGAATACGAAAAAGCAAAGTTGAATAATTCCTCATCTTTTTTCTTTAGGGCCATGAAGATCGCATCTCTTTGGTTCCAATTTGCATTCAAAGCAAGGGAGTCTAAATTCACAAATTCGACATTTAATGGAACTTCATCTACGTTTACTTCGTAAGTGTTCGATGAACAGGAAGCAAAGATGAAAATCACCAATCCAAAAAGCAGTGTAACGAAGCGAAAGGGTTTCACGATAATTCTTATTTTTGCTCAAAATTAACACTTAAAACAGAATCAAATGAGATCTAGATCAATCAAACGAGTATCAAGCGTTATTTTTTCCGTTTTTATTGCCATCGGAGTGCATTCTCAAACCGTTGAAGATAAAAGCTTGCAAGCAGGATTAGTGGGCGGTGTTGGTGTTAGCATGTTGAAAATGGGAACCAATTATCTTTCTGCGAATGGTGTAGGGGCAACATTTACCCTTGGGACAAATTTCACCAAAGCATTTAAAGATACAAAGAACCTTGCCTATACCTTTGGATTAGAATTCGACATAGAAAATTTGAATTACAAAAAAGTAGATGATAACGTATTTTACCGCTATTCTGATAAAGTGATTAAAAATCAGAAGGAAACGGTCGCATCTACAGATAAATACTTTTTATTGAGTGAACGCACGTACAATCCAGTTTACATCAGTTTGCCCATCTATTTAAACTTTAGAACAGAGTTTATCGGTGATTTTCGCTACTTCGCTAATTTTGGTTTGCGCAATCGGTTTTTAGTATCCAATAAAATCAATGATTCTGGATTTTCTGTGGATAACATAAACAATCCTTTAATAGAATGGACAAATCAGGACAATGTCGACATGACATCTAAAGGTGAATTGTTCATTTTTAATTCGAACATCGGATTTTCTGGTGGAGCGGAATGGAATTTTGCAGGAACAACTGTACTAAAAACAGAGCTTGGTTATTATTATGGATTCGTTCCTTTGTTTTTGGATCGTTCCGATGATAAAAAAAACTTATTTGTTCTGGATAGCAACCTCGAAAAAGTTTATTTCTCCAATAAATCAACACAGAATCAACTTGTGTTGAAAGTTTCAATCCTTTTCTAATTGAATCCAATCGCCTCCCATATAGTCGCTTGGTTAAAATCCTACCAAGAAAAAGCAAATGTTGATGGATTCATCATTGGTGTTTCTGGTGGTGTTGACTCAGCGTTAACTTCTACGTTATGCGCCTTAACAGGTTCAAAAGTGATTTTGTTGAATATGCCGATTCGTCAAACCAGAGCGGAATACGACCGCGCTCAAGAGCATATCCAAGATTTGAAAAATAGGTTTTCAAATGTTCAATCTTTTGAAATTCCTTTGACAGAAATTTTTTCGTCTTTTGAATCGGTCATGCCGTTCGAAATTTCTGATCAAGCGTTGGCAATGGCAAATTCTCGTTCGCGCCTTCGCATGATGACCTTGTATGCGATTGGACAAGCAAATCGTTGTTTGGTAGTAGGAACTGGAAATCGCGTGGAAGACTTTGGTGTTGGATTTTTCACAAAATACGGTGACGGAGGAGTGGATGTAAGTCCGATTGCTGATTTGACAAAAACCGAAGTGTTTCAATTGGCGGAATCCGTGATCGTTGTTCATTCTATTTTGACCGCAGCACCAACAGATGGACTTTGGGAAGATGGAAGAAGTGATGAAGACCAAATTGGAGCAAGTTATCCAGAATTGGAGTGGGCCATGGATTTTAAAGGAGATTCCAATTCATTATCCGTTAGAGAAAAAGAAGTCTTGCGTATTTACCAAGGTTTCCATTCAGCAAATAAGCATAAAATGGAACCGATTCCTGTGTGCCTAATTCCAAGAGAATTGAAAAATGATGAATAAAAGAAATTTTATGGCTCTTGAACTAAAAAGAAACATGGTTTTCTTTTGCTTAGTGACATGTTCTCTTTTTTCCTTTCCTTCCTACGGACAAAAAACCATCGAAAAAGGATTTACTGATTTAACGAATAAAAACTTTGGATTGGCTAATCAGCATTTTCGCTCCGGATTGAAAAAAAGTGGAAGTGTTGCATGCTATGGTTTGTCCAAATTATTCATTTCCAAGGATTACCGTAATCTGGACAGTGCATACTATTATGTCTTGAAATCTGATACTTTGTGGCAAATCGTCCCGGAAAAACGTAAAATAACGTGGAAAAATGAATTTTCTTTTGATAAAAGTGTAATAGAAGCACATCAGCAGGTGGTCAGTCAATTGATTTTTGATCAAATACAAGCTAATCCAACGGTATTTGCGTGGAATCAGTTTATCGAAAAACATTCTTTGTTTCTTTCAAAAAATACAGCGATTTATTTGCGCGATCAGTTAGCGTTTGAATTGGCAAAAAAACAGAATACGTCCGTTGCCTTCAAGTTTTACATGGATACATTGCCTGAATCATCCTTTGCTCCAAATGCTCAAGGTCTTTTTAATGATTTGGAATATGCTGAAATGACAGCTGATGGAAAATTAGCATCCTTCGTTCGTTTTTATGAGAATTGTCCGTCAAACACACATTTGATGGAAGCAGCGAAAGAAATTTACAGTTTAGCAACCAAAAATCACTCCTTGGAAGAATATGTGCAGTTCGTTCGAACGTATAAATCAAATCCATACGAGAATGAAGCATGGCGAAACATCTATAAAATTTACTTAAAAGAATATTCTGAAGAAAAGTATGCTGCATTCCAAAAGGAATTCCCGGACTATCCATTTATGCAAGAGCTTTCGGTAGATATTGATTTATTTCAAATGAAATTATATCCGATAATTTCCAATGGAAAATATGGTTATATGAATGCGCAAGGCAAGCTTATTATTCCAGCCATGTATAGCGAAGCCGGTCCTTTTCAAGATGGATTAGCTGTTGTTTCAAAAGATGAGTTATATGGAATAATTGATAAAAAAAATCGGCTAGTTATTGATTTTCAATACGATGAAGTGTCGGAATTTGTCAATAACCGTGCGATTGTTAGGCAAGGTGAGAAATATGGCGTTATAAACCGATCTGGCAAATGGCTCTTCCCATTAGAATTTGATGACATCAGTTTAGGATCGAATCATCTTTACACCGTTATTAAAGAAGGAAAATCAAGCACATATAATTTGAATTTAGAAGCAGTTATTTGTTGCGAGGAAACTGTTGAGCCAAATTTCTCTCAAATTATGTCCAATAAACATCCGGAATTTGAGTTTGTTGGAGAGTTGGATCGAAAATCAAATAGGGCCGTGGTTAAAGTAGCCGGACAATTAAACTATATTGACTCATTAGGCAAAGTAATCCTTCCGTCCCCACTAGAATGGTTTGCGGATGCAGTGAATGTCGCTAAATTCAACAATGGATTTGCTGTTTTTCGTAAAAAAGAAAAGTTTGGATTAATTGATGTAACTGGAAAAGTGATTCAAAAACCCATTTACGAAGCAAGTGGTCCATACACTGGATTGTGGCCTGTTAAAGATAAAGGGAATTGGGCGCTGCTCGATGTAAAAGGAAAAGTTGTGTTGCCTTTTGAATATGATTTCATACGATGGATGCCTGATTTAGGATATTTAATTGAAAGAACGGAAAAATTCGGATTGTTAAATACTACTGGAAAAATGATTTTACCCGTTTTATACGCAACTATTAAAGCCTTTGAGACGGATTATTTTATCGTTTCCATTGATGAAAAATTTGGTTTATTTTTGAGGGATGGAAAAGAAGTTCTTCCACTGCAATATCAGCGAATTCAACGTTTTGACCTTGAGTCTTTGATGTTAATGCAGGAGCGTTTATTGCTCTATTTCTTTCCAGGTACACATGCGTTTATAAGCTTGGCGGAATGAATAAACTACTCAAAAATCCGGAACAGTTTTTTAAGATATTAATCGGTATCTTAACCATTTACGTGGGCGTATTTGTCTATTTGGAAATGACCACTGTTCGAAAAGAAACGGCGATAGAATCAGATGAATTTTCTGTCTCAATAGAAGAAGTTCCAGAAGAAATAGAATTAACATTGGAACAAGCTCAAGCTTTTCAAACGGGAGGAGACGTTCGAAATATTGTGCGAGATGCTTCCGATAATCGACAACGTTCACAGCAAGATTGGTCGCAGGATGCTGCGAGTTCATCAAGGTCTGGTAATCCAGAGCAAAGTGCTAGAGATTTTGAACAAAGTCTTTACGATGAATTTGGAGGTGCGAAGGAACGGGAGAAAATCAAATCTGAATCGGCTGAACGTTTGAAAACCAAGAACAATGGAAACACCGGAAAGGTTAATTCCAATACCAATCAATCAGGAAGTCCTAATCAGTATGCTGGTAGTGTCATGGTTGATTTCTCTTTACCTGGACGTACTGCATTTGAAAATAAGAAGTGGAACGTTCGAAATCCAGGTTACACATGCGGATATAATTCGGCAGGAACCGTTGTGGTGAACATAACGGTAAATAATGGTGGTCGTGTGATTGCGAAAAGTTTAGACAACAATCGAAGTACTTCTACAACACCTTGCATGGTTGAGCAAGCGTTAAAATATGCTGGAATGTCTAAATTCAATGCCGGTTCAGGTAATGTTTCCGGCTATATTAGTTACCGCTTCGTGTCTCAATGATGATTTATTAATCAAAATAATGATGAGTTATTCGTAATTTGTTATTTTTGTAGAATAAAATCTTCATTATGTTCATTGCTGCCAATTTAAAATTACTCAGAAAACGTTCCGGAAAATCCCAAGAAGAATTAGCGCAAGCACTCGGATTAAATCGATCTACCTATAGTGGATATGAGAATGAAGTAGCGCAACCTAGTTTAGAAATGTTATTGACGATTTCCCAATTTCATAAAGTGACATTGGACGATTTAATTGCGAAGGACTTTTCTAAATACCTTGATTCAGATTGGAGTTCGATGGAAAATCATTGGAAAACCGGAGCGAAAGGAACGAATTTACGCATTCTAACCACAGTTGTGAATTCAGATAATGAAGAAGAGGTGGAGTTGATTCCCGAGAAAGTACGAGCAGGATACGTGGCAGGTTATGCGGATCCAGAGTTTATGCGTGATTTACCAACGCTTAAGTTGCCTTTTTTATCAAAAAATAGAAAATACCGTGCATTTCCAATTTCTGGAGATTCCATGCCGCCGGTTTCACATGGTTCTTATGTCGTTGGAGAGTTTGTGCAAGATTGGTTAAGTTTGCCTTCTAATTCACCTTGTGTGATTGTGACAAACAATGATGGGATAGTATTTAAGTATGTGTTTAATCAATTAAAAGAGGCCCAACAATTATTATTGGTTTCCTCGAATCCAAGCTTTGAGCCGTACACTGTTTCAGTTGAGAATATTCTGGAGGTTTGGCGATTTGTATCGTACATATCCAAAGAGATTCCTGATGTTCAACTCGATGCAGATGGGGTAGGTGCTTCGTTCAGAAATCTGCAAAAGGATATTCAGCAAATTCTCATTCATTTATCAGATCCAAATAGTAAGGCTTGATTCCTTCTTGAATCCCGTGGATATTATTATCTTTGCACTTCAAAATACGATAAGAACAGATGATTCAGGTTACTTTTCCAGATGGAACAATCAGGGAATATGAGAAGGGGACTTCTGCATTGCAAATTGCAATGTCTATTTCCGAAGGATTGGCGCGTAATGTGTTAGCAGCACGTGTCAATGGACAAGTGAAGGATGCAGTCCTTCCAATCATTGAAGATTGTGAATTGCAATTATTAACATGGAATGATGCCGATGGTAAATCTACGATGTGGCATTCATCTGCCCATTTAATGGCTGAAGCATTGGAATTTCACTTTCCTGGAGTTAAACTAGCGATAGGTCCACCAGTAAATAGTGGATTCTATTATGATGTAGACTTCATGGATCATACGATTTCCGAAAAGGATTTAGAGAAAATCGAGCAAAAAATGAAGGAATTAGCGAAAGCGAAGAATCCATTCATTCGACAAGAAATTTCTAAAGCGAACGCGATTGCCTATTTCACCGAGAAGCAAGATCCATACAAATTGGAATTGCTGTCTGAATTGGAAGATGGAACGATTACTTTTTACACGCAAGGAAATTTCACAGACCTGTGTCGTGGACCACACATTCCAGATACAGGATTCATCAAGGCAGTTAAGTTGACAGCAATTGCGGGAGCTTACTGGAGAGGGGATGAGAAGAACAAGCAATTAACTCGAATTTACGGTGTTACTTTCCCTAAGCAAGCTGAATTAACAGAGCATTTAGAGAAGTTAGAAGAAGCAAAACGCCGTGATCATAGAAAGTTAGGAAAAGAGTTAGAATTATTTACTTTTTCTCAAAAAGTTGGACAAGGCTTGCCAATGTGGTTACCTAAAGGAGCTGCTTTACGGGAGCGTTTAGAAAATTTCTTAAAGAAAGCACAGAGAAAAGCGGGTTACCAACAGGTGATTACTCCACACATCGGTAACAAAGAATTGTATGTGACTTCTGGTCATTACGAGAAATATGGTGCAGATTCTTTTCAGCCGATTCGTACACCGGATCCAAATGAAGAGTTTTACTTAAAACCAATGAATTGCCCTCATCACTGCGAGATTTTTAGAGCGAAACCGCGTTCATATAAAGATTTGCCTGCAAGATTCGCGGAATTTGGAACGGTTTATCGTTATGAGCAATCTGGTGAATTACACGGCCTGACTAGAGTTCGTGGGTTTACGCAAGACGATGCACACATTTTCTGTACACAGGAACAAGTAAAAGATGAGTTTAAAAATGTCATTGATATCGTACTTTACGTATTAAAAACATTAAACTTCCATAATTTCAAGGCGCAAATTTCCCTAAGAGACAAAGTGAACCGTGAAAAATACATCGGCTCTGAAGAAAATTGGGTAAAAGCAGAACAAGCAATAATTGAAGCAGCAGCTGAAAAAGAATTACCAACTGTCGTTGAATATGGTGAAGCGGCATTTTATGGACCAAAATTGGATTTCATGGTTCAAGATGCACTCGGTAGAGAATGGCAATTAGGAACGATTCAAGTGGATTATAATTTACCCGAAAGATTTGAATTGGAGTACGTTGGAGCAGATAATCAGAAACATCGTCCGGTGATGATTCACCGAGCACCTTTCGGATCGATGGAAAGATTCGTGGCTGTATTGTTGGAGCATTGTGCTGGAGACTTCCCACTTTGGTTGTCAACAGAGCAATTTATTGTCCTCCCAATTTCAGATAAATACAACGAGTACGCAGAAAAAGTTTTAGAATTCCTAAATAATTACGATATTCGCGGACTTGTTGACGACCGAAATGAAAAAATTGGTAAGAAAATACGTGATGCTGAATTGGCGAAAGTGCCATTTATGTTAATTGTTGGAGAGAAAGAGTTTGAGTCAAACCAAGTATCAGTAAGACAAAGAGGACACGGAGATCACGGATCAGTTACCCAAGAGGCGTTTGTTGCAATGGTGCAAGAAGCAATCGCTACGGAATTGTCATAAGTATTTAAATTATTGAATGAGAAGAAATTCGAGACCGTTTGTAAAAAGAGAAGTTGAAGCGCAACACAGAATCAATGACAAAATTGTCGCTTCTGAAATTCGTCTAGTGATTGAAGGCGAAGAGCCTCAAGTGATGTCCGTTTCAAGAGGAATAGCTCTAGCGGAAGAACAAGAAATGGATTTGGTGGAGATTTCTCCGAATGCAAAGCCGCCTGTTTGTAAAATAATGGACTATAAGAAGTTCCTTTACAACCAGAAGCGTAAACAAAAAGAATTAAAAGCAAAACAAAGCAAAATCGTTGTAAAAGAGATTCGTTTTGGACCTAATACGGATGATCACGATTTCCAGTTCAAATTAGCTCACGCTAAAAAGTTTTTAGAAGAGGGAAGTAAAGTGAAAGCCTATGTTTTCTTTAGAGGAAGAACCATCGTTTTTAAAGACAGAGGTGAAATTCTTTTATTGAAATTTGCACAAGAATTAGCTGATTTTGGTGTTATTGAACAGCTGCCAAAATTGGAAGGAAAAAAGATGATCTTAATGATCAACTCGAAAAAGAAGTAAAGAAGCTGATATAGATGTTTAACTTTTAAAAAAAGTAGTAATGCCTAAAATGAAAACAAAATCCAGTGCAAAGAAGAGATTCACCATCACTGGAAGTGGAAAAATCAAGCGTAAACACGCTTTTAAAAGCCACATTTTAACTAAGAAGGCTAAGAAACGTAAGCGTAACTTAACACATGCTGGTTTGGTACATAGTGCCGATCTTTCGAATGTGAAGTTACAATTGTGTATGAAATAATCCTTAGTTGGTTTGTAAATTGTTTAACCCGGTAACGAGTAACTAAGTCTTCATTGTTGAAGCACTCTTTATCAAAAAACTTAAAATTATGCCAAGATCAGTCAATCACGTTGCATCAAGAGCAAGAAGAAAAAACTTGATGAAACTAGCCAAAGGTTACTTTGGAAGAAGAAAAAATGTTTGGACCGTAGCTAAAAATGCTATTGAAAAAGGTATGCTTTATGCATATTCAGGTCGTAAACAAAAGAAAAGAAATTTCCGTTCATTGTGGATTACACGTATCAATGCAGGTGCACGCCTTCATGGTTTGAGTTATTCTCAATTTATGGGAGCAGTTCACAAAAGTGGAATCGAATTAAATCGTAAAGTACTTGCTGATTTAGCGATGAACCACCCAGAGGCTTTTAAAGCTGTTGTTGATTCTGTAAAAAAATAAATTAAATTTATATCAGCTTAAAGCCATTAGTCCTTTGATTAATGGCTTTTTTTTAATCCTTTCGTTTCTGTTATGTTGAAAATAGGCGTTGTTGGTACTGGTCACCTTGGTAAAATACATGTGCGGAATTTGCTCGAAATGCCTTTGGTATTTGATCTTTGTGGTTTTTTCGATACAGATGTTTCAATTGCAAAAGAAATAGAAAACGAATTTCAATTAACATCTTTTAATCAATTAGAGGATCTGATCCAAGTTGTCGACGCTTTGCTCGTGGCAAGTCCAACAGAGTCACATTATACGATTGCTGTTCAAGCCTTGAAAAACGGAAAGCATGTGTTCATTGAGAAACCCGTGTGTCTGACATCTGAGGAGTCTAAGAAGTTATTACGTTATGCTCAAGAGGCTGGGGTCGTTGTTCAAGTAGGACATGTAGAGCGATTTAATCCAGCGTTACTAGCTGCTACTCCTTTCATTAAAAATCCATTATTTATCGAATCTCGTCGTTTGGCGCCTTTTCAAAAAAGAGGAACGGATATTTCTGTAGTTTATGATTTAATGATTCATGACATCGATGTTGTATTGAAAATAACGAATTCAAATATTAAAAGAATCGCTGCTTTTGGAATAAATGTGTTAAGTGATTCGATTGATTTTGCTTCTGTTCACTTAGAATTCGAGAATGGTTGTATGGCAAACCTTACAGCGTCGAGGATAGCGAATCACCGAGAAAGAAAGACGTGTTTTTTCATGTCAGATACTCAAGTGGAAGTTGATTTTTTGAACAAAGCATCTTTTTTAAGTCAATTATCAACGCAAGATGCCGATACCAAACGATTAATTCAAGAAACGATTCTTGTAGATGATTCGAATGCCATTAAACATGAACTTCATTCATTTGGACAATCAATTCTTGGGGAATTAAAACCTGCGGTAAGTCTAGATGATGCCCATCGTGCCTTGCAAATTGCTGAATTAATTTCTGATCAAATTGAAGAGTCAAATAAGTTGATGAAATAAATCCGGAAAAAATACGTTAACGAAATGATGAGAGTTTTATTGTACCTTGTTTTAGTAAGCGTGCTATCAGCATGTATTAAGAATAATCCCAATCCTTCATGGATAGAAGTGAATCCTTTCATTCTGCTTTCGAATCCAGCTCTTTCAGGTTCTGAAGGACAATTAACACAAGATTTCCGTGATGTTTGGTTATACATCGATGACCAGATGATTGGTTGTTTTCAAACACCATTTAAAATACCAATTTTAAAGGAAGGTAACGTAAACATAAAAATTTATCCCGCTGTCAGAAATAATGGGATTGCAACGGATAAAAAGATTTATCCATTCATGAATGTGTATGAAATAAATTCACACTTGACAAAAGACCAAACATTGACGGTTAATCCAACCACGAGTTACGTTAATAATTCTAATTTTTGGATTGAAGATTTCGAGGATGCGTCAATTAAAATTCAAGATGATCCCAATACGAGCATTGCAAGTTTATTTACATCTAGTGATAACCTAACACCTTTCAATGGCTTTAATTACGGTAAGGTTGTTCTGAATACAAATGATTCTGTTTGGGTAGCCAATACGATTGATCAATTGTCCATTCCGAAAAATAAGCCCTGCTTTCTTGAAGTGGATTATTACAATACGAATTCATTTGTACAAGGGTTTTTAGCAGTCACCCCAAATGGAAATGTTTATCAAGATAATGCTGGATTTAACGAGCAGCTATTTAGCACGGTTAAATGGAAGAAAATGTACATCGAACTCACTGAATTAATTGGTAATTCAGCGAATGGCTCAAATTTCATCCAAACATTTAAAGCAAAATTGGATATTGGTCAAACGGAGACTTTTATTTGCATCGATAATATTAAAATCGTTTATAAGTAAAATGAAAGATCGTTTTTGGGCTTCTTTGTTGGTATTTATTGATTACATTTTCGCTGCGATTGCTTGGGGAGTGTTTTTTTATTTACGTAAAACACAAATAGAAGGTCAAGAATTTAATCCGGATTTGAAATTTTACCTTGGACTTACATTAGTCCCGCTCTTTTGGGTCTTTTTTTATTTTATTCAAGGAACATACCAAGATATCCGGAGAATATTTCGATTGCAAATGGTTAACTTGACCTTAATTGCATCCTTTTTTGGGACGATTATTCTCTTCTTTACCTTATTGATCGATGATGATGTGAAGTCTTATCAGAATTTCTACCGATCTATTTTCTTTTTGTTTGGATTGCATTTTTTTATTGCACTCATTCCAAGGTTGATATTCAATACCTTACTCATTCGTTTCATTCGAAGCAATGGACATGGATTTAAAACCATAATCATCGGGGGAAATGAGAAGGCAGTGGATATTTACAATGAGCTCATTCAGCAACGACAAAATACAAATTCATTTATTGGCTATGTAAATGTAAATGGCAAGGATACGCTACTCAATGGTGTGATTCCGTACCTCGGTCACGCAACGAACTTGGAAGATGTCTTGAGTGAACACGATGTAGAGGAAGTTATTCTCGCCGTTGAGAGTTCAGACCACAATCGATTAAAAGACATTATTTCTAGAGTAGATAATGGCCGCATTCGCATAAAATTGCTTCCAGATATGTATGCAATCCTTTCAGGTTCTGTCGAAATGACAAACATTTATGGAGCATTATTGATTGAAATCATCCCTGATTCAATGCCTTTTTGGCAACAAGCAGTTAAGCGATTAATGGATGTCCTGATCTCGCTAATCGCTGTCCTCTGTTTGATTCCATTCTTTATTTTTTCCGCGTTAGCAGTGAAACTTTCTTCACCTGGACCAATATTTTTTCTGCAAGATAGGGTAGGGATAAACGGAAAAGTGTTTCGCATCATCAAATTCCGAACGATGTATGTGAACTCGGAAAAACAAGGTCCACAATTATCATCAGAGGGAGATCCTCGAATTACTCCTCTTGGTCGATTTATGCGAAAAACGAGATTGGATGAATTTCCGCAATTTGTCAATGTACTGATTGGGCAAATGTCCCTTGTTGGACCAAGACCAGAAAGACAATTTTACATAGATCAAATTGTGCAGGTAGAACCTCAATACATTCACTTGACAAAAGTTCGTCCTGGAATTACGTCATGGGGACAAGTAAAATATGGATATGCTGAAAATGTAGATCAAATGTTGCAACGAATGAAATTCGACTTGATTTACCTCAAAAATAGAAGCCTGGCTTTGGACATAAAAATTATGTTTTACACCATAATTATTGTCATTAAAGCAAAAGGGAAATAGAATTCTTTAGTAGTTATGTAGGAATTCAAAAAACCTTTGTATCTTTGCACCTTCAAATTCATTTATAAACGTAGGTTTCGTACCTCAAATTGTAAAACATTATGGCAACAAGAATCAGATTACAGAGACACGGTAAAAAAGGCAAACCATTTTTTCATTTGGTAGCAGCAGATAGTCGTGCAAAAAGAGATGGTAAATTCATCGAAAAATTAGGAACGTATAATCCAACTGCAAATCCAGCGGTGATTGAAATCAATTTCGAGGCAACTTTAAATTGGGTTCAAACAGGAGCTGAAATGTCGGATACTGCTCGTGCAATTTTATCTTACAAAGGAGTTTTGTACAAAAACCACCTTTTAAACGGAGTGAAAAAAGGAGCTTTAACTGCTGAGCAAGTAGAAGAGAAATTTGCGCAATGGTTGGCTGATAAAGATTCAAAAGTTCAAAACAAAGTTGATGGACTAGTAAAAAATGCAGCAAAAGAGAAAATCGCTCGTCAACAAGCGGAAGAAGCAGCAAACGCAGCGAAAGCGGCAGTAGTTGCAGCTAAAAACGCTCCAGTTGTTGAGGAGGTTGCTGAAGAAGTTGTTACTGAAGAAGCACCAGTTGCTGAAGAAGTTGTTACTGAAGAAGCACCAGTTGCTGAAGAAGCACCAGTTGCTGAAGAAGCAGCTCCAGAAGCATCAGAAGAAGCTGCGGCTGAATAAGCTATATGCAAAAAAAAGATTGTTTTTATTTAGGAATAATAGCGAAACTTCACGGATTTAAAGGTGAAGTTTCGTTGTTTTTAGACGTTTCTAATCCAGCAGAATACGCTACGTTGGATGCTGTGTTCGTAGAAATTGATGGAGGACTTGTTCCTTTTTTCGTTCAGAATATAAAAATCAAAACCAAAGGTTTCGTTGCGGTCAAATTCCAAGGTGTCGATAGTGAACAAGACGCCCAACGCATTTTAAAAAAGCCAGTATACCTTCCTGAATCATTTTTACAAGAATTAGATCAAACCTCATTTTATGATCATGAGATTATAGGATACACTGTAATCGACGAAGTTCATGGTGATGTAGGTGTTGTTGAAAATGTGATCGATATGGCAGCAAATCCATTGTTGCAGTTGAATAAAAATGGAGTAGAAGTATTGCTGCCAATTTTTGATGGACTTGTTCAAAAAGTTCAGCGCAAAAAAAAGGAGCTTTATGTAAAAGCTCCTGAAGGATTAATCGATTTATATTTAGGTTAATTCATTTTCAATAATCCCAAAGCCAATTTCATTCGAATGACTTTTTTGGCAGCTAAATCAACTTTCTTTTTGAATTCTTTGTCTTTCTTGTATGCAGCTAGAATTTCTTGATGTGCTTTCTTTGCATCCAACGGCATAAGTAAAATGTCACATCCTGCATTGATTGCTTTGTAGGCAGCCAATGGAACATTTACCACTCCTCCCATATTCATTGCGTCAGTGACAATGAGTCCTTTAAACCCTAAACTGTCTTTCAATAATTGAGTCACAATTTTCTCAGAACATGTAGACGGTAATCCATCTGTATTGTATTTCGCATTATTTTGAACGGCAATATGCGCAACCATTATTGAAAGAACGCCATCTGCAATTAACGTTGGGTAATTACCGATTTCTTTCATCTCCCCATCAATCACTTGCAATGCCTTATGTGTATCACCAGTAACAAGTCCGTGACCAGGAAAGTGTTTTGCTGTAGCAATGATGTTGTTTTTCTGCGTTTCTTGTATGAATGCATTCGACCATGGAATAATATTCGCTGGAACTGCACCAAAACTTCTGAATCCAACGGTTGTATTTGGGGACATATCTACAACTGGAGAGAAATTGTAATTTATGCCAATAGCATTTAAGTCAGTGGAAATTGTTTTTGCACATTCCTTAACCTCTCCAATATTCAATAATTCATTTGCTTTTTTCACAACAGTTGAGCCAATAATCTTTCGATTAACTAAACTCGGTTCTGCATCAGCACTATATAGAAATGGTAAATTCCCGTGTTTAATATTGTTTGATTCAAAATCTTTGATCCAATTTTTAAACTCCTCTTTCGTGCCGTTCAACATTAATACACCTCCGATCACGCGTTCTTTAATGTGTTGATCTATCGTTTCTTTTGTTTGTCCTAATCTACCAACGGCTGGCATAATTAATTGCGCTACTATTGCCGTATCATCTAGTTCTTTAAATACGCGTTCAACTTCTTTGTCTAAATCTGAATTTTCTTTCAGGAAATCAGCAAGAGTAAAAGGAATTTCAGTTTTAGGTTGAATTGCTTTTACTTGTTTTGTTGATTCACTTGACTGTGCGCATCCTTGGAAAAGAAGTCCTGCTAAAAATAAAGGTGTGATGATTTTTTTCATAATACAAATTGTCTGTTCCAAATTTAACCAAATCCTGTTTCGTGTTTCCGGATTGTTCTTCAAGAAATAACCATCTCCTTGTCAATAACTATGGCTTTTTACTCAAACTAGCAGGAAAAACTTAACTTTAAATTAATATTTAGTTTATACCGCAATAAATTCAAGTATTCGACTTCTAATAAAAGAAACAACTATACGAATGAGAAAAATCTTTCTATTTTTTACCTTGTCACAATCCGTAATCGGATTTTCACAACTTCAGAATTTTTACGATCGCGCTACAATTCAAACCATTGAAGTGTTTTTTAGTTTTTCTAATTGGGATGCACAACTCGATGCCGCGGTTGCTTCAGAGGCTTACATTATCGCAGATTCGGTTCGGGTTAATGGAATCTCTTTCGATAGTTGTGGCGTCAAATACAAAGGAAACAGTTCGTACAATCCATCGAACCAAAAGAATCCTTTGCATATCGAATTAGATCACATTAAAGGAAATCAAGATTATCAGGGGTATACCGATATAAAATTGCAAAATGGCTTCAAAGATCCATCCATGATACGTGAAGTTCTTTCGTATGCTATTTTGGAACAATACATGGATTGCCCAAAAGGAAATTTTGCAAATGTTTATGTAAATGGGGTGTATCGAGGGATTTACTCAAGTGCAGAGAGCATCAATAAAACATTTAATGCCAATCACTATTATCAAAGTGGAGATACTTATTTTAAATGCAACCCAGTAGGCGGAGCTGGACCTGGAAGCACTGTGAGTCCAGATTTGAAATTCATAAGCATGGACAGTAGTTCTTATGCTAACGGGTATGAATTACGTTCAACGTATGGTTGGAATCGTTTAGTAGATCTCATCAATACCTTAAATAATGATTTCACTAATATCGAGTCGAAATTGGATGTTGACCGAGCTATTTGGATGCTTGCCTTCAATAATGTACTTGTAAACTTGGACTCATATAGTGGTGCTTTTAGACAAAACTATTACCTAACATGGGATAATAACCAAAGATTTGTTCCAACAGTTTGGGATTTAAACATGAGTTTTGGTGGATTCCCGGGAGGATCAGGTTCAAGTTCGAATACAACAACCTTGGATCCATTGTCGAATAGTACTTCGACCATTCATCCCCTGATTGTTAAAATCATGGCTAATCCAATGTATAAGCGCATGTATATGGCACATGTTAGAACGATTGTACAGGAAATGTTTGCCAATGATTACTACTTAACAATAGCCAATCAGTTGAGAACGACCATCGATGCATCCGTAAATTCTGATCCATATAAATTTTATACCTACACTCAGTTTCAAAATAGTTTAACTACTGCTGTAACAGGTACTGGTGGTCCGGGTGGAGGTGCTAGTATTCCAGGAATTCAAGCATTGATGAGCGGGCGTGTTTCTTATTTTAACACAAACGCTAATTATGTAATGCTTGCACCAACCATTGCGAGTTTTTCATCGTCGGTAGCTAATCCATTGTATAATCAAACAATCACCATGAATGCAACTTGTAGCAATGAATCAGCTGTCTTTTTGGGATATCGAACGAATCATCAATTAAAGTTTAACCGCATTCAAATGTTTGATGATGGGAATCATAACGACGGGACAGCTGGTGATCATGTTTATGGTGTTGATGCACTGGTGAATGGTGTTGTTTTTGAATATTACATTTACACAGAAAATTCGAATGCAGGATTATTTAGTCCACAACGTGCGGAACACGAATACCATTCGTTAGCGGTAATCGTTCCTTTCCCAACGGTTGGGTCCGTTTTAATAAATGAAATTGTAGCTTCGAATGTCGCTTCTGCCATGGATCAAAACGGGGAGAATGATGATTGGATTGAGTTGTATAATACGACGTCGAATCCAATTGACCTTTCTGGAATGTACTTAACAGATGACGCCTTGGATTTAATGAAGTGGTCATTTCCTGTTCCAACAACGATTCCCGCAAATGGGTACATCATTGTTTGGGCTGATAATGATGTGTTTCAATCTGGTTTGCATGCATCATTTAAATTGAATGCTTCTGGAGAATCTGTAATTTTGAGCAACGGTGCAATCTTCCATGATCAAGTTGGATTTGGCGTTCAATCTGCTGATGCAGCCTATGCGCGCTGTCCAGATGGAGGAACAACGTTTGCTTATGTCGCACCAACATTCATGGCAACAAATAATTGCTTTGCCTCTTTGGATCAAATTAATTTCGAAGTAAAAGTTTTTCCGAATCCTTTTGATAATCAATTAACGATTCAATTGGATGAGCAACTACCGACCGTTGTACGTATTACCGATATAAACGGTAAAACGCTGGTCTCTGAAAATATTACAAGTCAAGAATGGTTAATTTCCACAGCGTCTTGGTCAAATGGAATGTACATTGTTACGCTTGAAAATGAGCTAGGAATGAAGTCATTGAAATTAGTAAAGTAAAAGTTTTGCACAAAAAAAAAATCCTCGATTTCGAGGATTTTTTTTTAAATATTTCATTTGGTTAAATCATTTTAATCATTGCGTTGTTCTGTCGCTGATTTTTCCAATTTCGCAAATTGTTCTTCTGTTAAAATGTTTTTTAACATTGCTTTTTTTGCTTCTTCGTTTGATTTGATAATGTCTTTCTTTTGCTCATCCGAATAGTTTGACATCAAAATCCCTTGATTTTTTTGTGCAATACCTAAATGAATTGTATAAACTTGTTCTTGTTGAGCCGCTGTCAATTTTAACATGGTTGTTTGACTTTGAGTTAACGATTGCGCAGTTTGCTCAGGTGATTGTGCTTGCTGAGCAACAGCAGTTAATCCTAAGAAAAATGAAAAACATAAAATTTTAATTGCCTTCATGGGGATGTTTTTTTTGTTATTTATTCAAATTTTCGAAACGAAGTTAATGAAAAAAGAGGAAGTTAAATATTCTTTATTCTTGGAAGAGACTAAATCTGAATTTATTCCGTTAATTTCGTTTAAAATTCAACTTTGAAACTTCTTACCTCGCAACACATAGACAAACGAAAATGGGATCAAATGGTTGCTTCTAATGAGCACTTTGATTTTTTTTCTTTGTCCTGGGTTCAAGACATTCTGCATAAAGAATGGGAAATGCTTTGTGATGATGACGGGAAATACATCCTAACGATTCCAACAGGCACAAAATTCGGTTTCAATTATCGACTGCAGCCATTTTTTATTCGTTCGCTGCACATTTCTAAGGAATATCAGCATAGACTTTTTGAAATTGTAGAATTTTTAAAAACATCTTCGCGCTACATCCATTTGAATATCGCATCAGGGGATACGGCTATTTTTCAATCCTTCGGAAAATTTCAACAACTCGATTTATCAAATTCAATTGATGTTCTTAAAGCAAATTATGGAACAAATGCCAAGCGTATTTTAAAGAAAATACCTTCAGATTTTATTTTTAATCAAGAAATTGAAGTAGATGCATTTATTTGTTTTTTCAAGCAGCAAAAAGGGGAGGACTTGGTTGGATTTACTCCGGCAGTCTGGAATCGCTTGACAACTTTATTGAAGGAAACTCAGAAACGTGGAATGTTAAATATTCGAACCATACACTTAAATGGTTTACTTATTGCAGCTGGTGTGTTTATTTCACACAATGGAATCTATTATTTTTTAAAAGGAACAGCAACGCCAGAAGGGAAAAAGTTAGGTGCGATGTATGCAATGATCGATCATGAAATTTCTTCCAAACTGGAAACACACCACACATTGGATTTTGTTGGATCAAACAATGAGTCGATTGCACAGTTTTACCGTAAGTTCGGTGCCACAGATCAAGTTTATGGTATAATAAAGAAGAATAATTTACCCTTGGTATTGCAGTTTCTAAAACCTTAGAAAACAACAATAAAAACGAATTTCAGATTGACATCACTACTTTAATCATTCATATGCAATGGTAATGTGACCTGATAGCGTGTTTTCATTGGTACTTAATTTGTAAAAATAAACGCCCTGTTTTAGTTTTTCTCCGTTTACATCCAGGCCAATGAAAGGTGATATTCCATTTTTCGTTTCAAATACGATATTCCCCCATCGATTTAAGATGATTAAATCGAATTCTGAACAGTTCTTAAAGAGTTGATCGATTTCCCAGAAGTCATTTTTTTGATCGTTGTTTGGAGTAATAACATTTGGAATAACTAACTTATCAATAGTAATAGATGGAATAATAGTGAAATCAAATGGAAAGGAGTAATCGCAATTGTTTGAACCATAAAGCAAAATGGTTCCATTGTAATTGCCTGCATTGACAAATTGATAATTAAAATTGAAGCTATTTGTTGATAATATGGATGGAACAGTCCAAATTAAGGAATCTAAATCATAGTTACTTAACGTAAAATCTAGACTGAAATTTGCATTTTGACCGCAAGAAGTGGTTATTATTGGATCAACTAATGGAACAGAAATTAGTTCAATTTCAAGCGTTTCACTTGTGACACAACCTTCATTAGTTGTTGCTGTAATGCTTGTTAAATAAGTTCCTGAATTAGCGTAAATGTGTGTTGGGTTTTGTGAAGTCGTTGTTTGACCGTCTCCAAAAGCGAACACATAAGTCAAATTTGTATTTGGCGGTGGGGTATTTGCCCAAGTAGAACTTGATGAGAAAACTGCTGTTTCTCCATCACACAAAAGATTGGCATTTATCGTTAAATCGGGAGATGGTAAGAATGTAACTAAGAAAGAGTCTACACCTATACAGCCGTTTTCAGTGATTAGTTCAACGACATAGTTATGTTGATGATATGGATTAATTGGACTTTGAATATTCGCTAGATTCTCGCCAATTCCTAAAATAGTATTGTTGTTATCAAGGTCTAGCCAAGTGATTTGATTTATAGAATCTAAAGGATCAGTTGTGTTTGTCGAATTTAAGTTTACTGAATTCCCACATATCGCTGTATCTCCTATGTAATTGATGGTTGGATTATTGAAAATAATGGCCGTGTTTGTTGTTTGCTCGGAAATACATGCTCCGATATTGACCGTTAAGTTTATTGGGAAAATAGTGTTTTGTGTTTGTGTTGTCCAAATTGTGTCATTAGTGAACGAATTGCCAAATGTATCTGTCCAAAGGTATTCATAGTTACTATTTTCGTCCGTCCAGAAAATCAATGTGTCTCCATTGCAAATAGGCCCATTATTATAAATAGATGGTGCGTTGGGTACGTTAATCACAGAAATGGAAATAGTGTCCGCTAATAATTCACATTCACCTGGTAAAAAACCTGAAATCACATAATTCCCTGAATTGGAAGGTTGAATATTAGGAATGTTAAGGGTGTTGCCTACAAGATTAAAATTATTCGGTCCAGACCAATTATATGTCGCTCCGGGTAAAGAATCGTTGAATAATTGAAGTGTATCTCCACTGCAAAATATGGTTGATTGAGATTGAATTGAATATTGTAACGAAGCAAAATCACTAAAATAACCGTAGCGACATCCGCTACTAGCACCACCATGAATGACTCCCATATGAAATTTAACGTTTTGATTTTCTATTCGTGAGGCTTGCTGAACAGGAATGAAACCACCTGCATTTATTTGAGCAAACATCCATTGACCTCCTGTTCCCGGAACTGTTTGGAAATTTGCAGCAGTGATGGATGTATTCGATCCATTTAAAACAAAACTATTTTCTCCGCCACTAGGAACTAAAATATTTAAAGCGAAAAATTCACTTGTCGAACGTACAAAAGCAACATTATTTGAACCTGTACATACAATCGGTGGAAGTATTGCTCCGCCAACTTCGCATCCGAATCCGGAAGTGTGTAATACATGCGTTGGTTTGTCGCTTGTGATATATGCGGTAGGATTAGCCAGTGTATGCACATACATTTCAGTGGCATTTAGCACACCAACAACGGCTCCATCAATGGTTACTTGTGTATTGTTAAACGCCGCAACAATGTAAACTTTGTCTGGGCCATTTAAGTAACCTTTAATGGCAATATGTTCTTTTCCGAGTACGCTGTTTGGGATGATTTGATCCCCCATTAAATCTGCACATCCACCGTAGGGTGCACCGGACATAGAATCATCATTAATTGTAATTGCAATAGGTCGATTTGAAATCACAGTAGAGCCACTTAAGTGTTGATTTGCAGCTGGCCCTAAGGCCTGAGCAGAAAATGTTTCTCCTGCATTTAGGTTAATCAAAAAAGGAATGGTTGCAAGATGACCGACAATGTCTTGTTTCGGTGTTATGGTTACAGTCGTATTATTTTCCGTCGCAACGATATCAAAACCGGACCGTGCAGTTCCATAGGCATTACTCAAGAAATTCTGAAATGGAACCACGAAACTCATTCCCAATGAGTTTTTTCCTTTCAAGGTGAAAATATCTGGGTTGCAATTACATGATGGCGTCACTTCATAATAGGCCATAATTGGTGCACTAGAAACGATTTTAAATCCAAAATTTAAAATTTGATTTGCCGGTTTATTCTCAATCACATCAATCCACGCAGTTAAATCAATTGTTTGAGCTGAATTTGCAGCAAGGTTTATCGTTTGCGGTGTAAATAATCCATTCGCAGGTTGAGAGATCGTTACAATTGCAGGAGAACTTAAAGTAGCAAATCTAAAAACGATTGGTCTATCACCATGACTTTGAATTACTTCTGGTGCGACAAACCAAAAAAGTGTATCTAACTGAGCCTGTACATAGGATCCCCGAAATAGCATTAAAAAGAAAACGAAAGAAGTAATTATGTTTTTCATATTATCCGATGAACGTTAAAATTAATTGAAGATTAATTCGTCAAGAAATAACCATGTTGGATTCCCTTTACCTAAGTGCCATTCAGGACAATTTCCTGGATTAACAATGGTATATCTGATTCCTTTCACTTTAAGTGTTTTATCCGATTCCAATACCTGTGTGAATTTCTGATTGTATGGATTTTTATCTGTAGTACTTGATACTGGAATTGAAATAATTGATGGTGCATTGAAGTTTATTCCATCGTAGGTGACTTCCATTCGAATTTCTTTCGGTAAGAAAATCCATGATTTTTGATCGCGAATACAAGAAACTCCAATTTCATGTAAAGCAACGGGGTCTTTAAATGTTACCGTAGCCACGACATCTTTGCCATAATAACCTTGCCAATCGCCAGTTCTGAATTCATTACCACCGAATAAGCCGTCAATGAGGGCATTTTCACCGGATGCAGCGTATTGATTGGAATACTTTGTGTCAAGTGTCACACTAACATTGGGATTTTTACGGATGAATTGACTGGATGCAATAGCGCTTTCAGCTCTCACTCCAGCTTCATTTACCCTCAATAATTGGAGATCAATAGTTGTTGTTTCTTTTATTTTCAATGGTTGCACATAGTTGTTCCACGGACCATTATTCAAACGGTATTTTAATTCATAACTATCTGAGGAAGTTAAAACGACATGTCCCAATTCCAAATAAAGTTCTTGTTCGAAGATGCGTTGTTCCGTTTTTACAAATGGAGCAGGCACGAAATCTGCCGGAATCTCGACCGTATTCATTTGTGGATAATTTGATTTGCTAGGCTTTTTGTTGGTCATTTCAAATTCTAACTTACCACCAAGCATCAGTGTTTTATGATCAATTTGAAAATCAGGAATCATTTTTCCATTCCATTTAACAGAAGCTACATAGCAATTGTCTGCTCCCTGATTATTGCAAATAATCTCAATTTTTGTATTGGCTTGATTATCAACTTTGATGGTTGCCTTTGCGAAAAGTGGACGGCCAATTTGATACATTGTGTTACCTGGAGCAATCGGATAAAGGCCAAGGGAACTCAAAACGTACCAAGCACTCATTTGACCGCAATCTTCATTTCCAGAAAGTCCATCCGGTTTTGCTTGATACATTTCTTTTAAAATGCGATCAACATAATATTGTGTTTTGTAAGGTGCATTTGTAAAGTTGTACAAATAAGCCATGTGATGGGAAGGTTCATTCCCATGTGCGTACTGTCCGATTAAACCTGTAATGTCTGCTTGTTCGCGTCCTGAAAGTTTCATTTCAGTTGTAAACAAACGATCTAGCCAAGCTTCCAAGGAATCACGTCCCCCAAGTAAATTGGTCAATACTTCGATTTCATGCGGTGCATAAAGAGAGTATTGCCAACTATTCGCTTCTGTGTAATTAAAGTTCACTTCCGATGGGTCAAATGGACCATACCACTGAGCGCCACGTCGTGCACGCATAAATTTTGAATTGGGATCAAACATGTTTACGAATGAAAAGCTTCGTTTTCGGTAGGTATTTGCCATTACTTCGTTGCCCATTGATGCGGCCATTTCTGCAATGCAAAAGTCGTCGTAGGAATATTCTAGGGTTTTCGAAACAGATTCTGGCTCATCACTTGAACTTAAATAACCGTTATTCGCATAAAGTTGTTTGCCTAGTTCATTAATGTTGGCTGTGAAATGCATGTCGTTCAATGCTTTTTTAGCATCGTATTCTAATCCAGAAACTTTCGATTTTCCATCTATTCCTTTCATAAATGCATCAGAAATGACACTCACACTGTGGTAGCCTATCATGCATTCTGTTTCACACGCCGCCAATTCCCAAACAGGAAGATCCCCGCCTTCATCAAATTGTCGTAAAAACGTACGGATAAATTGGCTGGTTCGTTCTTGTTGAATTAAAGTAAAGAGCGGGTGATTTCCTCTATAAGTATCCCAAAGTGAGAAAACAGTGTATTGATTATCTTTTACCAATTGATGAATCTTTTGATCACGTCCACGGTAACGTCCATCAAGATCACTCATTAAGTTAGGTGCCACCATACAATGGTATAAACTAGAATAGAAAATAATGGCATCTTCAAAATGCAATGATTCGATTTTAATCTTACTTAATTCATTGTTCCATTTTTCAACATTTCGGGAATATACTTGCATAAAATCAAATCCAGGTATTTCCATTTGTACATTATGTGCAGCTCCTTTTTGATCAACATGGGACATTCCTACTTTGACAAGAAGAACTTTGGTGTCTTTAGGGAACTCAAGTAATAATTTATGAGTTCCAGCAATTTTAACAGGTTTGGCTGAGCTGAAAGGGATAGAGGTTTCTAAATGGAAATAGAAGTGCTGCTCGTTAGCCCAAGCTTCAGAAACTCTTTTTCCAGAAATGGAGGTATTGTTAATGATTTCAAATCCAGCATCAAGAACTTTGTCGCGGTAATCCAAATCTAGTAGTATGAACTTTTTTCCTTTTGCATTCATGAAGGTATATTCGTGGATGCCGGAGCGTTCACTTGTTGTAAGCCGAACATTTATTTGCTCATCGGCTAGAAAAACTTCGTAAAATCCTGCGCGTGCCTTTTCTTTTGAATGTGAAAATTTAGATCCGTAACCATTTTCTTTGTCTTGGTACTTTGGTAAAACTTTCGCTTTTTTTCCTGACTGGGGGACAATTAATAAATCGGCATAATCGGGAACACCGGTTCCACTTAAGTGTGTGTGACTAAATCCATAAATTATTGAGTCAGAATAATGATAGCCCCCGCAACCATCCCATCCATCATGACGTGTGTCCGGACTTAATTGCATCATTCCGAAAGGCGCACAAACACCAGGGAAGGTATGCCCATGTCCACCTGTTCCAATAGTTGGCATAACGTAGACATAAGGATTAAAAGTCCCTGACTGATTTCCAACAATTTTTTGCGCTTTATCACTCGCTTCCATGACATTGTTTATTTGCGCAAAGGAAACAAAGCCAAGCGTGCAGAGAATGGTACAGAATAGTGTCTTCATTAGTAGAATTTTCGTTTGTTTAATTTCGAATAAACGTTGTTTTTCAAAAAATAGAAATCCCAGATAATGCGACCGTTGTAGCGATAGAATTTTCTTTCTTTGGTATTGATTTGACGACGTTTTTTATAAAATCGTCCGAATTGAGCGTACAGATTCATGTGTGCTAAAAAAACCATCCAAGTCAATTTAAACTTTCCAGATAAAAGAAATTTCACACCAGCAATTCCATCTAAACACATGCGAATAAATAAACTTGGGAATAAAAGTCCAGCGTGATTTTTCATGAGCATGAAAAGACTGTTTCTGAAATTGAGGTACACTTTTTTCGGGGAATCATAATCCAGTGTTCCACCACCTAAATGATACACCGTACTGGTTGGAATACAGTAGAAATCAAATCCTAGGTTACCAAGTCTTAAACACAAATCAATTTCTTCCATATGTGCAAAGAAATCCGAATCAAATCCCCTTACTTGATGATAAACCTTGGATCGAATCATCATGGCAGCTCCGGATGTCCAAGTGACTGGAATTTCATAGTCGTATTGACCATTGTCTTTTTCAAGTGTATCAAAAATACGACCACGGCAAAAAGGGAAATAATGTAGGTCGACAAATCCCCCGGAGGCACCTGCGTGTTCAAAGGATTCTTTTTTGAGCCAAGATTTTATTTTTGGTTGACATGCCGCCGTTTTTTCATGTGAATCCATGAATTCTTTCAAAGGTTCTATCCAATTTTCGGTTACTTCAACATCACTATTGAGTAATAGGTAATAATCGTATTGTCCTTTTAATTGTTCCAATGCAACATTGTATCCTCCGGCAAATCCAAAGTTTCGTTTTTGTTCTAACAGGTGAACTTGGTTGAAATGTTCTTTAATGAACGAGATGGACTGATCTGTGCTCGCATTATCCGCGATATAAATTGGAACGTTCTTTGAAAACTTTAGGACACTTGGTAAATAGGTTTCCAAATGATGTTGTCCATTGAAATTGAGAATAACAATTGCGAGGGAAGTGTCCATGGGTTAGTATTGACGGAACAAATCGTTGCTGTCTCCTCCCCAATGATTCGTGTTGTTTTGGTTTGGATTGTCGACATTTCCATTGTAGGTATTTCGTTTCGCAAGGATTTGTGGCCATGCTGGATTCTTCAATTCACCAATCATATCAGAATGGAGTAGGCGATAAGCGTTATTTACTAAGTCAGGGTTATAAAAGACAAATCTCTTATTACTGAAGACCCCAATTTTATTATAGGTCCATATTTCATAGGGGTATTCCGAAGGGGAAGATTCCCGTTCATTGACCTGATTTGGAGCGCCATATTTCAAATAAACGCGACCGCGATCTGTTTCGAAACCTTCTTGAAAGTTATTTCCATATATTTTTTGGACAAAAACTACTTGCGCTTTGTATTTTAACCAAGATTCATATGGGTTGGTAGGTGTTGAGACGGCCCAATATCCTTGAATGTGTTTGCGGGCTTCATCGTTGTTTTTTGTTTTGATTGTTTCAATGATGTTTTTGATTTCCGCGGGTTTCGAAATTGGAATTAAACTTTCTAAAAAGTAGAGAACAGAATCCGTTGGAATGGATGATTGAAATGCTGGATCCAATAGCAGATTTTCCATTGTGAACATGTAGTTGTTTTCATTACTACGTTCGAAATCGTAGGTTTGAATGGCAAGTATTTCATTCGAAATACTCGTTAAACGGTATTCGATTTGATAGTTCCCAGAATTTAAGTCTTCAATGTTTATGGTTTCAAATACCGGGACCACAGTTGATTTGTGCAAGGTGCTTGTTCTTGTAAATCCGGGCATTTCACTGGCATCTTTCATATTAATGATTCGGTGAGATAACAGAAAAGTACTGTCGGAAATACCTTCTGTCCCATACAATTCCAAATAAATCGGTAGTGTTTTGGAATCAGTATCATAAAAACTGGAAAGCATCGGAATAATGTGGTAGCCTGATTTATCAAAATTCGTTTGTTGATCGCTCGGGTAAGCATATTCGGCAACAAGAACGTCAGAAATTTTTGTATTGTTGGAAAAATCTTCTATTGAAATGGGAAGATTTCCAGCTATTTCTGAACCTTCCTTGTGTACATCCATTAAATTAATCTTTAATGTGTACTTTCCAGGATTTAACTGGACCCGAACTACTTCGTAGAAATCATCTTGTATACTATCAATCGCTTCTGGGGATTCTAGCACATATCGGTCGGAATAAACTGTCTTAGAGCTATCTGAAATATCAACAGAAATCAGCACTTTCGCTCTTAAACCGTTTCCTTCATTTTTGTAAAGTACAGAATAGGAGACGAATTGCATATACACCTCTAAATAGTTTCCCACATTTGGTGCGTAGAATTGCTTGGTGTCAAGATAGGTCTTCAGTTTTGATCCTTGTGAAAAGGAAATGCCTTGAAGGAGACAAAAACAAATAAGAATGATTTTTTTCATGATTACTTAAAATTACAGAAAAAGCATCAATCTTCTATATTCAATCTTATTTTTTGTGCTAATTGACGATTATAGGTCTCTAATAAATACTTGAAATAGTTATCTGTGCTTTTTGAAATGCATTTGGTGTAATGCTTTAATCTATGCTCGATGTGATCTTGGATAACCTGCATTAAATCAAGCGCATGATCAAGATCTTTTGCTGCTGATTCAATTGCTTTAAAATGGTTTTCGATGGATAAGTCAATTGCAACTTTTCCTTTATCTCCTCGATCTAAACATTCATAATAACAATCCTTGATATTGAACTCTTCAAGAATGGCAGATGGCATGTATTTATCGAATCCTTTAGGGAATTCAAATTCAACTTCGAACTCCATGTCTTCTAACTCTGAAATACGAGATTCTAAGAAACGATCAGGGAATTTGAAGGCGTCTTGCCAATTGATGTAATCTTGCCAATAACCGAAACGTCGTACGTTATTTCCTAAATCAATGATTTGAAATTCACTTTTATTTGGAAGTTTTCTTGAACCGCGTCCAATCATCTGGTGATAAAGTGTAAGCGAGCGTGTTGCACGGTTAATGATAATGGATTCTACCGTCGGTTCATCAAATCCTGTGGTCAAAATCCCAACGGATGTTAAAATGGCACCTGGAGTAACTTTAAACCAGTGAATGACATCTTTTCTGTCCTTGTCACTGAAGGTTGAATCGAGGTGACGAATATTGTATTTGAGTTTTTTGAAGGAATCTTCAACGCGTCGAGATGTTTCGATTCCAGCATTAAAAATCAATGTTTTTTTGTTTAAACTAACTTCTTCATAAGCGAAAATTAATTTTTCTTGCATGAAGAAATTACTATAGAGCAAATCAGAACTACTTACCGTGAAATCTCCGTTCGTACCAATTTTTAATCCATGTAAGTTTACATCGTATTGATATGTTTCAGCGTTGGATAAATACCCTCCTTCAATCAGATTTGAGATGGATTCTCCAACAAGTAGTTTGTTGTAATTGTCTTTTAAAGGTAAATTCCGATTTGAACTGAGTGGAGTCGCTGTCACCCCAAGGATGTTCGCGTCTTCATAAAACTGAAAAATCTTTCTAAAACTATTATAATGCGCCTCATCGACAATTACTAATCCAACATCTGCAATGAAGTTGTCGTTTTCATTTAAGCGGTTATTCAAAGTTTCCACCATGGCGATGAAACATTGATATTCGTCTTGGTCATCCAAATGCTTCACCTCTGAATTAATCACCTTATTTGCAACCTTAATTGCTGAAAGTTGTTGAGATGTTTGTACAGATAATTCTATTCGGTGCGTTAAAATAAGCACTTTTTTGCCCCATTGTTCAATGAAGCGTCGCGCAATTTCAGAGAAAATGACCGTTTTACCTCCACCTGTCGGTAACTGGTAGAGTAAATTAAAATTCGTGCCGTTTTTCCTTAGTTCATCTAAAACTTGGTTGACGGTTTGTTCCTGAAAGGGGTAAAGCTTCTTTGCTTCGTATAAATCGAAATCAATCATTTTCGCAGTTGGGATTTGCAAAAATACAGCCTTTTCTTTGAATTAAGACACTATGATTTTGATTGACTCCAATGATACAGAAAAATTCCTGTTGCAATTGATACATTTAAGGATTCAGCTCGGCCATACCCAGGTATTGTAACTGCTTGATTGATATGTTTTTGAAGGGAAGGTGAAATTCCCTTTCCTTCATTCCCCATCACTAGAATTTTTATTTCTTTTGGATCGATTTCTGTTAAATTTTCACCGTTCAAAAGCGCTCCATGTACTTTTGAATTCATTTTAAGAAGGAATTCCTCCAGATTTTCATAAAAAACGGACATTCTAAATGCACTTCCCATAGAGGATTGAATCACCTTCGAATTGAACATATTCACGGTGTCCTCGGAGCAAACGATTTGTTTGATGCCAAACCAATCTGCTGTTCGAATAATCGTCCCAAGGTTCCCTGGATCTTGAATTCCCTCTAGAACTAATACACGTTCATTTGGATTAAAAGATGCTGCTACTGGTTCGCGAAAAACACCAAGTAAAGTGGACGCGGAATAAAACTGTGATATTCGCTCCATTTCATTTTCTGTACACTTGTAACAGTCGAAATTAGATAGTAGCGCATCATCGATGTCATCACTGACATAAATAGAGTGAACCAATGATGGAAATTGATTGGCTAACTCTGTGACCAATTTGAGTCCTTCCACCAAAACAACTTTTTCTTTATCCCTGTTTTTTTTAAGATGAAGGCTTTTAATCCATTTTATCTTTTGTAGTGAAATTTTTTCCAACTTGATTATTGTTATTTTTGCACGAAGCATGAAACATCGAGCGAATTTACTAAATATTGCGATTATCCTTCTGTTTGTTTTATCAGCATGTGATTTAACGCGCAATGTCCCAAAAGGGCAATACTTGCTTCGTTCAAATTTAATTGATGTTAAAGATAATTCAACTATTGATAAATACGATTTAGGATTAATTATCAGACAGCAACCCAATCAACGAAATTTTTACGTGAATGTTAAATTACGCATTTACAATTCCATTGACTCCGCTAAAGTTGCGCACAAAAGAGAAATCAAATATAAATCGTTTCAAGCCAAGCAAACGCGAAAAGAAAATAGAATCATTGAGATCAATAAAAAACGTAATGAAAAGGCTTACCAAAGAGGAGATTCCAGTTTTCTTGTAAAGGAATACAAACCTATTGAATTTACAAAAGTCCTTTGGAAAGAAAAGGTGAAATATAAATTCGGACAAAAACCTACTGTTTTTGATACCCTTTTATACCAAAAAAGCATTGAACAGCTTGGGTTCTATTTACGCAAAAAGGGTTATTACTACGGAAACGTTTCTGGTGAACTGAAAGTCAACAATAAAAAACGGTTTATTTATCCAAATTACATCATTGAAACTGGTCCTCAATATAAAATTGATTCGGTTCAGTACATTGGTGCTGGCCTTTTACTGGCAAAGCACAATGCCTATGTCAAGAAACACAAAGAAGAAACAGGTGAGCATCCATTAATTGGTAAATCCTTTGATACAGATTATTTAAACGATTACCGGGAGCAAGCAGCAAAATATTTACGCGACAATCAAGTGTATAAATTTTCATCAAGTAGTATTTCTTTCAATGCAGACACAAATAAGCGAAAAATGACTGTTCGACTCATTGTTCAATTTGATGACCGCTACGTGCCATCAGAGGTGAAGAAAGATAGTTTGATTCGTGTGCCTTATGTTGAAATGTCCGTTTCAGATGTTTTTTTTCATCTTTCCGACACGGTAAGTTTAGACTCAAGTTTTTTCATGATGATGAAGAACCAACAATTGAGTTTATATGATCCAATAGCCCCTCAATTTCTTCGTACAATAAACTCCACTGTTTACAATGAAATCGCATATTCGAAGAAACAGTTAAAAGAAAAAACAGTTCCTCGTGGTACTCCAAATCCATTTAGAAAAATCACGGTAACATACAATGGTGATGAACCATGGATCAAACCGTCCATTCTTGAGCTTCAAAATTATTTAGAGAATGAAAATAAATACAAGGAATATTATTTAGATCGTAGTTACCGTTCAATTGTTCAATTGGGCATTTTCAGCTCTATCAAACCCATTATTATTGAACAACCAGGCAATAAATTAGCTGTACATTATTTTCTAGAACCAGCAAAGAAACAAACCTATGGGTTTGACCCGAAATTCACTTCATCTACTGGATTGTTGGGTGCAAATGCGTCGTTTAATTACACAAACAAAAACATAAATAAAGGAGCAGGGAAATTGACTTTTTCATTTGGTGGCGGATTCGAATCTCAACCTTTGGTATTCCAAGATCAGTCAGGTGAAAGTGTTGGAGCAGGTAAAGGTAGAACGTTTAACACATTTGAATTTGGACCAAGTTTGAAGTTTGAGTTGCCTGGATTATTTCCAACACCCGTGACGATGCTCGGTAAAAGACAAAAACCGCGTACAGTTCTTTCAACAGCATATAATATTGAAAAAAGAAACATTTTCGACAGAAGTGTTTTTCAGTTAAACTACATGTGGAAATTCTTAGTTGGTAAGTCACAAGTTTTTCAAATGGGTTTACCGGGTGCATCTGTTATAAAATATGTGGCAATTAAGAAAAGTGCAGCTTTTCAAGAACAATTAAACCAAATAAACGATGTCTTTTTGAATGCAACATATGATAATCAATTCATTTGGCAGGACTTTAAATTTTCATTTGAGTATAGTAATAAAGAGAAGGATTTGAAGGATGGAAAGGAGCGTAAAAATATAGCCAATACGTCCATATATTTCAATTCCACCTTCGATGCCGCTGGAAATCTATTATATCAGTTTCGAGCTAGACAGGACACATTAAATGGCCAGTATTTATTGAGAAACTTGCCATACTCACAGTTTGTTCGCTTAGACAATCAGTTGATCATGAGTAAGCGTATCTTATCTGGTTCTACCGTTCACTTAAAGTTGACAGCTGGTGCTGGATTGCCTTACAAAAACTCTGCAACAGCGATGCCATATGATTACAGTTTCTTTGGTGGTGGGTCAAATGATAACCGAGGATGGAGGGCAAGAGCTTTAGGTCCGGGTTCCTATAAGTATCATTTGGATACGAATCGCCTAGCTACACAAATTGCAGATATTCGCTTCGCTGGATCATTGGAATACCGCTTTAATTTAGGATCTACCTTGAAGGGAGCCGTTTTTACAGATTTCGGAAATATATGGACTTTCAGAGAAGACGCAAGTCGCGTTGGAAGTCAGTTTCAAGTAAAAACCTTTATACCGGAAATTGCTGTTTCATCAGGTGTTGGACTCCGTTTGGATTTAGAATTTTTTATTATTCGATTAGATGTCGGTTTCCCAATCTATAATCCTGCTTTTGCGAATGGAGCGAAATGGGTTTTTCAAGAAATGGGCACAAGACAAACGTATTATCAAGAAGGAATGGATCATTTTAACATGACACTAGATCAAGTCAAGAAAATCATGCCTAAACCATTTCTTCCAAATTACCTGAATTTTGGAATTGGTTATCCTTTCTAATCTCTTTTTATGCTTAAATATTCATTTGTTTTTAGTGTCATTACTTTGTTGTTGTCATCTTGCATGAAAGGACAAAAGGTAGATTTCATTCTGCACAATGCAAAAATTCACGTAATGGATGATGCAGGATCAGTTTATGATGCAATGGCCATTCGAGATGGGAAGATCATTGAAGTTGGTCCAGAACGTCAAATATTAAACAAATACCGCTGCGATGAGGAAATTGACGCGCTTGGAAAAGAGGTTTATCCAGGATTAACAGATGCACATGGACACTTATTGATGTATGCAAATCAAAAATTAGGAGTAGACTTGACTGGTGCAAAATCGATGGAGGAAGTTATTTACCGCTGTGAAAAATATTACGCAAAATCAAAGAACAAATTCATTATAGGTGGCGGATGGGATGAATCACTTTGGAATAATGATTCTGTACCAAATAATAAAGAGTTATCAGCTGTTTTTAAAAATATTCCAGTCTGCTTGTACCGTGTAGATGGTCATGCTGCATTAGTGAATCAATACTTGATTAAAAAAGCAAAAATTACCGATAATTCAATAGAAGGAGGAGAAGTAAAAATTGCACAAGGTGTCCCAACGGGCTTACTCCTTGATAATGCGATTAATTTAATGACCAAACATTTGCCAACCTATCCACTTTCCCAAGTGAGGGATGCGATTCTTGAAATCCAAGAAGAATTATTTCAATATGGTATTACTGGAACGCATGAGGCTGGAATTGATTTTAAGCATATTAAACTTTTTAAATCAATGGTTTCTTCGGGTAAACTAAAATTGGAATTATACGCAATGTTAATGAATTCCTCCAAAAACAGGGCTTTTGCTGCAGAAAATGGCCCTTTTCGTTTTCGGAATTTATCGATTAGAAGCTTTAAAGTATTTGCCGATGGGTCACTTGGTTCAAGAAGTGCACTTATGAAAAAACCGTATAGTGACGATCACGCGAATCATGGATTACTTCTCACTTCTGCTGTTGACATGCGAGATATTGCGCAGTTTTGTCTTAAGTATGGTTTTCAAATGAATACACACGGCATTGGAGATTCCGCAAATGCTTTGATTTTAGACATTTATAAAAATGCGTTTGAACGAAATCCAGACCATCGATTTCGATTGGAACATTCTCAAGTGATAGATCCAGTTGACTTTGCCAAATTTTCAGATTATGCTGTTTTTCCATCGGTGCAGCCTACGCATGCTACAAGTGATCAGCGTTGGGCGGAGAAAAGAATTGGAAAAGACAGACTGAAAGGTGCTTATGCCTATAAAAGTCTATTGAGTCAATATGGAATGTTGGCTGTAGGTACGGATTTTCCTGTCGAATCAACAAATCCATTTTTTACCATTCATGCAGCGGTTCAACGTAAAAATCCAAAAAACGAACCCTTAAATGGATTCTTCGTGAATGAGTCATTGAGTTTGGATGAAGTTTTGAGAGGAATGACAATTTGGGCAGCGTTTTCTTCATTTCAGGAGAATGAACTCGGGAGTTTGGAAAAAGGAAAGCATGCGAACTTTGTCATATTCGATAAGCCTTTAGAAAGTAATCCATCATTTGAGCAAAACTATGCATGGATGACGTTTATTCGCGGAAAAAAGGTCTTTTCTTTGAACGAGTTATAAGATTTCATGTTACCGATCCTTACCATTACCGTTTAATTTTTAAATTTGAAAAAAATGCACATGAAAACAGCAAACTATTTAGTGATCTTCTTTGGACTTGGTTTTAGCCAAGTTTTTGCTCAAGCAATTCCAGGCACACTCAATTGGTACAATGGTGCTGGACAAGGGATGTACACAGATCAAGCGTATAAAATGCTTAAGAAAAAGAAATCTCAGCCTGTTGTGGTAGCAGTAATTGATTCTGGAGTTGATATTGAACATGAAGATTTACAAGGAAAAATATGGGTGAATACCAAAGAGATTCCAGGTAATAAAATTGATGACGATAAAAATGGATTTATCGATGATGTACATGGTTGGAATTTCCTAGGGAATGCATCTGGAGCTAATCAAGAAAATGCTCGCTTGGAAAAAACCCGAATCTACGCAAGACTCAAAGACAAATATGATGGAGTTGATCCAAAGACTTTGTTCGATGATGCTGAATTTTTCATGTATGCGAATGCGAAAGCGGAAGTTGAAGCCGAACTAGAGAATCTAGAGCAATACAAAGAAGGATTGGCAAAAGGTCTATTTGATGCCGAAACGAAAAAATACATTGAAGATCAATTGAACTTTAACTTAAACATTTATTACGATGATCGAAAATTGATTGGTGATAATCCACTTGATTTTTCTGATGTTCAGTATGGAAATAATGATGTAGAAGGTCCAGATGCTTTGCATGGCACACACGTTGCAGGTATTATTGCCGCAATCCGTGGAAATGCAAAAGGTGGCGATGGCGTAGCGGAAAACGTGAAGATTATGTCTGTTCGCACCGTGCCTAATGGTGATGAACAAGACAAAGATGTGGCGCTGGCGATTCGATACGCAGTGAACAACGGTGCTCAAGTGATTAATATGTCTTTTGGTAAGGATTACTCTCCGAATCAAGAGGAAGTTTATGCAGCAATGGCTTATGCAGATTCAATGGGAGTACTCATGATTCACGCAGCAGGAAATGATGCAAAAGATGTCGACGTTGAACCAAATTTCCCAACATCAAAATACGCATTTCAAGAGGAGCCTTTTTCTAATTTATTGACAATTGGTGCTTCTACGCGGGAATTAGGCGAGGGTAGAGTAGCGAGTTTTTCGAATTTTGGACGTACAACCGTTGATGTTTTTGCCCCTGGATTAGAGATCTACAATTCGGTCCCTCAGAGTGCTTATATGAACTTACAAGGGACATCAATGGCGGCTCCAATGGTAGCCGGTGCAGCAGCGATGTTGAAATCATACTTCCCAAGTTTAAGTATGTGGGATATAAAAACAATCCTACTGGAAACAGCAACCGTTTATTCTGATTTTAATTTTACCGAGTTGTCTGTAACTGGTGGTATAATTAACCTCAAAGAAGCGGTTAAAGCGTGTAAAAAAGCTGAGAAAGCACATAAATAAGATGCGTACATCGTTTCTCTTCCTCTTTTTATTTTCCACCTCTTTTGTTTGGTCACAGTGGGAAGTTATGTTTCGTCTGAATCAACTCGTGGATAATTGGCACTTATCAGCAACAAATGCTGATTTTCAACAATACATTGATGTCACTGCTAATGATTTCATTTTCCTTGGGACGGCACCAGGAGAAAGATGGGGGAAATCAGAATTTCAATCTTTTTGCAAGCCATATTTTGATAAAGGGAAAGCTTGGGATTTTAAAGCGAGTAATCGGAAATGGAATTTTACTGCAAATGGTACTGTTGCATATTTCGATGAGGATCTGGATACTTGGATGGAATCATGTCGTGGAAGTGGTATTTGTATCTTGGATGCAAATGGAGAGTGGAAAATTGCCTATTACAATTTGACTGTCTTGATTGAAAACGAGAAAATTAAAGAATTTATAAAGCTACGCAAGGAATAATGTTCGTTTCTAACAATTCTCTGAGGTCCGCAAAGAATTATTTTGACGATCGGCTTCAATCACATTTTTCTGCTACAGAGCTCAAGTCCATGTGGACACAAATTATTTGCAAAAGACTAAATTGGTCTTCAAGTGATTTGCTATTGAATCAAAATGAACGCTTATCTGAATCAGATTTATTATACGTTCGACGATTTGTAAAAGGATTGTTAGCTAATGAACCATTTCAATACATTATTGGTGAAACTGAGTTTTTTGGTCTTGCAATTTTATGTGATACTCGTGCATTGATACCACGTCCTGAAACAGAGGAACTCGTTCAGTGGGTCATCGAAAGCTCAAAAGTACCGAATCGAATGATTGATTTGTGTTCAGGTACAGGATGCATTTCCCTAGCTTTGAAATCAAGGTTTCCGAATGCACATGTACAAGCCATTGATTTTTCTTCGGATGCGCTGAATTTAAGTGAGGCAAATGCCAAAAATCTCCAACTTGAAATTGAAATAATTCAAGAAAATGTATTGGATTTTAGCCATGAGTTTATGAACAGCGAAGTGAACTATGACATCGTCGTTTCGAATCCACCATATATTCCCAACAAAGAGAAAGGAACGATGTCAAAACATGTGATTGAACATGAGCCAGCTATGGCGCTTTTTGTTGATGACAGTGATCCGATAATCTTTTATAAAGAGATAATCAAATTTGCAGAAAAGAAACTACATGCCGGTGGTTTGCTGTTTTTTGAATTACATGAGTTGTATGGGAATGAGGTGATGGAATACATGCAATTATTTGGCTTTGGGGAAATTGAAATCCGACAAGATTTACAAGGTAAATCACGTATGATGAAAGCCCAAAAAGTGTAACTTTATCTCATGAATGCACAACAGGTACAAGCGGACATCGATCGATTAGTGAATGAGTTAAATCATCATAATCAATTGTATTACGTCCATAATGAACCTGAAATTTCGGATCTTGAATTCGATCAGTTGCTTAAGAAATTAGAAAAGTTGGAAATCGAATTTCCTGAATTCGCCTCTGAAAATAGTCCAACAAAACGCGTTGGTGGTGATTTAACGAAGAAATTTCAATCAGTTTCTCACCGTTATCCAATGTTGTCTTTGTCCAATACGTATTCCGAAGAGGAAATTACGGATTGGGAAAATCGCATTAAAAAATCCATTGACGAGGAAATTGAATACGTATGTGAATTGAAGTATGATGGCGTTGCTATTGGTATTCGCTACGAAAACGGACAATTATCCGCCGCTGTGACCAGGGGAGATGGAGAGAAAGGGGAACTTGTCACTACAAATGTGCGGACAATTCGTACGATTCCACTTCAGTTACAAAATGATTTCCCGCAAGATTTTGAGATTCGAGGTGAAATTTTCATGCCACACGAGCAATTTTCAATGCTGAATCGAGAGCGTGAGGAGGCTGGTGAAGCTTTGTATGCGAATCCCAGGAATACAGCTTCCGGGACCTTAAAGTCCTTAGATTCAAAAATTGTAGCCGATCGAAAATTAGATTGTTATTTATACGGATTGTACGGATTGAGTGATCAACAAGTCGGACACTTTGAATCTGTGCTAAAAGCGAAAGAATGGGGATTTCGAATTCCATCCCCGGAAAATAGATTCATAGAGAAGTCGAAAAGTATTGAGGGGATCATGGATTTCATCCATTACTGGGATCAGGCGAGAAATGAACTTCCTTTTGATATTGATGGAATTGTTATCAAGGTAAATTCCTATGATCAGCAACGTAAGTTAGGTTTTACTGCAAAGTCCCCGCGTTGGGCAATTGCCTATAAATTTAAAACGAGTCAGGTTGAAACGGAATTAGAATCTGTCACTTATCAAGTTGGAAGAACTGGAGCAATAACGCCAGTTGCCAATTTAAAACCAGTACAACTCGGTGGAACCACCGTAAAGCGTGCGTCATTGCATAATGCGGATCAAATTGAAAAGTTAGATTTACACCTACATGACCTGGTTCAAGTGGAAAAAGGAGGTGAAATTATCCCTAAAATTGTTGGTGTTAATTTGAGTCAACGCAAATCGATGGAAAAAATTGCATTCATTGATAATTGCCCTGAATGTGATCACCCATTGATTCGCAAAGAGGGAGAGGCCCAACACTACTGTCCAAATGAAACAGTTTGTCCACCGCAAGTAAAAGGTAAAATCACTCACTTTATTAGTCGAAAGGCAATGAATATTGATGGTTTAGGCGAGGAGACAATTGAAATGCTCTATGCGAAAAAAATGATCAAAGATGTCAGCGATCTTTATTTCTTGAGTTTTGATCAATTGCTTGAACTTGAGCGAATGGGTGAAAAGTCCGCTAATAATTTATTAAAAGGTGTTCAAGCATCGAAGAAAATCCCATTTGAGCGTGTTCTTTTCGGTCTTGGTATTCGATTCGTAGGCGAGACGGTTGCAAAAAAATTGGCGCAAGCATTTGAAAATATGGATGCGTTAATGAGAGCAAATTATGATGAACTCATCGATGTCGAAGAAATTGGTGAAAAAATAGCCATCTCTTTACACCACTATTTCCAAGATTCAGCTAATTTAGCTTTAATTCAACGTTTAAAGGAAATTGGCCTATCTTTTGAAATAATTAAAAAAGAACAAGCTTCTTCTGTTTTAACTGGAAAAATACTCGTCGTCTCAGGAACGTTTGAAACATTCTCAAGGGATGAGTTGAAAGAATTAATTGAACGCAACGGTGGAAAGGTAGGGTCTTCTGTATCAAGTAAAACAGATTTCCTTATTGCTGGTGCTAATATGGGGCCAGCCAAGTTGAAGACGGCAAGTAACTTAGGTGTTACGATGATAAGTGAGAACGAATTTATAAAATTGATCAGTTAGTGAATAGTAAAAATATTTGGGAGTCAGCTAAATCTTTGCTTGTTGCATTCAACTACGAAAATGAAGAGCAATTAAAAGATTTTCGGAAATCGTTAGATAATATGCTTAATGAAAGCAACGTTGATCGTTTAATTATTGTCGTTAGCGTACCGAAGGAAGTGGATAAAAATATCTTACCTCCTCATTTTTTAATTTATTACAATTCTCCATTGGACTTCAACTTTTGGAGTAAGTTAAAGGATGTGCAACTTGAAACAGAATTAAATCGATCTTATGATTTACTTGTTTGGTTTGGACACACGGAATCAAAAATATTCCCTTACGTACAGAATTCTGAAGTAAAACGTAAAATAATTGTAAATGAAAAGGATTCGTCCTTTGATTTACAGTTAAATGCGGGTTCGGAATCTCCTTCAGAGATGCTGCATTTTGTGATTGAAACATTAAAAAAAATATCTACAGATGAATAATCCATTTACTGGTGCAGGTGTAGCCTTGGTTACTCCTTTTTTAGAAAATGAAGCAATAGACTTTGACGCACTTCGCCGATTGGTGAGAATGCAAATTGATGAAGGTACTGATTTCTTAGTTGTTCAAGGTACAACTGGTGAATCACCTGTTTTGACTCAGGAGGAGAAAATGGAAGTACTTCAAACAGTCATTGATGAAAATAAAGGTCAATTACCGATTGTTTATGGCGTTGGCGGAAATAATACACGCGCTTTAGAAGGCATTTTCGCGAAACTCCCAACTGGAGTGGACGGAATTCTGTCTGTTTCTCCGTATTACAATAAACCAATTCAAAAAGGAATAATTGAGCACTTTAAATTAGTTGCATCCTTTACAGAATTACCAATTATTCTTTACAACGTTCCTGGTAGAACAGGGTCGAATATGACACCGGATTCAACCTTAGCATTAAGTGAAATCCCAAATATCGTCGCGGTAAAAGAAGCATCTGGTAACATGGAGCAGATTATGGAAATCATTCGTATGAGACGTCCTGATTTTGGGGTGCTTTCAGGTGATGACAACTTGACGATGCCTTTAATTGCTGCGGGTGCAGATGGTGTAATTTCTGTTGTCGCAAATGCCTTCCCTAAAAAATTCTCTGCAATGGTACATGCTTCTATGGTAGGGGACTTAGACACCGCTAGAAAAGAACATTATGATTTGTTTAACATAACCAAAATGTTCTTCGAAGAAGGGAATCCAGGTGGGGTCAAAGTTTCCTTAAACGTACAAAACATCATGTTAGAGAAAATGCGCCTTCCGTTGCATCCAGTTTCTGACGGATTACGTCAACGAATCACCACCGAAACACAGTCGATTTTGGCATGAGAACGATCACTTTAGGTCTTTCTATTTGTATCTTACTTTTTTCTTGTTCGGATGCTGATCCCTTAAAAAAGAATGTCCCTGAAATAAACAAAGTTCCTAAAGCTTCAACTGAAGTAATTCCCAGAGAAAGACTTGCAGACACGTCGCTTGTATCACAGTTTAATTTGGTGGATATCCATTCATTAAATAAGGATATTTTCGTTGAATTGAAATATGCCACATCCGATAATTTCATGGGTATTGTTTTATACGAACGATTGAAAAAGGCTTATTTGCAAAAAGATGTTGCCGAACGACTTTCGAAAGTTCAAGAATATTTATCTGAATTAAAACCAGGTTTTCATTTGTTGATTTATGACGCACTTCGACCCGTTAGTGTACAACAAAAAATGTGGGACGCACTTGATTCCTTGCCACCTGCTGAACGAGGTAAGTTTGTCTCCAATCCAAAAAACCGTAGCTTACATAATTTAGGTGCCGCAGTCGACTTAACAATTGTCAACCAAAACGGAGAAGCACTTGATATGGGGGCCGGATATGATGATATTCGTCAAATCGCTTATCCATCAAAGGAAAAACAGTTTCTTTTAGAGGGTAAATTAAGTGCTGTTCACATAGAAAACAGAGACTTACTTCGAAAGGTGATGAAGTCGCAACAATTTCGTCAACTTCAAACGGAATGGTGGCATTTTAATGCATGCTCACGTGAGGAGGGAATTTTGAAATACAAGGTTCTTTTAGTCGAACCTTAGTAGTTAAGATAGATTTGAGTAGTATCAAATGCGGTCGTATTCGCTTCCAAATACCCTTGATTTGGCGTATTCAAAACCCAGTATAGCAACGAATAAATCGTATTTCCCTTGTTTACACAATAGATCGAAGTGTCAAGCGAGCCATAATAATTTTGTTCCGAACTTGGACAACATTCTGCACAAGATGCATATCCAGCTTGCTTGATGTATCGAAAATGATCCATCGAAAGTGGATTCTCGTTGATGAATTTTAATTCAACCCAAGATTGGGCCCACGTTACTAAATTAAATGTGTTTTCCTCTTTTAATTTTAATTCGGAAAAATAAATGGTCTTTTCTATAGGGAAATATAAATGTTTTGTGATGCGTAAAATGTACTTTTCCATGCGCTCACGAGGAACCGTAAAATGGTATTTGCCATCAGAACTGATAGTCTGACTTTCAACAAATTGTTCGTTATTTGAAGCTAGCGGTACTTTATAGAGGGCAATTTCAGCACCAACTAAAGAAGTATGAAATGTATCATCGTTAATTGTCCCACTAATGCTAAATTCTCCCGCTCCTTTGTTGCAAGCATACAACATAAAAATAAGCACAATATATAATGAGTATTTTAAGCGTTCCATTCGTTCACTAAGTTTGATTTCTCAGCAGGGATAAATAAATAGTCACCTTGTTCAGATTGTTTACCACTTTCCGCGATACATTTCCCCTGTACAATCCCATGTTGTACATAGTTTAAATCTTGAAAAAACGCGATTAACAGCTCCGTATTTTTGCTGTCAATTTCTATTTGAACGATTGGACGTTTTTGCTTCATAACATCGCCTAACTGACTAAAAACCTCCCATTCATGTCCTTCAATATCACACTTGATATAATCAATGCGTTCGAACGTGCTAAAAAAAGCAGAAGTATTCACCATTTGAACTTGTTGAGTTGTTTGATTTTGACCTTCTTGTTCGTTGCGCATCACATGAGGAAGTCCCGTTCGCATGATGCCATTCGTTTTGGGAAGAACCATCGTAATGGACCCGGAGTTTTTGCCAAGTGCCACGTTGTGTAACTCAACATTTTCTTTGTTCCCAATAAAGTGGTCCAAAATAGAATGGAATTGCGGTAAAGGTTCAATCGCGATTAACTTACCGTCTGGCACTAAACGCGAAAATGTTTTTGCAAAATATCCGAGGTTCGCTCCAATATCGATTACAACATACTCAGGTTTAATAATCCGTTGTATAAAGTAATGGAATTTGAATGACTGTTTGTTTTTCAATAATCCCAAGCGATACATGAAGTAAAAACTCCGGTGTAAAGTCATCAAGTATTGACGTTCACTCAATAAGAAATATAAAAGTCTTTTCAATTGCTTTTCATTTGAATAACGAAGGTACATTTTTCCAATTGGACTTCCTTGTTTTTCATCGAAAAATGCGGTCTTTACAAAGAGAATTGTAATTTTAACACATGAAAAAAATCGCTTTATCTGTCATGTCTTCAATCCTCCTTATGCAAAGTGCATTTGGACAATTGGATTTGAAGCAAATCATGACTGGAAATGACTTTATTGGAAATTCTCCTGAATCTTTTAGTTGGTCACTTGATGGTCAATCCATTTACTTTTACTGGAATCCGGAAAATAATCTGGGTTCTAGTCTATATCAATTTGACTTAAAAAACAAGCAATACCATAAAATGGTTGATTCTCTGGCTGTTAATGTGGTATTTTATGACCGAAGTCAAGCCAATTATCCACAACAAGTAATGAGTGATGAAGGGGTGCTGTGGAGTATCGATAAGAAAGATGGAAGTAGAAAAATACACATTCAAACATCTAATGGTATTTACAATGTTCAACGAACATCAAATCCTGATATCATCGTTTTTCAGCAAGGCAATCAAGTCTATTCATATCAATTGAAAACAGGTGTTTTGCAGCAATTAACGAATTTTTTGGCAGCGTCAACAGAAAAAGCCAAAAAGGACAGTACTTTTTTAGAACGCCAACAAACTGAATTATTTGAATTTTTTCAGACGAAAAATGACCGTAAAGCATTCTATGAAAAACAAGAGAAGAATGTACGTTTTTCTTTTCCAAAGGAACAAATAATAGGCACAACTGATTGGGGAGAAATTCAAGTAGATCCATCCATGAATTATGCTTTTTTTCGATTGACAGATGGAGTAGAGGGGAAAGCAACTAGTGTCGAGCAGTTTGTTACGAATGATGGATTTACCAAACATCAGCCTGCACGTGAGAAAGTGAGCAATCAAGAACCAAATCAAAAAATGGGCTTGTATCAGATGAAAAAGGACTCTTTGATTTGGTTGGATTTCTCACATTTGACGGATATTCGTTTGAAACCAGCTTATTTGCGAGAAAAGGATACCGTTAAATTGTACGATAAAGACCGTTCGATTTTTATTCACGCTGTAAAATTTGCCCAATCTAACACCCTAGCTTTATGTGATGTTAGATCTTCGGATAACAAGGACCGATGGATTGTACGCATTGATTTAACGACAGCTATAGTGAAAGAATTGGAACATCAACATGATGAAGCATGGATTGGTGGACCAGGTATTTCATCTTGGAATGAAGAAGGTGGGAATATGGACTGGATCATTGATGGACAATCCTTTTATTTTCAGTCGGAGGAATCAGGGTATTCAAAATTATTTGCGTACGACTTACAAACCGATAAAAAGTCATGCTTGATGCCAATGGATAAAAGCGAAGTATATCAAGTGCAATTATCCAAGGATCGAAAAAGTTTGTACATCGAATATACGAACTGCCAGCCTGAATTTACAGGTCATCATTCCTTCGGAAGATTAGACATCCAATCGAAAAAGTTGGTTCCATATGCACAATTAGGGAAAGGCTTTAATGAAGTATTGATTTCACCAAATGAAACATATTTAGCTGTACGTCAATCTTTCGCAAACAAACCTTGGGAATTGTTTGTGAAAGAAAATAATGCAATGAAAGAAGACTTGCTAAAAATTACACAGTCAACAACAAAAGCGTTTGAGGCCTATAATTGGATAGATCCTAAAGTGATTTCATTTAAAGCATCTGATGGGATTGATGTATTCGCACGCGTTTATGAACCAGATGTGGCCAAGAAAAATGGTGCGGCTGTATTATTCGTTCACGGTGCTGGATACTTGCAGAATGCACATCATTATTGGAGTAATTATTACCGAGAATACATGTTTCATCATTTATTACGCGAACAAGGATTTACGGTGTTAGACGTGGATTATCGAGCTAGTGAAGGATATGGACGTGATTATCGCACAGCTATCTATAGACATATGGGGGGACGTGATTTAGAAGATTTCATCGATGCAAAAGCACTTTTGGTAAAGCAATATGGGATTGACGCTTCGCGTGTAGGGATTTATGGCGGTTCCTATGGAGGATTTATTACCCTTATGGGACTTTTAACCAAACCAAACGAATTCGCTTGTGGTGCGGCCTTGCGTTCGGTGACAGATTGGGCACATTACAACCATGAATACACCAGTAACATCTTGAATTACCCAGAAACGGATCCCGAGGCATACCGAAAAAGCTCACCTATTTATTTTGCAGAGAACTTGCAGGATCCTTTAGTGATGTTGCATGGAATGGTGGATGACAATGTTCAATTTCAGGATGTTGTTCGATTAAGTCAGCGCTTTATTGAGTTAGGTAAGAAGGATTGGAATTTAGCAGTTTTTCCGGTTGAATCACATGGATTTAAAGAGGCATATTCCTGGTACGATGAGTACCGTCGTATTTTGGAGTTATTCCAACAACAATTAAAATAAACGTATGTTAGTGAGAGAATTGGTGGATAAAGCGGAAATGTTGGAGCAACTTTCTGTTTTGAATGAACTTTATCCAAATTTAACTTTAGATGAATATTCAGTTGAACTAGATGAGATGCTTCCACATCGTTACGGGCAAGTGGCCGTATTTGATGAAAACGAATGCATTGCCATCTCTGGATTTTGGATAGGAAACAAATTATGGGTTGGTAAATATTTAGAACTCGATAACATTATCGTACGTGAAAAATATAGAAGTCAAGGCGTGGGGAAATTGATGTTTGATTTTCTGGAGAAAAAAGCTAAGGAACAGCAATGTAACATGTTAGCCCTGGACTCCTATACCAATAATTTCAGTGCACATAAGTTTTTTTATAATGAGGGATATGCTCCTCGAGGATTTCATTTTATAAAATTATTGAATAAGGACGCTGTCCGTTAAGCATAAAAAAAACCGAGTGGATTCACTCGGTTTTTTTATTTTCTATTCATTCGTGTTCTAAGAATGTTTTGCCGCCAAATAGCGTTCGGCATCTAATGCAGCCATACATCCTGTTCCTGCAGCAGTAATCGCTTGTCGGTATGTTCTGTCTGCAGCATCGCCAGCCACAAATACACCAGCAACATTCGTTTTAGAGCTTCCAGGTTGAGCATATTTAATGTAACCTGTTTCATCCAAGTCGATGAAATCTTTGAAAATCTCTGTGTTTGGTTGGTGTCCAATCGCAACAAAGAAACCAGTTGCCGGTATTGTTTTTTCTTCTTTGGTTTGAATGTTCTGAACCCGTGCACCTGTTACTAATTGTCCATCACCAAGAACTTCTAAGGTTTCGGTATTGAACAAGATTTCGATATTCGGTGTTTTCATGACGCGTTCTGCCATGATTTTCGACGCTCTAAATTCATCTCGACGAACCAACATCGTTACTTTCGTACATAATTTTGATAAGTAATGTGCTTCTTCACAAGCTGAATCACCCGCACCAACGATGATTGTTTCTTGATTTCTGTAAAAGAATCCGTCGCAAACGGCACAGGCAGAAACTCCTCCACCTAACTTTAAGTATTTTTGTTCACTTTCAAGACCGAGGTATTTTGCTGATGCACCAGTAGAAATAATTACTGTTTCGGCATGAATTTCTGTTCCGTTTTCAGTCCAACACTTATGAATATCACCACTGAAATCTACTTTGGTAATAAATCCAGAACGAATATCCGTATTGAAACGTTTTGCTTGCTCCTCCAATTGCATCATCATTTCAGGTCCAGTAACTCCTTGCGGATATCCCGGGAAATTCTCTACTTCATTCGTAGTGGTTAATTGACCTCCAGGCTGTAATCCTTGATACATAACAGGCTTCATATCTGCTCTTGCCGCATAAATCGCCGCAGTATATCCCGCAGGACCAGATCCAATAATTAAACATTCAAGGTGTTCGATTGTGCTCATATCTTTTATTTTTAACACAGCAAAAATAAGGGAATGTGTCCAATTGAACGGGTTTTGTCTCCGCGTATTCTAAACAACTTCTCAACAATTCGGTAACATATCAACCATGTAATCGTCAGTGAAAATAATTCCTTATTTTCGTGCACCTAAAAATATAGAAATGAATAAAAGCATATTGATTTATTTGTGTTCGACGCTTGTATTTACAAGTTTCGCACAGAAAAAAGAAGAAACACCAAACAAAGCACCTTTAAACTGGTATTTGGACGATCCTAAAGCGGATGGTATTTATGGAGTAGGTGCAGAGCGCGCTTATGAACTGTTGAATGCAGCAGGAAAAAAACCAAAACAAGTGATTGTTGCCGTTATTGATAGTGGTGTTGAGACAGATCATCCAGATTTAAAAGATGTCATTTGGGTGAATGAGGATGAAATACCTGGCAACGGAATTGATGATGATAAAAACGGATATGTGGATGATGTGCATGGTTGGTCGTTTTTAGGCGGAGCAACGCAGGATATCAACAATGAAGCTTCGGAATTGTCACGTATGTACCACAATGAATCGTCGTATTTTAATGGGAAATCGGAATCAACGCTTTCTGCTGCTGATAAAACACGCTATGAAGCTTATTTAAAACTGAAAAAGAGTTTTGAAGATGACTTGAAAAGCTCACAGCAGCAATTAGCCTCGATGAAGGCATTTAATGCATATGTTGAGAACGTAAAAAAAGCATCAAATGGTGAATTCTCGAAAAAAACAAGTGCAGATTACACGCCGATTTCTGATCAAGAAAAACGCATTCAAGGTCGCTTGAAGGCTATCCTAATTGCATTGCCACCAGCTACTTTGGAATCTGAAATTCACCATGCGATGGAATCAGTTGAGGGAAGTTTGAAAATGGCAACAATCAATGCAGACAGCATTCGTGCGATTGTTGTGGGAGATCATCCAAACGACTTAACCGAGAAATATTATGGTTGTAACCGTTATGAAGGTCCAGATGCGATGCACGGGACACACGTCTCTGGAATCATTGCCGCAACTCGTGGAAATGGCATTGGAATTGATGGTATCGCTAATTGCGCACGTATAATGGTTCTTCGCGCTGTGCCAAATGGTGATGAACGTGATAAAGATGTTGCAAACGCTATTTATTATGCGGTTGATAACGGAGCAACAGTGATCAACATGTCTTTCGGTAAATATTACACGCCAAACAAAGAAGCCGTAGACGATGCGATTCGTTACGCGGAGAGCAAAGATGTATTGTTAGTTCACGCTGCAGGAAATGATGCTAAAAATAAGGATGTAGAAGATTCATACCCAACACGTATTTTAAACGATGGTAAATGGGCAAGTAACTGGATCGATGTAGGTGCAAGTAGCTCATCTAAAAAAGGAAAAAAGATTTTGGCGGATTTCTCAAACTACGGAGCGAAATCAGTTGATTTCTTTGCTCCTGGTGTTGATATTTATTCAACGGTTCCAAACGCAAACTACGAAGACGCTTCAGGAACATCAATGGCTTGTCCGGCTACAGCTGGTGTTGCAGCAATTATCCGTGGTTACTTCCCTGAATTAACAGCAGCTCAAGTACGTGAATTGTTAATGAATACCTCAGTGAATTACAAAAAGTCTGTTCAAATTCCAAGTGCGAAGAAATCTGGTAAGATGACAGAGACCTGTATCACCGGTGGATTTGTAAACGCAGCAGAAGCAGTTCAATTCATGCTAAATAAAAAATAATTACCCTTGTCAAAAGGAATACTGCCCCGACAGAAACGTCGGGGCTTTTTTATGATCATGAAATTGAAATTAATGAACGGATTGCACATTTCATCCGTTAGGTCTCGTATCATTTTGCTATTTTTGCTCACTAGAATTAATTCGCAATTAAATGACAAATAATCCTGTTTTAATTATCCTTTTTGCTGTGATAATCGTTTTTATGATGTTGCTCGATTTGGGAGTAGTCAATAAGCGAAGTCATGTCATCACGAATAAAGAAGCATTAAAATGGACACTCATTTGGGTTTCCGTATCCATGTTGTTCAGCTTGGTTATTTATTGGCAGTCTGGTTTCGCTAAGTTTGCGGATTATCAATCCGCCTATTGGATTGAAGAAGCATTATCTGTGGATAATATGTTTGTGTTCATCCTCGTTTTTCGCTTCTTTAAATTGGAAGGAAAGTTACAGCATAAAGTGTTGTTCTGGGGGATTCTTGGTGCAATCATTTTTCGCGCCATTTTTATATTTTCCGGAATAGGACTCATCAATTTAACGTATTTACCAGAATTTAGCATAGGTTCTTGGAACTTTAGTTTGGATCAAGAAGCAAATCGAGACTTAGTAGAAAATGCCGGTAAGTTCTTCCGTCCGAATGCCATTCTAACGCTTTTTGGGATTTTCTTAATTTATGCTGGTATAAAGTCACTTTTTGCCAATGATGATGAAGATGACAAGCAAGATTATAGCACGAGTTTTGGTGCGCGAATGGCACGAAAAGTATTTCCCATTTCGAAACACTATTACGGAGATAAGTTCTTTGTTTCTTGGAACAAAAAACGATTTGCTACAAAATTATTTTTGGTATTGGTAGTTATTGAAACAACAGATTTAGTTTTTGCCATTGACTCCATTCCTGCCATCTTTGCGATTGCACCAAATGATCCAGTGATTCTTTATACATCAAATATTTTCGCCATTTTAGGACTACGCTCGATGTATTTCTTATTAGCAAATTCCATTCATATGTTTTCAAAATTGAAGTATGGATTGGCTTTCATTTTATCATTTATCGGATTGAAAATGTTATTATCTCCTTTCATTCACATTCCATCGTCGATTTCCCTCCTTATTGTTATCGGAGCATTACTCTTATCGATTTTAGCCTCGATTTATTGGAAAGAAGATTCTGAAGCGTAAATTAGAAAAGGAAACTTGCTCCTTCTTCACTTTTTGTAACCATGTTACGCACATTAGCGAATAACTCCCTTCCAAATGCAAATGTATCCTCGTTTGAGATGTATGTCGCTTCTCTCGCATCCACTTCTGCTTGATTTAAAACGCTTAGTTCGCCATGATATGAATCCAAGCGAATAAGGTCTCCCGTTCGGATTTTAGCAATCATACCACCATCTTTTGCTTCTGGTGTTAAATGTATGGCCGCAGGTACTTTTCCCGATGCTCCAGACATACGTCCGTCGGTAACCAATGCCACTTTAAATCCTTTTTTCTGTAAAATGGTCAGGGTAGGAGTCAATTGGTGTAATTCGGGCATTCCATTGTGTTTAGGACCTTGGAATGGAATTACAGCGACGAAATCTTTTTCTAATTCACCGTTCTTGAACGCTTTTATTAAATCACTTTGTTCGTGAAAAACAATTGCAGGCGCTTCAATTACCCGTTGTTCATCGGCAACTGCTGCAGTTTTAATGACAGATCTACCAAGGTTTCCTTTTAGTATTTTGATTCCACCATCTTTGGAAAATGGATTGTCCACTGGACGAATAATGGATTCATTCAATGTTTCTTTAGCGCCATCCACCCAAATTAAATGATGGTTTTCAATTCTAGGTTCTTGTTTGTATTTGTTGAGTCCTTTACCAAGAATCGTGTACACATCCTCGTGTAAAATCCCATGATCCAGTAACGTGCGAATCACAAATCCCATTCCTCCAGAGGCATGGAAATGATTGACGTCTGCTGCACCGTTTGGATACATACGTGTCAATAATGGAACGACATCGGATAAATCAGATATATCGTCCCAGTTAATGATGATTCCGGCAGCACGAGCTATCGCGATTAAGTGAATGGTATGATTGGTTGACCCACCCGTTGCTAACAAACCGATGATTCCATTAACAATTACTTTTTCATCGATGATATTTGCAATAGAACCTTCAAATCCAATGCTTGTATTTTCAATTGCAACTTTGACAGCTTCTTCGTTTAAAAGGTCGCGTAATTCTGTTCCAGGATTCACAAAACTTGATCCTGGCAATTGCATCCCCATGATTTCCATCAACATTTGATTGCTGTTGGCGGTTCCATAAAATGTACAAGTACCTGGAGAATGATAAGAATCAGATTCTCCTTTTAATAATTCTTCACGTCCGATTTTTCCTTCAGCAAATAACTGACGAATACGACCTTTTTCCTCATTGCTAATTCCACTTGGCATTGGTCCACCTGGAAGAAATACCGTTGGCAAATGTCCAAATCGCAAAGCGCCGATCATTTGACCAGGGACAATCTTATCACATATACCTAAGCAAAGTGTAGCGTCAAACATATTGTGTGACAAACCAATTGCCGTTGACATTGCAATTACATCCCTTGAATACAAGGAGAGTTCCATTCCGGGTTGTCCTTGTGTTACACCGTCGCACATCGCTGGAACGGCGCCAGCAACTTGAGCGATTCCGTTGTGTTTATTTGCGTATTTACGGATGTTTTTCGGATAATCTTCATACACTTTGTGTGCAGAAAGCATATCATTGTATGCGGTAATAATTCCCAAATTTGGCAAGCGATTTTGCGCCAATTCAGTTTTGTCATGTGTATCACAAGCGGCAAAAGCGTGAGCGAGATTTCCGCAACTCATTGCTTGACGTGTAACACCTTCCTGGTGTGCACTTTTCATTTGCGTCAAATACGTTGCTCTACTTTCTTTGCTTCGTTCAATAATTCGTTGGGTAATCTCTAAAACCTTTGCATTCATAATTCAGACATTTTCAGTGAAATAGATTCCTTTAATGAAAGGAATGAATTGGTGTATTGGGTGATTTTTTTCTTCGCTTTCTAATAAAACATCCAGCTTTTTTGTGCCAGTAATCATTAAAAAAATATGTTCTCCATTTTGTAGTATTGGCCCACAAAAAGTAATCCTTTTTGAAGGCTCATTTGGTGCATTTGTGTTGAACATAAGTTCACTTGAAATGCTCGCTGCAATGGATTGTTCATCATTCGGAAACAAGGATGCAGTATGACCATCATCACCCATTCCTAGTATAATAACATCTGTCTTTCTGAAAACTTCGTTTTCTGTGATTGCCAGCTGCAAATTCTCTTCGTAATTCAATGAATCAATGACCATTGAATGAAAATGTGCGTTTGAAGCATTCTCAGTCATTAGGCTTTCTCGAATAAGTGTTTCATTTGAGTACGGACTATCTTGAGGAACAAACCGCTCATCAACAAGTCCAATGTGAACCTTTGACCAGTCCAAAGCTATTTCACCCAATTTCTGGTATAAATTCTTTGGAGTACTTCCGCCGGAAAGCAATATGGTTGCTAAGCCTTTTTTCGCAATCTCGCCATGAAGAATTGCCGCAATGTGTTGTGCTAAATCAACTTCTAGAAGTTCTTTAGACTCAAAGGGAATTAATCTCTCCATGACTTTGTTATCCAAGATTCATTTTCATCTAAAATCAAATCGCCAGGCCCCCAAGTTCCGGCCTCATATAGTACATTAGACATGTTACTTGATTTCCATGAATTTGTAATGGATTCAATATAGGTCCATGCTGCTTGGAGTTCATCTTGACGCATAAACAAGGTTTGGTTTCCACGAATTACGTCGATAATCAATCGTTCGTATGCATCAGGGAAACGTTCCTTAAATGAGTCTATGTAATCCAATTTTAAGGCGATTGGTTTGTAACGGTATCCACCTGGACCAGGGATTTTCGTCATTTGAATTAATTCAATGCGTTCTTCTGGTTGTAGACGGATGATTAACTTATTGTTGTTTAATTTTTCTTTCGAAGGAAAAATATTGTGACGTACTTCTTTAAAGTTGATGACAATTTCAGAATAACGTTTGATCATTCGTTTTCCTGTACGTAGATAGAAAGGCACGTTTTTCCAACGCCAATTATCTACATAGGCTTTCATCGCTACAAATGTCTCCGTTTTGGATTCATATTTCTCGATATCCTCAAGGTAAGAGCTCACTTGATCTCCGTTAATTTTTCCGCGAGAGTATTGTCCTTTTACAGTATCTGTTAGAACTGTTTTTTTGTTAAGTGGGCGCAAGGCACGAAGTACTTTTAGTTTTTCGTTCCTTACTTCATCAGCTTGAAGTGAAACAGGCGGTTCCATTGCAACCAAACAAAGTAGCTGTAACAAGTGATTTTGAACCATGTCCAAAAGTGCACCAGAATTATCATAATATGATGCACGCTTTTCTACACCTAAGCTTTCTGCAACCGTTATTTGAATGCTATCAATGTTTTCAGCATTCCATGCGCGTTCAAATAAATTGTTGGCAAACCTTAAGACCATGAGGTTTTGAACCGTTTCCTTTCCTAAATAATGATCAATTCGATAAATTTGATGCTCATCAAATGCCTGTGTGATTTCATCGTTAATGGCATTCGAAGATTCCAAACTATAACCTAAAGGTTTTTCTATGACAACTTTACTTGATTCATTCACGAGATTACATGCCTTCAATGTTCGTGCAATCGGTCCAAAAGCGGATGATGGAGTGGAGAAGTAATAGATGTTTTGATACGTTGGAAATTGCTTTAGAAAGGAATTAAGTTCAAAATAATCCTCTGTAGTGGCGTCTACAACTTTAATCAATTTTATTTTTGTGATGAATTTTTCAATTTCATTTCGATTGTATCTGTGATGATCACTCGTTTCTAAAAACGGAATTAACTTTTCAAAAAATTCTTTTTCATCAGGGTCTTTACGCGTAATTCCTACAATGTTATAGTCAATATTAATTTGCCCATCAAGCTCTCGGTGAAATAGCGCTGGATAGATTTTTCTGATTGCTAAATCCCCATCTCCACCGAATACCACAATATTAAACGATTGAAAACGTTCTGTATTGAAATTTGTTTTTTTGTTGTTTGCATTCATTCTTAGAACAGCATTAGTTTGTGTCAAAAATACACTAAGTAAATGTAAAGCGCAATAATTTTAACTAAATTTAGCAACTATTTAATGTTTATAACGTCTTTCTGCCAATGATGATTAAAACGATTTTTCTATCCCTTGCTTCTTTGTTGATTTCTACAAATTATTGGGCTCAAACTTTTGTGTTTGGACAACTGACTGGTACGCCAAATATGGTTACAACTGGTTGGAATTTAACGGGTAATGCGCACATAGGAGACACTCCAGGTGATGTAGATGCACTCAGTAATGAAATGATACTCACCAACAATACCACAACACAGTCCGGTGGTGTTTTTTATAATACGCCAATTAATCTTTCTGCTTGTCAGACATGGACTGTTGAATTTGAATACAGAATTTCAGGTGGGAATGCGGCAGATGGCTTAGCTTTTTGTTTTTTAAGTGTACCTCCAACTGGATTTGTGAGTGGAGGTGGAGTAGGTATACCGGGAACAGCAAATGGTCTTAAGGTAGTGATTGATACTTATGATAATTGCAGTCAAGGAGGAACAAATCCAGAAATTCAAATTTTCAATGGGATTGGTTATAACGAATGCTTACCAGCTACCCCGAAGCTTCAAAATTCTTTTGGATCTTTAAATTATTTACGTAATACAAATTATCAACCAGTAAAAATCATTTACAACAATGGTTTGGTGACTGTATTGGTCAATAACGTTCAACTTTTACAAGCAACCTCTCCGGTTAATTTTACTGGATATGTTGGTTTTACGGCTAGTACAGGCGCTTTATATGATTTACATTCCATCAGAAATGTGACCATTTACACCAATCAAGCCGTTTCAAATGCTGGTGTCGATGCGACAACTTGTTCTTCAACTGGGGTAACAATAGGAACAACACCAAATCCATTAAATGTGTATAGTTGGTCTCCATCAATCGGACTTTCGTCTACGACATTAGCAAATCCGATCGTTACCTTGCCAAATACGACTGGTGTTCCCATTACTCAAACCTATACGGTCACAACTTCGCTAGCCTCTAATCCTGGACTATGTCCAACTACAGATCAAATAAATGTGACGATTTATCCACAGTTCAACCAAACAATTTCTCAAACACTTTGCAATGGAGGGCCGTATTTATTTAATGGACAGTCACTGACTCAGTCTGGAACTTATTACGACACCTTGAATACCATTCATAATTGTGACTCCATCGTTACGCTTAATTTAACAATCGGGTCGGTACAAGCGAATGCGGGTGCTGACATCTCGATTTGTTCTGATGAAGTTGGGAACCTTGGTGTGAGTTCTGTCGTTGGATTCAATTACGCCTGGTCTCCTTCAACGTATTTATCCGCTGCGAACATTTCGAATCCCACCGTTTCTGCAGTCAATACAAGTGGTGTACCCATTGTTCAAACGTATACATTGACATCCAGTTCTTCTTCAAATCCAAATTCTTGTCAAGCTACGGATCAAGTCCAAGTGACAATTTTCCCGAAATTCGTCACTAATATCACCGATACTTTATGTAATGGTGGTCCTTATAATTTTAATGGTCAATCAATTACACAGTCCGGGATTTATGTGGATAGTATGACGACCATGAATGGATGTGATTCGGTTGTCAATTTGAATATTGTCGTTTCATCCGAACCGGTATTCTCACTTTTAGATACAGTCATTTGCATTGGTAATTCATTAACCCTTGCGCCTCAAGGTGTTGGAGGAACGTATTCTTATACATGGACGCCACAAATGGCGGTTCCAACAAGTACAGGAAATATGACTTGGAATCCTTCAATTTCAAATGAATTCTTTTTGTTGGCAACGAATAATTTTGGTTGTACGCATTTAGATTCCTTGGATTTAACGGTCAATCCTTTGCCAATTATGGGATTAGTTGCATCCGCACAGACTTTGTGTCCAGACGAGCTGTTAACACTCACAGCTTCTGGAGCCGCTACGTATGTATGGAGTGGACCTGGAGTAACTACATCAACAACAAACGTTCAAACGATTTTTCCAACAGGCTCAGGTGTTTTCAATGTTGTTGGATTTACCTCGGAGGGATGTGTCGATTCCATTCAAACGAATTTCACGCTATATCCGAAACCACAAATGACAATCACTCCGGATCAAGAAATTTGTGATGGTCAAATGGCCTCAATTAGCGTTTCAGGGGCGATAACATATGATTGGAATCCAGCTACATTAAATGGTGCTCAGGTTTATGTTAGTCCAAATTCGACGACAAGTTATCAAGTGATTGGATTCAATCAATTCAATTGTACAGACACAGTTTTATCGGTTGTCACGGTTCATCCAAATCCAATTGCACTCATCGGCGCGGAACCGTTTTTATTGACAAGTGATTCACCGAATGTAACGTTTAGTAATTTATCGACGGGACAGTTGATATCAACTTGGAACTTTGACGATGGTACGATCATGGAACAATCCAATACTACGTTCGATTACCAATATCCTTACGAAGAAGGTGACTACCTTGTAGAATTATTGGTAGAGAGTCCATATGGTTGTTTGGATTCAATAACTCAACTTATTCAAGTGAAAGGTGACGTGATTTATTATGTTCCCAATTCATTCACTCCGGATGGTGATGAGCGAAATAATGTTTTTTTACCGATATTTACTTCCGGATATATCCCAGGCAGTTATCAACTTGATGTTTTTAATCGATGGGGAGAGTTGATTTTTTCTTCTCAAAATCCTGAAATTGGTTGGGATGGTTACGTTAATTTTGTTAAATGTCCAGAAGGAATGTATACTTATTCGATTAAATTTGTTGCAAGTTCAACAGGTCAAATGCAAACGTTTTCCGGACACGTCAATTTGTTAAAATAGAACAATGGAATGAAAAGAAGAATAAACGCGTACAAACTGTATTTTATAGTTCTCTTTTCACTTCTATTCACCGAGTACGGCGTGTTTGCGCAAAATATTTCTGGTGTCGTTAATTCTTATGTTGCAGTAAGTGCCGTAACGGTTAATAGTGCAACTCTTACCGCAATAGGTCCATTTCAAGTCGGTGATAAAGTCCTAATCATTCAAATGAAAGGCGCGACCATTACCACAACAAATACCGTAGCTTTTGGAACAATTACAGCTCTTGGTAATGCAGGTAATTTTGAATTCGCAACAATTTCATCTATCACCGGTAACACGGTAACGTTCTCTAGTAATTTATGTAAAACTTACACTCCGTCTGGAAAGGTTCAATTGGTTAAAGTACCGGTATACACAAATGCAACCATTGTTGGAACTGTGACGGCTCAACCATGGAACGGTACTACTGGAGGAATCGTTGCGATAGAAGCGACAAGCAGTATCACGTTTAATGCAAACATAAATGTTTCAGGACAAGGATTTATTGGTGGCGCAGTCTTTACCGGTTGGTTTGGTTGTGGTGATCCAAACTATGCGAATCAAAATGCAGGTAAAAAAGGAGAGGGAATAGTGATTCCACCCGTTACGTTGGATGCTAACAGAGCTCCGTTAGCCAATGGAGGTGGTGGTTCAAACTCTGGTAATCCTGGTGCTGGCGGCGGTGGAAATGGTGGAATTGGTGGAAGAGGAGGAAATGAGTTCTTTGGAAGTTGTCAATTAAACGCTTCGTATGGATTAGGTGGGAAAGCACCAAGTTATTCTTTGTACAAAGCATTTTTAGGTGGAGGCGGAGGCGGAGGTTACAAAGACAACGGATTGAACGCAAGCGCTGGGTCAAATGGTGGAGGAATGGTATTTTTAACATCGCCAACAATAAATGGTAATAACTTCACAGTTGATGCTAGAGGGGCGAATGTGATTGGAAATACGGATTCTGAAGGAGCAGGCGGTGGTGGTGCAGGTGGATATGTCCATTACATGTGCCCCAATACAAGCTCAACGCTTACCTTGGATTTACGCGGAGGAACTGGAGGGAATATACTCAGTACGTTGTGGTCATCGGCATGCCATGGTCCTGGTGGCGGCGGTGGTGGCGGTGCAGTTAGTTATCAGCAAGCCGCTATTCCAGCAAACGTTACAAACTTATTAGCTGGTGGGAATTCAGGTATGGTACTTCATTCTGGTCCTTCCTGTGCTGGAACATCACATGGTGCAGTGGGCGGCGCTGCGGGAATTCAAGTGTTTAATTATCCTGTTCAAGCGGCTCCAGTTTTACCAAACTTAGGTCCCAATGTTTCCATTTGTGCGGGACAGACAATCACACTTCAGTCCACAACTACTTTTAGTTCATATTTATGGAATAATGGTCAAACGACAGCAACGATTTCCATCAATTCGCCTGGTATATATTGGGTTGATGTACCAAGTGCTTGTTCGACTGCCCGAGATTCCATTGTTGTAGGATTAAGTAGTTTTCCTTTTGATATAGGTCCAGACATGACGATTTGTCAAGGAGAATCAACCAATGTTCAATCAATAGGCTCCTTCATGACGATTACTTGGAATACGGGTTCTACTTCCAATTCCATACAAGTGAATGCTCCCGGTATTTATTCGGCAATTGCGACGAATGCGAATGGCTGTACTGAACAAGATTCGATGGAAGTATTCCAGAATCCAACTGTTTATTTCGGATTTTTAGATTCCATTTGTGCTGGTTCAACTTATTCTTTCAATGGACAGAACTTGAGTCAAGCAGGGATTTATACCGATACATTGCAGAATATCCTTGGTTGTGATTCCATTGTTACGCTTCAGTTGTCTTTAGTTCAGCCAAACTCGACGAGCATTTCCGCTTCCATATGTGACGGGGACACTTATTTTTTTAATGGACAAACGCTTTCAGTTGCAGGACAATATTCTGTGACTATTCCATCTGTATTTGGTTGCGATTCCATTGTCCAATTGACGTTAACCGTAAATCCTTTGCCTGTTGTAACTGTTCAAGATACGATGGTATGTGTCAATACACCATTAACATTATTCGCGAATGGCGCATTGACATACGTTTGGGATGTTCCACAAAATCTAAATGGAAGCATTTCAATTTCACCTGTACAAACTTCTGTTTACAACGTTTTTGGCATTGATGCGTTAGGATGCATTTCTACAGTAGCGTCGCTAACAGTCACAATTGATCCTACGCCAATTCCAAATTTTTACATCAATCCAGACCAAGTGGAAATTGATGATCCAACGATTACCATTTACAATGTCACCCCAGGAAATAATCAAAGTACGTGGACAATATTGGGAAGTTCATTTGTGAATAATCAAAGTTCTTTTGACTATTCGTTGCCTTTTCAAGAAGGTAATTATACCGTACAATTAATCAGTGAAACAAATTTAGGATGTAAAGATTCTCTTCTCATGACTGCTTCTGTTCAGGATAATGTTGCTTTATACGTTCCGAATTCATTTACCCCGGATGGAGAAGAGTTTAATACGGTTTTTCTCCCTGTTTTCTCTACCGGATTTACTCCGATTAATTATGGTTTATCCATTTATGATCGTTGGGGTGGAACTATTTTCGAGTCCAATAATTATTTAGTTGGTTGGGACGGTCGAATAGAATTCGTTATGTGTCCAGATGGAATTTATAATTATCAAATTAGGTATACCAAGAAAGATGGAGAAAGTCCAGTGATTATTGATGGTCACGTGAATTTATTGCGTTAAAAATTCTTTTTTTGCGTCGGACATAAAGCGATGGAATACATCTTCTATCTGTAATTCCATTTGATCAAAAACAAGATGTGCTGTGGGTAATTTCGTTTCGAAAGAAATACGTTTTGCTACTCCTTCACAGGATTTCATTAAACCATATTTTGTAGGATAATGGTTCATCCATTGATGTGTGCGAAGTTTGTGCATGAATTCGATGAATGTATCTGGGTAGTGCTCCAAAAAATCCGTTTCATGTACATAAAATTCGTTTAAAAAGGAAGTGTATTCGGTAGAGTGAAACTGCGTCCAATTTCGTGCGAGTAAATGGTCGAAAAACAAATCTACAGCAACAGGTCCCACTTTAGGCAAATCTGCCATTAAATCGAATTTTAGCTCTTTTACAAGCGGATGGTTATCGATGTAAAAATCAATTTTTCGGTGCAATTTAATTCCTTGCTGAATTACTGCCGGTAAGTGTTCATGTTTGGATCCACGTGCAAAATCTCCAAAGAGATTAGCAAGCATTAACTCTTTATCATTTCCTGAGAAGTAAAGGTGTCCTAAAAAGTTCATGGTAAAAAAAAATCCTGCCGAAGCAGGACTCAATTAATATTCATCTTCGTTAAAGAGGAAATCCTCTCTAGACGGATAATCAGGCCAGATTTCTTCGATGCTTTCGTACATATCACCCTCATCTTCTAGGTCTTGTAGGTTTTCTACTACTTCTAACGGAGCTCCTGTACGAATAGCGAAATCAATTAATTCCTCTTTCGTTGCTGGCCATGGAGCATCTTCTAAGTAAGAAGCAAGTTCTAAAGTCCAATACATAATTCTTTGTTTTAGGTGTTAATTTTGGCAAAAGTAATTTTTATTTCCAATAAAGCAAATTAAAAATGAAAACTATGCAATAAAGCAAGTCAAATTTAATAGCGGGGTTTCCATTCTTGTTCTTGTATTCCCAGTTCCATGGCGATTTTTCTACCTAAAACAAATAAATAGTCACTAAGTCTATTTAAATAAGTAATTACAAGCGGTGCTACGAAGTCGTGTTCGTCCAAAGTGACAACTAAGCGCTCTGTTCGACGACAAACGCATCTACCAACATGTATGTGTCCAACAAATGGATGTCCACCAGGAAGTACAAAACTTGTTAATTCAGGAAGTGTTTCTTCCATTTCATCCATCCAATCTTCCAATCGTTCCACATCGGATTCCAATAAATCTGGAATTTTCATGTTGGATTTTTCTGGATCGGATGCTAGACTAGATCCAATTGTAAATAAGCGATCCTGAATTTCAATTAATTGTTGAACCGATGATGTGTTGATATCGAAGGATCGAATCAACCCAATGTACGAATTAAGTTCGTCAACAGTTCCATACGCTTCGATTCTTAATTCTCCCTTAGAAACCCTTGTTCCACCAATTAGTCCTGTGTGTCCTTGATCGCCTTTTTTTGTATATATTTTCATTATATGGTGCTTAAAATCGTGTTAATTTCTTCTTCACTATGAAAAAAAGAAAGGATTTTCATCATTACACCATCCACAATAGAATCTGGGCAAGAAGCCCCAGATGTGAGGATGATTCGATGAGTAGATGTTTCATTTATGAAGTCGGATTCCACAACTTTTTTTAAATGAATATCAAACGAATGCACTCGTTCCTTTGAGACAATTTCGTTTTTATCTTTTATAAAGTGACACGGAAACTTTTGTTCAAGCAACTCGACTAAATGACTTGTGTTAGAACTGTTGTATCCTCCAACCACGATTGCCATGTCTGCATTTGTTTCCATCAATGCAAGGGTAGCGGTTTGATTATCGTTTGTTGCATAACAAAGCGTATCTCGTGTATCTGCAATGTGTTCTTTGATGGCATCTGTCCCAAATTTCAACAACATGACTTCGCGCAAATAGAGTGCGATTTCCTGGGTTTCACTGGCAAGCATGGTTGTTTGATTGACCACTCCGATTTTTGTTAAATCTCTTAATGGGTCGAATCCATCCGAATATTTCCCTTTGAAAATACGATCGAATGAACTTAAATCCTCTTTTCCAAGGATGAAATCCCCCAGTACTTTTGCTTCATGGATGTCTTTTACAATCAATGAGGGGGCATTTTTTGAACTATGGGAAAATGTCGCTCGGGTTTCTTCGTGCTTGTGTTTTCCGTGAATAATGATTGTGTGATTTGTTTCACCGAGTTTTTCAGATCTGTTCCATACTTTTTCAACGAAGGGACAAGTCGTATTGTAGGTCGCAATATCAACGCCAATTGTCTTTAGTTTTTCTTCGATTTCTAGGGTTGTTCCAAAAGCCGGAATGATGACTAGATCTTTTTCGGTTAAGGATTCAAATGAGATTAATTGATTTCCTTCAGTATCTTGTAGAAATTGAAGTCCGTGACTAATTAGGTCTTCGTTTACAGCTGGATTGTGAATCATTTGACTCAAAAGAAAAATCCGTTTACCTGGATTCTCATGAATCGCTTTGTAGCTTTTCTCAATCGCGTTTTCTACTCCGTAACAGAAACCAAAATGACGAGCAATGACGAAGGTGACCTTACCCATTTTCAGTTCCGTTGGACTAAAGTCTTTCTTGCGGGGATCGGCTAATTTGCGTTGCGCTTTCACTTTAGAGATGATTTGCGAACGGTAAAAAGCTGGGACTTCGAATTGTTTCATAGTGTTAGTTCAACGAATGAATCAAGAATTGGTTCATTTGCGTTTATACAATTTTTCATACCGATCAATCCAATCTTTCACGGTCATTTTTTGTGCCAATTTACCGATTAAATCGAACGGAATTTCTTGTCCATGTTTGAATCGAATGCACGATTTACCCATGTCTAGTTTTTTTGAGCTGTGTTTTGGGAATTCTTCCAAAAACCAATTCAATAAATTTTCATCGCTGTAGATTCCCATGTGATATATGGCGATGAAGTTCTTTTGGCACGCGATGGTTAAGAATGGCAAGGGTAATTTTGGTGTGCAGTGGTATCCATCTGGATAAATTTCATGTGGCACAACATACCCAATCATGTTATAGCTTTCCGCCTCTTGAAATCCTTCTGGAATATTCTGTTGAATCACTTCCATTAAGCGGAGGAAATCTGAGCGGTGTGCTTCAGGAATAGCTGCTATGTACGTTTCGATTGACATGTTGGTTAGATTGTTCTACCCGGATAAACTTGTAGTGCTACGCGCAAACATTCAACTGCTTTTTTCAAAGAATCTTGGTTTAAAACGTATGCAATTCTTGCTTCTTGTTTTCCTGCTCCTGGAGTAGAATAGAATCCATTTGCTGGAGCCATCATGACTGTTTGACCTTCATGTTCAAAATCTTCTAATAACCATTGACAGAATTTCTCGGCATCGTCAACAGGGAATTTAGCTACACAATAGAACGCACCACTTGGTTTTGGACAAAACACACCTGGGATGCTATTAAGTCCGTCTACCATGATATTTCTTCGAGCGACGTATTCGCTTACAACGTTATCAAAATACGATTGAGGTGTGTCCAATGCTGCTTCTGCGGCAATTTGGTCGACCGTTGGTGGTGATAAGCGTGCTTGTCCAAATTTCAAAGCCGCACCCATCACTTCTTTATTTTTGGTGATTAACGCACCAATGCGTGCACCACACATGGAATAGCGTTTAGAAACGGAATCAATCATGATGACATTCTCTTCGATTCCTTTTAAATTCATTACAGAGAAAGGAATCGCGCCATCGTAGCAGAATTCACGGTAAACTTCATCCGCAAATAAATACAGGTCATGTTTTAAAACGATTTCTCTTAATTGCTCTAATTCTTCTTGAGAATACAAGTAACCTGTTGGATTTCCTGGATTACAAATAACAATCGCTCTCGTTTTTGAGGTGATTTTCTTTTCGAATTCTTCGACAGGTGGCAATGCAAATCCGGATTCAATCGAAGAAGCAACCGGAACAACATTTAATCCTGCAGTTACGGCAAATCCATTGTAATTCGCATAGAACGGTTCTGGGATGATTACTTCATCTCCGGGGTCACACGTGCACATGAATCCAAAAATCAATGCTTCTGATCCGCCTGTTGTGATAAGAATATCCTCGCTGTTTACAGGAATGCCACTTTTTTGGTAAGAAAGTGCAAGTTTAGTTCTGTAGCTCTCGAATCCAGCAGAGTGACTGTATTCCAAAACTTTTCGATCTAAATTATGAATGGCATTTAAGGCCGTTTCTGGTGTTTCAATGTCCGGCTGACCGATGTTTAAATGGTAAACAATTTTACCTGCTTTCTTCGCTGTTTCAGCATATGGAACAAGTTTTCTAATCGGTGAAGCTGGCATCTGAATGGCCTTATCTGAAATTTTTGGCATGTCTTTTATTTTGTTGATTCAAAATTAATCATTCTTCTGAAATACGGAGACGAATCATTGTTCAGAACACTCAACTTTTGTAGCGGATCGTTTGAGAAATACGAATCCACCTTTCACTCCAATTTGCTTTAACTCGGGATAATTGGACATGAATTGATCCTTCTGTTGAATTTTAACGACAAAATAGGCCGGCTTCAAAATCGTTCCTGTGGCAATTTCCTGTTCATTTTGCGTTTTTTCATTTCCGGGTCTGACATGACCATAAAACAAATGCGCATAGGATTTAAACCCAAGGGTTGTGAAGTATGCATTCTCCTGCTGATGCCGTTTGTAAAAATCAATGGCTGCCCCTTGAGAAATATCTTCAATTTTCGGAATGACAAATGCATTTATGCTCACCAAGCTGATGATGAGCCCCATCCCCAAGGAAAGGTAATATTTTATATAAATATTTTTTTTCAAGTAATTAAATGACAGAAGTATAGTTGCTGTTAATAAAACAAAAGGTACAAGTTGTAAAAAGGACCATTCATACGTTTCTTTCATGGCTTGAACAGCAAATGGATCCTTGATTTGGATGTATTCTAAAAGGAAATTGGTATGTCCAACGAGGTAACCCAATGCCCCAAAAATAAGTGCGAGCAATACTAAAAAAGAAAGTATAAAGTAGTGAATACGTTTATTTGTGGCAAATCCATTTTCCCACTGTTGTATGACAAATCGAGCGCCAAAATACGTGATGGGAAAATAGCAGAAACTCGAGTAATGAACGATTTTTGTTTTGACAATGGAAAATAGAATTAATGTAAACCATAACATCCCATGCATGATAATATCCAAGCTAGTACGTTTTATTTCTTTGTCTCTTAAGTATGCAATAAGGAAGAAAGAGGCTGGAAAAACGCCGAATAGTAAAATTACCCAATGGTAATAAAGAGGTCCGCCATGTCCTGCGTCTTGTGTTTGAAATAAGCGAACTTGGTAGGTAATAAATTCTTGGATGATTTCTTTGTGTCCACTTGCGATTAATAGAACAAACCAAAGTGAACCGATGATGAAGGTTGTTATCAGAAAAACAAAAAGGTTTTTGATAGATGGAAAATCGTTAAATCGTTTGATTATGAAGTAGGCTGCAAAAGCACCCCCGATTAAAATCAACCCAACTGGACCTTTTGTTAGAATGGCAAGTCCGATGAATAATCCAGACCACACAAAGTTACTCGTCGACTGATGAATGCTTCCTTTGAAAAATTGAATAATTCCACAAAAAATAAAGTAGTTAAACCATGGATCGATGATCCCAGAATTGAAATAGATAAACGGTAAAATTGAGCAAGCGTAAAGTGCGCTCCAAGCGATTCCGAATTTGTCTCCAAAAAATTCTTTACCGAAACGGTATAAAGCTAGTAATGTAAAAACTGCCGCAAGTACATTTGGAAAACGTGCAGCAAATTCGTTGATTCCAAAAATAAGCATGGATAACGCTTGCATCCAGATGAACAGCGGAGGTTTCTCCCAAAATGCTTTAAAATTTATTGTGACATTGAAATAATCTTTAGAAACAATCATTTCGCGTGCGCACTCGGCGAAATTCACTTCATCCCAATCGAAAAGTGCGGAAGATCCAATGGTTGGAATACAAGCAAGAAAGACAAAAAATACAATAAACCAGTGGATGTGTTTCGTCATGATCTATTTATTGAATGGACTGTCTAATTTTTCCCATTTTGATTGAAGAAAAACCTGTGTATATTTCATACACAAAAATCCAATCATGGCACCAGCGAACATGTCTTCAAAATAATGTTGTGAAAGATAAACTCGCGTGAAAGCAAAGAAAAGTGCTCCAATAAAACAGAGAATTTGGGTCTGCCATTTTTTGGCGAAATTCATTGCGATAAAGGTAAAAAGTACAAAAGAACTAGTAGAATGCCCAGATGGGAAGCTTTGAGATAAGTGATAATGAAAGTCCTTTATCTGATGAAATCCTTTCACATGCTGAAAAACGAACATAGGTCTCATGTGGTTTTCGAAGATGAAAAGTTTGAGGAATTGTACTAATCCAGAGGAGATTAAAAAAGATATGAAAAGGATAATGGCCAATTTTCGACTTCGAAAAAGAAACACAAAAAAGGTGAAAAGTAAAAGAATTAATCCATCACCAACATTGGTTAAGTGCGGCATGATGAAATCACCAATTTTCGAGTGAAAAGAATTGAAATAGAGGTGCAGTGTAAGTTTATCTGTTTTGACAATGATTAACAGAGAAAATACCCAAAACAGGTAATTGGACCAATCAAAGAGACTCGATTTCGTTTTCATTGGTCAAATTTACGGAATAATGAGGTTTAAAGTATATTTGTGTAAATCAATATAAGCATGAAATTAATTCTATTTTTAACTTTTATTTCCATTTTCATCCATTCTTTCGCTCAAAATGCCATACAATTAGATGGGACAAATGATGTCATAACTGTAAATTATCCTGGAATTTTAGGAAGCAATCCAAGAACAATTGAAGCATGGATTAAAACAAGTTCAAATTACAATCCAAATACAGGTGGCGTTCAAGGTGTCATTTCTGATTGGGGTACATTTACAACGAGCAATCGGTCAACGTTTAACGTGTTGTTTAACAATGCCATCCGATTTGAAGTAAATGGCAATGGTTTAAATGGAACAATACCTGTGAATGATGGGAATTGGCATCATGTGGCAATGGTTTATGATCCTCTCGCTTCAATGCAAGTTTCATTGTATGTGGATGGTGTTTTGGATGTGGCAGGAAACTTAACAATTCCCGTGAATACCTTAAGTTCTTATGTTCGCATTGGTCAACGTGTGGACGGCTTGCATTTTTTTAATGGAAAAATTGATGAATATCGTTTATGGTCTGTTGCACTCACGCAAGCCCAAATCATTGCCAATAAGGATAAGGAACTTTGCCATGTAAACGATCCGAATCTAAAATTGTATTATACATTTAATCAGGGACTTGCAAGTGGGGTTAATACAAGTGAAACCACAGTTCATGATTGGAGTCCGAATCAAAAGGATGGTACATTGACTAATTTTACATTGTTTGGCGCAAATTCAAATTGGGTTACAGGCGCTAATTTGTCAGCTGGATTCATCACTGTTACGGCATCGGTAACAAGTTGTGGGGCATTTACTTGGAGTCAAACTGGGCAGACATATAATTCAACAGGACTCTATTATGATACTTTAGTCGCGTTCAATGGTTGTGATTCCATTCTAAAACTGAACTTAACTGTTATACCTATTTCGAATCAGGTTTCGCACGAATTTAGTTGTACAGCCTACACATGGTCTCAAACGGGTTTTACTTATAACGATTCCGGTTTGTATTCAGACACCTTACTATCTATTTCTGGTTGTGATTCCATCATAACCTTGATGTTAACAATATTTCCGCAAACAACTTCCGATTTAAATATAACTTCTTGTGATAGTTATTTTTGGCCAACAACTAATGTGAACTATACTAGTTCCGGTAATTATTCAGTTACATTGCCCTCCACATATGGGTGTGATTCTACCGTAACCTTGCATTTAAATTTAACTCAATCCGACACGACAAATCAACTACTAGCATCCTGTTTTCCGATTTCTTGGACAGAAGCTGGATTAGTGTTGGATCAGTCAGGAATATTTACGCACACATTTAGTAATGTAAATGGTTGTGATTCTGTTGTGAACATTGATTTTACCTTAAGCGCATTAGCTTCAAATGTGTTATTGGATGAAACCACAGGGACGTTAAGTATAACACCGCTTGGCGCTATGTATACACTAGTGTCATGTGAGAATAACAACGCTTTGTCGACATCGAATTCACCCAGTTTTAGTTTGTCTTCTAATGGCGTTTATGCGGTCGTTTTGAGTCAGAATGGGTGTGTGGACACTTCTGATTGTGTCACATTTAGTAGTGCAAATTTGACCAATCAAAATGAGGATTTACTAATTTTTTCTCCAAATCCGTGTCAAGAAGTATTGTGCATTAAAAACCTAAATCAACGCAAGGTCGGAATTCGAATTTTAGATGTGAAAGGTTCCATCGTAACATTTCACACAATTGATTCAGATAAGAATGAGATGTTGATTTCAACAGGGGATTTGAATCCTGGATTGTATTTCTTGCAAGTAGATAGTAAGGTTTGGAAATTTATGAAGGAATAGTGTTTTGTTTTTCCTTAATCATCATGACAAACAAAACCGCATCGTAGGCAAAGTGCGCTGAGATCGAAAACCAGAGTCCAAAGTGGATGTATCCAAAGGAAATGATAAAAATCAATGGAAGGACAATAAATCCATACATGGAAAAACGCCAATTCCAAGGATTTAAATACCCATGTAGCGCAACAAAGAGAATGGAAGTAATCCATGGACCTAAAAAAGGTTGAATTCCGGCTCTGAATAAAAGTTCTTCTCCGATTCCGGCACATGCGGATAAAAAGAGTCCATCTAAATAGGTGAGGGGGAGCTGTTCAATGATTCGATCTACTCGATTCGGTAATTTTTCGAAAAAAGGCGCTTTCATAAACAAATAAGCAATGAATGCATAGACAAATCCAACTTGAAGTCCATAGCCTATCGAAATGAACTCAAGCTTTTGAACTTGGAAAAATTGCATGAGTGATGTATCGTGAAAGTAATACTTGATTATGAATCCTGGTATTGGGAAAAGAATCAATGTAACCAAACCAAGAATTCGTATTTTACTAATATTTCGCACTTTTTTTTAGAAGTATTTGGTGAGTCTGAAAATTTCATCTATATTCGTCTTTCTAATCTAAAAAAAAGAACGCCTATAGATCAAATTTACTTTTAATTGTTGTGACTTCAACAGAAATTGTAAATTATGGTTTTATCTTCGTTAAGCGATTCTGAATTAATCCGTTTATACATTAATGATAATGAAAGAGCCTTTGAGGTCCTTTTAAAACGTTATAAAAATCAAGTGTATAAATTCATTTACTTAAAAGTAAAAGATGCCGATTTGGCCAATGATATTTTTCAAGATTCTTTTATTAAAGTAGTTCAAAACATTAAAGCTGGTAAGTACAATGAGGAAGGGAAATTTCTTCCTTGGGCAACAAGAATTGCACAAAATTTAGTCATCGACTATTATCGAAAACAGGGAAAAGTTCGTGTTTTATCCGAAAGAAATACCTTTAATGAAGATTTTGGTATTTTTCAACGAATTGCTTGTGAAAACAAAAATTACCTTCAACAAAGATCATCCATGGAACTAGATAAACAGTTGGTTGAACTAATGAATCACCTTCCAAAAGTTCAGCGAGAAATTGTTGAATTGCGCATTTTTCACGACCTGTCTTTCAAAGAAATCGCTGAATCCGAAAAGATTAGCATTAATACAGCTCTTGGACGCATGCGTTACGCATTGATAAATTTGCGTAAGATGTTGGAGGAAAACCAAATAGTTACACATTTTGCTTAATTGATATTGAATTCTTTTTCAAGTCTCAGCGGGACTTTTCATCCTATTTTGGCTATCTTTGTTCCTTAATAATATTGGATTGCTATGTTTGAAAATTTAACGGATAAGTTTGAGCGCGCGTTTAAAGTCCTAAAGGGACAAGGACAAATCACAGAGATAAATGTTGCGGAAACGCTAAAAGAAGTGCGCCGTGCATTGTTGGATGCCGATGTCAACTTTAATACTGCCAAGCAATTCACCAATACTGTAAAAGAAAAAGCACTTGGACGAGATGTGTTGAATGCTGTTTCACCTGGACAATTAATGATTAAAATCTGCCATGAAGAATTGGTGGAATTAATGGGTGGTAATGAAATAGAAATTAACCTAAAAGGCAACCCTTCCATTATTTTAATGTCTGGTTTGCAAGGATCAGGAAAAACAACTTTCTCAGGGAAGTTAGGGTCTTATCTTAAAAATAAAAAAGGAAAAAATGTATTGTTAGTAGCATGTGATGTTTATCGTCCTGCTGCCATTGATCAATTACATGTACTTGGTGAACAATTAGGAATTGAAGTGTACTCGAATAGAGAGGATAAAAATCCTGTTTCGATTTCCAAAGCAGCCATTCAATACGCGAAAAGTAAATCATTCAATGTTGTGATTATCGATACTGCTGGACGTTTAGCGGTGGATGAGCAGATGATGAATGAAATTGCACAGGTAAAAGAAGCGGTTCAGCCAAATGAAACGTTATTTGTGGTTGATTCCATGACCGGCCAAGATGCAGTAAATACGGCAAAAGCATTTAACGACCGTATTAATTTTGATGGTGTCGTACTGACTAAATTAGATGGTGATACCCGTGGTGGAGCTGCATTATCAATTAAGGCCATTGTTAATAAACCGATAAAATTTGTTGGGACGGGTGAGAAAATGGATGCGTTAGACATCTTTTATCCTTCTCGTATGGCAGACCGCATACTTGGTATGGGGGATGTTGTTTCCTTAGTAGAACGTGCACAAGAGCAATTCGACGAAGAGGAAGCAAGAAAATTGCAGAAGAAAATCATGAAGGATCAGTTCGATTTTAATGATTTCTTGGCGCAGTTGCAACAAATTAAAAAAATGGGAAATGTCAAGGATCTCATGGGAATGATTCCAGGAATGGGGAAAGCCATGAAGGATGTAGATGTTCCTGACGATGCGTTTAAAGGGGTTGAAGCAATCATATTGTCCATGACACCGAAGGAAAGAGCAAATCCAGGTTTACTTAATAATCCGAGAAAAGCACGTATTGCAAAAGGAAGCGGAACGACTTTACAGGATGTAAATAAACTCATGAAGCAGTTCGAGGATATGAGAAAAATGATGAAAATGATGAGTAATCCTCGCAATATGATGGGCATGATGAACAAAATGAAAGGTATGGGCGGAATACCTGGTATGTAAAATGGAAGAATTTGATCTATATCCACAAAAACCGTTGATTGAGAAAGTTAAAATCGAAAGCAATTGGGGTTTAACATTTTTTTCTTTAGTGCTGTTTGTGGGCACATTTCTTTTCCTTTTTAAAGATCAAATTCGTTTTGTTTTATTTTTGATTTTGGTTTTGTTTATACATGAAATGGGACATTTTCTCTTCATGAAGATATTCAAATATGAAAATGTACGGATGCTGTTCATTCCTTTAATGGGAGCTTTTGTTCAAGGCAGCAAAGAAAAGTACTCGCAAAAAGAAAGTTTTTTGGTAATCTCAGCTGGACCATTTCCAGGCATTTGGATTGGTTCCACTTTGCTTGTTTTTGCTTCTCAATACCAGCAAGAATGGTTGTTGGAATTAAGTTTTTTATTCTTGTTTTTGAATGTGGTTAATTTATTTCCAATCGATCCATTAGATGGTGGACAACTATTCAAGTTATATGTCAACAAGAAACGGGATTTATTTCTAATGTTATTCGCTTTGTTTTCCTCTTTGCTCATGATTTTTGTTGGATGGATGATTGATAGCTACATTATTTTAGCTTTTGGATTTTTGATGGGATTCAAAGTCCGTGGATTTCAACGGAGTCATCACATTAGAAAGATTTTAGATCAAAAAAACATCACTTACCAGTCGACATATGATGAGTTAAGTAATGAGCATTACGCCAAGATAAAAGATGTGCTCATCGAAGAAACACCTGCCTTGCGGAAATATTTAAGTCTTTCAGAGGAGAACAACGATGAATTTATGGCCTCTCACGTCAATTCAGCTCTTTTAGCGCCTGTTTCAAAAGATGCTCGTATCGGATTAAAAATAACAATTGTGTGTCTTTGGTTACTTTCATTGAGCTTCCCCGTCTATTTATTAGCGAGCGATGTACTTGATTTTAGTTGGTACTTTGAAAAACTTTAAGATGTCATTAAAAAACCTGCTTTTCGGTCTTATTTTATTCACTTCTTCTTCCTTGATGAGCCAATGTGAACAAGTATTTGTTTCAGGTAGAGTAGAGGATACAATGAACCGGGACATGTTCTATAACCTCATGGTGATTAATAAGTCTACTGGAAGAGGTATTTTTGGACAACCGAATGGCTATTTTTCTGTGTACGTTCGTCCCGGTGATAAAATTGCGTTATCCACCAAAGGTTATCCTGTTTATGAATTCATAGCTAAAGCTGATGGTGATTGTCAAACCCACATTTACGCAATCATTGAACGCATTCCACAGGAAATTGAACAAGTAGTAGTTCGACCATTGAAATCTTTAGAACAAATCAAAGAGGAACGTCAAGCATTATCCCAACGAGAAACACGATTAGTATCTGGAATTAATGTGCTGGAAAGTCCAATTACGGCTTTATATCAAGCGTTTTCTAAGAAAGAACAAAGCAAAAGGTGGATTGCTGAACAGCAATATAAAGATGATCAACGCCGGGTAGTGAAGGAATTACTTCGACTCTATGTTGCATTTGAAATCATTGATCTTCCAGAATCAATCTTTGATGATTTTATCACCTTCTTGAACATCGATGAGAATTTCATTAAAACGGCATCAGAAATGGAATTGGTTTTGTTTATCAAAGATAAATACGATCACTTTAAATCGTTGCGACGTTAATTATTGCAAACGTTTAGTTGGTTCCCAAATACTAGATTTAATTCCTCCTAAAAACTTAAAAAATCCAAGAAACAAAGCAATGTTCATGGACGTGAAGTGCACAATGTAACGAACCCATTTGAAGTGTACGCCGATTCTTTTGCCAAGATAATCCGGAATGTACAAGCCTAATGGAAGAATAAATAATGCGTTCAAGATGGCATAAACGATGTGTTCACGGCTCAAAATACTGGATCCAACTAAGATGAATAACATGAAAAACGGCAAAATCCAACGAAGAAATTTATGAGAGAAGAAAGCATAGGAAATCCCGTCAAATCGAAATAACATTGTCCAAAATCGACTGAGGTTTTGAAAGTTTCCTGCTGAAATGCGAATCTTACGTTTGAATTCAATCCAGGATTCATTGGAAACATCTTCAAAAACTCGTGCGTTTTGTTCATTAATACACTGATATCCTTGTCGAAGGATGATCATGTTCAGGTAAAAATCATCTACTAGAAAATGTGTTGGGATGGGCTGAAAACAATCCTTTCTGAATGCGAAACATCCTCCAAAGGGTCCCATCATCGCTCCCCAAATCTTTCCTTCGCCAAATTTTGTCTGAACTTCATTGGAAATGTAACCGTTTTCAGCCATTGAAATCCCTGTTTCTTTCAGTCCAAAATGCTCCATGCGGCTGTCCACGAGTCCAATTTTCGGGTTTTTAAAGTGTTTTACTAATTCATTCAGTGTGTTCTGGTCAAATAGCACATTTGCATCTGTCATGACAATGATTTCATGCTTTGCTTTTTTCACGAGCTTATTGACGATGTTAATTTTCCCTTGTCTTTCCGTAAATTCGACTAGGGTCATATCTGGAAAACGATCTTGATACGAAAGAATAATTGAGCTAGTTTGATCTTTACAATTATCAGCACCAATTAATAACTCGATGCGTTCCAATGGGAATTTGGACTGCAATAACGTTTCTAGTTTTTGACCAATTACTTTTTCCTCGTTGTGTGCCGGAATGATGATGGTAATAGGCGGAAGTTCATCCAAATAAATAAGTTCGTTGGTTTTTCGGTATTTAGAAAAGAATTGAACTAATTTGGGGTAAATCACATAGCTGTGAAGAATCAATCCGATGCCTAGCCATAAAGTGATTTCAATGAATAACATGTACTGTTTGTGATGGAATTACAATATTAAACATTATTTATCGATTGTCTTTGAAAATCAAATGGATGGTCGAAATTGTTCCTCAAGAATCTCATATACTAATGTTGATGAGAAATTCGCTTGAATAAATTGTTTGCCCAAAGTACCTCTTTCGTTACGTAGGCCCTCATTTTTCAAAAGTTCTCGAATGTCCGTAATAAACGATTCTGTGCTGTTGTGAACCGGAATAATGGATTCTATAGTAAGTCCTTCTGCCGCTTTCGTTGTTAGGACACACGGTGCTCCAATGCTCATTGCTTCCAGAATTTTCATTTTTATTCCCGATCCGGATTGAAGTCCCGCAACGAAAATTCCATTTTCTGCGATAAATTGAAGTGGATCTTCCACGAAACCGTGAATCACCACGGAAGATTTTCGGTATTCAGCTGGGATTTCAGTACTTTTTCTCCCGGCGACATGAAATTCAATACTTGGGAATTCCAATGTGATGAATGGTAAGACTGTATCAATAAACCATTTGACAGCCTCTAGGTTCGGTTCCCAATCAAATGATCCCAGAAAGCAAACACGCTGGATTGACTTGTTCACTTCTCGCTTGTTGTCGGGCATCGAAGATGGTAAATATTGGACTTTTGTCTGCGTAAGTTGCTTCATAAAGACAGCGTCATCTTTCGAAATTGGAAGGATTAAGTCCACCTGATTCCAGGTCATTAGCTCTTCTTTTTTTAACGTTTTTGCCAATTGCTTTAAGTACCAAGCTTTCAGCGGATTCTTTTCATTGTGCGCTAAATCACTCCAAATTTGAAATTCTAGGTTATGAGAGCGATAGCAAATTTTCCCTTTAAAAACAGAACGAATAATAGGCGTGTATATCGCGGCATACAAACTTTCAAAAACCACTGCATCGTAGTTATTTGAGGTTAATTTAGCTAGAAGGATTTGAGCTACATGCGAATGAAAGAAACGTTTGGTGTGATAAGATTTTTGAGTAAGTAATGAAGCGAGTGCAGGGAGTAATTTAATTTTTGTGTCAATGGGTATTCCTTGAAATGAAACTTTCGTTGTGTTAAGCTTTTCATAATCAGTAGCGTTGAAGCTGTGTTTATGTGTGCTAAACGTTAAATAATCTATTTTTTCAATTTGCTTTAAACCTTCTAAATCAATAGCGAATCGACTCATTGCAAGACATCCTCCATCAACTATTGGATAGGGCGGTTTGTGACTAAGAACGAGAACCTTCATTTCTTTTGAATAATTTAGAACGTAGGTTTTTCCACATATCTTGAGAGAAAACTTGCGCGTCGTTCGCAGCGGCTCGAGTGATGATCCATGCTACCGGTGTAAAGAAAAATCCAGCTAACCACATTCCAATAAATGGTGAAATACTATCGGCCTGCGCAAGATTTTCACCAGCACTATTTAACATGAAGTAAACCATAAAGGTTAATGCGGCGATAACAACGGGAGCACCAAATCCTCCTTTTCGTATGATTGCACCAAGTGGTCCACCAACAAAAAACAAGACAATAACAGCGTATGTTAAGGCAAGTTTCTTGTGAAATTGAATCCAATACAAGTCTGCTTCTCTTTCCATGACTTTCAAGAATTCATTCTGATTTTCAACGGTTTCATTTGTTCGCCTTAATCGAGAAATGACAATGTTTCTTGCCTGAAGTTTATCTACAGCTGTTAGTTTGTTAAATTGAACAGCTTTTATTTTTTCCATTTGCGTTAATCCAGAATTTGGATTATTGTAAACAATTTTATCATTAAAACTTACGAATTCTTTGCAATTATTCTTAGCAAATGTCTCTGCTGTTTGTTGTTTCCTTTTCTCTAAGGAATCCATCGCATTGCTGATTTGAAACACATTAAGCATTTCATATTTATCCGTGAATAGATCCTCCTTCGTTCGGTTTAAATTAAATCCAGCAATATCTAACTTATAGGTACCATGTTCAAAAAAAGAAACCCTTGAGGGTCTTCCTGAGGGATTTTGAATGCTTCCGTTGGGTAAGAAAAGTGGAGTTTGAATATCTAGTTCTTCCAGTATTTTTCCATTTTTTAAATCAAAAAACATGAATTGACCATTAGCTGATTTGTAGATTCGCGCCTCTTTTGCTTTTACCGTTTTTAATTCGCTCGGATGACTGTAGTCATGAATGGTTATTCCTTTGTAAACAGAATCGTTGTAAGCCTCGACTTTAATGGAAAATCCTTCAAAATCCTTTGTATAAACTCCTGGAGTTAAAATGGATGAGATTTTTGTGTTCTGGATATCATAAATCAAGGTGTGAAATTTCAAATTGAAAACAGGAATCACATAATTGGCAAAATAAAACGTGGCAATCGAAATGATAACAACGATAACCATTAACGGACGCATAATTCGGTACAGAGAAAGTCCGCTTGATTTTAACGCCGTTAATTCATTGTTTTCAGCGAAACTCCCAAAGGTCATTAATGAGGAAAGAAGAATGGCTAAAGGAAGTGCTAGAGGAATCAGGTTTGCAGATACATAAAAAAGCAATTCTAAAATCACCCATATGCTCAATCCTTTCCCCATCAAATCATCCATGTACAGCCAAAAAAACTGTAGGATAAGTATGAACATCGAAATGACCAGTGTCACAATAAAGGGACCTGCAAATGATCGTATACTAAATATGTATAGTCTTTTCAACGTTGAAAATTTCCACAAAGGTAGCTAATAAACGTCGAAAAAGAAGAAGAATTGTTTGTGCTAGGAACCAAGAACTCTTTTTAAATCGTTCACTTGTTGGTTCCAAAGCATGATCGCACTTTCTTTATCCGTTGGATAAGCAAAGTCAGTGATTTGTAGTGAAACAGAGGAGGTCATAGGATCAACGATATACGCAATTTCGAAATACACGTCTAGGCCATCTTCTTCATCAGAAAGCCATTTCCAACGGATTTTTGCATTGGGTTTGTTTTGTAATAAGCGTGCTTCTTCTTCGTTTCCATCCCATTCAAATGAATAAATGTCATCTTTTATATTTACATCATCCGCGAACCATTCTGATAATCCATCAGGCGTGTTGATTAATTTCTCCAATATACGCGGTGATGTTTTAAGCAGAAATTCTAATTCGTATTTTTCTTTCATGGGACTTCCGTAAATAAGTCTAATTTTGTTATGTCTCTGCAATATACTAATTAAATCGGAAATGTCATTCAATAATTCGCTCGAACATCTAGGAAATCAACTTTTTAGGCTACGTGGATTCGTACCTGTTTTTTTTGCTGTTGCTGCGTTTTATATTCAGTTGAACGACACCCAAGGACGAATGTCCTTTAGTTTGTACGAAGAACTAGCGTATGTTTTAGTTGTTTTGGGACATCTCTTGCGTGCATTGACAGTTGGACACCGCAGCATGCAGACATCCGGTCGAAACCGAAGTCATCAAGTCGCAGAAGTCTTAAATACTACGGGAATGTATTCGATTGTCCGACATCCTTTGTATTTGGCAAATATTCTGATTTGGTTAGGGTGGACCACCTTGTTGAGTATTCCATGGTTGATTGTTGCAGCAAGCATCGTATTCGTTGTTTACTATGGTTTTATCATGTATGCCGAAGAACAGTTTTTACGTAGGAAGTTTGGACAGGAATATGAGCGTTGGCATCGACGAACACCTCGTTTGATTCCGAATCCATTTCTTTATGCTTCCAGTTCCAATGATTTTTCCTGGCGGATTGTATTTAAAAATGAGTATCCAGGTTGGACTGCAAGTCTTACGATTGCCTTGTGCATTTATACATTGCTAGTGAATCGGATTTATCCCATTTCTAAATTTTATATGCAATTCATCGAGGCTTGGATGATTTTCGGAGGAGGCATCGCTTTGTTTGGATTGACTTTTCGATACCTCAAGCATCGAACGAAACTCTTTCACGAGATGGACTAATGTCCACTTTGGAATACCTGACGTTGCTGTAAGGAACGTCCTAGTGTGAGTTCATCCGCATACTGCAATTCTGATCCAACGGCAATTCCACGGGAAATAGAGGTAACCAAGCAATCAAAGTGTTGCAATTTTTTGTACAAGTAAAAATTGGTTGTGTCTCCTTCCATCGTTGGACTTAATGCAAAGATAATTTCGCGTATGTCTTCCTTTTCCATTTTTTTTAGAAGACTTTCAATGTTCAAATCCGCCGGACCGATTCCGTCCATTGGGGAAATGATGCCGCCAAGCACATGGTAAATTCCTTGATACGTTGAAGTGGATTCAATGGCCATGACATCGCGAATGTCTTCGACAATGCAAATGGTTCCGTGATCGCGTTTTGGATTCGCGCAAATCGCACACGTGGGGTCATCCGTCATGTTTCCGCAACTGTTGCAATGCAATACTTTTTGTTTGAAGTCGATCAATGCGTTGGTGAAATCTGCAATTTCAATTTCACTTCGTTTGAAAAGATCCAAGGCTAGACGGAGTGCAGAACGACGTCCAACACCTGGAAGTGTTGCAAGTTGATCGACTGCTTTTTCGAAATGTTTAGATGGGATATTCACGTGTAAAATTGAATTTCAAAAGTACTTATTCTTTTCAAAATAGCATGGATTCTTTGTAAATACTATCCTTAAGTTAGAAGCGCTATTAACATTTGATTAACTTTGTCATGTCATGGCAGTGAAAGAACTAAACATACGGAACAAGCGTGCTCGATTTGAATACCATCTCGAAGAAGAATTTATTGCTGGAATGGTACTTTCTGGAACCGAAATAAAGAGTATTAGAAACGGGAAAGCCAGTATTCTTGAAGCGTATGGAATCTTTTACAACAACGAAGTTTGGATTCGAAACATGCATGTAACGGAGTATGAAAATGGTTCGTTTTATAATCACAAACCAAGAGCCGATCGTAAAATTCTTTTGAATCGAAAAGAGATTGTTCGCATCGAGAAATTCCTTAAAATAAAAGGAAACACACTCATTCCAACGAAACTATTTCTTTCTGAAAAAGGTTGGGTGAAGATGCATATTGCTTGTGCAGTCGGTAAAAAGCTCCATGATAAGCGAAATGATCTGAAAGAGAAAGATGATCGCCGTGAAATGGATCGCGCGTTAAAACGTTAAACGTTTACGCAACTTTTATTAGTCTCTGATTACTGGATAACCTGGGAATTTCGTTTTGTCGAAAACGAATTTTTTATCATCGATTTCAGGATTCGACGTGAATTTCGTCATCGAGTAAGTCATAACTGTTCCGTCTTTCGCTCTTAGAACAGCCTTTTTCAATTCGTTTTCAGCTTTTGAAATGTACAAAACAATCGTATGGTATTCTGCTTTCCCTGGAACTTTGGGGAATAAGTCGATGATGTAAACGGATTCACCGTTTAGTTTATCTTCTCTGTCAAACTTATTTTTAAATCCAGTTTCCCAAATTGTCATTAATTTTTTTGGATTAATTCCGTCTTCATCATCTGTTGCATCTGATTCGTATACAGATCGCTCTTCCTTGATAACGGTCCAAGTTTTTACACCATTTGAAATAATGGTATTGTCACCATACGACGCGTAGAATTTATTCCCTTTTACCCATCCTTTTCCGGTTTCATTTTCATTTGTTCCGCTTGATGTATTTTTAACTGTTGCATTGAATTCGATGTAGAAAGACTTCATCGTTTTCATTTTTGTCGAAAGTTTGTCAAGGATTCCTTGCGCTTTGGCATCTTGAGAAAATGCTGTTCCAACTTGTAGGAATAAAACAGTTAAAAAGAGGTAAAATGATTTCATATCTTAAATTTCAGTGCAAATATCAGAAATTATGCCAAGAACTAAAAATATAGTTAGCGAATGATGATTAATGGTTTATTCAAGAGTTGCTTTTCTGATTCAATTTGAAGAATATAGGTGCCACTTGAAACATTTTCTGGGATTTCAAAAATCGAGCCTTCGAAATTTCTATCCGTCTTGATGGATTTTCCATCTGGTGAGATCAACTGAATTTTCTTGATTCCATCACCTTCAATGTTCAAGCAAGTTCCACCTTGAATCGGGTTGGGATAAACAGAGATGGATTGTTCAAGAGATTCATTTAGGCTCGCCATCGACCCAAGGTTAATGTTGTCTATATAAATATTATTCCCCCATCCACCTTTGTTTCTAAATGCAACTTGCAGATTTGTTTGTCCAAGGTAAGCGCTTAAATCAACGGAATCTGTACGCCATTGTTGTGCCGTTGGAATGAATGAACTTTGATTATCGGGAGAAGTCGCTAAGTCAGTGCCGCCTTTTAAATACACTTGCTGAAAACTTGCACCACAATCTGTTGATATCATCACAGCTAAGGTGTCGGAATAACCAGATCCCCAACGTGCATAAGCTACATCGAAATAAACATACGGTTGTATGTCTAAAACACTTGCGTCCAACGGCATGACTAAATCATCAAAGGACTGTTGTGAATCGATGTCGTAATTGTTAAAAACTGCGGATTTTGTTGAATTTCCAAATCCACCGGTACTTGTAGATAAACTCCAAGTTCCACCGCCATCTTGGTTGTTAATGCTCCAACCATTTGGTAAGAAATTAGATTGAAAATCTTCGTTAATCCCTGTTTGTAATTGAAAGAAAGAAACGTTCACCGTTAAACTATCCGTATCGGTATGACCTGCAGCGTCTGTAATTTGTAATATCGCTAAATGGTCTCCTGCAGTTGGGAATAATACGGAGGGATTTCGTTGCGTAGAACTGGAAGGAGTTCCAGTAGGGAAGGACCAGTTCCAAGTAGCATTGGTATGATTCAAAAAGGAATGGTCTTCGAAGTAGAAAGAATCTACCGCACAAACAGCTACAACGGAAAGTTTATCCACATTAATGCGACAAATTGGTAAACTTGGGATTTCAGTCAAGGCGCTTTCAAAAATTCCCTTTCCGTAAGAAGCTAATCTGATTTTCGCGTCACGGTAAAATGGTTTCAGGATATTTCCATTCATAAATGTAGGGAGTCCGGCGTTATCTAACATGAAAGCACTGGAGTTATTGCGGTAATACACCGACTTATTCGTCGCAACATATAAACCGCCATCTGTTCCTGCAATGTGCGCAATCGTCTGAACACTTTCGTTATTTAGAATGGAATTGGTCCAGTTGTCCCAGCTTTGGCCTCCATTACTTGTTTTAAAAACTTTGTTCCCATTTGCGCCACTTGCGTATGCAATCCACAATTCATTCTCGTTAAGTGGATTTATAGAAAGTAACATGCGACGGCTATTTCCGCCAGGAATGGTTAATAATGTCCAGTTTTGTCCACCGTCGGTAGTTTTCCAAAGCTTGCCTGTATTTCCTGATGCTGGTTGCTGATTCAAATATATCACATTAGGATTCGAAGATGAAACCTCGATGTATTTCACTTGGTCATTCACAGAATTCCCAAAAGTATAAAGCGCGTTAAACGAAGCTCCAGCGTCAGTCGTTTTAAAAATAGTATTTTCCCTTCCAATGTAAGCAATGCTGTAACAATTTGGATGAAATTCCATTTCACTTGATTCGGCTGCATAATAACTTTCATTCGGTGCGTTCCCAAAAGGGGCTCCTGCAATTGGATCATTTAAGTTAAATGGAATTCTTCTTCCGCCAATATCAGAGAAATACGTTAGTCGATTTCTTCCTGGATTCACATATCCTGTCGGTGCTTCACCTCCGCCAAGTTCTAAAAAATTTCCGGAACCATAATTCTCATGATAAGCCAAGTTTCCATTGTGGTATAATCCACCAACAAGGACATCTTCGTTCCATCCAGAACCAAAGCCCCAATAATCCGCTCCACGTACTCCTGACATGCGAAATTCTGGTTCAGAAGCAAAGAAATCGTTGGAATGGTAGATTCCACCATCGGTTGTAATCCATGTTTCGTTTCCGATAACTCTGAAATCTTGATTATCCACGTGCATCGATAATGGTCCTCCAACATAACCTGAAACCGACGTAAACGTCGCCCCGCCATCTGTTGATTTGTAAACGTTTAATCCGCCAACAAAAATGACATTTGGATCAACTGGTGATGCCATTAAGGCACAATTGTAAAATCCTTGGTGATACAACCATGTACTTGTTCCAATCGCCAAGTTCACATGTGAAGTAGTGTATGGACCACCAACGGGTCCATTTGGAAGCGTCCACGTATTTCCTCCATCATTACTGCGGTAAACGCCGATGTAACCGAGATCATTTGGTTTCGATTCGCCAATTAAATATGCGTAAACGCGATTTGGATCTGCGGGAGTGACTGCGATACGTGCTCCGCCATCGTTTCGAGCGGGATCTGTCGAGTTATACCATCCGGAAGTCTGTACAAGCCAGTTTTGACCAGCATCTGTTGATTTAAGGAATTCACAATTCAAGGTGCTAGCGTTGTGTTTGACCAAATATAGGATTGTGCTGTTTGCTGTATTTGCTTTAATGTCGTAACAAGCATCTGAATAGGGTTGTGTCCAATTCAAGCCACCATCCGTACTTTTGAAAAGTCCTTTATCTGTTGTTGCAAAAACCAGGTTACTATTTCCTGGGTTAATTAAAATCTCATTCACACCAAAATTGGAATTCGGAAGAACATTGATCCATGTGTTTCCACCATCATTCGATCGAAAGATTCCTTTGTTTCCACCCGCAAATACAATGTTTGGATTGGTATTATCAACTTCAACGGCAGTTACTCCGCTTCCAAAATCAAGCGCTAATGAAACGCAGGTCCAGTTCGCGCCCCCATCATTACTCTTGTATACTTCACCTGGTTCTGTTCCACAATAACACACATTTGGCACGTTCAAACATTGATCAAAACTATAAACATTCGTTTGACCAGAACCTTGAGTGAGTCCTTCTTGGAAATTGGTAATTGGTCCAACCGCACTCCAATTAGATGATTTTTGTTGCGTTTGTTTTCCTAAATATGCATTATCTACTTGAAGTTGTTCTTCGACACTGGGTTTTTGTATGTATCCCGCTTCATTTAGGAAAGGTAATGCTGCTCTTCTCCAACGTTTGTAGTATTGCGTGTGATACGTTTTAATGAAGTCGTGTTCCTGAAAATAAGAACGATACAATTCATCGACTTTAAAGACACTAGGGTTTTCACCGTACATCAATTGCGCCCATTCTGGAAGTTGATCGATTTCGTGAGAACTTGGTTTTTTAAGGTTTTGGGATAAACTGATTCCCGAAACACAGAAAATGAAGAAAGTGAGTAGTAGGCTTGTGCGCATCATATCGATTGAATTGAGTGATGCTAATTTAGTGTTTTTTAAGAAATAGTACTTTTAAGGAAGGAAACGATTTTCCCAATCAGCACTTGGTACCATGCATGTTTCCAACATTCCAAATACATGATAGCGTCTTCTTGCGCAAAAGCGATACATCGCATTACGAATAAATGGAGGAATAAGTCGTAAGATGGAAATGAGTTTCCAAATCCCTCCTAAATCACTTAAAATCGCAAGGACTGCGGAGCTTTCAGTAAGAATTTTACCTTTTTTTAAATAGATTACCGAATCCATAGGATTTACCTTCATTTGAAGAGACTCAACTTTTTCTCTTACAAAATCCGATTGTGCGGTGGAAAAATAAAATTGCTTTGTTCGATCCTTTTTGAGAATAAATTGCACAAACGAGTTACACAGTATACAGACTCCGTCGAATACAATGATTTTTTTATCGATCATTATTTCTTTTTAGGAACCTCGATTTTCTTCGGGTTTTTCACTTTTTCATTGGTTAGCGCCAGTTCCAACACTTCGGACATTTTACTCACAAAGTGGAAGTTTATTCCTTTCAAATAATCTTCTTTGATCTCGTCAATGTCCTGTTTGTTTTTCGCACACAGAATGATTTCCTTTATTCCGGCACGTTTTGCAGCAAGAATTTTCTCCTTTATTCCACCAACAGGTAATACGTCACCGCGCAGCGTGATTTCTCCCGTCATTGCCAAGTTTTTCTTTACTTTACGTTGTGTAAATACGGAGGCTAAAGATGTGAGCATTGTAATACCAGCACTTGGGCCATCTTTCGGTGTTGCACCTTCTGGAACGTGTACATGAATGTTATGTTCATCAAACACTTCTTGATCGAGTTCAAGTAAATCACTGTGACCTTTTAAGTATTCTAGTGCAATAACGGCGGATTCTTTCATGACATCACCTAAATTACCCGTCAAGGTCAATTTTCCTTTTCCTTTAGTGATGGATGATTCGATGAAAAGGATATCTCCACCAACGGAAGTCCAAGCTAATCCTGTCACGACACCGGCAGTATCATTGTTAATGTACTTCGTTCGCGATTTTCCAGCTCCAAGGAACGTAAAAAGATCATCCATGGTGATTGTTGGATTAAAGGTTTCTTCCATGGCAATTTGTCGGGCTCTATTTCTGACAAGTTTCGCTGTTACTTTATCTAAGCCACGAACACCTGATTCATTGGTGTATTCTTCTACGATTTTCTCCCACACTTTCTTATCCACTTGAATATCATTCTTCGTGATACCATGTTCCGCGATTTGTTTTGGAAGTAAATGTCTTTTGGCGATTTCTATTTTTTCTTCGATTGTATAACCATTTACCTCGATGATTTCCATACGGTCTAATAACGGGGATTGAACAGTGCTTAAACTGTTTGCTGTAGCGATAAATAAAACTTTGGACAAGTCAAATTCTGTTTCTACATAATTGTCATAGAAGGCACTATTTTGCTCAGGATCCAAAACCTCAAGTAGGGCAGAGGAAGGATCACCGTGGTGATTTCTTCCTAACTTATCGATTTCATCCAATACAAAAACAGGATTTGCAGTTTCCGCTTTTTTCAAGTTTTGCATTACACGTCCTGGCATTGCTCCGATATATGTTTTACGGTGTCCACGGATTTCTGCTTCGTCGTGTAATCCACCTAAAGACATTCGAATGTATTTTCTTCCAAGTGCTTCCGCAATGGATTTACCTAACGAAGTTTTTCCAACTCCTGGAGGTCCATAGAAACATAGAATTGGGGATTTCATGTTTCCTTTCAATTTGAGAACAGCCAAGTATTCTAAAATGCGTTCTTTGACTTTTTCCATGCCGAAATGATCTCTTTCAAGGATTTTTTTCGCACGGTTCAAATCTAGTTTATCATTGGTGTAAACTCCCCAAGGAAGGTCCAGTAATAAGTCTAAATAGTTCATTTGAACGGTATATTCGGCGCCTTGCGGATTCATTCGCTGTAATTTCTCCAGCTCTTTAACAAAAAGTTTATTTACTCGTTCGTCCCATTTCTTCGATTTTGCACGTTCTTCGAAATCGCGCACATCTTGAATTTGTGGATTATCACCCAATTCATCTTGAATGGTGCGCATTTGTTGATGTAAGAAATAATCGCGTTGTTGTTTATCCAAATCCTTGCGAACTCTATTTTGAATTTCGTTTCGCATTTCGAGCATTTGAACTTCGAGGGTCAAATGTTCCATGACCATCATAACACGTTTTTTAACGTCCATTTCTTCCAACATCTCTTGTTTTTTTGCCACATCAGCGTTCATATTGGACGAGATGAAGTTTACCAAGAACGTTGGGCTATCAATGTTTCCGATGGCGAATTGTGCTTCAGAAGGAATGTTTGGACTTTCGCGAATAATTTGAAGAGCTAAATCCTTGATTGTCTTAAACATAATATCAAGCTCTTGATTCCCTTGTTCAAATGGAATTTCTTTAAAAATATTCACTTTTGCACGCATGTATGGCTCTGTCTGAACAGGCGTAACGATTTCAAATCGACGTTTTCCTTGAAGAATAACTGTTGAACTGCCATCTGGCATTTTTAATAATCGTACAATTTGAGCTACTGTTCCAATGGAATGTAAATCAACGAAATTAGGAGATTCTTCCTCTTGGTTTTTTTGAGAAACGACACCAATGATTTTATTTCCTTTGTTCGCTTCTTGAATAAGTTTAATGGATTTATCTCGACCAACCGTAATGGGAATAACTACTCCAGGAAAGAGGACATTGTTTCGTAATGGAAGAATGGGGAGTTCATTTGGAAATTCTTGATTATTGACATTTTCCTCCTCTTCAGCGGTAATTAATGGAATAAATTCTGCATCTGATTCCATGCCAGACATTCCGAAAAAACCGTGTTCAAATAAATCACTCATATCTTATGTGTTGCGACAAGTTGTCATATTAGTTTTTAGAATCTCAAACTTTCGTAAGTAGAAACTAGCTGTGGTGAATTGGACAAGCATTGTGCCATGCTTGAATTGACTGAAAATTCGTCAGTTTATGGCCTAGATAGGTGTAGAGTTTCAAAGATTTTGACATCGGCCTCTGTACAAGTTACATGTCGACGATCCATCATTGCTTTAGCCGCTTGAATTGCTTTATCGAGTTGAAAAACACGTTGTTCTTCTTCCGCTAACCACGTGAACGAAGGGAGGTGTTTTGGTGGGAAGGCATCCGAGAATACATTTACTGCAAAGCCAATGACAGTTGCTGTATTGAACATCGTATTAATGGCACTTTTCGAATGGTCGCCCATGCAAAGTCCCATGAATTGCACTTGGCTAGCTTCGTTACTTTTAGTTTCGTAACTGTAAGTTGAAACCAAACTATAGTTGTTCTTTAGGTTTGAACTATTTGTATCTGCTCCAAGGTTGCACCATTCTCCGAGAATCGAATTTCCTAAAAACCCATCATGTCCTTTATTTGAATAGGCGAAGAAAATAACGTTACTCACTTCACCGCCAACGCGGCAATGAGGTCCAATTGTTGTTGCTCCATAGATTTTAGCGCCCATTTTCACAACTGCTTCTTCACATAAAGCAAAGGAGCCTCTAATCATAGATCCTTCCATGATTTCAGCGTTTTCACCAATGTAAATCGGTCCGTGATTTGTATTTAATGTACATCCTTCAACTGTGGCACCCTTCTCAATGAACAGTAGTTCGCTTGGTCCGATTAATGTATTTGTTTTTGATAATTTCTGGGATTTTCGTTCCTCTGTAATAAGATAGAAGTCCAAAGCAATTGCAGCTTCATTTTTTTCGAATAAGTCCCATCGGTGTTCAATCACAATTGGTGCATCGCCTTTAAATTCAATCTTTGTTGATCCAATTCCATTCTCTGCGATGAATAAGCCATTCCAGTACAATGAACACGTTTCTTCGAGTGCATAAACAGCCGCAGCAAGTTCTTCGTTTGGTATTACTTGAGCGTTTACGCGCATCGTCGTTTCAAGCGCAGGGAATTTGTCCCCTAAGTAAGATTCTGTGATGAATCCAACTTCACAGTCAGGTAGCAAGCGCTCCCAACGTTCATTGTTCGTGTAAATTCCCATGCGCAAATTACCTACCGGTCGACTTAAAGTCAATGGTGCGAATCGCAAATGAAGTCCGTTATCATCTAAATTGATTTTCATGCGGTCATTTTTTCAGTTGAAGCAGTGCTCGTAAGGTATAGTAGGAAAAAGGTAAGTCCACCATTTAAAATCAACATTTCATGTCCGAAAGCATAGCCACTTAACCAGTTTTCCACCTTGTAATTTGGATCGAAATACGTCATGATTAATGGTCCATAGGTAATTCCTAAACAAATCAATGGGGCGATGATACACACAATCGGAACCATGTAGTTTTTCAAACTTCTTTTGGTTAGAATCCCGAATGCAAAAAGTCCTAGCAATGGGCCATAGGTAAATCCTGCAATGGTGAAAATTAAGTCCACGATGCTTTTGTTGTCCATCCATTTGAAATAGAATACAAGGAGCATAAACAATACAGCAAAGGATAAGTGCACACCTTTTCGAAGCTTATTTTTTTGTTTTTCATCCATGTCATTTCGACGTTCAAAACCAAGAATATCAATGCAAAATGATGACGTTAATGCAGTAATGGCGCCATCCACTGAAGGAAATAAGGCAGAAATTAGTCCAATAATAAAGATGATGAAAATCCCAAATGGAAGGTGTTGTTGAACGATTGACGGAAACAAATCATCTGGTTTAAAATCCCAACCGTTCTTTGTTGCGAAGAGTTGCAACATCCCACCAAGTAATAAAAAAAGTGCATTTACAAAAAGTAAGATAAAACTAAAAACGACCATGTTTTTTTGCGCGTCTTTTAAATTTTTGACGCTGATGTTTTTCTGCATCATTTCTTGGTCAAGTCCAGTCATGGTGATGGTGATGAATGCTCCTCCAATAATGTGTTTCCACATAAAGTCTTTTCGCATGGGATCTGTACTCCAAAGTTTGGTCATATCTCCTTCAGACATTTGGTTCCAAATATGAGACCAGGACCAATTTAATTCGCCTTGAATGGCAATAATACAAACCACTAACGCTAATAGCATAAATACCGTTTGTAGTGTATCTGTCCAAACAATGGTTTTGACGCCACCTCTGAATGTGTAGGCGATAATCATTGCGATAATTATAATTGTTGAGAGCCAAAATGGAACACCTACACTATCAAAAACAAACAACTGCAGAACATTAATCACTAAATAGAGACGTACAGTAGCACCAAGTGTTCTCGAGAGAATGAAATATCCAGCCCCCCATTTGTATGCTGCGAATCCGAGACGGTATTCGAGGTAACGGTAAATGGAGCTTAAGTTGTATTTGTAGTATAGCGGGAGAAGGACATAGGCTACTATGAAATAACCGATAAAAAATCCAATAACCATTTGATAATAATAAAAACCATTGGCAGCAACAGTTCCGGGTACAGAAACGAAGGTGACGCCGGAGAGAGATGTTCCAATCATTCCAAAGGCAACTAAATACCAAGGGCTTTTTTTGTCACCAGTAAAGAAACTTTGTGACGTTGAATTCTTTGATGTGTAATGAGAAATTACTAATAAAACGCCAAAATAAGCGATGAGAATGGCAATGATAAACGCTTGATTCATGCAATAGATTTGAAATGTAAAAATAACGGAATCATCGATATCAGCAGAAATTTTTACGTATTACTTTTCAATCCTTGTTATCTTTGTTAAAAACACTACCTATGGAACTTTGGCTCTTTCTCTTATTATTGATTTTCTTTGGACTGACAATCATCGCTTTGGTTTATTTCTTTTTAAAGAGGCAAGAAGACCAAGAATTGGTTAAGCTTCAATTGGAATTGCGTAAAGGACGTCAAGAGTTCTTTTTGCCATCGCGTTTGGAAGCGTATCAACGGGCAATTTTATTAATGGAAAGAATTCATCCAAACTCGCTAGTAATGCGAGCGCATCAAGGGAATGTTTCGGCGCTTGCTCAACATGGAATATTATTGAAAACCATACGTGAAGAGTTTGATCACAATGTCACACAACAATTGTTTATTTCCGAAGCTGGTTGGAAAATGATGCGTGATTCAAAAGAAGAGTCCATTCGATTGATCAATTTAGCAGCATCACAAATGGGAGATCAGTCAACTTCTTTGGATTTATCTGCGAAAATAATGGAGCTTATGGCGCAGTTAGAAACAATGCCTTCGGAAGTTGCTGTTGCTTTTTTAAAACAGGAATTTCAAGCCTTATTTTGAGGATAATTTTGCGCGTAAAATTTCTATAACCATTGGCAATAAAGAAATTCCAATAATACCAAAAATCACAATCTCGAAGTTTTTACGAACGAATTCTAGGTTGCCGAAAAAGTAACCGAGTAATGTTAATCCTGTTACCCAAGCAATTCCACCGATGACATTGTATCGGAAGAAATTACGGTAACTCATGTTTCCAATTCCAGCTACGAATGGTGCGAATGTGCGCACAATTGGAACGAAACGCGCAATGATGATGGTTTTAGAACCATGTTTTTCAAAAAATGCTTGCGTTTGATCTATGTATTTTTGCTGAACTATTTGACGGTTTCCGAGCTTCCAAGTTAATGCTTTTAATCCGATGGTCTTTCCCAGGTAGTAATTTAAGCCATCGCCGAGTATTGCAGCAACAATGAGTAGTCCTAAAACAAGTAAAAGATTCAACTCTGCTGTTTCACCATTATTCACGACTCCCGCGCAAAATGTTCCTGCAGCAAACAAAAGCGAGTCACCAGGTAATAATGGCATCACGACTAGTCCGGTTTCTACAAAAATAATCAGGAACAAAATCCCGTAAATCCACATCCCGTAATCTTGAATTAAAGCAAATAAATGCGTGTCTAAATGCAAGAAAAAATCAAGGAAATCTTTTAATAAAGTCATTAGTCGAGTTTTAATGATGGATCAACGTGCTCAATCCAACCGAGAATTCCACCTTCCATGACAAAAACGTTTGGAAAATGAAATTCTGTTTCTAACAAATTTACGACAGCTTCTGCACGACGTCCAGATTGACACATGATTACGACTTCCTTATTAGCGTTAATTTCCTTGTGTCTCAAAGAAATTTCACCCATAGGAATGTGGGTAAATCCTGCGTTGCAATGCTCGTATTCGTAGTCTTCACGAATATCAATAACGATCAAATTGTCCTCTTTTGACAATCTTTCTTTACAGCTTTTTGGGTCGATGTAGCGCATAAATTGTTTTGACAAAGATAAGATTTGCTTTCAATTTTGAGCAATCTCATAGATTTTAGCTCCATTTTTCAGTGAATTAGGATGGGTAATCCAAGGCATAAAAACACTTGCCGTGTCATTGTTGGAGGTATTACTTTCCTTAAAGTAAATCCGCCAGATCTTGTTATTGAGTCGGACTTCTCTTCCAAAATGTGTCTTAACAATTTTAAAGCAATCATCTTGGAAATACAATTCTGCATTTTTATTTCGAATGGAAATGTAACGCACGTTTGAGGGGTGTAGTTTTTGGTAATTCAATACAGAAAACTCCAATTTTTGTGGATTTTCACTATCGTAAAAGCACCAGCTTCGCTCTCCTTTTTTTAGAATCAATGTGAGTTTATTCTCGTTCAGGATGCAGAAATGTGTGTTTGATGCGTTTAGAAAACGTTGGTGACTAATCCAACCTAGGATCAATAGAAAATGTAAGGCATTGATTGTCCAATAGTGTTTTTTATGATTTCCTAAAAGCAGTATGCTCGCATTGAAAAGAAGCATGGGTATAAAAATGATATTTACTTCGAATCCATAGACGAGTGCGCCTGGCCAAGTTTCAATCCACTGAATCAAACGAAACATCCAATAAACAGCGTAAAGAAGGATAAGTCCATTTAATTTTCCAATTAAAGGAATTTTGTGTGTTACAAGAAGAAAAATCCCAGCTCCTAGAACCACGGATGAGAGTCCCATTAGACCGAGGTTGGCAATGGCGAAGTAATTCGGGAATTGATGAAAATAATACAAGGTAAGCGGGGTAGTGACAACTTGTGCGGCAAATCCGATGGCTGTCCCTTCCCATAAATAATAGAGAATTTTATTGCTTGGTTTCCAGATGCTAGCGATTTTTGGATAGAACAAAAAGATACCTAGCATGGCTAAATAGGACAATTGGAAACCGATATCAAATAAGTACATCGGTTTCCAAAGAACAATAATAAACGCTGTAAAGAACAAGGAATTAATCGATGTTGTTTGCAATCCCTTCCATTGTGTCAAGGTTAAAACACTAAACATGAATACCGCACGAATAACGGAGGGTGAAAATTCCGTCATGAGTGCGTAAAACCATAACAGGAGGATTACAAATAGAATGGCTGTTGAGCGATTGATCCATTTTGCTCCAAGTTTTATAAGTGCCAATAAAAGTTGTAAAATTAGTCCGATGTGTAATCCAGAAACGGCTAAAATATGCATAGAACCTGTTGCGGTAAAGGCGCTTCTGATTTCGTTATCAAGCATGGATTTATCTCCTAAAATCAATGCTTGTGCAATTCCCAATTCTTGTCCGGTTAAATGCGCCGAAAGGATTGTCAAACAAACTACTTGGGCTTTCCGAATGGACTGTGTTAAGAAAGAACTTTGAATGGTTTTTACCACATGAAAATCCTTGCTTTCCATGAAAAACATGCCGTAAATACCTTTTGTTTTCCAATATGTTTTCAAGTCAAACTCACCGGGATTTCCTTTGTTTTCAATTGGAATAACTTCGGTATTTATTTCAAGTAATTGATCTAATTTCGGCGTGTTTTTTCCTTTGACGTAAAATCGGACGGGTGTGCTGAAGGTTGTTTTTCCTTTCCGCCATCGAATTTCACCAATTCCTTTTGTCCAAGGTTTTCCAACTTGAATCTCCGTGACACTCATTTGAAAAATTGTTTTTCCTTTGTGAAAATGCCAATCTTTCCATCCAGTGGATTTTTGTTGTTCTGAATGTGCTATAAATCCTAGAACTCCACAAATGGAGAATAGAACCAATTGTTTCGTCCCAACTTTTAACAGATCAACTGTTTGAAGGATCAACGTGATAATGATCACATTGGATATCAAGATGAAATAGTAATCCGAAAGTGACGGAATCTTTTCCGCACAAAGAATTCCAAGAGAAAAGTACAGAAAGATGTAAACAAATGGATAGCGGGAAAAGGCAGGACGAAAATCCGGCGAAACTGATGGCATAATTGGAAAAGTTTAATTCAAGTAAAACTTTCCATCCATCCAGATAATGATTTCGTTTTTTAAAAATTCTCGTAAAAAATCTTCCATTTCTTTTTCCGACAAGTGGAGTTGGTCTGAAAGATCTTTAAGTGATAATGGTTTTTCCAACAGTGTTAATATTTTTCCTGGGATAGAATCCAACGGAAAGGAATTTTTTTGACATACGTCACATGTTCCGCAAGGATCAGATGTTTGTCCAAAGTAAGAGAGTACTTGCTGGGTACGGCATTCGTTTTTTTGACAAAACTGAATCATGGCATCCGCTTTTTGAATAGCTATGTCACGTCGTTCTTTGTAAATGCTTGGTTTTAAATAGATGTGGCTGTCAGGTAGTCTTTCTGTGATATAGGTCACAGTTGGTAGGCTACTTCTAAGGTTTAAATCGATAATTCCGTGTTGCTGCATAAACTCTAGTTGTTGAGTTAAACGTTCAGAATTGATTTTTAGTCTTTTGCAGATCTCATCTTCGTGAATTACATGGAAATAGTCAAAGATTCCAGGGTACGAACGCGTTAAAAGTGTGGATAGTGGGTGAGTTGATTCATATTGAATCTGAAAATTATATAACTCCCGATTCGTTACTAAAAAACGCAATTTAGTGGGGTGGAAGGTGCCTTCGGAGAAAAGTAGATTTTCGTTTAATTCCAGTATTTTAAGCGAGTGAAAGGTTGTTTCGTAATCAAGTTTATATACTTGACACATTTTTTTTAAATCCAATGGATACGTCTCGTCCTTTCCCGAACCGATAGCGATTTTAAGAAAATTGGAAATGGCACGGTAGGTATTTAATACATCTGTTTTTGCGGGAAATTTTTTTAAGGTAGCGGTTTTAAGATTTTCGGTATCATTCTCTTCAAAGAACAAAAGCGCTTTTGCATTTTCACCGTCTCTTCCGCCACGACCTGCCTCTTGAAAATAGGCTTCTAGGGAACTCGGAATTTCGTAATGGAGGACAAAACGGACATTTGGTTTGTCAATACCCATTCCAAATGCATTTGTTGCGACCATGATACGTCGTTTTTCGGACATCCAATCGTTTAACATTCGTTCACGTTCTGTTTTCGTTAAGCCACCATGGTAAACACCGCATGAAATTCGGTTCGACATCAGCAATTTCACCATTTCTTTAACAGAGCGCCTTGTTTGACAATACACAATACCTACACCTGTAGATTGTTTACAATGTGCTAAAATGGATTCAATTTTATTACTTGTTTTTCGCACTTGGTAATGAAGGTTCTCACGCACAAATGACGCTTCGTGTATGTGTACCTTCTTTAAACCTAAATGTTCAACGATGTCCTTCTTTACGCGTTCAGTAGCGGTAGCTGTCAGGGCTAAAATGGGTATGTTTGGCTTGTGAACTCGAAGTTCTTTTATGTGCATGAAACTTGGTCTGAAATCATGTCCCCATTCAGAAATACAATGCGCTTCATCGACAACAAGGAGTCCAACAGGCATTAATTTGAAGCGTTCTATAAACAAGTCTGATTGACAACGTTCTGGAGATGTGTACAAAAAATCCAGTCCGCCAAAACGCGCATTATCGAGGATGTAATCGATTTCTTTGTAGCTCATTCCAGACGTAATAGCCTTCGCTCTTATTCCGCGTTTATTTAAGTTGTCTACTTGGTCTTGCATCAATGCAATTAAGGGAGAAACAACAACTGTAATTCCTTCTCGGATTAAACCTGGGACTTGAAAACAGATGGATTTTCCGCCACCAGTAGGTAAAAGGGCGAGCGCGTCATGGCCAGCAATGGCATCTTCCACAATTGCCTTTTGATTCGACCTAAACTGATCGAATCCCCAATATTGTTTTAAGACCTCTTCGCTTTTACTCACTACATCTAAATATACTACAAAAGTACAAGAATTGTCTTGTGAATAAAATTAGTTGTGAAGGAGGAATAAAGGACGTATATTCGCGCAACAAAATACGCGTATGTCAACTACATCTCTCAATTTTTCAGTTGAAAAAAACACTCAATCTACTCTAGCTCAACTTGATTGGGATAACTTACCATTTGGTCGCATTTTCTCTGATCACATGTTCATTATGGAATATGCCGACGGACAATGGCAAGAAGGTAAAATCGTACCTTTTCAACCGATCCCCATGCATCCGGCAATGTCCGCGTTGCATTACGGTCAATCTATTTTTGAAGGATTGAAAGCGTATAAAAACATTAACGAAGAAGTAGTGTTATTTCGACCTGATATGAACGCAAAACGTTTTGCAGAGTCTGCAGCACGTATGTGTATGCCAGAAGTTCCCGAGGATATCTTTATTGAAGCGATTAAACAATTGGTTGCTGTAGATAAAGACTGGGTAACTGATCGTCCTGGATATTCGTTATACATTCGTCCTTTTTTGTTTGGTACGGATGAATTGGTTGGAATTAAACCTTCTGACACGTACAAATTCATGGTTATTACTTCGCCTGTAGGTGCGTATTACGCAGAGCCGGTTCGCGTTAAAATTGAGGAGCATTATACTCGTGCTGCAAAAGGTGGTGTAGGTCGTGCAAAAGCTGCCGGAAACTACGGTGCATCGTTGTATCCAGCAAAACAATGTCAAATGCAAGGTTTCCACCAATTGGTTTGGACGGACGCAAAAGAACATTTGTACATTGAGGAATCTGGTACGATGAACATCATATTCCAAATCGGAGGAAAGTTAATTACACCTTCTGAAGAGGCAGATACGATTTTACGTGGTATCACAAAACGTTCGGTTTTAGAACTAGCAGCGAGCTGGGGAATAGAAATTGAAGAACGTCAAGTTTCCGTAGAAGAAATTGTGACCGCTGCGAAAAACGGAACATTGGAAGATGCATTTGGAGCTGGAACTGCTGCAACGATTGCACAGATCATCGTAATAGGTTACCGTGACGAAATCCTTGAATTGCCTGCATTTGAAACACGTACCATTTCGAATCGCATCAAACAACACATGGATGATTTGAAAGCGGGTAAAGAACCGGATACGTTTAATTGGAACGTGATCATATAATTCCTTTGTGGAATTTCACTTTTGAAAACATCTCATGAATAAGATGAGATTATTCCTGTTTTTATTCTTGATATGTTGCGCTGTGCATGTGAATGGACAAGTGCTTCGTTTGACTTGTCTAGACAAACGTACAGGAGAACTAATTTCCAATGTCGGAATTACCATGTCTCCATTTTTAGGAGGAGATTCGGTTGTTTATCAAAAGACGGTGAACGGGGTATCGGATTATTCATTGAATAAAATCGATTTAGGGAGGACCTTGTATTTTGAATTCCGTCATGCGATTTATCAAACATCCAACCTCGAGTTCAATTTTAAGGAGCGTAAAGACACGATACGGTTTGAAGTCTTATTGATTCCAATGCGTATTCAAACATCAAAGGAAGTCATTGTGAAATCCGTCGGTGTTCCTGATACTGTTTTTGGGTCCAAGCGTTTAAGCGTTGGAGATTTTGAATTACAAGCGAATGGAGACATCATTCTATTGGCATATCCGAAGCAATTGCAGAAGGGGAGTGAGCTGTTGTTGTACGACGGATCTGTGACCAAGTCAAGCGTATTGTTGAATGATCAAGCCATTGATTTAAAAAGAGATTTTCGTGGTAATTCCCATGTCATTTGCAAGGAACATGTGTATGGTGTGTTTTCGGATGGTGATCAACTTGAATTAGGTCAAATTCCCAAGGATTATTATTTTAAATACATCGAACCAATTGTGGACACGAATACTTCAAAGGTTTTCTTCTCGGATTTCAGTAAGATTTACCCAGCCTTCGATTATTATGTTTACGATAAATTAGATTCATCTTATAAATCAATCGTGAATATTAAAGATGATTTGATGATGGAACTCTATCGTTCCGAATACAAGTGGATGGATGTTCGAACGAAATTATGGGCAAAAAATAAAGAACTCGAAACGGGTATCGATGCAGAGATTTACATTGGTGCAAATTATTTCACGCAAACCATTTATTACAAAGAAGTGTATGCGCCGATGTTTCATCGAAACGATTCCATTCTCATTTTTAACTATCCAAAAGATGTCTTATTGGTATATTCCATTGAAGGAAATATCATCGATTCCATTCCTCTGTATCACCATTACCAAGCAAAGGAAACAGGGTGGAAGAGCAATGTGATTCAAGATCGCGTGACAGGCTCCATTTACACGACGTATGAAAAAGATGGCTATTGCTACCTTGGACTGGTTAACGTGAAAACGGGAGAGATTAGCGAAAAAGTGAAGTTAACGTTCCGTTACGTAGACAAAATCCGAGTTCACAACAATTACGTTTACTACGTTTATCGTCCATTTGAGTCCATTCAAAAGAAATTCCTGTACAAGGAAAAACTTCCGTATCAGTTCAATGGCATGGAGAAAAATTACGGGACTAAAATCTCGATTGACACGGGTAAGTGATCGCTGTATCCACCTAGAAATTTATCACCAGCATAGGTTCTGAAAGGAACTTTATTTCCTTTATACTCGGTAATCAAATACGGGAAAGAGGAGATTTTTCCAGAGTTTTCTTTCATGCGAACAGCACCTGTTGACATTCCTTTGGAAACATAAATGTGATCTAGAACGCCCCATTCCTCTTTGTAGTTGTAAGATCCTCCGAATTCACCAGAAGCTGCTGTAATCGCTGGAATCAAGCGTTGCTGAATGATTTGAGGAGCTTTGTCCTGCGGATGATCATTTAAATCTCCCAAGTAAACGATTTTCGCTGATGGATTGATTTTCATGATTGAATCAATGAACTGTGCGCCAGCTTCTGCTGCTTTGATGCGTTTCGGTTCACTTGTGTCTGTTCCGGAACGTCTACTGGGCCAGTGATTGACCATCACGTAGATGTTTTCTTTGTTGCATTTGAATTTCGCCCAAACGATGTCGCGGGTGAGGGGAGTGGTATCACCTGGAAGTACAAAACGGATTTTTCCAGATTCTTTTAAACTCAATAGTTTCTTGTCGTAGATCATTCCGACGTCAATTCCACGTAGGTCAGGACTTTCGTAATGAACGATTCCGTAGTTACTGAAGCCATCTTTGATTAAATCCGTCAGAACACTTTTATTCTCAATTTCACTGAATCCAACAACTATTGGACGATTTAAATCGTTCATCACTTGACGAATGTGCGTCAATTTTTCGTTGTAGCGTGTTCCATTCCATTGTGATTTAGACGTTGGCAAAAACTCTGCATCGTCATTTGTTCCATCGATGGTATCGAATAGGTTTTCCGTGTTATAGAAAGCTATTTTGTAGGTCTTTTGTGCAAATGTGCATTGAACAAATAGAACTAGGACAAGTAAACTTTTAAATTTCATAATCTCTTTTTTTATTACCAACTTCCACCGGATCCACCTCCACCGAAACTTCCGCCGCCGAATCCGCCGAATCCACCACCGCCAGAGCTTCCTCCGCCAAATCCACCGCCACCGAATCCTCCAACGAAGAATCCACCTCTTCCAAAAGTAGTGCCATTACCTCCGCGTCCACCTTTACGAATGAGTAAGATAACAATGATAATAATCACAAGGAATCCAAAAATGGAACTGACTAGGTCATTTTTACGGTTTGCTTTACGGTAGGATTTTTCGTTGATTTCTCCTTTGGCCATTTTTCCTAAAACGGAAACTGCGTTTTTGATGCCCGTGAAATAATCACCTTTTTTAAAATTTGGAATCAGTTCATTGTCTACGATTTCGCCACAAGAAATATCTGTAATTGCGCCTTCTAATCCACGTCCTGGAGAGATGAACACTTGGTGTCCTCCTTTTTCTTCGGTAGGTTTGACAAGAATCACGATTCCATTGTCTTTATCTGCTTTTCCAACACCCCATTTTTCACCAAGTTCAGTCGCGAAATGCCAAGCTTCATCACCACCTAAATCATCGACAATTACTACAGTAATTTCGTTGCTGGTTTCTTGTTCGAATTGGTTCAATATCGCTTCCAATTCTGCTCCTTGTGCTTCACTGATAATTCCCGTTTGGGAAAAGTTATTGAAGAATCGAGGTGGGTTAGGAGCGACAGGAACTTGACTCCAAGCGAAAAGTGCTGTTAAGCAAACGAGGAAAAGGGTCATTGTTTTACTCATGCTTCCGTACTTATTTCGTTGGATAATTCGTTTTCGTCGTTTTCCATGTAAGGAAAAAAGGATTTCAGTTGCATCCCCGCTTCTGTAATGGCTGCAATGATTCCATCGGCAAAACGATTTTCTTTAAAGCAGTGAATCATTTGATTCTTTGTACTCACCCAGAAATCTGTAGGGACAACAGCGTCGATTCCTTGATCACCAATAATAGCCAGTTTTCGATCGCTAAATGATACGTAAATGAGTACACCGTTTCGCAAGTCTGTTTGGTGCATGCCTAACTTTTCGAATACTTCAACAGCGCGTTTCACTGGATCCGAGCTACATTTTTTATCGATGTGCACACGGATTTCCCCAGAAGTTTGTTGTTCAGCTGTATGTATCGCTGCTACGATTAGGTCGTTTTCTTCTTTGTTGATCATTCCAATTCGAAATCAGGTGCGTCTTGACTTCCTGCATTCGCTTTGAATCCTTCTTTCTTACCGAATTCTTCGCGGTTCAATAACATGCTTGCAAAGAAGCTACGGATGTGCGTGTTGTAAGTTTTAACGGAGCCGTTGTATTCGTCACGTGCGTAGTTGATTCTGTTTTCAGATCCTTCAACAGCTCGACCAAAGTCCACGAACAATTTCGTCGAAGTCAATTCTGGGTACGCTTCGTACGCCAAGTTAATAGCAGTATTGATTTTTTTACCCATCAACTCTAAATCGTCTGGAGTTTTCGCGTTCACAATTCCAGCTCTCGCTTGTGTTACTTGTGTCAGGATTTCACGTTCGTTTTTTGATCCAGCTTTTACTTGTTTTACTAGTGCAGGAATCAAATCCGCACGACGTTGATACGCCGATTGCACGTTTGACCATTTTTCGTCCACCGTTTCTTGGTAGCCAACAGCGTTGTTAAAAAGGCTACGGTAACCTAAAAAAGAGAAAAGAATAATTGCTCCAATACTCGCTAATACAATGTAAATCGGTTTCATAATCGTTGTTTTTGTTGTTTATATTATATCGTCTGTCAATTTGTGTTCCAAGATTTTTGATGTGACATTTTGGCATTAAGTCATTAAAAGCTTTCACACGAAATAAAGTTAGTACATTTTGTATCAATAATTTTTAATTTTTTACGTTAATCTAATTGTTCACAATTTTTTAATCAAATAAAACCAAAAGATTATAACTGTACGTAAATAATCCGTACATTTGATTATTAATTAGAAAATCATGGCAATAAGTAATAAAATTTCCGGAAAAACTAGGTTTGAAGCGCGCTTGACACAGGATGAAAAGTCATTTTTTGAGAGAGCTGCTGCGATTGGAGGTTATCGTAGTTTAACAGATTTTGTCATACGTTCAGCGGTTAAACAGGCGGAAGAGATCATTCAGGCGCAGGAATCCATTCTTTCATCGAAGCGCGATGCTGAATTATTCTTCGACACCGTTTTTAATGCACCGGCACCGAATGAAAAACTGAAAGCAGCGGCGCAATCCTTTAAAGCTGATTTGTAAGCGATGGGATTTCTCACAGAGAATCTTCATGTGTCGCATGTGAGGTCTGATTTCCAGTGTGGAAATTTTGTATTGGATCAATATTTGAAGCTGCAAGCCAGTCAAGATGTAAAGAAAAAACTAGCGGCTTGTTTTGTTTGCACGGATGCAGTTTCCTCCAAAAAGGTGATAGGATTTTACACCTTATCCAATTCAAGTATTTCAAGGGAATACGTACCGCTTGAATGGCAAAATAAATACCCGAAATCATATCACACCATTCCAACAACACTTTTGGGTCGATTAGCTGTCGACGCCTCGTTTCACGGAAAAGGATTTGGCGGAAAATTACTCTTTGAAGCGCTATACCGCAGTTATCTGGCATCAAAAGAAATCGGTTCAATTGCAGTCGTTGTTGATCCAATGGATGTCAATGCGGAGGCATTTTACAATAGTTATGGCTTTCAGAAATTACCCGATAGCGGCAAGCTGTTTTTAGCGATGAAAACGATTGCGAAATTATTCACCTAAAAATTTTATAATTGTATTCATGTAAAGTTCTGGTTGTTCAAGCGCTATTGAGTGTCCGGCGTAAGGGATAATCACTAATTGATGGTTTTTAAATGCGTTTAAATACTCATCTGTGTAGCCCCATTTTCCACCGTCAAATTGTCCTCTCATGATTAAAATGGGTGTTTTACATTTTGATAAAGCATCGCGTCTATTTGGCGTTTTATTGAAGCTTTGCACGGTTTTAATATGAACATAATAACCATAACCACTTTTAGGTTTAATGATCGATGCATCAACTACGGTGGATTTATTTAGTTCAAAATTTAAGTTTGTCGCAAAATCATCCATCTCTTTATCGGATGCTAGTTTGTAATCAAGTTTTTCTGCTGTAAACTTTACGACTCTTGCTCTCAAATTGTACGCTTTTCGACTACCCTTAGCATTCGTGAACTTTGGTGCTTTCAGATTTAAACTATCGGGAGCTTTTATTTCTTCCAGTTGATTATTGATCGGTAAAATAGGTCCGGGACCTGTGAAAATTAGTTTCTCAATTTTCGCTTGATGATCAGCCAAGTAATTTGTTGCTAATATGGCTCCCCACGATTGGGCAATTAAAATAACCTTTTCTGCTGCAATTTTGTTAATGATTTCGGTTAGGTCCTTTTTATGTCTTTCAACCGTATATTCATCAATATTCGCAAGTCTGTTAGAATGTCCGCAACCCACTAGATCATACAAATACACATCGTATCCGTAGTCTGAAAGTTTGGATAATATTTCGATGTTTGAGTCAAAGATGGGTGCACCGGGCCCGCCTTGTAAAAAGATTATTGGGAACGCCTTTTTTGTGCCTTTCGCTTTGATCAGTGTATAGCCTATTCTGGAACCTGTCGATAAGTCCCAGTAGTTTGTATTTGTTCTTTGTTGAAACTCGGGAACGTGATATGTTCTAGGATAAAAAATCATTAAAAGAAAAATGATTAGACCAATTAGGATGGAGTATTTAATCAAGCTAGGAAATAGTTTTTTCATTTTTTCGTCACTTCTTTCGTTTGATAAACTTGTTCCTAAAGATTCCGGGTTTTCGTATTTCGAACGTTTCAATTCAAATCCTTTGTTGAAAATCGTTTTCGTTATTGATGCGTTTTAAAATTAACGATTTTGAGCGAATAACTTAGCGGCATAAGAAATTGTAGTCAGAATTCCAAGATAAATTAGCGGTTAAAAAATGAATGTGTACATTCTTACTTTTACTTTTTTTCGGTCAAATATAACTTCTTTAAAAAAGTGGTCTTTTCACTTTCATTCCATTTATCCGTGCTTGATATGGAGAAATTACTAATGTTTCCATTTTTCTCTGCAATTAAAAAGTAGGTGTCAAATTTTCCTTTTTCGATTTGTCCAAAAATTCGGTAAACCATGAAATGATTTGTACTATCGTTTTCAACAAGCTGTCTTTTCAATCCGTGAGTTTCAACAAAATAGTTTGAATCCCATTCATAGTAGGCTTTGACAAAATTATGCCCTGTCTGTGATCCATCTACATTAAATTCATATTTGTCGAAGCGCCCAAATGCAATCGCGACAATGACAGAATCTTGATTTCTAAAGAACTGTTGATTACTTATTGAATTAAAGTTCTTCTTTTCCCATTTCCCAGGAAGTGTCACGGATCCGTATGGTAAAACAAAATAATCTGTCGCGTTTGTACTTTCATTGTAATTTCCACCAACAATAGTACTCGTCGTTCTTTGCGTCGCACAATGAGTCAGCGTAATGATTAGAAGTAGTGGAAAAAGGGTTTTGATTAGATTTGTTTTCATTGAGCTATTTTATTTGCTTGACCTTAACGAATTGCGTCTAAATGAAGTTGCGAAAATTTAGCTTTCAAATTCAAATTATTTCAAATCGTCTAACTTTCTATAACATTTTTTTAAACTAAGCCCTCAATATTTTGGCTTGTGCGATGTTAGCTACCGTTATTTTTTATGCTTGTAATACTGATGTATCGCATCTATCATATTATTCTGAGTACTAAAAACAGGTTCGTATTTTCCGTTTGGAAATAAATTCATGCCAATAATGATTGTTAGGTTGGTTTGAGTATTGTAATGAATGTCGCAATTATAACCTTGGGTGTTGCCGCCGTGAGAAACATAAATTGGTTTTTCAGATTTATCAAGGTTTAAATCCCAGCAAAGTCCAACTGCATGATAGAACCATTCCTTGCCTTCGGTATTCAAGTCTCGGTAAATTATGGTAGGACTAATCATCTTTTTTAATTGTATGCTATCAATCAGTTCCCCATTAAACAAACAACTAATGAATTTATTCAAATCGTTTAAGTTCCCTAAAATGGCACCAGCAGAGTTCGCCCAACTATGATTAATCTCAGTATAATCGTTATATTTTTTACGTTTTAGTTTATAACCTCTTGCCATATTGGAAGGGATCTTCTCATCACTACAATAGATCATACTTTTTAATTCACAAGGCTCAAATATTCTTTCAGAAATATTTTTTTGATAGGATTGCCCTGTTATTTTTTCTAAGATTAAACCTAAAATTAAATAGCCTGTATTGCAATAATTATATTTACTCCCTGGACTAAAATTCAGTTTGTTATTTAAACTATATTCGAGACATTGATTCGATGTGTCTTCCCATTTTAACTTATTTGAAGAAGTATAATTATATAAACCAGATGTATGGTTTAATAGGTGTTTTATAGTTATTCCTGCCTGATTGTGCTGCTTTAGATTTATGTGTTTGGATACGAAATCATCAATTGTTAATTTTCCTTCTGATTCTAATTGAAGTATCATTATTGCTGTAAACAGTTTGGTAATGCTCCCGTAACGCCAATTTGTAGAATCATTTACAGCCGTTGTTTTTTCAAAATCTTGATGGCTATAATTATAAATGGTGGAGCCTTCATTATCTGAAATGATAATTTGTATTCCTGGTATTCCTTTCTCTAATCCAGTCTTTGTAATAGAGTCTAATTTGAGTTTTAATTCATTTTGAGCAATTGAAGTGATGTGAAATGTTATTGAAAGTAGCGTAAGAATGATTTTTTTACTCATTATATTATGTTTACTAACCTTTTATGATATGAGCGGAGTGTAGTACTTGTTTTGTCTGGGGCGCCTCCATTTGTGTCGGTGTAAAAATTAAATGTTACGTCAATTGTCATTTTTTACTATTGGATATTTATTGTCGCTAAATATTCCCCTTGTATCAAAACCATTTCATTCGCTTAGCTCAAAGCAGCAATTGCCGTGTCATAGTTCGGCTCATCTGCAATTTCTCCTACCAATTCGGCATGTTTGACAATTCCGTTGGCGTCAATTACGACAACCGCTCTCGCATGCAATGCTTGCAAAGGCCCATTCGCCATTTCTATTCCGTACGTTTTCCCAAAAGTTCCTGCAGCAAAATCGGATGCGTTTACCACATGTTCAATTCCCTCAGCGCCACAAAAACGTTTCTGTGCAAAAGGTAAATCGCGGGAAACACACACTACTTTTGTGTTCTCCATCGCTGCAGCGCGCTGGTTAAACGTTCGAACCGATGCTGCACACGTTGGCGTGTCAATACTTGGGAATATATTCAGAATCAAGTTTGTCCCCTTGAAATCGTTTAAGGTCAGAGCGGAAAGATCTTCTTTTACCAATGAAAAATCCGGTGCTGTTTGTCCAACCGTTGGAAGTTCGCCCGTTGTTTGAAAAGGATTACCCTTTAGTGTTACTGTTGCCATTGTTTAATTTTTTTTTAAATGTATGTAATTTTTTTTAACGGTTTTCTATCAGGTGATAGCCCCTACTTTTTTAATAAATTAGTTTCTAAATGTAAGAAATAGTTTGGATCAAATTTAACGTTTAAACGAAGTAAGATCTTGGGCTGGCGCATGCTTGCTGTTATGGCTATTTTATTATTCTGTAAATCGTCTTTATTTTATCTCCTTCCTTTTCAAACCAACCTTGTTCTGCACCTTGTTTCAAATCACGACTGGCCGTCGCCGAGGAAATTTCTTTGAAAATGCTCATGTAATCTTTTCGACTGAATTCAGATTCGCATATTTCAGAAAAATAGGTTAAGCGATCTTCTGTTGTCATTATTCTATTTTTGAAATCAAGCATAGTATACAACGAATCATTAACCACCTTTAACATATATTCAATGAAAGGGGTTGAGCTGCCAGATTTATCACTTTGTGAAAGTGCATGATAGTATTCACTTTGGGCTTTATGTATTATATTTTCGAAAGGAATAAATTCAAAGACAGAATATTCTTTCATCAAAATCAAGGTTTGCCATAATCTTCCCATTCTGCCATTACCATCAATGAAGGGATGAATGAATTCCATTTCATAATGGAAAACACAACTCTTTATTAGCGATATCTCTTTTGATTTTTTAAGATAATCGAATAAATCATTCATCAAATATGACACATTATCAGAAGGGGGTGCCATATGTGCAATTCGATCACCGGCCATAATTCCAACCCCTTTATTGCGGTATTTTCCGTTATCAGCCACCAAACCTTTCATAAGGGTCTCGTGAGCTTTTAAGAATGATTTTGAGGAGACTGGATCGAATGTTTTGAGTTGATTATAAACGGAAATTGCGTTCAAAACTTCATTTACATCCTTTTCTGGACCAATAACTCTCTTATTCTCTATCAATGCAGTGATCTGTTCCTCAGTGAGTGTGTTGCCTTCGATACTTAAGGAAGAATGAATCGTTTTTATTCGATTTTCCTTTCGAAGTTTTGGGGGTGGTTTATCTAGAAATTTCGCATTTATCTGACCTATTTTTTCAGAAATAGAACTAATCAGTTTTAATATTTCAGGAGTGATTTGATAAGGAGGATTCATATATTGATACTATCATTTGATACTATCAAATTTATAACAAATTTACAATATGGTTGCTATGGTCATGATTAGTCATAACGGTTTGCGTGAAGGCGATGTTGCTTTGTGTTGTCCCGAAGCTTCGGTACGCCAAGGCAATATTGCTAACACGCTGTTAGTGGTTCGTTATTTATTATTCCTTGATGCACCTGACATACATTCCTTGACATTCTGGAAATTCTTCAAAAATTATAGAACTATCCTCAGGTAATGATTTCCAGAAGCAATAATTGTTTACTTCAGGATCGCCATCAATACATAATGACCAAAACAGCGTAAATTCATTTTCCCCAAAAAATGTACCTGCCTGACCAGCAAGCGTACCTCCTTGTATTTTAATACTTAAGCTATTTGGCAATTCATCATTTTCGCTGAATAATCGGAATCCTTTAGGGGCCAAGTTTCTTCCATCGATAAAGGCATAATAATTATATAATAGCCCATTATTTTCTGATTTAACATCAAAATTATAATAACCACAAGCAGGCACACGCTTACGACAAGCGTCTAACCATTCTGTCCTAGTCGTTGTAAATTTGATAGCATCTCCATTTCTGAATTTTTGGCTGTTTAAGTTATTTTTTAAGTAGGTCTTTTCATTAATCTGTTCAGTTTCTAAAGCAATAACTTGTGGTTGACTATATCCCGTTGTTAAAGTGAAAAAGAAAAGGGTATAAACTGATGCTATTAATTTCATTTTATTATTTTTTATCTAATGACCACTAACTTACCTATCCCTTCATGAATTTCTGAAGTTCAATTTACATCTGTTTGCTATGCCTCATTGGTCGTTGTTCCATAAAAATAGAAAAACATTTGATCAATCATGGAATGGAGAACGAAGTTGCTGTGAATACTTGTCTTTAAAGAGGTAGCTTCTTGTTCACTTCTTATTTATATTTATGATCAAAAAAATCTCCGGGATCACTTAAAATAGGTCCATCTTTTACTTGCGCAATATTCAATTCAATTTCCACTCCTGTAAATAAGATGTATTCTAATTTTACAAATCCATATTCGGGAGAGAAATAGTATTTGAGGCTAGATTTTCCAATGTTGGATGTTGCAATAGCGCTCACAACGATGCAATCTAATTCGCCAATGTTCGTATGAATTTTTTCTTTTCCACTAATTTCATATTCGTAGTTTAAAAGCAATCTACCTTCCCACAATCCCCATTTCTTATCAGCCCAGTAATTTCCAATACTCATGCTGTCCGTCCATTTATAACCAACAGGTTTATTTAGTTTGATATATGGGAAAGGACAGGTTTCTAGTGATTTGAAAAAACCACTTCTGGGTGGGTGAACCCATATGTTTTCAGCGTTTTCGACAATCCCAGTTGAAGATACTATTTTCGGGTTGGGTTCGTAGCTATAATAGATTTCAGTTTGATTTTTATTCGTTTTTTTGAATGCTCTTGGTTTTACTACAGTCAAATGAATTTCAGAAATTTTGAGTGAATCAATGTTATGATAAAGTTTGAAATCGTCGTGGTTATTTTCTTTTAGAAACAAGGTTGAATCGTTTTCAGTAATCTTCATGTTAAAAAGGAATTCTTTTCCTAAAGTGTAGATGCTATTGTTTTTGTCAATTTTGCTTTTTTCAATATGCAAGCCGTCATACTGCTGTCCAAAAGCTAAATTTGAAAGGATCAATACGACGATGGTGAATCTGTTTTTCATAATTGGTGGTAACGGTTTTTTTATTCTTGTTGTTGATTTAGAAGCATCCACTGTCTAAAAACACAAAAGTTTATATGCAGACACAAATGTTTTAGCAGTGCCTCAATTAAATTCCCGATGGGATAACTTGTACCAACTGAATAATAACAGGCCTTAATTTTTCAATAATTTAGTTCTATAGTTCCCCTCTGCCGTTGTAACTTCAAGAAAATAAATTCCATCTGCCTCTGTGGAAATGTCAAGAGTAATTTTGTTTGAAAAGAACTTAGCTTTTTCTATTATTTGTCCGGTGGAATTAATTATTTTAAAGCTTATTATTTCTTTTTGATCGTTTGTCATTAAGTTAATTTGACCACTTGTAGGATTTGGAAAGAGACTAATATTGTTTGGCAGATTATCTTCGCTTATGCCTGCAGTGCACCCTTGACACATTTTATGTATGTATGCATTGGATTCACTAGAAGAAGTAAAATTGAAAGTATTGATGCTCGGATCGAAATCTGAAGTACCTTGAAACGACCCAGTAGTGTAAATATTGTTAAAAGCATCAACCGCAATGGATCCACCATAATTAGAAGATGGAACGGCCCCTTCAAATCTCCTTACCCAAATAAAATTTCCACTGCTATCTAATTTTAATACATAAGTATCCGGCGGGGTAAGGGGTTCATTAATAATGAAATTTCCTGATCCTGGGTCAAAATCAGTATAGCCTTGAAAAAAACCTGTGGTGTAGACATTAAGGTCATCATCTAGTGTAAGATCATTACCATAACTATAACCTGTAATTTGTTTGGCCCAAACGAAATTTCCACCAGTATCTAATTTTGAAATGAACGTGTTTCGACCAGTTGTAGGGGTCATATAGAAAGTGCTCGGGCCTGGGTCAAAATCAGTGGTTGCATCAAAAATACCCGTAGAGTAAACATTACTGAAATCGTCCGTGATTATAGAAAAACCAATTTGATTACTTTCTCCCCCAAATTGTTTTGCCCAAACAAAATTGCCTGACGAATCTAATTTCGAAATAAAATGATCCCAATCGCCAAAGCTACCAAAAGGAACGAGCGTAAAAGAACCAACTCCTGGATCGAAATCTACCGTGTCATGAAATTGCCCTGTCGTGAGCACATTGCCAAATCTATCAATTGAAATGGATTCACTCTGAACGCCAGAATAAGGACCGTACATTGCTTTTGCCCAAGCAAAATTTCCGGAAGGATTCAGTTTCAAAACAAACATACTAAAAAACCAATTATTATCTGGATTCAGCATGAAAGTGCCTGCTCCCGAATCAAAATCAATAGTGTCAGCAAAATATCCTGTGGTGTAAATATTCCCTAAATCATCTAAGGAAATTGAAGTGCCCATTACTGCTCCAAGGGAGTCACCAATTTGTTTTGCCCAAATAAAATTACCAAAGCTATCTAGTTTTAATACAAATAAATCATGGGTGCCAATAGTGTTGAGATTGAAAATACCAGCACCCGGGTCAAAATCAACCATTCCCCAAAAAGTACCTGTAATATATATGTTTCCGGCAGCATCTAGAGAAAGGTCATTTGTGGAAGGATATAATTGCCCACCTATTTGCTTTGCCCAAATAAAATTTCCAGCGCTATCTAATTTGGAAACGAATATATCATTATCACCAATAGAAGTCAGGTTGTAAATGCCTGAACCTGCGTTAAAATCTACTGTTCCAGAAAAACCCCCTATGGTATATATATTTCCAGAAGCATCTAATTCTATAGAATTAGCTCCACTAGTACCGGTTCCGCCGAATTTTTTGACCCATAGGAAATTTGCATCTTGTCCGAAAACTAATTTTGAACAACACAAGAAGAATATAAAGAGTATGTTTTTTTTCATATGTATTTTTTTAATGAATGCCTGCTAACTGTCTCAAGCCCAAAATGCTACTATATATTATGTGTCCCTTAAGAATGTTCTATAAAAATAGAAAATTTGTTGATCAATTATTGAATGGAGAACGAATATGTTTAATTTTCGGCACCTCCACATCATGGTATCATAATTTGTGATACCAACTTTTTCATTTCTTTCTCTGCGAATACCTTCTGCTATTTTTTATACCCCACTTGCTTCCTTTGATTCTGCTGCGTGCTTTGTTTGTCTTTTTGTATAAAGTAATTTAACACTTGTTCAATGCCATCAAAGCGCTGTCCGTGTTTGCGTTCCAGCTCTTCTAATCGCTCCGCTAGTTCATGATAGGTGAGGCTCCATTGACGCATCATCACAAATGCACGCATGATGGAAATGTTGATTTGAATGGCCAATTTACTTTTTAGCACACTTGATAGCATGGCTATTCCTTGTTCTGTGAAAGCGAATGTTCCATGTCTGGTACCTCCCCAACTTGACATCACAATTTGTGATGTCAAGTTTTTCATTTCCTCTTCTGTCAGTTCAAACATAAAATCTTCCGGAAATCGATCGATGTTTCTGCGTACTGCTTGTTTTAATACACGCGTTTCGACTTCATACATTTTCGACAACTCATAATCAAGAATGACGCGTTTCCCCCTGATTTCGTGAATGCTGTTTTTGATTGTTGTTAGCTCCATCTTTCTTTTTTTCTCTATTGAATTTAGTGAAAAATATCAATATGATTAAAATACAATCAAAATAAAAGATGAATATCTAATCATTTTAGTAACTTTGTTGGACCAACGATAGCACGCATTTACTTTAATCTTTTTGATCATGTCAGTATTGCGTTCGATTGTTCACATGGACCTAGACACGTTTTTTGTCTCCTGTGAACGTTTATTAGATAGTCGTTTAGTTGGAAAACCCATTTTGATTGGCGGGACAAGTGACCGAGGAGTGGTTGCTTCCTGTAGTTATGAGGCAAGGCAGTTTGGAATTCATTCCGCCATGCCCATGAAGATGGCGAGGGAAAGATGTCCGGAAGCCATTGTCATTAAGGGGAATACACAAACGTATAGTGGATACTCACGCGCTGTGACTGAAATCATTCGCGAGGCTGTTCCCGTGTATGAGAAAATGTCCATCGATGAATTCTACATTGATTTCACGGGAATGGACCGCTTCTTCGGTACCTTTAAGTATGCGGGAGAACTGCGTCAGCGTATCCTCAAGGAAACGGGATTACCGATCTCCTTTGGCTTGTCGCAGAATAAAACCGTATCCAAAATTGCCACCGGTGAAGCAAAACCGAACAATCAAATTCACGTCGACTACGGGACGGAGCGCGATTTTTTGGCACCCTTGTCCGTAAAGAAAATTCCGATGGTGGGAACAAAGACCTATCAAACCTTGTGTAATCTTGGCGTGCGAAAAATCAAAACGGTACAGGAAATGCCGATGGAAATGATGGAAGGCGCCTTGGGAATGAACGGCGTGAGTATCTGGAAAAAAGCACAGGGAATCGACCATTCCCCCGTGGAACAATACAACGAGCGGAAGTCCATCTCCACCGAACGGACCTTCGACCAAGATACGATTGATGTCGTGAAGTTGAATGGAATCCTCGCTGCCATGGCGGAGAATTTAGCTTTTCAGTTGCGTAGGGGAATGAAGCTGACGGGCTGTGTGACGGTCAAAATTCGCTATTCGGACTTTCAAACGCAGACGCTCCAAAAGCAAATTGCTTACACCGCAGCAGATCATGAGTTACTGCCGGTCGTTACGGAATTGTTTAAGCGCATTTACAACCGACGCCTACTGGTTCGACTCATTGGCATTCGCTTTAGTTCCTTGGTTTCTGGACATCACCAGTTGAACTTGTTTGATAACGACATGCATTTTGCTTCGCTGTATAAAGCGCTGGATCAGATTCGGGTGCGCTACGGTGACCGCGCGGTGATTCGAGCCATTGGTATGGAGGCGCGTACAATTGGACACCATAATCCATTTAATGGAGAACCTCCGATGTTGCTCGCAAATCGACGTGTGTAAGCATTCTCTTTTATGAAAACGAAGTCTCATTTTAGTTTGAAGTATGGCATTCATTCTCCGGAAGCCATTGTCCAGTGGGCAGCGGATAGCGGCTATCCCTATGTTTTCTTGGCGGACATCAATTCGACAGGTGCCGTGCTTGCTTTTGTGCGGGAAGCACAACGGAAAGAAATTCTTCCAGTGGTTGGTGTGGAGCTACGCAATGAACGCGAGAAAATCGCGACGGTGATTGCACGAAACAATCATGGGCTGAATGAATTGAATGTGTTTTTAAGTCAGTTTATTCACCGGAAAATCCCTTTTCCAACGGTCTTGCCGCACTTTTTAAGTTGCTATGTGTGTTATCCCATTGAGCAGTATCCAACGAAACTAAAAGAACACGAATACATTGAAATACAGTTGTCTGAATTAGTTTACTTAAATATAAAATACAAGAAGGTTCCGAGGGGAAAGTTGCTCGCGCTGCAATCAATGGTCTTTCAATCGAAGGCGGATTTTAACGCCCACCGTTTACTTCGAGCCATTGACCACAATTGCTTGCTGTCGAAGTTGGAAAAAGAAGATCAAGCGGACGAGAACGAACGTTTTATTTCCTACCAAGAATGGAAGGAAGCTCCGCTTGCTGCCGGCGTTTCCGAATACCCAGAAATCATTGAGCGTACCGAAGCTTTGTTTCATCGTTGTCGCGTGAACTTTGAGTTCGGTGATGATGCCAAGCCTCAAAATCCAACGACGTATACAGGAACGATTGACGGAGATCGCAACTTACTCAAAGAACTCTGCGCAGAAGGACTCGATTACCGCTACAAAGTCGTAACGGATGAAATCATTGAGCGCATCGAAATGGAGATTGAAGTCATCGCCGAGAAGCATTACTTGTCTTATTTTCTCATCACTTGGGACTTTACTTCGTATGCGCGCTCAAAGGGCTATTTCTATGTTGGACGCGGAAGTGGGGCGAATAGCATCGTCGCGTATTTGCTGCGCATTACGGACGTTGACCCACTCGAATTAGACCTCTATTTTGAGCGTTTCATTAACCTGTACCGCAAGAATCCACCGGATTTTGACATTGACTTCTCGTGGAAGGATCGTGATGATATAGTGCGCTATTTGTTTGAACGTTATCCACATACGGCATGGCTGTGCACGTATAATACTTTCCAGTACCGCGCGACCATTCGGGAATTGGGAAAGGTCTTTGGTTTGCCAAAATCTGAAATCGATTTGTTGAGTAGTGGAAAGTTTCAATTTGACAAGTTGGACCAGTTCTCGCGCTTGGTTTTGCGTTACAGTAAGTACATCCAAGGATTGCCCTCGCATTTGAGTGTGCATTCTGGTGGAATTGTGATTAGCGAGCGTCCAATGACTTGGTATTCCGCGACTTTTTTACCGCCAAAAGGGTATCCAACGACACAGTTTTCGATGATGGAAGCGGAAGATGTTGGCTTGTACAAGTTCGATATTTTGAGTCAGCGTGGACTCGGGAAAATTCACGATTGCTTGGAGGTGATTGCGTACAATCGTCCTGAAGAACCACCGCACGATATTCACGATGTAGCGCATTTCAAGCAGGATGAAAAAGTCCGTCAGTTGTTGTTAGCCGGAAAAGCGCTTGGTTGTTTTTACGTAGAATCGCCAGCCATGCGGATGTTGATGTCCAAATTAAAAGTCGAAACGTACCTTGAATTGGTGGCTGCGAGCTCGATTATACGTCCAGGAGTTGCGCAGTCGGGGATGATGCGGGAGTACATTTTGCGTCACCGAAATCCAGAGCGCCGGAAGGAAGCGCATCCGATTTTGTTAGAGATTATGCCAGAAACGTATGGGGTGATGGTGTATCAGGAAGATGTCATCAAGGTCGCGCATCATTTTGCGGGACTCAGTTTAGCAGAGGCGGATGTCCTGCGGCGGGGAATGTCCGGTAAATTTCGTTCACGGGAAGAATTCTTGCGTGTTCAGGAACAGTTCGTTGGCAATTGCACAAAAAAAGGCTACGATCAGAAATTGACAATGGATGTCTGGCGTCAGATTGAGAGTTTTGCAGGCTATGCCTTTTCGAAGGGACATTCTGCGTCGTATGCGGTAGAAAGTTACCAAAGTTTGTACTTGAAGGCGCATTATCCATTGGAATACATGACGGCAACCATTAACAATTTTGGTGGCTATTACCGAACAGAAATCTATGTACACGAAGCGCGGCGTTTTGGAGCGGAGATTGAGGCTCCATCAGTAAATCATGGTTCGTATGAATGTGTGCTTTTTGGGAAAACATTAATTCTTGGATTCAACTTGGTTGCAGGAATTGAAGCTTCATTGGTCTTGAAGATTTTTGAGGAACGCGATCGTGCGGGGGAATTCCGTGACTTTGAAGATTTTGTCCGTCGCGTGCATGTTCCATTGGAGCAAACATCGCTGTTGATTCGTATTGGTGCCTTGCGTGATTTCCCTGAAAAGCGCAAGGAATTGTTGTGGAAAGCACATTTTCACCACCATAAAAATCCACAACGGGACCGAAGCATCGAATTGTTTGAGGTTCGTTCGCGTCATTTTGAGCTACCAGACTTAGAAGAGCAGGAGGAAGAGGCGTCCTTTGAGCAAATGGAATTGATGGGATTTCCCCTGTGTAATCCTTTTCGCTTGCTTCAATCAGCGCTCCCAGCTCAACATGTGAAGGCAGTTGAAATGGAATCCTTATTGGGGATGACTGTTGAATTATTTGGGTATTTGGTGGCCATCAAACAATCCAAGACAGCAAAAGGACAATTGATGAATTTCGGAACCTTTATCGATGTGAAAGGAGACACGATTGATACCGTGCATTTTCCGGAGAGTGTGCGGCGTTTTCCCTTTCACGGAAAAGGAATTTATCACCTGCGGGGAGTAGTAACCGAAGAGTTTTCATACTACTGTTTGCAAGTAGGGTGGATGCAAAAATTGCCTTTTCAGCAAGACGTGCGGTATATGGAATTGTCGTAGGGGTATTTGATCTCAAGTTTAAATTGTTAAAATCAATTAGGTTGATAAAATTCATTACTTTTAGATTACTCAAAAATTCATAAGGTTAAAATGAATAAATACATAAAGTACATTCTAACAATTGGCTGGATACTTTTTTCAAGAAGTTATGATGCTTATTGTTCGGTAGTGTTGACTCCGGATTTAAAAAAGGAAGCAAATCCACTAGTAACGGTAGGTGGAATTTCATCATGGACACCACTATTGATTATATTGAGTGTTCTAACGTGTTATGTGTGGTATGCATTTCACAAAAGCACATTTAAGCCAATCAACTTAATGCCAATTGAAAAAGGATATTCATTTGGTGAATTTGTGTCATATGTCTATATCGGACAAAAAGAACATTGGACGGCTGTATTGTACAAGTTCCCAAAAGATTTTCGCAGATTAAATCAATACCTAGGAGAGCTTTTGACAAGGTTTTTAGTTTACGCAGGATTTGTTTCAACCATTATGTGGTTGCTTATTCACTATTCTAGTTATTATCAAAAGAATCATAGTGCTTTTATGGTTTATTTCATTTTAATAAGTGGCTGTATGGTAATTGCAATCAAATGGAATCACTCCTTATTTTTAACATATAAAAGAAGTTTTACATCCAACAATAATCTCCATGAAAAATAGTATTTACCCATGTTTTTGGTTTGACGGAAAGGCTAAAGAAGCAGCAGAATTGTATTGTTCTTTGTTTCCAAACTCAAAGATTACGTCCGATTCTGGATTAACCGTATATTTTGAATTAAATGGACAAACGTTCATGGGGTTGAATGGTGGACCAATGTTTAAACCAACGGAAGCTGTTTCCTACACAATCAACTGTGAAAGTCAAGAAGAAATTGACCATTACTGGAACGGGTTAACAGCGAACGGGGGAGAAGAAGGACATTGCGGCTGGTGCAAAGATCCGTACGGATTTTCGTGGCAAGTCATTCCTGCAGATTTAGGAAAGTGGATGTCACATCCCACGAACGGACAAAAAATCACAGAAGCATTCTTGAAAATGTCAAAGTTTGACTGTCAAATGCTCGAAGATATATACAACTCCTAATGTTACGCATTTTTCTACCGATTGTCATCGGCTTCATCGTATGGATCATCGTTATTTGGCAAGTATTGCTCAAGAAGAAAAAGATAGACATGAAATCCCTATTGCTAGTTAGTGCACTATTTGCCGCGATTTGGGTCCTGATTTATTGGTTTTTGTTGTGGTAATTCGTTTTCCGATTTCAGATGTCCGTTTTCCCGCAAACACATTAAAACATCAGCACATTCAAAACATCAAAACATCAACACATCAGCACATTAGCACATTCAAAACATCAACACATCAGCACATCAGCACATTAGCACATTCAACACATTAGCACATTAAAACACTAGCACATTAAAACATTAGCACATTAAACCTACTTCAACTTTAAATCCAACAAATAAACAAAACTGGAAATCGCTGCAGCGCCTAATTCTAACTCGCGTTTGTTGACACTTTCAAAGACGTCACTTGGTGCATGATGATAATCAAAATACCGTTGCGAGTCAGGTACGAATCCAAACAAGGGAATTCCGGGATATTGTTCCTTTAACGGACCGATGTCAACACCGCCGTATCCTTTTTCAAAAACGTGTAAGTCGTAGTTTTTATAGTTTGGAGCAAAGGTTTGAAGAAAGGCTACTTGCGCATCGGAACCATCAACGCCAAATCCACGTGGGACGAATCCACCGCGATCGGATTCCAAGGCTGCAATGTGTTTTTCCCCAGCGGACTTCACGATAGAAGCATAAGATTTTCCGCCCATATTTCCATTTTCTTCGTTCATAAAAAACACAACTCTCAAGGTGTGTTTTGGTTTGTAGTTGAGTTCTTTCAGAATGCGTAATGCCTCTAAACAATGAATGACCCCAGCACCATCGTCGTGTGCACCTTCTCCAGCATCCCAGGAGTCTAAGTGTCCACCAAAAACAATGATTTCTTCCGGTTTCTCGCTTCCGCGAATTTCTGCAATTACGTTAAACGAAGTCGCATCCGGATACACGCGGCAATCCATTTCAAATACAAAGTTTACTTTTCCTTTCAATAGCGCTGCGGAAAGATTGTTTGCATCCTGGGTAGACAAAGCTCCGGCTGGAATGCGCGCTACCGAATCCTCGTAATGCATGGATCCAGTGTGTGGGTGAATGTCCTGTGGGAGTCCAAGCGAACGAATGATCACCGCTTTTGCACCAAGTTTCCCTGCTTCCACCGCGCCGTTTCCACGAATGGCATAACATGCACCATAGGCTTTGAATGTTTGAATTTGTGCTGCATCCATCGCTTGATTTAAAAACACAATTTTACCCTTGATTTTAGACGCATTCACTTTCTTTAATTCATCTAAATTTTTGAATTCAATTACTTCTCCTTCCATCAAACCATTGGTGCCAATCGATCCACCCAAGGCTAGAATGTGAACTTTGGTTAATTGTCCGTCAGCAGTGCGAAACCATGCGCTTTCTTTTGTCCCACGTTCCCAATGCGGAACCTTTATTTCTTGTAAATACACGCGGTCAAAACCGTAGCTTTTCATTTTTGCTTCACTCCATTCGACGGCCATTTGTGCACTTGTGGAACCACTTAAGCGCGGACCGACATCCTTGCACAATTGACGCAAATTTTCGTATGATTCTCCACGCAACAAGGCTTCGTCGTAAATCGCACGAATCATGGTCGAATCTTGTGCGGAAATGCGGGTAAAAAGTGTGAGGATTAAAAAGGGAAAGAAGTGCTTCATTGTATTAATTTGGGATAAAAATAACCATTTTCAATTGGATAAATTCCCTTGTGTAAATTCTCTCAGTTTTTGAGTCGTTCTCAGGCAAGATTCTTTGTATCTTTGTTCTCTAAAAATGAGATAGAATGGCTTTAAAATGTGGAATTGTCGGCTTGCCGAATGTTGGAAAATCAACTTTATTTAACTGTTTATCAAATGCAAAGGCGCAATCGGCGAATTTCCCTTTTTGTACCATTGAACCAAATGTGGGAACGACATCTGTTCCAGATCCACGCTTGGAGAAATTAGAAGCGTTGGTGAATCCGGAGCGCGTAATGCCTACAACGATGGAAATTGTTGACATCGCTGGACTTGTAAAAGGGGCGTCGAAAGGTGAGGGATTAGGAAATCAGTTCCTTGCTAACATTCGCGAGACAGATGCGATTTTACACGTGCTTCGTTGTTTTGATGATGGAAATATTATCCACGTAGATGGTAGTGTAAACCCAATTCGCGACAAAGAAATCATTGACATCGAGTTGCAATTAAAGGATTTGGATTCTGTTGAAAAAAAGATACAAAGTTTGGCACGTGTCATTAAGTCAGGAGACAAGGATGCTGTCAAAGAAAATGAACTCGCGCACAAAATCAAAGAAGGATTGGAGCAAGGTCGTTCGATCCGAGGTTTGGACTTCACACAAGATGAATTTGAAATCATTCATAAATTCAATTTAATCACTTCTAAACCTGTGATGTACGTGTGTAACGTAGATGAAGATTCTGTAAAAACTGGAAATGCTCACGTTGATGCTGTTAAAGCAGCTGTGGCAAGTGAAAATGCAGAAGTAATGATCATTGGAGCAAAAATCGAAGCGGATATTACAGAATTGGAAACATACGAAGAACGTCAAATGTTCCTTGATGAACTTGGACTTGAAGAGCCAGGCGTGAACCGATTGATTCGTCAAGCATACCACTTATTGAACTTACAAACGTATTTTACGGCAGGAGTAAAAGAAGTACGTGCTTGGACAATTCGTAAGGGAATGACAGCGCCACAGGCGGCTGGTGTGATTCACAGTGATTTCGAAAAAGGATTTATTCGCGCTGAAGTGATGAAATACAATGACTTCATTACGTATGGTTCTGAAAGTGCGGTAAAAGAAGCAGGAAAGTTTAAAGTAGAAGGAAAAGAATACGTAGTAGAAGATGGAGATGTGATGCATTTCCGTTTCAACGTTTAATACAACTAGAAAATGATAGCAGCAAATAATCCAAGTTTACGTTCGTGGATTTCAGTTCCCGAAGGATCAGATTTCCCGATTCAAAACCTTCCTTTTGGAGTATTTACAACAAGTGGATCCTCCGCACGTGTGGGAACACGCATTGGCGATACGGTGATTGATTTATCCATTCTGGCAGAATCTGGTGCACTAGTAGTTGCTGGATTTACAGCGGAAGATTTCTCACAAGAATTTTTGAATCCGATGATGAAAAAAGGAAAAGAGGCAACACGTCGTTTGCGTCAAGCCCTTTCGGATATTTTTTCAACGGATAATCAAGCTGCATCAACAAATGAACTGATTCAAAAGGCAATGTTTTCTTTGAATGAAGTGGAAATGTGTATGCCCGTTCAAATTGGCGATTACACGGATTTTTATTCAAGTAAAGAACATGCGACAAATGTTGGAATCATGTTCAGAGATCCAGCGAATGCCTTGTTGCCAAACTGGTTATGGATTCCAGTTGGTTACCACGGACGTTCATCCTCAGTGATTATTTCCGGACAAGACATTCATCGTCCAAAAGGACAAATCAAACCAGACGACAACGAGCCGCCGATTTTTGCAGCATCGCGTCAAGTGGATTTCGAATTAGAGATGGGCTTCATCACCTATGATGGAAAACCACTTGGTGATTCGATTTCAACGACGGAAGCTGAGGATTATATTTTCGGAATGTGCTTATTCAACGATTGGTCTGCGCGTGACATTCAGAAATGGGAATACGTTCCACTCGGACCATTCTTAGCTAAGAATTTTGCGTCTTCTATTTCTTGTTGGATTGTGACCATGGATGCATTGCAACCATTTGCTGTGAATTCACCGGAACAAGATCCAGCTGTACTTTCTTATTTGAAATTTGAAGGAAAGAAATCTTACGACATTCATTTACAAGTTGGAATGACTCCAGAAAATTCGACTGAAAAAATCATTTGTAACTCGAACTTTAAATACATGTATTGGAACATGTCACAACAATTAGCACATCATACCGTGAATGGGTGTAATGTCCGTTGTGGCGATTTAATGGGTTCCGGAACGATTTCCGGTTCGACACCTGATTCCTTTGGTTCAATGCTTGAACTTGCTTGGAAAGGAACAAAACCTTTAAGTATGAATGATGGAACGGAACGACGTTTTATTCAAGATGGCGATACGGTTACCATGCGTGGGTATTGTCAAAACGAACACGTTCGTATTGGTTTTGGAGAAGTAAAAGCAAAAATCTTACCTGCGAAATAAATGCAAGACTACGATTCCACTCAAATTGACTTAGAAAGAGAACGCGTTGAAATATTAAATGCGTTTAAGGGCTTGTTACGGGCCATGAAAGATCGAAGTCGAGAGGAGACGAAGATGGTGCGAAAAGCATTTGATATTGCTTTAGAGGCACATAAAGACATGCGCCGCAAATCAGGCGAACCGTATATTTATCATCCAATTGCAGTGGCTCGAATTTGTGCGGAAGAAATGGGTCTTGAACCAATTGCTGTAGCGTGTGCATTATTACATGATACGGTTGAGGATACCTATATTACCTTGCAAGACATTGAAGATATTTTTGGGTCTAAAGTCAGAACAATCATTGATGGATTAACCAAAATCCCAGAAGTTTTCGACGAAAACACCTCCATTCAAGCGGAGAATTTCCGTAAAATGATTCTTACGATTTCCGATGATTTTCGGGTAGTGTTAATCAAATTGGCGGATCGTTTACACAACATGCGTACCCTTTCAAGTATGAAAGTGGAAAAACAATTGAAAATTGCTTCCGAAACTCGTTTTCTCTATGCTCCATTAGCACACCGTTTGGGTTTGTATCCCATCAAAACGGAGTTGGAGGATTTATCCATGAAATACTGTGAGCCAGAGGTTTTCAAGGATATTGATTCTAAATTAAAGAGCACTCAAGATGTTAGAAATCGATTTATTCGTCGATTCGTTGCACCGATTAAAGAAGAATTAGAAAATCAAGGGTATCATTTTGATATTAAGGCTCGTCCAAAGTCAATTTTTTCGATTTGGCGCAAAATGCAATCGAAGAATGTTCCATTTGAAGAAGTATTCGATTTGTTTGCTTTGCGCATTATTGTGGACACACCTTATGAATTAGAAAAAGCAGATTGTTGGCGCATTTATAGTATCGTTACCGATTTCTATCAACCGAGTCCAGATCGTTTGCGTGACTGGATTTCAACTCCACGCGCTAATGGATACGAATCTTTACATACGACGGTGATGTCCCCGCAAGGACGTTGGGTAGAGGTACAAATTCGTTCCAAACGAATGGACGATATTGCAGAACATGGATTAGCGGCACATTACAAGTACAAAGAATCCAAAACGGACGAAAATAAATTTGATCGTTGGATTGCAGAAATACGTGATTTATTAGATAGTCCAGACATGAATGCATTGGACTTTGTTAATGACTTCAAGCTGAACTTGTTCAATGACGAAATCTATGTATTTACACCGAAAGGAGAGTTGCGTGTGTTGCCGACAGGTTCAACGATATTAGATTTTGCTTACGACATCCATACGGAAATTGGGGATCGTTGCATTGGCGCAAAAGTCAATAACCGTTTAATGCCATTGAGTTATCAATTGTTAAATGGCGATCAATTGGAGATTTTAACATCCAAAAAACAAAAACCAAATGACGAATGGTTGAAATTTGTTGTTACAGCGCGTGCGAAGCAAAAAATCAAATCATCGTTAAATGAAGAGCGAAAACAGATTGCTTCCGATGGAAAGGAAATATTGGAGCGAAAATTCAAACAGTTTAATGTGCGAATGAATCAAGAAAACATTCAATATTTAACGAATCATTTTCATGTATCGACAATTAGTGAACTTTATTTTCGAATAGCGAAAGGTAAGGTAGATTTGTCCAAACTTCGCGAGTTGGAAGTGATTGGTGGCATGTTGCAATCGCAACGTAAAATTCAATCCAAAAAAATCAATTCGGGCTCTGAAGAAGGGACCTTTGAAGGAATCAATACAGATAAAGATACCATTATCATTGGTGAAGATTTTAAAGGCTTTGATTATCAATTGGCTCGTTGTTGCAATCCGATTCCTGGGGATAAGATTTTTGGATTCATCACGATTAGCAGTGGAATAAAAATTCACCGCTTTACGTGTCCTAATGCTGTTCACTTAATGTCAAAATTAGCCTATCGTTGCCTGAAAGCAAAATGGGAGGGTGAACAATTAGTAGAACGAATTGCTGCGATACGTATCGTCGGAATTGATCAATTAGGAATGGTGAACCGATTAACGGAAATCATCTCCAAGCAGAACCACGTGAATATGAAAAGTATTTCATTTGAAACGAACGACGGTGTTTTTGAGGGTCGAATTAAAGTCCTGGTTTATGACACGGCACAATTGGAACAGTTGACACGTAAATTCGAGGAAGTAGAAGGAGTGCAGCGTGTCACACGTTGGGACTCTGCTGAAGGAGAAGAGATTCAATAATCTTTACGAATAGTGTACGGGTCTTTCGGTCTCAATAGTGGATTCCATGAAAAACCTTTGATAAATTGTTCTTCCGGTTTAATTTGATTCATGGGATAAAATATTCCATCAGGTTTGTCGTAATATGTAATTGACGTCACCTCTCCGCTATCTAATTCAACTAACAATTCAGATGCAAACAATCGATTCATTCCTTTTCGAATTTTCACCAAGCTTGAATCTGTTTTCTTCTCTTCCTCTGGATAAAAAATGGTCCATGCGTTTCCTTTAACATCTGCTTTGACCAATTCATTGTTAACAAAATAGGCTGTCATTCTTCTTCCTGCTAACTGATTATAGTAGTTTCCTGAATCAATCTCCATGACTGCACTAGCTTGATCAATGATTTCAATTTGCTGAATCGAGCTATCTTTAAGGATGATTTTCATTGTGTTTCCTTTTAATTCAGCATTCTCTGCCCAAATTTTAGGATTACTTTTTAAATACAGTTCTTCCATTTTCGGCAGGAAACTAGCGGAATCACAAATTCCTTGAATACTTTTACTGAATATACGAACGTTTCGATGCGCAATGGTTTCTGTCGTTCGATTTAAAGAATCTTTATGCATAATGAGGCTATCCGCATGCATGAAAAGCGTATCTCCATCATGAACTTTGAAGGCAAGTGTATTTCCAGTGAGAAAAGCAATATGTAAACTATCACTCGATTTTGCTTTATTACCCATAAAGGCCATGTTTTGGGTGAAATCCTTGTAGAATACATTACCACGTCCTTCGTAATTGTTCAATTTGGTATTCAAAAACAAGGTGTCACCTTTAATGATACTCGTTTTTTGAATTACTTCTGCTTGCTTGTACAACACTCCATCTTCTGTCTGTACATGAAACCATCCTTTTTGGCAATGTATCACGAGGCTATCGTTCTTCATTGTTGATGGACCAAAGAAATAGAGCTTTTGTTGTTCATAGGCGAATTGCAAGGTGTCGGTCGTGACAGTTAAATCATTTTTTCGATAGTCGACATCCCCACTAAAAAAGAAACTGCCATTATTTGGGTAGAAATAACCAAGTTTACTTGTTATGCGTTCATTTGAGATAATTGATTCAATGAGTCCTTTGTTTCGGTAAATCGCTCTTCCACGTTTCACATCATAGTCGACGGAATCTGAACTTAATTTATATTCTTGATCGCGTACTCGAACATCACCCCAAAGTTTTGCATATTTATTTGATTCATCATAAAAAAGCGAATCACAGTATAAATTGACATCGCCTTTTCGAATGTGAACGTTGCCATATGCGTGAACAATTTTTGCTCTATCTTGATAATGAGCTGAATCGCAATACATTGTATTTCCGTGATAAACGAAACTCACTGTTCCAACGAGCCGATGTCGCCCGGAATCTTTATTGTAATAGATTTTTTCAGACCCTGGAAGAAGTTCCAGTGTTTTTTTTTGAGCAAATACGATTCCACTCAAAAAAAATGCGCTCAAGAAGAGCGCAATTTGTATGAATGGATTTTTTTGCATCTTAATTATTTGCTAATGTTTGTTTTCTATCTGGTCCGACAGATACAACGTTAATTGGCACGTTTAATTGTTCTTCCAAATATGTTACATATTTTTTCAATGCGTCTGGTGCGGATGCGTAATCTGACAATTCAGTTAAATCACAATTCCATCCTTCCAATTCTTCATAAACAGGAGTAAAATCTAAATCGCTCACATCAAAAGGGAAATCATATACTTTCTCGCCATTAACGAGGTAATGCGTACACACACTGATTTTATCAAAAATACTTAATACATCTGCCTTCATCATAGAAAGTTCAGTAACACCATTAATCATAATTGCGTAGCGCATTTGAACAAGGTCAATCCAACCACAACGACGTGGACGACCAGTTGTCGCACCAAATTCACGTCCTTCTTTACGGATTTCTTCGCCAATTTCATCGTCTAATTCAGTAGGGAAGGGGCCACTTCCAACGCGCGTGCAGTAAGCTTTGAAAATCCCAATAACTTTACCAATGCGCGTAGGAGCAATACCAAGTCCTGTACACGTTCCAGCTGTTACTGTATTGGAAGAAGTGACAAAAGGATAGGTTCCGAAGTCGATGTCTAACATTGTTCCTTGTGCACCTTCTGCTAAAACACGTTTTCCGTTTAACAAAGCGTTATTCAAGTAATGTTCGCTGTCAACAGCTTGTAATTTTTTCAACTTCTCAATTGCTTCCATCCAAGGTTTTTCCAAGGAAGAAAGATCGTATTCGAATCCTTCGTAATGTTTCAACATACCCACGTGTTTTTCCACGAGGATGTCATATTTTTCTTTAAAGTTTGGTGAAAATATATCACCAACACGCAAACCATTTCTACCGGTTTTATCCATGTACGTTGGACCGATTCCTTTCAAGGTTGAGCCAATTTTATTTTTTCCTTTAGCTGTTTCCGATGCAGCATCTAACAGACGGTGTGTCGGTAAAATCAAATGTGCTTTTTTCGACAACAATAAACGGTTTT
>JBIIAG010000061.1:0-3295 GCA_044240055.1 Crocinitomicaceae bacterium | reverse complement strand
ACAATTACGTTTTCAGTTTTTTGTATATAGTCCGTATAAGTAGTATGAGCGCATGTTTTAATTGAGTAGGTTCCAGATGCTGTATATGTATGAGCAGCATGTCCATCAGTTGTCTCTACTACCGTAGAATCGTTGTTGTGATAAAAGGTAACGGTGTAGAAATTTGCGTTTTCCGCTGTTGCATGTACGTCAACCAAACCACCTGTTTTTGTGATGGATGTCACCAAATTAGTTGGTAAAGTAACAGCTGGAGGTTTGTTTTTATCGCAGCCTGCAAGTCCAGCAAAAACGAAAATAATTAGGTGATGAATGCTCATAATCATTATTTTATTCAGTTTTCAGGCGAAGATACCAATTGAAACCGCCTGCGTGATGTTTGTACTGTAAAGATAGGGTAGAGTCAGTGATATCCAATATTTTATAGGTATTTACTCCGGTATAAAATCCCAAGAAAGCATTATTGGAAATGGTGATTGTTGTATCAGCATTTTCAAGTAGTGTCCAAGACTCGTCCATTTGATCAGCATATGGAGCAGTGAAATCTCCAAGGTTTTGAAAAGAACCTGGGAAATTAGCAGATAATGTGTTGTGAACATACACATCACCATTATTGATCATGTCGAATTTGAATCCGTTTAAGTGGAAAACGTATTTATCTCCGTACAATCCTGCGCCGGATTTGTCTAATCCACCTGCGGACCACCATTCAGGAATATCACCCAATGGACTCGCTGGATCAGGACCAACACCCATGTGTCCATCAGCAGTAGAATCAATGACCCACGTTTTAAAACCAGGCCCATTAACTCCTCCAGTTAACATGATGAAAATAGGATTATTCAAAAGTCCAAGATTATCTTGTGCAATGGTAATATCTTGCGTAGAGCTTTTGCTACCACCTGAAGAAAATACGGTTAATTTTACCGTATACGTCCCTGCATATGGATATGGAGAACTAACGGAAGCACCTTTAGCTTTCGTGCCATTTCCAAATTCCCAAAGACATTGAAGATTTGGATTATTAGCTGTGAATTCAATGATGTTTGCATTACTCGCAGATGGGGTATAAGTGAAAGCCGCATCAGATGCAGTAGGCGCAGGGCCTAATTGCGGATTGTCTTTTTTACAAGCAAAAAGTAATGTTAAAATGCTTGCTGAAAATAGTAGTTTCATTTTCATATTTCTAAATTTTAGTAACCTGGGTTTTGTGACCAATTACCACCTGTTAAATCAATTTCAACTTGAGGAATTGGGAATAATTCGTGTTTACCTGTAATGAAGCCATCAATGTAGGTAGCTGCCTGTCCTGTTCTAACGAGGTCAAAAAAGCGCAATCCTTCTCCAGATAGTTCATAGCGACGTTCTCTGTAAATAACATCAATTGAATTGACAGGAATTCCAGGAACACCAGCGCGGCCTCTCACTTGATTTACAAGTTGTTGTGCTACGGATGATTGTCCAAGTTGGTAATGAGCCTCAGCAGCCATTAAAAGCACGTCAGCATAGCGCATTACTCGGTAATTTACTGGACTTGTTAAATCGTTATCTGGCAAGCCGATTTCCCCTTGACGTTTAATGTATTTATTGTTGTAATAACCTGTATGTCCACCAGCCCCAATTGCATAAGTAATAGATGCTGGATTTGGTTGTGTAGCGATAAATGCATCAATGTCTAGTACGGTTGCCGCACGACGTCCATCAATGCTACTAAATGCAGCGTACAATTCTTGGGTTGGTAAGTTGTAGCTGTTTCCGTCTCCGTATACGGGGCCATTGTATTGACGAATACCTTGAAATCCAACAGCTGCGTTACCTTCCAAACAAATTAAACACCCGTAACTTCCACCTTCTAATCCAGTGTACTGTACGTCAAAAATTGTTTCTGTATTGTTTTCATTGGCAACTGAGAACAAGTCAGTGTAATTAGGAATAAGGCTGTAATTACCTGATGCAATAACTTCGTCAAACGTTGCTGCAGCCTCCGTGAATTTATTTTGGTAGAGGTAAACTTTTCCAAGGAAAGACAATGCTGCACCTTTTGTTGCTCGACCTTTTTGACTTGCAACAGGATTCAGAACTGAAGCGGCATCTTGTAAATCTTTTTCGATTTGAGCATATACTTCCGCTTTTGGTGCGCGTTCAATTTGAAGAGCTTCTTCAATACCGATTCTTCTGTCGATGATTAATGGAACATCTCCAAAGTATTTCACTAATTCAAAGTAGTAGTATGCGCGAAGAAATTTCGCTTCTGCGAGGATGTGAGCTTTTCCTGGGAAATCGATGTTGTCTTTGTTTTCTAGGATGTAGTTTGCACGTGTTAAACCAGTGTAATTCCAACGAAAAACATTTCTAAGCTCAGCATTAACACCACCGTGTGTCATGTTATCGATTTGATGCAATCCAGGAGAATCATTAACGCTTTCACCACCGGCGATAGCATTGTCCGAAGCAATTTCTCCAATCCACATGGTTAAGAAGGAAGCTTGCAACATGTCATATGCACCGGTTAACGCACGGTCATAATCTTCTGGAGTTTTAAAGAAATTCTCCACATCTTGTGTGTATGGAGGGTCAACGGAAAGGAACTTGTCACACGCTGTCTGTGAAAGCGACAGGATAACTAGTCCTGTAATTATCAGTGATTTTTGAATTAGTCTCATTGTCTAGAATTTTAATTGAATACCACCCATGAATGTTTTTGCTTGCGGATAAAAACCGTAGTCCACTCCTGCAGAAAGTGCATTTGATGAACCTAGGTCTGGGTCAAATCCTTGGTAGCGCGTCAAAGTAAACAGGTTATTAGCAGATAAATAGATTCGGAATGAATCCACTTTGATTTTCTTTAATTTGGCTGCTGAGAAGCTATAGCCAAGTTGAACGTTTTTCAAGCGAGCAAATGATCCGTCTTCAACATAGTAAGAAGAGAACAAATTGTTGCGTGTAGCTTCTGTCGTTACTCGTGGATTTTCATTCGTTGATCCTTCTCCTGTCCAACGGTCAACCATGTATCCTAACTGATTCGCATAAGGTTGTTGACGTTCGTAGTTACGGATAATTTCTTGTCCGATTGCGGAGTAAAGCATACCTGATAGGTCGAAAGCTTTGTATCGAACGTTGAAAGAGAACCCGAATGTGAAGTCTGGAATGGCAGACCCTAAATAAGTTTTATCGGAATCATTGTTGAAGTTAATGACACCGTCACCGTTTTGATCAACAAAGATTAAGTCACCCGGTTTCGCTCCTTCTTGTACAACGGGTGAAGCATCAATTTCTGCTTGTGTTTGGAAGACTCCAG
>JBIIAG010000060.1:0-3297 GCA_044240055.1 Crocinitomicaceae bacterium | reverse complement strand
TTTACTATCAACCACCTTTTTACCGTGAATTTAGAACCTTTGATGGTAAATTAAACACGTCCGTTCGAGCACAGAAATCAGTTCATGTTGTTGCTGCTACAGATTTGTTTTTTGAAATGTGGGGCCGAGAAAAACCATTTAAATTCACAGGAGAACTCTATTATAAATACTTATGGGATGTAAATCCGTATGAAATTGAAAACGTTCGAACAAGGTATTATGCGGACAACAATGCGGTGGCTTATGCCTATGGTATCGACATGAATGTTCACGGAGAATTCGTCAATGGAATCGAGTCATTCTTTAAGATCGGCTTGATGCACACACGTGAAGATATTTTAAACGATCACTACACAGAATTCTTTAACGCCGCCGGTGAACGCATCATTTTTGGCTATAGTGAAGACCAAGTCGTTGTGGATAGCAATGTTGTTTTCCCAGGTTACATTCCTCGTCCAACGGATCAACTGCTTACGATAGGCGCACTTGTTCAAGACCAAATGCCCGGATTTGAACAATTCAGCGTGCAAATGGGTTTGCAGTTTGGATCTAGACTCCCATATGGACCACCAGATTTTACGCGGTATAAAGATACTTTACGCATGAAATCTTATTTCCGAGTTGATCTAGGTTTATCCTATGATTTATTAAAGAGTGGGAAATTGGCGAAAACTTCTTTCATGAAAAAATGTGATGCGGCATCTATTTCCCTAGAAATTTTCAATTTATTGGGAATCAATAATGTCCTTTCAAAACAATGGATTCAAGATGTAGAGGGGAAATACTACGCCATTCCAAATTACCTAACCTCACGTAGGTTCAATTTAAAATTGAGTATTTCAATTTAAGGAAGGAGCAAATAGAAATTTATTTGGTGAAATCAACTCCGTTTTCACAGCATACATCACAATTCCAGCGGTATTCTTCACTCCCAATTTAGCCATTATGTTTTTTCGATGCGTATTGACCGTATGCTTACTTAAAAACAACTGTTCTGCAATGATTTCATTGGTATGGCCTTCAGCGATTAAAATGATAATTTCGTTTTCTCTTTCGGACAAAACAACGGGTTCACAACTAAAGGAATCAAAGTCCAAATCATTGACATCTATATTTGCTCGTTGAATTGTTTCCAGGATTTGACCACAAAAAAACTTATTCCCAAGACTTGTTTCACGAACAGCATCCACTATTTCACTCAGTTCACAATCCTTTTTCACATAACTCGTCACCCCTGAACGCAGTGCATCGACTAGCGTTTGTGCATTTTGAGAACTTGTAACAGCTAAAAATTTAAGCGTTGGGTATTTTACTGATATGCGCTGAATCGTGTCTATCGTGAATCCCTCTGATGTAAAATCTATTAGTACAACTGCCGCTCCAAAATTGACAAGCTGTTCCAAGAGTTCTTTTTCACTTCTAGCTTCACCTACAATTGTCACGTTCAATTCCGCAGTTAACACTGTTCGAAGACCGAGTCGGATTAAATCATTGCTATCTGCTAAAATTAAATTCACCTTATTTAGAATTGATATAAACAAAGGTACGGGAGATTTAAAAACAAACCATAAAAATCTAAGTGTATTTTCAACAAGGTATTCACAAGTTCAGAGGAAGAAACTACCTTTGTTTAGTGAAAACAGTAATTGGACAAAATATTCAAGAAGCGATTTCCTTTTTGAAAAAAGGGGAAACAGTAGCAATACCGACTGAAACAGTTTACGGATTGGCGGCTGATGCAACAAATGAGGATGCCATTCTAAAGATTTTTGAAGCAAAAGGACGTCCAACCTCAAACCCATTAATACTCCATTTTCCAAGTATTGAGGCCATTTTCCCCTATGTAGCGGAATTCCCAGAAATTTTATTAAAATTATCAAAGCAATTTAGTCCAGGACCTCTCACCTTTATTTTACCAAAAAGCTCATTGGTTCCATCCTTAATTACAGCGGGACAAGAAACAGTGGCCGTACGTGTTCCGGAACATCCAATGACAATAGAATTACTACAGTCTATCGATTTCCCAATTGCTGCACCAAGTGCAAACCGATACGGAGGAATTAGCCCAACAGCAGCAGGACATGTTCAATCGCAACTTGAGGGTAAAATCCCTTACATTTTAGATGGTGGGGCTTGTCAAACTGGACTAGAATCTACCATTATTGGCTTAGCTGATGAAAAAGTCATTGTGTATCGTCTCGGTGGAATTTCTATAGAATCATTGAGTGAATCTTTAGGATATGTGCCTGAAGTAAAAAACGAAATGCATCACGGTGTACGAACAAGCGGAATGGTAAAATATCATTATGCGACAGAAACACCGCTGTATTTTATGGATTCAAACCAAATCGATTTTCAAGATACCGATGGTGTTATTTTATTTTCTCAAGAAAGATCTTCCGCTTTATCCATTGAAACTTTTATATTGAGTGAAAATGGAGACATGAACGAGGCAGCAAAAAATTTGTATGCCGCTCTTCATGAAATGGATCAACGCAATTGCGCACGTATTTTTATTGAAGAATTTCCCAACATAGGACTCGGGAAAACAATGAATGACCGTTTAAAAAGAGCTACCGCTAAATTTCAATCGTAATTAAAATCAAAAAATGTTAGGACATAAAAAAAGCCATCATAATTGATGGCTTTTGAATATTTAGAATCAACCTTTTATTTAAGGTGACGTCCGTAACGATTTTTGAATTTATCAATACGTCCTGCAGTATCCACGAACTGTGCAATACCTGTGAAGAACGGGTGAGATTTGTGAGAGATATCCAATTTGAATAATGGATATTCATTTCCATCTTCCCATTGAATGGTTTCTTTCGTTGTTGCACATGATGGGCACAAAAACATATATTCATTCGACATGTCTTTAAACACAACAAGTCTGTAATCTTCTGGGTGTATCTCTTTTTTCATTTGACTGAGTTTCTAATTCGAAAATGGATTGCAAATTTAGCTATTTCTTTTTGATAAACAAGCAAAAACACAAATTTCCTTTCATTTTTCTATCATTTGAACAATTAACGGGTGATAAATTCTGAAAAACTGTGATTTTAGGGGGTGCTGAGCACCTACATTTGTCCAGATTTATCAGATGAAATTCAACACAAAACAAGACATTCGTTCTATCGCTGCATTACTCGATTGTAAAATTACGGGTAATACAGAAAATATGGTTACAGGAATCAATGAAATTCACCTGGTTGAGTCCGGTGATATTGTCTTTGTTGATCATCCGAAATATTATCAAAAAGCACTTGATTCCGCAGCAAGTGTCATTTTAATTAA
>JBIIAG010000018.1:0-40662 GCA_044240055.1 Crocinitomicaceae bacterium | reverse complement strand
CCATTGTTTATTAAATTTTTAATTATAATTATGGGCTCGCACTCAATCTACAAACTTATTGCAGCACCACTTTCTTCACCCAAAACTGATCGCCTTGTTTTACATGAATAAAGTATATTCCTGGAGCTTGGTTTTCTAGTTGAATGGTTACTGTAAATGGACCTTCTAACTGAATTCTTGACCCTTGTTGATCATATACTTCAACTTCCATGGGTTCTTCAGATAAACTTTCTAAATGAAAAATTCCTGTTGATGGATTCGGATATACACCCAATTCATGTTGATTGACTTGCGTCTCTTCAATATCAAGATAGTCAGCATATTTGGTGATTCCATCCGGAGTAAATCGTATGATGAAAATAGGTGGGGATTCATAAGTATCCTCATACGATAGTTGACCACTAAAAGCGATGTCTCCATTAGGGCAAAGGCTTCCAGCCATCAAAGTTGCACGGTCAACATTTTTTGTTGTTGAATAATTTAAATCAAAATATTTCTTAAAAATAAACTGACCGTTATAGTCTAATTTGAAAAAAAAATGTTTGTATAAACTATAATCGCTTCTCCTATAACTTCCTGAAACGTAAATCCATTTCATGACCGTATCCACAACGAATGTTTCTGCTGATATTACAAATTGATCTAAAGGGAAGGTATTATAATTGCGTATATCTTTTGTCCATTTTACTTGAAGGTTGGAATCTAAGTATCTCAAAACAAATTTAATCGGACCAAAACTTACTTGGCCATTTACATTTATATAATCATCATCTCTAGTGAAGGTAATAAACTCATTTTTTTTTGCTTCATAGACATTTTGGACGATAGCAGCATGCAAAGTGTCAGATTCTGTAAGGAATTGTTCAGACAAAATCTGGCCGTTTTTACTTGTGAAAATCCTTGTCTTGCAATAAGATTGATTCCCAAACAATGAATTCTTATCAACAAATGAAATAACCAAGGAATCCTTGTATTCGAATGATTTACGAACAATAATTGGCTGCCAACCCATAGAATAAAAATCGGGTTGAAAAAAAGTACTGTTGATAATTCCTCCATTTGGAGCAATTTTCATTAAAATCCCACCTCCTATAGAGTCAACATTATTCAAACCACTTAACAAGATTGAACTATCTTTTAATTCCTTCAAATCAAATACTTGGATAAGATTTTCATTGGAATCAAAGTATTTTTTTTTATACAGAATAGTTCCATTTGGCGAGAATTTGGTGATAACCAATTGAAAATTAGCGGGGTCATCGTTGATTTCTGGTTGTAGTTGTTCACTTGTAAAAACATAATTTCCGTCATATGTCTTGATAAGAGAATTGGAATTTCCATGAACCATGCCCAAAGTGTTAACTTCTGTAATTTCGTCCCAATTATACCCCTTTGTTTCTTCATCAATGGAAAATGTATAAGATTTAGGCTGCCAACCTCCTTGTAAGCCTAAAAGACCAGCACCAACATAGGTTGAATCTGTCGCAATTAAAGTAGAGCAAGAAAAGACATAATAATCATTGTAATTTTGTGTTACAAGACCTGCAGATGGCGTCCAATATTTTTCAAAGTAATCAGGATGATTGTTCTGCTGGGTGAATGCAAATGAATAAATCATCAGAGATAAAACTAAAAGTGTCTGTTTCATAAGATGCGATTTCGTTTTGTTAAAAGTAATTTTTAAACAACTGATAAAAAGCCGTTACTTCAATCTTCGAACATGCGAGATGCATGAATGGAAGTTGAACGGCACCTTGTTCAGAGTTATTCCACTCGTACCTGTCTCACCACCGTTTTCCCTTCACTACATACTTTTACCAAGTAATTCCCTGGACTCAAGAACTGACAGTCGACAGCAAAATGTGTATTTTGGATTTCGGTGAAAGTGGCTAATTGGCGTCCGGATAGGTCACAGATTTCGAGTTGGTCCATCAAAGAGCTTGACTCGATGTTGAGTTCGTTAATCACCGGATTTGGATAAACCTGAAGGGATGGTTCATCGGCATTCGTTGTTAAACCAACGTTTTGCAGTGGTTGCGTAATGTAGTTTGTGGTGATGCCACCTGCGTTTGTAGTTTTGAGCAACTTGAAAAGACTGCCACTTAAATTTCGGGCAATTGCGTAGGCGATGTTGTTGTCAATGAAATCTAATTGAGTAAAAGAAAGTGTTGAATCAGATGGTAAGGTGCAATCTTGTTTGAAAAAACTTTGTCCACCATCGATGCTGCGCAATGGTCTTTGGTTTATTGCATAGATCCCACTTGGATTGATGGCAACGTCTGAAAGGTAATTGTCAAGGAAGAGGAATACATTTGTATTTCCGCCAAGTTCAGAAATGGTAAGTGCATAATAACTATTTCCCCAAGCATCTTCACAAGAGTTATTTCTGATGAGGGTATCCCCATAAGAACTCGCGTGTTTCACATTTCCTACCCCATAAACACTCAGGTTATTTGTCTGCATGGAAAACGAGTTTGCATCAGTTAGACTCACATAACTGTAGTAAAATGCGGCCACTTCTGAACCTAAAATGACGGGAAATCTCCCTGTTGAGTCGTTCAGAAAAGTCCAATTGTTTCCATAATTATTCGTGTAATACATTCCTTCGATACAACTGACAAATCCAGTGCTATCATTTTGAAAGACCATACAATCCTTTTGCAATAGGCCCGATGTGCTGAATATTTCGTGTTGACTCCAAGTCTGACCAGCATCCAAGGAACGATACAATTGTTTGCTTTCATTATAGTTCTGTACGAACGGAGTCATATTTAAATTACCAGCAGCATAGATTATGGAATCCGTTGCCATCACAATACTACTAAAATATCCCTCTACAGAAGTGGTAGAATCCCAGGTAATTCCACCATCAATGGTGCGGTAAAAAGTATTTGTGTTATTGCCATATGAAATAAGAAATCCTTGTTGTTCACTAATGAAATCGAAATCTATGATAAAATCAATAGGCGAAACCGAATCAAATGTTTGCACCGGACTCCATTGAGAATAGGCAACATTGCAGAAAAGAAGGCTGAGTAGAAGTAATTTCATAGTAAGATTGGTTAGGTAATTGATGTTTCATTAAATCACATCACATTTTCTATTAACGTCATTTTTCATCAAAGGGGGTGTGGCTTTGTACAATTATTTTTTACATCACCCGCACCTGTTTCACCACCGTTTTCCCTTCGCTACTGACCTTTAGCAAATAATTACCTGGACAAAATAACTGACAGTCGACTGCGAAATGAGTGTTTTGGATATCGTTGAAAGTGGCTAAGGCGCGTCCGGATAGGTCACAGATTTCGAGTTGGTTTAGCAAGGAACTTGATTCAATGTTGAGTTCGTTGATCGCTGGATTTGGTGCAATCGTTAATTGAAAATTTTCAATTTCATTCACGTTCCAGGTTCCATTTTGACATGGAATGTCGGATTCATTCTCGTAAAATGTTTTGAGATCAGCGGCAAGATCAATGATCGATTGAACATTTTCTAAATTGTTACCGACCCTAGAATAACTAATGGCGTAGGTCTGAAAAAGGGTGTCTCCACTGTTAAATTGACCAACATTCAGCGATGAAACTCCTCTTCTGTCGCCAGGAGAATTTCCATTACTTATTTCACACCACTCAGTTGGTATGTTCGGATTTCCTGAATATAAATAGGAAGTTTCGTTGCCAGTTGGATCAAGCCATGGATCGCCTGAAAATTGTAAGCCATTCATGATGTTCCATTTTTCTGAAATCTGATTGCCACCTCCGTTCATGTAATAGGACGATGAAGTCATGTTCTCTTTCAAACCAACAATTCCGATTGCTGGCGGGTCGATTCCATATCCCAAAGACGAAAAACTGGCTTCATCGTTATTGTCACCATTGTAAAAATACATGAGGTTTTTTGCTGAATCACATCCAATCAAATCATCGGCGTAATAGCCAAGATCAACATCTACATAAATACTGTGTACAAATTCTGGATAATTCGTGCTGCCACGGTTGATTGCTTTTACATCGATGAAGGTGACATCGTTTAAATAGTCGAATGTTTGATATTGATAAAACATTAGGTGTAATTCAATGCCTATGGAATCTGTTCCGCTGTAAGAATGTGATTGCGCAACATCATTTTGAATTAAATAGGTGGCACAACAGCCTTTGATAATGGGGTAATCTCCCTGATTTGGATCGTAGTTTCCATCAGCATCGAAATCGAAAAAAGGAGCTAAATAATAGGATTGTCCTGCAGAAACATCACCATGAGCGGGCCAATCAAAAATCGTTTGTAGAGCTTCATTTGAAGGCGGAATAACGGAACCGCAACCAGTAGTTATGAGTCCGTTGTTACATCCCCACCACAACTTGTATTGATCGATGTCGGTTTGACAAAGGCTCCACATAGAATTTCCCCAAGCATTTTGATAATCGTTTGTTGAATAGGTTCCTACACCGGAAAAAGGACCGTTAAACACATCTTTTGCTTGGCTTGTCCCGCCTTGACAAAAATGAATGTTGTTCACAGCATCTTTACCAGCAAACCAAAATTGTGTGGAGAAAATCGGATTCAGACCAGATCCTTTGGGAACCTCATATCTGGGTTCAGCATTAACGAAATTATAAAAATAGGTCCCTGCATCGGAAATGTGTGCGGAAACATTGTTGTGTTCGAGCTGCGTGGAATTAACTTGAGCATGTGCCTGACTCAAAATCGCGTGGAAAAAGAGTAAAAAAGAGTAAATAGGTTTCATAGCAAAGGAATTTTAAATAAGTCCCGAAAACGGAAGGACTGCAAGTTCACTTCTGATAAACGCATGAAGTAACGCAACGAGGTGTAGGGTGATAATCTTTAAAAAAGGGATCAGCATACTTTATGCATCTTTCCCCCACGAAATGTTATCAACAATTGAGGTAAATCGCTTGAAAGCAAGTATCTTTGTAAGCTAAAAAATTACCTCATGAATAGTTGGTTTACCGTTAAAGTAAAATACACAAAACAATTAGAAAACGGATCGTTTAAACGTGTTTCCGAACCTTATTTATTAGCTGCCATGACCTTTACGGATGCAGAGGCGCGTATCTATGAGGAATTGGGTACGACCATTCGTGGTGAGTTCCAAGTAACGGGAATTGCACGAACGGATTTACATGATATTTTTCAATACGACGATACTGAAACGTGGTTCAAATGTAAGGTGACTTACGACCGCATGGACGAAGAAGGAGAGAAAGCGAAAACGGTTTCTCAAAACTTCTTGGTTTCTGCAGCAAACGTGAAAGAAGCGTATGAGCGCACGGTGGAAAGTTTGTCGACCATGATGATCGATTTCGTAATTGCTTCCATCGTTTCTTCTCCAATCGTAGAGATTTTCCCTTACCGCGAAGAAGATGTTCAGAGTCCAGCTATGAAAAAAATCGCTGTTGAAGACGACATTGAAGAACACACACCTGTTCGCGCCGTATTCTCTGCTTCTGGATCTGATTTCGACGATACCGAAGAAGAAGTATTTGTAGCCGATGAATCTGATGAAGATGTTACAAGTGAGTTAGAGGACGATTTTTCGAATGATGAAGACGAATGAGTGAATGGTTGAAAAAATACCGTGAAAATCATGCGGATTTCGACAAAGGCTCCTTGAACGCTATCGGAATGGATCCTTTTGCAGCGTTTTCCTTGTGGTTCGACGAAGCCGTAAACCATGGTGAAGCGGAAGCGAATGCGTTTGTCCTAAGTACTGCTACGGCGGAGGAGGGAGTGAGCTCGCGCATCGTTTATTTGAAAGAAATGAAGGATGAACGTTTTGTCTTTTACACGAATTACTTGAGTCAAAAGGGCCGACAAATGGCGACAGATCCACATGTTTCTATGTTGTTTTTTTGGCATGGATTACAGCGTCAATTGCGCATCGAAGGTACGGTTGAGAAAGTTTCGGAGGAAGTAAGCGACGCCTATTTTGCTTCGCGTCCGAGGGAAAGTCAACTGGGTGCTTGGGCATCCCAACAATCGAGCGAATTGGCACAAGCCGAAGACTTAATCGCTGCATTCGAGAAATACGACCGTCAATTTCCAAACGAGGTCCCGCGTCCACCACACTGGGGAGGATATGCGATTCAAGCAACGAGCATCGAATTTTGGCAGGGACGTCCATCTCGCTTGCACGACCGTGTGGTGTTTCAATTCCAGGAAAATACCTGGAAACAAATCCGTAAAAATCCATAATGCGAAAATTTCAACCCACGTGTCACGTTTTGTCGAATGGAATCCGAGTGGTTCACTTACAGGTTCCAAATCAAGTGGCGCATTTAGGCTTTTTCTTTTCGGCGGGATCACGGTATGAACAAGCCAACGAAGTTGGATTGGCACATTTCCTTGAACACTGTTTGTTCAAAGGAACCAAGACACGCAATGCACTGCATATCCTCTCACGGATTGATGCTGTTGGAGGTGAATTAAATGCCTACACAGCAAAAGAAGAATTGTGTTTACACGCTTCTTTTTCGAAAGAACACACAAAAAGAGCCTTGGAATTGTTGGCTGATATTTCCATTAATTCCACTTTTCCTGAAAAAGAAATTGAAAAAGAAAAGGAAGTGATTTTAGATGAAATCAATTCGTATTTAGATAGTCCTAGCGACAAAATATTTGATGATTTTGAAGAACATTTGTTTAAAAACCACCCACTTGGAAATAACATCTTAGGAACAAAGGAAAGTGTTTCAGGATTTACACAAGCGGATTTACAGCGATACGTGAATGCGTATTTCACTGCTGATAATATGGTGGTTTCATACGTTGGAAACATGCCTTTCAAGAAATTAGAGCCATTGATGGAAGCGACCTTAAGTCAGATGCCTTTAACAGCTCCACGCACGGATTTCTTGTCTTTTACTTCGTATGCGCCTTTTCAAATCAATGTAAAAGAAGCGAATTACCAAGCACATGCGGTACTGGGTGGAATTGCGCCCAGTTATAAGAATGATGACCGAATGGCAATGTCCTTGCTGATTAACATTTTGGGTGGACCCGCACTGAATTCCAAGTTGAATTTATCAGTCCGTGAGAAATATGGTTTGGCGTACACGGTGGAAGCGAGTTATTCGTCTTTCGTGGATTCCGGATTCTGGCAAATCTATTTCGGTTGCGAGGACAAAAACATCCACCGCACTTTAGACTTAATTGACAAAGAATTACTGAAATTTCGATCCAAGGAATTGAGTTCGTTGCAATTAATGCGCGCGAAACAACAATTTAAAGGTCAAATGGCCTTAGGTATGGATGTCAACGCTGGTTTAATGCAAGGATTGGGGAAAAGCATGTTGGCATTTAATCAAATCGATACGATTCAAGAGATTCACCAAGGAATTGATAAAATCACGGGAGCAGATATTTTGCGCTTAACAAACGAATACTTGGCAAAGGATTCGATTTCTTCTTTGATTTTTGGCGTAGAACAGGATTAACGTCCGCCGAAAATGGAACTTCCCACACGAATCATGGTACTTCCTTCTTCCATGGCGATTTGATAATCACCTGACATTCCCATTGAAATTTCCTTGAAATAAGTGTTGCCCTTGAAGTTGCTTGCTTTCAACTGATCAAAAATACCTTTGAGTCCTTGGAATTCACGGTGAACTTGTTGTTCGTCGTCTACAAATGAAGCCATTCCCATGACACCAACCACACGAATGTTTTGACAGGATTGAAATGCCTCACTTTCGATTAATTCCTGCGCTTCTTCTAGCGAAAGTCCGAACTTGGTTTCTTCTTGTGCAATATGAAATTGCAAGAGGATATCAATGATTCGCTCGTTTTTCTCCGCTTGTTTATTGATTTCCACCAAAAGTTTAAGACTATCCACCGCATGAATCAGGTGAACAAAAGGAGCAATGTATTTGACTTTATTGGTTTGTAGGTGTCCGATGAGGTGCCATTCGATGTCCTTTGGAAGAACTTCGTATTTATCAACCAATTCTTGCACTTTGTTTTCTCCGAAGGCGCGTTGTCCTGCGTCGTATGCTTCTTTTAAGTCACTGACTGGTTTCGTTTTAGAAACAGCGATTAAGGAAACGGTAGCGGGAAGCGTGGAAGTAATTTCGTTTATTCGTTCAGCAATCATGCGTGTAATTGATAAATGGTGAGTCCACTGCGAAGTTTCGGTTCCACCCACGTAGATTTTGGCGGCATATTCATTCCAGCGTCAGCCACTTCTTTAACTTGATCTATGGTAGCGGGATGTAGGATAAATCCAACTTCGAATTTCCCGGAGTTGATTTTATCTTCAATGGAGGACAAGGATTCATTTCCTGGAACGAACTCCACTTGATTGCTCGTTTTTAAGTCGACGATTCCTAATAGCGGTTTAAGAATTAAATCGCTAAGAATAAAAGAGTCTAAACATTCCACGGGATTCGATTCATTGATGTAGGAATGATCTGGTTCAAAGCTGTACCAATCTTTTCCCATGCAAATGGTGAATTGATGTTCTTTTTCTGGTTCGGTTGCACCGGAAATCGCTTTCATGCTTCCTAGTTCGCCCATCGCTGAAACGAATCTATCTTTCGTAAATCCGTTCAGGCTTTTTAATAAGCGGTGGAAAGCCAAAATTTTCACTTGATCTTTTGCCACGATAAAACTCAAAAAATAACCAGTTTCAGGACTTATATTTCCTTCCTTGGCTTTTAATTCAGCATAACGTACAGAGGATGCAGAACGGTGGTGTCCATCTGCAATGTACAAAGCGTCTACGCCTTTAAAAAGCGTTTGACAAACTTCTGTTTGATCCTTGGAAAGAATCCAAAGTTCGTGTTTGATGCAATCTGTGGTAGTAAACTCGTATTCTGGACGCTGAAAACTCACTTTTTCAATGAGTTCATTCAATCCAACTTGCGGATCATACGTCATTAAGACAGGCTCTGCATTGAATCCAACTTGATCCAAATAATTGGTAAAAACTTCTTCGCGCTGTGTTAAGGTTTGCTCGTGTTTTTTGATGTCGTTATCGATGTATTCTTGAACGCTCGCACCTCCAACAATGCCAATCACCGAAAAATCTTCTTTGGATTGACGGTAGATGTACAAATGTTCTTCTGCATCTTGAATCAGAATGCCTTTATCCAAGAAATCGTTGAATTGCGTTTTTACCAATTGAAATCGTTCAATCGAATTTGCTTTGGTTTTTACTGTTGTACTAAACTCCGGATTGATGATGTGCAAAAAAGTAAATGGATTGTCCTCTAATTTTGCTTTCAGCACGTTCTTTTTGTAGGAATAATAAGGCCTTGTCGCGACTAAATGAACTTTATCACGAACAGGACGAATCGCCTTGAATGCTGAAATAATCGCCATTTATTCTTAGAATTTATAATTCAAACCGAAACTAGGAAGAATAGGAAACTGATAGATAATCTTTGAAGTGATTCTGTTCACATAGAAGATATTATTTCTGTTGTACACGTTTGTGACACTCGCAATAATCTCCATTACATCCTTGTTTTTAAAGTTGAATTGCTTTTTAAAGGTAATATCAAGTCGGTGGTAGTATGGTAATCTTTGCGAGTTGAAGGTACCAAGCAAGGTGTTAATCGCACTTGGATTATTCGTAACATAATTACTTGTGACACCTCCAGAGAAATTTTCTCCTTGATAATATCCAGCAGTTGGTGTGAATGGTAATCCTGAACCAAGATTCCAACGGATGTTTAATTCATAATTTTTGGCTTTCCCGAATAAATAAGATCCAACAAGGTTCACGTTGTGACGTCTGTCAAAAACCGGTGCATAGTTCGCGAATCCATCCCATCGGGTATTTTTCCCATAGGAGTAAACCGCCCAAAGGAACAAACGATCTTTAGAATATTTCGCAAGGAAGTCAAAACCGTAGGATTGACCCGTTTCGATGATAAAATCTTTTTTGAACACGTCATCAATTAATTCAAACTGTGCAATATCATCATACAATTTGTTTTGATTGATGTTACTCAACTGCGAGAAGTACTTATAGTATGTTTCTACATTGAAAGACCAATATTTACCTAAGTCAAACTCCATACCCACAATGGCATGCCAAGCATACTGAAGGCCATTTTTCGTGTTTTTCACATTTTGGAATTGCGTTATAAAATCTTCTTGCACATTTGTAGGAGCTGACAAAAGTCCATTAAAGAGATTCACAACATCCTTGTCGGATGATGCGGAGGTGAAGTTTTGTGAAAAGCGTCCACCAGAGAATTTGAATCTTAAGTTTTCGTTCGCATTGTATTTTAAGCCTAGGCGAGGTTCAGGAGAAATGGTATTCAAGGACGCATATACTTGAACGCGCAATCCTGTTTGAATAACCCATCTTCTTTTGATCAATCGGTAATTGAAGTAACTTCCAATTTCAGTTGTGAAGTTAATGGCTTCAATTTTTCGTTTTGCTTCGTTGTAGGTCACAAATTCTGTATTGAATCCATTGATATTGAACCCGTAATTCATTTCGCTTTCGTTTTTCAAGAAATAACTGAAGTCAAATCCAAGGTCGAATCCACCAATTTTTGAATAACGAGGTTCTTGTGCTGTTTCAGCGAAAGTAGTTTGATAGTTACTCCCATTCACGTGTCCACGAATGAACATTGGAGATCCACTTGGGACCATCAAGAAATTCACACCTCCACCTGACGCATCCCATCGAAGGTTGGCAATATCGTAATTAACTGAATCTTGGTTGTGAAATCCGAAGGCACTTACTTTGGTACCGCCGTCACCATTGAAGGTTACTTTTCCGTATACATCGGTAAAGTTAAATGGCAATCCATTTCCATCATTGACTTTCGGATACAGGGATTTTGATGTGTAATCCAATAAACTATGTTTTGCCGAGAACACGTAAGATCCAGGTGCTGCTTTTTCTTTGGTTACTTTTCCAATCGGTCCTTCTAAGACCATTTTTGCAAGAAAGGGAGATGCCGAAATTCGTCCGCCAAATTCTTTTCGGTTTCCATCACGGTAGGTGATGTCCATTACGGAGGAAACGCGTCCACCATATTTAGATTCGAATCCACCCGTGTAAACATCTACGTTTTTTACTAATTCTGTTTCAAAAATGGAGAAGAATCCAATGGAATGGAAAGGATTATAAATTGTCATCCCATCTAATAACACTTTATTTTGAATCGGAGTCCCACCTCGAACGTATAATTGTCCGCCTTGGTCTCCTGTTGTAACAACTCCCGGTGTTACACTAATTGCTCCTACGATATCGTTTTCACCGCCATGGCTTGGAATGCGATCAAGGGACTTTTGGTTGTATTTTAAGGTCCCGATTAGAACCTCATTTTTTTTCTCTTTCGAATCAATGCTGATAACGACTTCTTTAACATTTTGGGTGCCGCGAACAAGTTTAAACTGAACATCGTAAATTTTATCTTTGTCCGTCATGTTCACATTCACAAATGCTTTGTTGAATCCGCCTGTTTCGATTTTCAAGATATAGGAACCTTTCACAAGTTTAGGGATTAAGAATCCACCGTTATTGTTTGTGAATGCACCTGAAATTACAGTGCTATCCGTTTTAAGAAGTTTTACTTTTATCTCACTTAATGGCTCCATGTTCGAATCGTCGTAAACGAATCCACGGATGGAGAAGTCTTGAGCAAAGGTTGTAAATCCAACAAGTGTAATAACGAAGAAAAGTAGTTTTTTTAACATGTGTTTAAATAAGAGTCCCCGAATTTAATGATTTGTTCCCAACAAAAAGCTATACACTTAGAGTATTCCTTATTCGATGATGCATTTTTTTAAGAAAGTACCGTTTGATTGCTCGAATTGAATCCAATAAATGCCCGAACTTAGATCATTTACTGGAATGCTATTGGATGGGTTTTTTAACTCGATGGATTTTATTTTTTGTCCTTGGACTGTCATAAATGTCGCCCGTAAAGGTTGATTTCCTTTGTTCGTAATCACGAGAAAATCTTTGCATGGATTAGGAGAAATGCTAATTAAATCTGAGAGCATGTTTTGCAATCCAACAATATTCAAATTTGGACTAGTCGCACAGCCAAAAGGAAAGCTGACTTGAACGGTGTAAACACCTGTAGCATTTGGACTTAATTCATAGAAATCAGCAAAGGCTCCAGGGATTAATTGCCCATCTAGAAACCATTGATAAGAACTTCCTTGGGCACTTGTTTGAAGAAGGTTTCCAGTTTGAGTGATGTTCACCGTTGGGATATTTGGACACGTGGTTTGTATACTAATTCCTTGGGAATTTGCCAAAGCAAGTTGAAAAGATTCATACCCGGAGCAGATATCTTTTAGGTTGAAATCCAACCATGGATCCAAAATGGAATAAGTCGTAGTTTGTTGTTCTGCCCGACTAATGCTTATGCCTGTTGACGTAGTGTTTTCACCAAAATCACAATTGAAATTCGTGTTGGCAAAGTAGCAATGTGCTCCTCCAATGATGTTGACAAACGATTTGCATGTACTTGTTATAGCGTCGTACATAGGAATGTGATGTTGTGCAGGAGGCGTTACGCCATCCGAGCTTCCCGAAAAAACAATACTTGGAACTTGAACAGTTGGTGCAACTGCAATTGCAGATGGATTCGTTTCCGCTGGAGCAAGTCCGATTAAGGCATGAATGTTTGTGTTGTTATCCGCTGCTAAAAACGACGCGCCACCTCCCATGGAATGACCCATGACGCCTATTTTTGGGTAAATGTGGTTCTGAAAAAGTGCGTTTGTCGTTTGAAGGTCCAACATTTTTTGCGCGACCAATTTTAAGTCTAATCCAAAATCTCCATGACTAGGGGATGGGAATAAGCTACTTTCGGTTCGAACGAATGCCATGATGTATCCACGAGGTGTAAAATGTTCCCAAAGGTTTGAATAGGCATCCCAATTCATCGCAAATCCGTGTCCGAAAACTAAAATGGGGAATTCTCCATTCGCAACCGGAGTTCCTGTACCTGCTGTTGTTGCTGGATAATAGATTTCCGTTTGAATTTGTCTTCCCGCGCCACCTCCGGAACCGAATCCACCTGTACGTGAAGGGTCATTAAAGGTAAGAGTGGTGTGTCCGATGGATAATTGAGAAAATACTTGGGTGGATATCAATAGGAGAAAAAGAATCAACCGTTTCATAGTGTTTTGTTTGGAAGTAAAGGTATAACAAAATCACCGTTGAAATGTTTCTTGTTAGTTGGTGCGGAACCGTTTACTCGATATTATGAGAATAGACATCAGAAGAATAAATAGATTAGAGTATGTTGGTAGAAGTCCCGCTTTTACTTTTCCTAAATTGAATGTAAGCAAGCTGAGAGCAATTAATTTTACTCAAAAGTTTGGTTGAACGATAAGTTTATAGATTATTTTTCATTAACACCTTTTTTCTTTCATGAGTGATGTTGAACTTTCAATCATTCACTGTTTTCAATTTACATGTTTTTCTAACTGAGTAGAACCAAACAGGTATTCGAAATATAAATAAAGAGATCCTATTTAGAATGAAAATTCGAGATAAAATAAATTTCTGTTTTGGAGTTGTTTTTTTTACATTTTGACGATTAAATTTTTTTTTAATTTTTTTTATTTATATTTGCTAAACATATTATTACATAAATATGTGGTTAAGTAAGAGTAACAAAAGTTTCGACTATTGAGTGCTCTTGCCTTTTTATATTGAATAAAGTTTACAAAGCAAAAATTTTATTTTTGCAAAAGTTAAAGACAGACTTGCTGCTGTTAACAGCAAGGGAGGAACCGAAAAGCCATAGAGTAGGGATTAAAAAGTAATATTATGAAAGTACAGAATTACACAAAATTATTTATTTTATTTTTTGCTGGTTTAGTGAGCACTCAGGTGTTTAGTCAATCAGTAACAAATTACAGAAGATCATCTTTAACGATGGTTTTGATTGAAAACGAAAATTTAGGAAAAAACAAACAACTTGTGACAGATTCCTATTACGCTAAACCGTTTCCAGATAAGTACAACAACCATGTCATCAGCGACAAAGTGTTTAGTACCGCTGCAATGAAGTTAACAACAAACGACTACTTGAATGCTGGTTTTTATAAGGATACGTTGAAAACGATGAAAGATTTCTTGTCGGCACTTAAGCAGCCATTGAATCCACTTCGTTACGTAACAGCTGATAGTTCAAAAGCTGTTCAGGAGCCAAACCCGAAAGAACTTCTTAATATTTACATTCAAAAGTATATTAATGAAAAAAATCTTGCTAAACAGACGGTTGCGACATGGTTTGATCGTAAACCAGATGGAACGATGAGTTGGGATGTAATCAAAGAACGTGGAATGTATTCTGCAAGTGCAGAAGCTAAAGATGCTGCTTCTTCAACTGCTAGCGCTGTTGATTATTTAATGGATTTCGAACTTATTGCCAACACTTACACAGTGTTTAATAAATTGGAATTTTTTCCTAACGAGCCGGTTGCAAGAGCAATTCGTGATGCTGCAAAGCAAGAAGTAACGGCGCAGCTAGCGGGAAAACCAGAAATACTTTTAACAAAAGCAATTCAGGGAATTGATGCGGTATATGAAAAAACAAAAGAAGGTTACACGGTAATTTGTAACACGTATTTGTATCAATTGGAATGGAATGATTCAATTGCTAAATTGACAAACCGTTATTTCTTTAGTGATGATTCTAATGCCAACAAGCAACAAATTTGGGACACTACAAATCTTTATAAGATGAAATTTGTTGGTAAAACAACAAGCTCTTCTTTGGTGACGTTTAAAATTGGTGAGAAGAGAACAGAGGAGCAAATTATTGATCTTCAAGTGAAAAGAACAATTGACAATGCATTAGCTAAGTTGCAAAAAGAATACGTTCAATTCCGTCCGGTTGCACCTGTTGCGAATATTGATCCTGTAACAGCTCAAATTGGATTAAAAGAAGGTGTAGAAGCAGGTCAAAAATATGAGATTTTAGAACAAGGATTCAATGAGTTGGGTATGCCAGTTTGGAAAAGTGTCGGTTCAGTTTCTGTAGATAAGAAAGCTCCGATTTGGGATAATACAATTGGTGCAGAGGTAGTTTTGGATGCAGCAGGTAATCCTGTTCCAACTGTTTCGGCAACAACGTTCTCAGGTGGTAAAAAAGCTCAAGTTGGTTTACACTATTTACGATTAATCAAATAATGAATTTTAACAAAAATCTTTGAAAAATGAAAAATATTTTAATTACAATTTTCTTTTTTGCGGCGTTAAATGCCAAGGCTCAAGTAATCGTTCCTGCATGGGAAGAAAGCTATCAATTTGAAGCAATAGCTGATCAGGCTGACGGTGGAATGGTGTCAATTGACATTACGAATCAAGGTGCAGACATTGCTGACTGTAATCAAAAAGCTAGATCTCAGGCTTTGTTCACCATAATTTTCAAAGGTTATGGAAAAACAAATAATGCAAGTGCATCAACTGCCTTAACTGACTTAAGCAACTATAATCAAAACCTTGATTTTTACAAAAGCTACCTTACTTCAAATACAGCTGGTTTAGCACATGTAACTAAATTTCAAACAAATACAAGTAAGCCAGCAGGTAAAATTGACAAGAAAACAATCAAGGCAACGACAACTGTTTATATTTCTAAAACTAAGTTAAAAGAAGATTTACAAAAGCTAGGGTACATTAAATCAGCAGCTCAAATTGCCGAATCAATGGGGATTACTCCGTCAATTTTAATCGTTCCATCAGAAATGTGGATGAAGAAAGCTGGTTATGCAAAAACAGAAATGACTGATTTGGGTGAAGTGACATCTTTTGATTATCAAAATGCATTGAACGATCCGAAAATGGTTATTTATAACTCTATTGAAGGTTATTTGAAGCCGATTCTTCAAAAGAATGGATTTAGAATTGTATCTCTGAGTGCAATTATGGCTAATCTAGCAAAAGAAAGAGCAACGAATCAAGCCCGTAAGAATAAAGCTAAAGAAAGTGATTTAGACATGTTAGCAAGAGTTGCACAAGCAGATATTTGGCTTCAAGTTGATTTGGTAGAAGGTAATCCTACAAATCAGGAAATTGAATACAAACTGACATTGAATGGTAGAGATCCTATTTTAATGGAAGATGTGATCAATGGAGATCCAATTAGAGTTAAAACAGCGAACAAAAATGATTTAATGGGTTTAATTGAGCGCAATGCAAATCAAGCGCTTGATAATTTTGTACCGGCTGTAACTTCATTTTTTGAAAAGAGAGACAAAGATGGTATTTCTGGAAAAGTTCAAATTCTTATCAGTGAAAATTTAGAAGACTTGACTTTCGAAAGTGAAATGACATTTGATGGAGAGCCTTACCCGTTTGCACAAATTATTGATGCAATGGTGTCAAAAAAATCAACAACTTATACTACTACAGGTGACCAAGGTGAAGGAAATTTTAGAAGCTACCTTGTAGTGATACCAGCAAAAATGTCTAATAAGTTAAGCGGAAAAGTGGAGTCAAATAATTTTGAGAAGTTCGCAAGATCATTAAATACTGAAATGTCTCCTTTTCTCAAAGAACAGAATTTAGCTATTACTGTTGAATCTAAAGGATTAGGATCAGTTGTAATAGTTGTCATTCCTAAACCTTAAAAAAAATAAGTATGAAAACAAATTTAATGATTGCTGTTTTTTCAACGGTTTTATCTTTCGGTTGTTTTTCCCAAGGTTCAAAAGCTGTAGGTTCTAATTATGATTATGAATGTAAATGCCTCGGTCTTGAACTTGATGGATCGGTGACAGTCGAATCGTATGGCAAAGGCAGGAACTATTTGGATGCATCAGAGCAAGCGAAAAAAAATGCAGCATGGGCTGTTATTTTTTATGGGATAAAAACAGGTAGTGGTGGTTGTTCACCAGATCCATTGTTATTCTCGCCAGAACCTCAAAAAGTACATGAAGATTTTTTTAATTCATTTTTTGCAGATGGTGGAACTTACTCAAAATATGTTACTTTAAAGGATGAGAAGATTCAAAATAAAGTTTCTCGAAATGCCAAAAAAGGTAAAGAAATGCAACAGAGAATGGTTGTTGTAAGAGTTAACAGGGCTGGAATTAAAAAGTATTTGAAAGAAAATAATATCGAATAATATGAAAAATATAATTTTATATATAGCATGTTTCATTCTCTCCACTCACATTACTTTTGGACAGAACACTGGAACAAAAACAGATGACTATGGAAGGGTTGCTATTGCAGCATATGTACCTAAAGAACTAGGTGGGTTAAAGGAGCCAGCACAGACGGCTCTTAAAAATCGATTGGACCGTATAATCTCAAAAAATGGTTTGGGTGGTGCAAGTTATAATCAACGATTTATATTAACTGCAAAGGTTCAAAAACTTTCATCAGTTAAGGTACCGTCTACTCCACCAGTTTACAACTATGAAATAGAGGTTACTTTCATTATTGGAGACGCAATTGAAGGAACAATTTTTTCTTCTCTTAGTACGACAATAATGGGTATGGGTAACACTGAATCAGCTGCTGAAATTTCTGCAATTAAAAAAATCAAGGAAGCAGATCCAGAATATCAGAAGTTTATTGATGAAGGAAAGAAAAAAATCATTGATTACTTTAATGCTAAATGTGATTTTTATTTAAAGGAGGCTCAAACACTCACATCCAAAGGAGAATTTGGTGCAGCAATTGCAACGCTATTTACTATTCCTGATGTGTGTAAAGATTGCTACAATAAAGCAATGGATGCAGTAGGTCCGATTTATAAACAACAAATCGATTTACAATGTAAAAAGGATATGATGGAAGCAAATAGTGTTTGGAGTACAAATCAAGACTATTACGGTGCTGAACAAGCTTCTGCATTTCTAGCTAAAATAGATCCAAATTCTTCTTGTTATGCTGAGGCTAAGGTTCTTACGGATAAAATGGCTAAGCGAATTAAAGAAATTGATCAACGCGATTGGGCATTTCAATTGAAACAACAACAAGATGACGTTGATATTAGAAAAGCTGAAATTAAATCTGCTCGTGATATCGGTGTTGCTTACGGAGAAAACCAACCGAAAACCATTACAACTTATAATATAAGTTCTTGGTGGTGGTAATCTCTTGATTTCCCTTTATCTGTTTAATGTAAATGTTATTTTACATAGAATTATAAAACGGAAATAAGAATTGGTAACGACTAATTCAAAATTGTAAAATTGTAGGATTTGAATCTTATCGAATAGTTAAAAATTCAAGCTTAGATTTAAATAACTATATAAGTGACATTAACGTTCTATATAGTTAATTCTTCAACGAAAATAATAAAGCTGTCTCTCTGAGACAGCTTTTTTTTTGCCTGGTCTACCATTTCACGTCAATGAGTTGTGTGTTCGTTTATTGCTTAACCATTCCCCAATTCCCACGATCCAAACTTCGGTATTGAATAGCTTCAGCAATGTGCTTAGATTGAATGCTTCCAGATGTGTCCAAGTCAGCAATGGTGCGCGCAACTTTGATGATTCGGTCATATGCGCGAGCGGAGAGTCCAAGTTTATTCATAGCCATTTTGAGCATATTCGTTCCAGATACGTCCAGTTGGCAGTTCGCTTCAAATTCGGACTTTGACATCTGTGCGTTGCAATGCATACCTTCTCGGTTGATAAAGCGTTCTCGTTGAATTTTACGTGCTTTTTCTACGCGCAATCGAATGGACCTACTGCCTTCACTTGGCATTGCGGAAGATAGTTCATCAAAACTGACCGGAGTAACTTCCACATGTAAGTCAATGCGATCCAAAAGTGGCCCAGATATGCGATTCAAGTATTTCTGAACAACTCCTGGCCCACATACGCAGGTTTTCTCCGGGTGGTTAAAGAAACCACAAGGACACGGATTCATAGCGGCTACGAGCATGAATCCGGCTGGATAATCAATGGAGAAGCGTGCACGCGAAATATTGACGATTCTATCCTCTAAAGGTTGACGCATGACTTCAAGCACATCTCGTTTGTATTCCGGAAGTTCATCTAGAAAAAGTACGCCGTTATGTGCCAATGAAATCTCACCAGGTTGCGGATAAGATCCGCCCCCGATTAAACCGATGTCCGATATCGTATGATGTGGTTTTCTAAACGGACGTTGTGTAATGAGTCCGACAGGATTCTTGATTTTACCGGCAACGCTGTGAATTTTGGTTGTTTCAAGCGCCTCTTCAATGGTCATTTGTGGGAGAATGGTGGACAAGCGTTTGGCTAACATGGATTTTCCGGCTCCGGGTGGACCAATCAAAATCACGTTATGTGATCCAGCGGCCGCAATTTCAAAAGCGCGTTTGATGTTCATTTGTCCTTTGACATCGCGAAAATCGTCATCGAATGCATCCGTCTTTTGTTCAAATGATGCAGAAATATCTACGGTGGTCGGTTCCAAACCTGATTCATCGTTCATTAAGTCAATCACTTCTTGTATGTTCTCAACTCCATAAACTTTTATTTCTTGCACTACGGCAGCTTCTTCAGCGTTTATCTTCGGGACAATGATTCCTTTGAATCCCTCTTTCTTAGCTTGGAGAGCAATAGGTAGAATTCCTTTGGTAGGCTGAACGGAACCATCGAGTGACAATTCTCCGATCATCAAATAATCACTTAAGTGATCTGCTTTCACTTGTTCACTAACCGCTAAAATTCCGATGGCGATCGGTAAATCAAAAACAGATCCTTCTTTGCGAATATCTGCTGGAGCCATGTTCACCGTGATTTCTTTTCCCGGGAATTTTAGGTCATTGTTTTTAAAGGCTGCTTTAATCCGTTGCTGACTTTCCTTGACTGAATTATCAGGTAATCCAACTAGATAAAAGTTGACACCAATGCCTAAATTGACTTCGATGGTAATGGTCGTTGCGTTGATACCAAATACGGTACTTGAGTAGGTTTTGACTAACATAAAAAGAGGTTTTTTTAATTTTCTCCATTTAAGTTAGTCAAATAGTTGATATGAAAACAAGTGAAAAATGATAAAAAAACACCAAAAAGAGTATAAAAAAGCTCAAAAGTGTCAATAAAAACGAATTATTGCTTAATTATCCGTTTAGTGAATTGTTGTCCGCTTGGTTGATCGCTCACCTGTATAAAATACGTTCCGGGATCTAATGTATCTGTCAAGAATTCCATTTTTGTGTCTGAAATCAGTTGACTCGAGATAAGTTTTCCATTTGACTGAAAAAGTCGAACTATTCCCTTTATTTCGGAACCTAAGGTGAGTGTGAAACTCGACGTAAATGGATTCGGTTGTATACTCATATGTAATAACCATGAATCGTCTATGCCGGCACTTGAGCATGGTCCGGGTGTAAATGATACCACACCACCGTAATTTGTCGCTTCACAGGAATTGGAATACGTAATGGAATCACATCCGCAAACTGGTTCATAAATTCCAGGACAAAGAACATTTAGATTGATTTGAGAACTATCTATACATGCAAGAAGTACCGTTGTATCTTGAATACAGGCGCCATTACATTGGTATGAACTCTGGAAAAAAGAGGTGGAGTAGTCAATGCCGTTGGAGCCAATCATACTACAACCGGAAAGCATCACACAACCAGAGTCGCTTAAGACCCAACCAAGAGGCATCGCGCACAAGCCGAAATTAACACCAATTGGAATTACAATGCAGGTATCAACTATATCTTTTTCCCAAAGGGGATTTGGTTTTGTTTGCGCGGAAGTATTTCCCCAAGAAAACAGACATATTATAATACAGATAAACAGTGTTTTATTCATAACCTATTTTTGTAGCACATGGAAAACAGCCGTTTTAACGGCAGTAATAACTTTTTGGACTTGTTCATCCGTCAGGTTAAAATAAACTGGCAAAGAAATCTCCTTCGAATATTTATTCCAAGCTTCTGGGTAATCACTCATCTGATAACCTAATTTTTTGTATGCTGTCAATAGGGGTAAGGGTTGAAAATGAACGTTTACAGCCACGTCTTGTTCGAAAATTTCTTGAATAATGGCATCGCGTTGTTCTTCACTTACATCCGAAATTCTCAGCTGGTATAAATGGTAACACGTCTTTTTTTCTGGGGTTTCATGTAAAGGCGTGATTGCCCAAGATGTTTGCTGGAAGGCAGCATCATACGCTTCGAAAATCGTTTTTCTTCGCTCGAGGTTCTCTTGGTAACGCTCCAATTCTATGAGTCCAATCGCTGCTTGAAGGTCTGTCATGTTGCATTTGAATCCAGGTTCCAACACATCGTAACGCCAAGCGCCTTTTTGAGTTTTAGCGAGGGCATCTTTTGATTGTCCATGAAGAATTTTCATACAGAATTCTTTGTAAATTTCCTCGTGATCAAAATCATTGGGTAGCTTAAAACAAATGGCTCCACCTTCCGCTGTGGTAAGGTTCTTGACTGCATGGAAAGAGAAACACGTTACATCGGCAATCGATCCTGAAACTTTTCCGTTGTACGTCGCTCCAAAACTATGTGCAGCATCCGCTGCGACTAAGATTCGCCCTAATTTTTCTTGTTTTTCATTAGATGCTTTGAAGGAAGAACGTTGTGCTTCAACGAGTTGATAAATTGCATCGTAATCACATGGAAATCCTGAAATATCTACGGGCATAATCACTTTGGTGCGTTCTGTGATCGCTGCAGCGATTTTTTCAATGGAAATATTGAAATCATCCGCACTGATGTCCACCATTACCGGTGTTGCTCCCGTATGTAAAACTACGTTCGCACTTGCACAATACGTATATACTGGAATAATGACTTCATCTCCAGGACCAACTCCCCACCAGCGCAATAGAATTTCCATGCCAGCTGTCCAGGAATTAACTGCAACAGTAGTTTTACATCCACAATATTCCGTGATTTTCTTTTCGAACAATTTGGTGCGAGGACCTGTAGTAATCCAACCGCTTAAAAGTGCTGCAGTAACTTCATCTACGACACGTTGGTCGATGCGAGGGGGTGAAAATGGTATCATAAAACAAAGTTACTTTTTTAATTGAAATGTTGTTTCACCTTCCTTACATGAATGAAGCAAAGATCGGAATGTGTATTTTTGAACAAAATTACCTCATGAAAAATCCAAAAGTTGATTCCTTTATGGATGGGCTTAAAAAATGGGAGCTTGAATTATCAAAACTGCGAGCCATTGCCTTGGAATGTCAGATGGAAGAAGGATACAAATGGAAGCATCCATGTTATATGTATCAGGAGAAAAACATCTTTTTAATTGGTGGATTTAAAGAATATTGTGCGATCATGTTTGTTAAAGGCGCCTTGTTGTCTGATGTTGAAAAAATCCTTCACCAACAGACGGATAATGTTCAGGTTGGTCGACAAATTCGCTTTTCTAGTGTTCAGCAAATTATTGCGTTGGAAGCTTCGATAAAGCAGTATATTTTTGAAGCCATTGAAGTGGAGAAAGCGGGTGTTAAAGTTGAGCTAAAGCCTCACGATGCATATGAAATAGTGGAAGAGTTTCAGCAAAAACTTAATTCGGATAAAGAATTAAATGAAGCTTTTTATTCATTAACGCCAGGAAGACAGCGTGGATATTTATTGCATTTTTCTGGTGCGAAACAGTCCGCAACCAGGATAAGTCGAATCGAGCAAGTACGTTCTCGTATGCTAAAAGGTAAAGGATTGCAAGATTGCATATGTGGTTTATCGAAGCGCATGCCAAATTGCGATGGTTCGCACAAACACCTGTCATCAACGACTTAATTCTTTTTGTTTTTCGCTCGGATTTTTTTTCAAAAGAAGGAAGTCAATCATACCTAATAAATATCCGGTCCCATAACTTATATGAATGAGTGGAAACAGAAATACGGTTCGAAAGAAGTGTTTAAATCCTACCAGCTTTGTGGTAAAATAGATCATCCCAAGTAGGTAAATAAAGAATGGTAAAAGAGCATAAACTTGAATCCAACTTGGAAAGAAAAAGGTAAAAGGTAAACAAAAAAGGTAAGCAACAAAAGCAGGAGGGACCAGCTGACGAATGGTTGTCATGGTTCCGTGTTTACGGTTCACAAATACTTTCCAGTATCCATATTGAAAGAATTGTTTTCGAAGTCCGGAAACCTTTGCTCTTACATAGTACTTTAGTTCAATGTCGTGAATGTAATAGATTTTACCGCCAGCTTTTGATACACGAAAGTTAAAATCATCGTCTTGGTTTCGAATAAGGTCCTCATCAAAAAAACCGATTTTCTCAAAGACTTCGTATGGGTACATTGGACTTGTTACTGTATCCGTATAACCGGATGTTTTTAACGTTCGAAAGTTCCCCAATCCCATTCCAAAAGCAGAGGACATCACTTCAGAGATTAGTTCCCCAGTTTGGTTTATGGCCACGTTCTCTATTTTTCCACCAACACACCAAATGTCCTTGTTTTGTTGTAGTGTTTGTAAACATCGAGACAAATAAGTCGAGCTTAAAATGTGTCTTGCACCAACAATTTGAATGAAATCAGCCTCCGTTTGATAAATGCCCAAATTGAATGCAAATGGAGTGAGTTTTTTAACATTGTCCACAAGTGTTAAATTCGGAAATTCTCCTTCCAATTCACGGACAACTTCCCGCGTTCCATCATCGCTCATTCCGTCTACGACAAAGACATTTAATACAGTGTCAACTGGCAGTTCATTCGCATAAATTGCAGCAATACATTCTTTGATGTATAACACTTCGTTTCTGCAGGGGATCACAATGGAAATTCTATTCACTTTGCTTGCGTGTTAGATTTGTATGGACTGAAAGTAAGCAAATCCAAAAAGTAAAGAAAACAATTCCGGTTTGACGTTGCAGTATGGATTCAAACAAACTATTAAAAAGTAAGCAGGAAACGATTAAAATTAAAAACCAATTATTGGTTGAAACTCCGCGTTTAATAGCGAACATCATTCCGAACAGAAAGACAAAAAGACCTAAAAAACCTATTTCTAGTCCAATTTGTAAAAATTGATTGTGTGGATTGTACCTAATTTCACGATTGTCTCCAAGCGTCGCTAGTTCATTTTGACCTATAAGTTTTAACTCCCTACTTAAACATTCATCCACATTCCCTGTTCCAACACCCCATGGGTTTTTGGACCAAGCTTTTACAGAAACCGTCCACATAACTAATCTAACTTGATCTCCTGATAACGCTTCATTCTTTCCTACCACAAATTTACTTGGATCTGCGACATAACTTTTCAATGCTTCCGTGGAATTCGTTATTTCATCTTTGAATCCTGAAATATTAGTAACGCTAAAAAAAAGTAGGATTGGAAAAACGACTAATAAGCTAAGGAAAAACCAACGATTTATTTTCGTATAAATCCATCTTAAAATGATCCATGATGTCACCAAAAGTAAAAATAAAATCCCTGCCATGGCATAACTCAAGCACAGCATGCAGAGCGTAAAAGCCAAGTAAATGAACACCCAATTCCCTGTGAAATGGGCGAATTTATTTTTGTGCAGGAACCAGATGCCAGCGATGGAGACAGTAGTCATGGCTGCGAAATAGGTCGGGTGATCTAAACAAATGTTGCTCGATGTAAAGGAAGAAAAGGCAATTTTTGTTTCCGAATAAATTGAAATCGCTTTCAGTATTCCCAAGAGGGAGGAAGCGATAATTCCGAGTGATAAACCGCTAATAGGAAAGGATAGATTCACATTAAACTTTGGACGAAAACTAAACAAAATGGGAACCAAGATAAAGGACAATTTATATTCTAAATACTTTCCTGCAGCATCGGGATTGTCCGTAAAAATACATCCGATTAGATAAGTGAGGTAGAGTAAGGTGAAGGAGAGTAAGACGTAATCGACCTGAAATTTAACTTGTTTATTTTTTATTCCAAAAATGACACTAAAGAACATGAGTATAAATCCAAGCACAACCATTTTTGGAATTAAAGCAATAAATAAGGCGATCAAACCAAGAGAAAGTTGGTATGAAAGGGCAACGCTTAGTTTGTTCTTTATTAATTCCATTTATCAACGTTTTGGATGGCTGAATAATAGATTGCTTCAACTTTTTTCACCACACTTAGATGATCTAAACCGAGTTTTTTTATTTGTTCTAAACCATTTGTTTGTTCCATTTGCGACGCAATTATGGATCGTATTTTTTCTGCAATTAAAGCGGGATTTTGCGCAATAATAAAACAATTTTCTACATGAGCAATAGACGATTTGACATCACCCACATCTGTCGAAACAATAGGTAAGCCACATGCCATCGCTTCTTTAATGACCATTGGACTACCTTCACTATCAGAGCATAATAATACCGCTACCGATGCATTTAAATAAACTGGAATTTCCGAGGGATCAATTTCGCCATTTAATGTGAGCAGTTCCACCTGTAAATCCTTCAATAATTCAACTGTTTCAAGTGCAATGTCAAGACGTTTGACAATAGGATTATTTGCATTAAAGAATAAATAGTTTTTGGAATTACTCAACTTCAATGCATTTTTACAATCTGATCGATCTAGTTTTTTAAACTTCTCTGTATTCACGCCTGATGGGATGACGCTTGATTTTTCTTTTCCCAGGGGTAATTTGGCTTGTAACAGTTGACTAACACAAATGATTTGTTGCGCACGTTTAGCGGCAATACGACTTAAGCGTTTTCCGAGTTTTTCTCGAAACCAATTCACGTCCTTTGTATAATTTAAATCACTTCCATGAAAGGAAACAACAAGTGGAACGGTTTTGATAAATGAGGCAAAAAAAGCATTGATAGTGCCATAATGAGCATGAATTACATCAGGATTGAAACGTTTCACTAATTTTATTAGACTCATTAATTGCCGATAAAAACCGAGTAAGGAAAAGGATGTATTGAAATAGAACACTTCATTAATGTGGCCTAATTCAGATAAATCTTCTACTTGTCTTTTTGCAAAAATGAAGGAAGACGGAGCAGGATGAAATGGTATGACATGAATGATTTTCAATCTTCTATTTTCCATAAATCCCCTTTAAATAGTTCAATGCTTTGTCGAAAGTAATAGAGGCATAAACGATGAAAATAGGAATCAGGATACTTTCGTATACGAGCGCTTTAAAGGATTCAGGTCCTGATCGCACCATCATTGCTGCAAATCCCGTTATTCCACATAAGGCAATAATCGCGAATAGTTGAAATAAATTCTGCTTTAATTTTGTGGAAAAATAAAACGGAAGTAGTAAAAGGACGGATAGAAAAAGGGGGCCAAGAATCAATCCGAAATAGTAGAAATTCAAGTACCAAGCTGTAATGTAATTAATCGTAAATCCTTGTCCGGTTGTGAATCCCATTTCTTGTGAATAGAATGTATACGAATCGATGGGTCGTTTCTTTACAAGAGTGGATGGAATGAAGGAATATAGTAAATTTTTAAAACTGAATCCAATTTGGGGCTTTACCTGTTTGGATAAAACACCATACATCGAAAAGTGCCCAGCAAACATTTCATTGCTAAAAATTAGGTTAGTCACAGTTCGAAATAATTTTGTGAAAAGCGAATTATTTTGATAAACCATGGAAATATGACTATTGGGTATTTTTAATTTTTTGTGATCAACAATGATGTAGTCTGGATGTTTATTCAATTGATTAATTAAGCTATTTTTATTCATGGTCACCGTATCTTTTTTAAGATAAAGTGTGGTGTCTTTTAAGGCATTCGCTTCAATTATTTTTGATGATATTTTCGAGGATTTGTGAGCGATAAATGTTCGATCATTTGAAAAAAAATAGGCTTCGTTCTTATTTTCTTCACTCGAAAGGAGCGAGGTTAAACCTGTTGAATTTGAAATCACGGGCATTAAACTTCGAATAGGATCATTTAACATCAAAATAAGAATCCAAATCGATAAAACGGAAATGTACAATTTTTTGGACTCTTGGATTCTTCTAAACGGATAGGACATTAATATAAGTACGACGATTCCACCAAAAAAAACTTCATGTCGAGAACCTATCATGACTAAATACAAGTTGCAGATAACAAAGACCGTCCAAAATAAAACACCTGGTTTTTTCACCATGATACTGGTATCTTTCTGTTTTAAAAATAATCCAACATATACGAAAAGACTAACAATCATGATCCAACAAGCGTATTGATGAATGGTATAATTGTTAATTGCAGCTGAACGGATATTTAGGTAAACAGATTCGTGGAGAAGGAGTGAATAAATTATAATGTCTTTCACTATCCAAACTGAAACGAAAAGAAAAAGAAGGGCAACGAGAATGAATGCAGTTGGACGAAGGTTAATTGGATCATTCAACTGCGCATTAGTTGGCATTTTTTTAATTCGTTTAATACCGGCGTAGATGAAAAGCTGAAAGACCATAATGAAAATACCATACATCCAGATTGCTTGTAGGTAAACCTTGTCGAAATGGACGTAAAACATTTTTTCTAGTAAGTAGTAATATTGAAGTCCAATTCTTTTGCCAAAATGAGTTAAGTGATCAAAACTGAACAACCAACTTCCTGCTAGGGACCAGAAATAGAAAATAGTGGTGAAAATTGGAAAAACAATGTTGGGTTCGACTTTCCAGATTTTATATTGAATCCAGCAAATCATAATTGATACCAAGAAGAGAGAAACTAAAATGATCATTTTAAGTTGTTAATAGTCTGGTAAGTCTTTACAAATGTAAGTAATCCTAACACATTCAAGGCAATCACAAAATAATAGATGTATGTGCTTAAATCAACGTTCATGGAGGAGCCATAAATAACCATCAAAAGATAGATTGCAAGAGCGATCATTAGGTTTGTTGCGTTTTTTGCTTTGACATGAATGGCATCCAAAAAACTACGCAAGATAATGTATAGTACATATCCGAAACTGCCAAGTAGAATAATTTTGGCGATCTCGAAAATTTCACCGCGGTGATTTTCCCCAAGAAGCAGGTTTAAAATAAATTCATGGAAAAAGTAAAATGTGAGGTAACCAATAAGTGTTAGTAGGAGACTTGAAAAAACGAAAACATAAAATCGTTTTTTAATTAAATCAAATCGTTTATCTGCAAGAAAGCCACCGATTTCAGGTAAAAGCACCAAACTCAATGGCCCAAAAGCTGCGCCAAGTAAATTTAAAAGTGTAATGGAATAGGCGACATCCCCACCGGCCACAACATTTTTTTGTAAGGAAAGCACGATGTATGTTGGGAAAGTTAACATGGCTAATAATGCAAAGTCACCTAGGATTCTTGGGAGTCCAAATTTCAACATGAGTTTTGCGTCTTCCAGTAATGATTGATAATCCGTATTAATTTGCCGCTTTCTAAAAACACACATTCCAAAAATCAAACAACTAATCAATAGAAATGCACCATTAATCCATAGGAGTTGTTGAACATTTTGAGTAAAGAGTAAAACGGATATTGGCAACAAACCGATATTCACTAATTGAATCAAATTGGAAAAATAAACTTCTTTTTTGCCTCGTAAATAGCCATAAAGGATGGCATGAAATCCATAGCCGATTAATAAGATGCACAAAGGCACGATGTATGATTGGTATTTCACCTCTCCAAAAAACAGCTTGGAAAAAAAACTACTTCCAACTGTCATTCCGATTAAAAACAATAAACTTACTAGGGTCATTAAGATTAAACTTGCAGGCAGAAACGAGTCTCTCTTTGGGTAAATACTCACATATCGAGGAACAGCGACACCTAATCCAATCATCAATAATGGCTGCAAAAAAGAGATATTTCTTCGTGACAATGTATATTCACTAAAAGAAATATCCGTCATGCGCTCATTGGCGACTCTGAAAATGACAAAACTCAAAAAAAGTATGAAAATTTCAGTCCCAAATGTGATTACGTAATTTTTGTATTTCGCAAAAAAACTCAAAAAATATAGGTTAAGTAAGTATTTGAATGCACTAAAAAGCAAGATTTCACTTCAAAAATAGTAAATAATATCTACTCTATTGGCCCTAAAAATCCTGACCTTATTTCTTATCGAAAAGCGGAGTTGATCCATTGAATGTAAAAGCGGCTTATTGACTTTTCACGGTTCGAATTAAATTCAAAAGAATTTTTCATCAAATTAGCTGAAATAAACTTATCTCCACTTGAACTTACTATCTTTGCTAAAAAATTATTCAATGAAAAATGTTGCTGTTATTGGTGCTGGTACAATGGGAAATGGTATTGCGCACGTTTTTGCTCAATTCAATCATCAGGTACATTTAATTGATGTGTCTCAATCGGCATTAGATAAAGCTATTGCAACCATTGAAAAAAACCTGGATCGTCAAGTAGCTAAAGAAGCCATTACTTCGGCTGAAAAAGAAGCAACATTGAATAATTTAAAAACCTTTACGAGCATTGCCGAAGGGGTGAAAGGTGTTGAATTGGTCGTAGAAGCGGCTACTGAAAACATTGATTTAAAGTTGAAAATATTCAAAGAATTAGATGAACTGACTTCGCCGGAGGTTATTTTAGCAACAAATACGTCATCTATTTCTATTACGAAAATTGCGGCTGTTACTAATAGAGCTGACAAGGTGATTGGAATGCACTTTATGAATCCGGTTCCAGTAATGAAATTGGTAGAGATTATTCGTGGATATTCAACTTCGGATGAGGTAACCAACCTTATTATGGAAACTTCACGTCAATTAAAGAAAGTTCCAGTTGAAGTAAATGACTATCCTGGATTTGTTGCCAATCGCATCTTGATGCCGATGATTAACGAAGCAATCTACACCTTGTTTGAGGGAGTAGCGGGAGTGGAAGAAATCGATACGGTTATGAAATTAGGAATGGCTCATCCAATGGGTCCATTACAATTAGCGGATTTTATTGGTTTGGATGTTTGTTTAGCTATTTTGGAAGTATTGCATGATGGCTTTGGAAATCCAAAATATGCGCCATGTCCATTATTGGTAAATATGGTAACCGCGGGTAAAAAAGGAGTGAAGTCCGGTGAAGGATTTTATTCTTGGACACATGGAACAAAAGACCTTGTTGTCGCTTCTAATTTCAAGAAATAAGCATTTCCTTCAATTTTCTTAAAACCAATTGATCTATCGGGAAGGTAAGATCTGTTTCGTGTAATTCGTTAATGTCAATCCATCTTTGTTTTTCTGTTTCTTCAATAAATGGAGTAGGGTATGCCTTGGTTCCTAAGCGTTCAGGTTCTTTTAGTTGAACCAGGTAATAAAAGGCAACAAGACTTTGTGTTGGATCGAAAGCAGAGACTTGTTCAAAATCATTGAAATAAAAAAAAGAGGAGCTCAACACTTCGGCTGATAACTCCTCTTGTAATTCTCTTTTCAACGCGGCTAAAACACCTTCATTTGCTTCTACGCCACCGCCAGGGAATTTTGTAAAAAAGTGCCCAAATCGGTATTCATCCGACACTAGAATGCGCTTGTTTTCATCGATAATCAATGCGTAAACACGAAGATTAAAACGATGTTCCAATGTTATTTTAAAAATTTAAAGTTCTTCCCAATATAAACGGAAGTATCCCCTAATTCTTCTTCAATGCGTAATAGTTGATTGTATTTTGACATACGGTCGCTTCTTGATGCTGAACCAGTTTTGATTTGACCTGTATTCAGTGCAACAGCTAAATCGGCAATTGTGTTATCTTCTGTTTCACCGCTTCTATGACTCATGACAGATGTATAACCATTTCTCGTCGCCATCTGAACAGCTTCAATTGTTTCGGTTAACGTACCAATTTGATTCACTTTAATTAAAATGGAATTCGCAATTCCTTCATCAATTCCGCGGGATAGTCGTTGTGTATTTGTAACAAATAAATCATCACCAACTAACTGAATTTTGTGACCTAACTTTTCGGTTGCACGTTTCCATCCTTTCCAATCGTCTTCAGCTAATCCATCCTCAATGGAAATGATAGGGTATTTTTCACACCAATCAACCCAATAATCAACCATTTGTTCAGACGTCATGTCCATACCTGTTGATTCAAAATGGTAAATTTCCTTGTCAACGTTATAAAATTCAGAGGCTGCAGCATCTAATGCGATGTGCATATCAACACCTGGAGTAAAGCCAGCTTTTTTAATAGCTTCAATTACCACTTGAATTGCTTCTTCATTGGAACCTAAGCTTGGAGCAAATCCACCTTCATCTCCTACATTCGTTGACATTCCTTTTTCCTTTAGAACGCTTTTTAAATGATGAAAAACTTCCGTTCCCCAACGAAGACCTTCTGAAAAAGAACTCGCACCAAAAGGCATCACCATAAATTCTTGGATGTCAATTAGGTTATCGGCATGTGAACCACCATTTAGAATATTCATCATTGGGACGGGCATGGTCACTGCACCGACTCCACCAATATATTGGTACAAACTCATTCCAGCTTCTTGAGCGGCTGCACGAGCAATTGCAAGAGATGTACCTAAAATAGCATTGGCACCTAGTTTGGATTTATTTGTCGTACCATCAAGATCAATCATGATACGATCCAATCTTTTTTGATCAAAAACATCTTCACCTTGTAGTGCTTCGTTAATGAGCGTATTAACATTTTCCACTGCTTTTAACACGCCTTTCCCAAGGTAACGCGACTTATCTCCGTCACGAAGCTCCACTACCTCATGAATTCCCGTAGATGCACCAGAAGGCACCGCTGCGCGTCCTAGTATGCCATTACTAGTAAATACATCAACTTCGATTGTTGGGTTTCCGCGTGAATCTAAAATTTGTCTTGCGTGAATATCAGTTATGTAGCTCATGTTATGATTTAAATTGGTTCATGTTATCAATAAATTGATCGAATAAGTAACGTGAATCATGTGGTCCTGCAGATGCTTCCGGGTGATATTGAACAGAGAAAACTGGTTTGTTTTTTAATTCAATCCCAGCGATCGTTTGATCATTTAAATGTACGTGTGTAACCATTACGTTATCTTGGGCTTCAATACTTTCTTTAGAGATAACAAAGCCGTGGTTTTGACTTGTGATTTCTCCTTTACCTGTTTTCAGGTTCTTAATTGGATGATTAATTCCGCGGTGTCCGTTGAACATTTTCTCTGTTTTTAGTCCTTGGCTAAGGCCTAGTATTTGATGTCCGAGGCAGATACCGAAAACGGGTTTACCAGAGTCTGCTAGTTCTTTCACGAGTAATATTGAATTTTTCATTACAGATGGATCACCGGGACCATTTGATAGCATGTAACCATCTGGTTGGAATGAGTCCATTTCTTCTTTCGTTGAGTTAAGAGGAAAAACTTTCACATGGCAACCTCTGTCTACGAGGCAACGAATGATATTTTTCTTCACTCCAAAGTCAATCAATGAAACACGGTTACTAGGTTTTTCTGGTTTTACTTCAAATGCTTCCGTTGTTGAAACGCTTGAGGATAATTCTAATCCTTCCATAGAAGGGATTTCAGCTAATTTTTGTTTAAGAACGTTGAGATCAAGTTCTTCTGATGAAATAATGGCGTTCATTGCACCTTTATTACGGATATGCCGAACTAAAGCGCGGGTATCGATATCTGAAATACCTACGGTTCCATTTCGTTCCATTAATTCTTGGAGTGATTCATTGGCTGATGTTCTCGAATAACCGTTTGAAAACTTTTTTGTTACAAGTCCGGCAATTTTGATCGAATCAGATTCAATCTCCTTTTCGTGCACACCATAATTTCCAATATGTGCGGTGGTCATAATGAGTAATTGTCCAACATACGAAGGATCTGTAAAAACCTCTTGATATCCGGTCATACCAGTGTTAAAGGCGATTTCTCCTCCTGTTGTTCCTATTTTCCCAATAGCGATTCCTTCGAATACGGTACCATCTTCGAGTACTAAAATTGCTGGTTGATTTTGTTGCATGAATTAATTTTAGTCAAAATTAGAAACTCTAGGTCAAACGAGCTCACCTAAAACAAAAAAAGGCGGATAAAATCCGCCTTTTTTTATTAACAAAATGTCAATTTATGCTTTTTCTTCGTTGTTTTCTGTTTCGTCAGCAGCTGGTGCTTCCTCAGAAGTTGCTTCCGGAGCAGACTCTTCAGTCGTTTCTTCAACAACAGCCTCTTCAACTGGAGATGCTTCTTCAGCAACAATCTCTTCTGTTGTTTCAGCAACATTTTCTACAACAACTGCATCTTCTGCAATAACTTCAGTTGATTCTATTGCTTCAACAGCTACATCACCTTCTTTTTTAGCACCACCACGACGAGAACGACGTGTTGTTTTCTTAGCGCTATCATTGTTGTATAATTCGTTGTAGTCAACCAATTCGATCATACACATTTCTGCGTTGTCACCTAAACGGTATCCAGTACGAATGATTCGTGTATATCCACCAGCACGATTAGCAATTTTCGGTGCTACTTCACGGAATAATTCAGTTACCATTTCTTTATTTTGAAGGTAAGAGAATACAACACGACGAGAGTGAGTCGAATCTGTTTTTGCTTTCGTTAAAATCGGTTCTACAAAAACGCGTAACGTTTTTGCTTTAGCGATTGTAGTGTTAATACGCTTGTGTTCGATTAATGAACAAGCCATATTTTGAAGCATTGCTTTGCGGTGGCTTGTTTTTCTTCCTAAGTGATTTATTTTATTTCCGTGTCTCATGACTAAAATTTCTAATCTTTGTCTAATTTATATTTCGCAACATTCATCCCGAAAGTTAATCCTTTGTTATCAACTAAATCTTCTAATTCAGTTAATGATTTCTTACCGAAGTTTCTGAATTTTAACAAGTCAGATTTCGCATAAGAAACAAGGTCTCCTAATGTTTCAACATCTGCAGCTTTCAAACAGTTCAAGGCACGTACGGATAAATCCATATCAACCAATTTTGTTTTCAATAACTGACGCATGTGAAGTGAAGTTTCATCGAATTCTTCTGATTCAGCTTTAATTTCACTATCCAATGTAATGCGCTCATCAGAGAACAACATAAAGTGATGAATTAAAATCTTAGCAGCTTCTTTCAATGCTTCCTTAGGGTGAATCGAACCATCAGTTTTGATGTTAAAAACCAATTTTTCGTAATCTGTTTTTTGTTCTACACGATAGTTTTCTATTGTGTATTGAACATTAACGATTGGAGTAAAAATTGAATCAATGGAGATTGTTCCAAATGAAGCGTTTGCTGTTTTGTTTTCCTCAGCGGGAACATAACCGCGACCTTTAATGATGGTCAATTCCATTTCAATTTTCACAGACGTTTCCATGTTACAAATCACTAAATCAGGATTCAAAACTTGGAATGCGCTTGTAAATTTACCGATGTCTCCAGCTGTTAATTGGTTTTGTCCACCAACTGAAACGATAACGGTTTCAGAATCTGTACCATCAATTTGACGTTTGAAACGAACTTGTTTCAAGTTCAATACGATTTCAGTGATATCCTCAACCACACCTTTCAACGTAGAAAATTCGTGGTCTGCACCCTGAATTTTAATAGAAGAAATTGCAAATCCTTCAAGCGAAGAAAGTAGAATTCTTCTTAAGGAGTTACCTACAGTGATTCCGTATCCAGGTTCAAGTGGACGAAATTCGAACTCTCCGTTGAATTCATCGGAGTTGAGCATGATAACCTTATCTGGTTTTTGAAAATCCAATATTGCCATTTTCTATCGCTTAGGTTTATTTAGAATATAATTCGACGATCAACTGCTCTTTAATGTTCTCAGGGATCATTTCACGAGCCGGTAAGCTTAGTACTTTTCCTGACATTGAGGAATTATTCCAATCTAACCAATCGTATTTTTTATTACTAGAAGTTAATGAGTCATTAATAGCCTCTAAAGACTTTGATTTCTCTCTCACACTAACTACATCACCAGGACGCACTGTATAAGATGGAATGTTAACGACTTCACCATTAACAGTGATGTGTTTGTGACTTACTAACTGACGTGCACCACGACGAGTAGGGGAAATTCCAAAACGATATACCATGTTATCTAAACGAGCTTCACATAATTGAAGTAAGTTTTCACCGGTAATACCTTTCATTCGCGAGGCTTTGTCAAACATATTAGCAAATTGACGCTCAAGAATTCCGTACGTGTATTTTGCTTTTTGTTTTTCACCTAACTGAATTGCGTATTCAGATTGTTTGCCACCTCTTCTTTTAGATGGGCCGTGTTGACCTGGACCGTAATTTCTTCTGTCCAATGATTTGTCTGGGCCAAAAATTGGATCGCGAAAACGACGCGCAATTTTGGATTTAGGACCTGTGTATCTTGCCATTTCTGTTTTTGTTTAAACGGGAATCATGAATTAAGGCATTCCTTCGATGATTTTCTTCCCGTATTGGTTTATAATTGTATTATACTCTTCTTCTTTTTGGTGGTCTACAACCATTGTGTGGAAGTGGAGTAACGTCAACGATTTCTGTTACTTCAATACCAGAATTATGGATTGCACGGATAGCTGACTCACGTCCTGCTCCAGGGCCTTTCACATAAACTTTCACTCTACGTAGTCCGAAGTCGTGAGCTTCCTTAGATGCATCCTCACCTGCGATTTGCGCAGCATATGGAGTGTTCTTTTTAGAACCTTTGAAGCCCATTTTACCAGCAGATGACCAAGAGATCACTTGTCCAGCGTTGTTCGTCAAAGAGATGATTACATTGTTGAAGCTCGCTTGGATATGTGCTTCACCTGCAGCATCAACTTTAACGTTCTTCTTCTTTTTTTGATTCGTTTTTGCCATGATACCTATTTATTATTTAGTTGCTTTTTTCTTGTTTGCAACTGTTTTTCTCTTACCTTTTCTCGTTCTAGAGTTGTTTTTCGTACGTTGACCACGTAATGGCAACCCGGCTCTGTGACGAATACCGCGTGTGCAACCGATATCCATAAGACGTTTAATGTTTAACTGAACTTCAGAACGTAATTGTCCTTCTGTTTTGATTTCATTAATCGCATTTCTAATAGCAGAAAGTTGATCATCGTTCCAATCTTGAACTTTGATGTTCTCATCGATGCTATTATCCTGAAGGATTTTTTGGGAAGTACTTCTACCAATTCCGTAGATGTACGTTAGTCCGATTACTCCTCTTTTGTTTTTTGGTAAATCTATACCTGCAATACGTGCCATATTCTACTAATTAACCTTGACGTTGTTTTAATTTCGGATTCTTTTTGTTAATTACGTAAACTCTACCTTTACGTTTAACAATCTTGCAATCTGCAGTTCTCTTTTTTACTGATGCTCTGACTTTCATTTCTTGAATTTATTATTTGTATCTAAATGATATTCTTCCCTTTGATAAATCATACGGAGACATTTCTACTTTAACACGATCCCCAGGAAGAATTTTTATATAAAACATTCTCATTTTTCCGGAAATGTGAGCGGTAATGACGTGCCCATTTTCTAACTCTACTCTAAACATTGCATTTGGCAATGCCTCGAGAATTGTTCCATCTTGTTCTATTGATGATTGTTTAGCCATAATATTACATTCCGGAAAATTCGTTTGCACCTCTACGACCTCTAACTCTTGTTCCGTCCATAAGGCTATCCATATTTCTATTTAACTGATACGTTTCAATTTGCTGCAATGTATCCAATACAACCCCAACCATGATTAGAATGGATGTGCCTCCGAAGAACATTGCAAATCCGTCGTTAACCCCTGCAAGTTTCGCGATAGCTGGAAGAACTGCAATTAAGGCTAAGAATAATGAGCCTGGGAAAGTAATTCTGGATACAACTGTATCGATGTGCTCCGATGTTTCTTCACCTGGACGTACACCTGGAACAAATCCACCACTTTTTTTCAAATCATCAGCAATCTTACTTGGATTAATCATAATCGCTGTATAGAAGTACGTGAAGACAATGATTAATATACAAAGCAAAAGGTTGTAACTAAACCCGTACGGATCTCCAAGGGTTTGTTGAAGAAAATTCCCTTCACCTTTTCCACCTGTAGCACTAGAGTAAATCATCATAGGAATGGTCATGATTGCTTGAGCAAAAATGATTGGCATTACACCACTTGCGTTCACTTTAATAGGTAAGTAATTTCTAGCACCGTTCATTTCTTCAACATCACGCGCACCAGCAATTCGTTTCGCCGTATTTAATGGGATCCGTCTTACTCCTTGTACAATTAAGATAGTAACAAGAATGATCAGCATAAAGAAGACTACTTCTAGCACTAATCGAATAAGGTTACCTGCTTCTACTGACTTACCAAATTCTGCAAAGAATGCACCTGGTAATCTCGAGAGGATTCCTACAGTAATCAATAACGAAACACCGTTACCAATACCTTTTTCTGTAATTCGTTCTCCTAACCAGACAGCAAACATAGATCCTGCAATTAAAATAAGGATTGTCTGAGTCCACCAAAAAGTAGAGGCATCTGCAGGCATTGCTTGTTTTTGATCCACATACAGGGATAAATAACTTGGAGCTTGAAGAGCACAAATAACAATCGTAAGAATTCTTGTGTAATTATTAATTTGTTTTCTTCCTGACTCACCCTCATTCTGCATTTTTTGAACAGCTGGAACAGCCATTCCTAGCAATTGCATAATGATTGAAGCACTGATGTATGGCATGATACCTAGGGCCATGATTGACGCATGGGTAAATCCACCACCAGAGAACACTGATAACAATGTTTCCAACAAGTTTTGATCGCTTGTTTTAGTTGTTAAAGCCTCGTAGTTGACACCAGGAATGATGACAAATGACCCGATTCTGTAAACAAGTATCAGTCCCAAGGTCAAGAGAATACGCTTACGTAGTTCTTCAACCTTCCAAATGTTTTGAATATTTTGTATAAATCGTTTCATTTAACAGCGTGCAAAGATAGTTAGATTTTGTTACATGTACCACCTTGAGCTTCAATTGCTGCAACAGCAGTTGTTGAAAACCCATTAGCGGAGATGCTTACTTTCGATTTTAACTCACCTCTACCAAGAACTTTAACTAGCTCATTGTTAGATAGTAGACCATTAGCCTTTAACACCTCTGGAGTAATTTCAACGATACCTTTAACAGTTGCTAAATTCTCGATAATATCCAAATTAATTGCTTTATACTCTACTCGGTTAATGTTTTTGAAACCGAATTTAGGAACACGACGTTGCAAAGGCATTTGTCCACCTTCAAAACCAATTTTAGTTTTGTAACCTGAACGAGACTTTGCTCCTTTGTGTCCACGTGTTGCCGTTCCTCCATGACCAGAACCCTGTCCACGAGCGATACGTTTAACTTTTTTTACTGAACCTGAAGCAGGTGTTAGTTTATGTAATTCCATTTTTCTTCGTCTGAATATTAATCCACTACTTGAATGAGGTGTTTCACCTTATTCACCATTCCCATAATTTGAGGAGTTGCCACTTTTTCTACAACTTGGTTCAAGCGGCGAAATCCTAGCGCCTTAATCGTTGCTTTTTGATCAGCTGGACGTTTAATTGCACTTCTTACTTGTTTTATTTTAATCGTGTCCATTTCCTAAAGATTAACCGTTGAATACTTTATCTAGTGAAATTCCTCTTTGACGAGCAACGGCAACAGCATCACGCATGTGTGCTAGTGCATCTATCGTTGCCTTAACAACGTTGTGTGGGTTAGAAGAACCTTGTGATTTCGCAAGTACATTGTGAATACCAACACTTTCCAATACTGCACGCATCGCACCACCGGCGATAACTCCAGTACCTTCAGTTGCAGGTTTCAAAAATACTTCTGCACCACCAAATTTACCTTTTTGAGCATGAGGAACAGTTCCTCTAAGGATAGGAACTTTAATTAAGTTCTTTTTAGCATCATCGATTCCTTTTGTAATCGCTTCTGTTACCTCTTTTGCTTTTCCAAGTCCATGACCAACAACGCCGTGTTCATCACCAACAACAACGATTGCTGAAAAACTGAATGTACGTCCACCTTTAGTAACTTTCGTTACACGGTTAACAGCTACCAATTTATCTTTTAACTCGATATCTGCTGATTTTACTCTATTTATTGTTTGAGTTGCCATTTCTTATTAAAATTTAAGTCCTCCTTCTCTAGCAGAATCAGCTAAAGATTTAATTCTACCATGGTACAAGTAACCGTTACGGTCAAACACCACCTTCTCAATTCCTGCTTGCGCAGCTACTTCGGCAATTTTTTTACCTACAATTGAGGCTTGGTTTACCTTGTTAGTTTTTTGAGCATCTTCCATTTTCAAAGAACCAGCTGAAGCCAAAGTTTTCCCAGAGATATCATCAACCAACTGAGCATAAATTTGCTTGTTGCTTCTAAAAACTGTTAATCTTGGAATCGCTGTAGTTCCGAAAACTTTCTTACGAATTCTTCGTTTAATCTTAGCTCTTCTTAATACTTTATTTAGTGCCATAATCTACCTATTATTTTTTACCTGCTGATTTACCAGCTTTTCTACGAATTTCTTCACCAACGAAACGAATACCTTTTCCTTTGTAAGGTTCAGGTTTTCTAAACGAACGAATCTTAGCTGCTACTTGACCTAACAATTGCTTGTCAAATGATTCAAGTGAAACAACAGGAGCCTTACCTTTTTCAGTTGTTGTTGTAACTTTCACTTCATTAGGAATTTCCATAATGATAGAGTGAGAGAAACCTAAAGCTAGATCTAATTGTTGACCAGTTGCGTTAGCGCGGTATCCAACTCCGATGATTTCCATTTCTTTTTTCCATCCTTCAGATACTCCAGCGATCATGTTAAATACTAAAGCACGGTATAAACCATGTTTAGAGCGATCGTGTGGTGCATCTGACTGACGTGAGAACGTAATCACATTGTCTTCAATGGTAACACCTACACAAGTATCAATAGCTTGTGTTAATTCACCTTTTTTCCCCTTAACCGTAATAACTGCATCCTTGAAAGTGACTTCAACGCCACTTGGGATAGTTACCGGTGCTTTTCCAATTCTTGACATTTCTTAAATTTTTAATAAACGTAACAAAGGACTTCTCCACCTACATTCAATTTACGTGCTTCTTTGTCTGTAATTACTCCTTTCGAAGTTGAGACAATTGCAATACCTAAACCATTCAATACACGTGGCATTTCAACTGATCCACTGTACTTACGTAATCCTGGACGAGAAGCTCGTTGTAATTTTGTGATGGCAGGAACACGAGTAGATTGATTGTATTTCAATGCAATTTTAATCGTTCCTTGCTTGTTATCATCTTCAAATTTGTAGTTGAGGATATACCCTTGGTCAAACAATATTTGCGCCATTGCACGTTTAATGTTTGATCCAGGAATTTCCACCATTTTCAAACCTGCAGCACTCGCATTACGGATGCGTGTGAGAAAATCTGCTATCGGATCTGTATTCATTTCTTCTGTATTTTTTCTTTAATTACCAACTTCCCTTTTTAACTCCTGGGATTTTTCCGGCCAAAGCCATTTCTCTAAAAGTTACCCTTGAGATACCGAATTGACGCATATACCCTCTTGGACGACCAGTTAATCCACAACGATTGTGCATTCTGATTTTGGAAGAGTTAGCAGGTAATTTTTGCAATTGCATCATTGCATCCCACTTAGCTGATTGAATTTCCTCAGACGAATCTGTAGATTTCAATACTTTCGTTAATTCAGCACGCTTCTTTTCGTATCGAGCAACTAACCTTTCTCTTTTGCGCTCACGCGCTTTCATTGATTCCTTTGCCATTTCTTCTTATTTTTTAATAAATGGAAATCCAAATGCATCTAATAATGCTTTCGCTTCTT
>JBIIAG010000017.1:0-42757 GCA_044240055.1 Crocinitomicaceae bacterium | reverse complement strand
TTGGCCAATAGCCAATGCACCTTGAATATTGAAGTAAGCATTTTTACCAGCATTCACGTAAAAGTCCGATTGAAGGGTAAAAATTCCACTGTTATATAATTGTCCAAATTTCAACACCACATCTTGAGGGCCACCAGAAGCAGCTGCCGAGGAAAGGTAAATTGAATGAGGCGCTGAATTCGCGTTGTTATTTGTGATTGTCGCATCTTCTGCGTTCCCTTCCGTCCCACTCCAAGTTGACCAAGTTGTGGATTGTGGACCTAAATAGGATCCAACGGTATACGAGTCAAAATTATCTGAAAATATTTGCGCAAACGATGTGCTGCACAATAATACAGATGCAATAAATAGGGTAGTTTTTTTCATGTTGTTGAATGAATTAATTGTTTTAGCGAAGGAAAAGTACGCAAAATAGATGAGAATCAGGCGTTTTCCTCCGTATTATTTGCGAGAAACTGAATCACTTCTGCTGCTCCAACGAGTCCAAATAAAGCCGGCATGTAGGAAATTGTCCCATAAAACGACTTCTTAAAATTGGTTCCGTTGGTCATTTTAAGGGAACCCTTTTGTTGGATTTCAGTTGAATAAACAGCTTTGATGCCACGGTAGGAAATGTTTTTACGTTTCAAGCGCTTTTTCATGTGCGAACCGAGTTTACATCCCGATACATGTTGAATATTTGTCACTTTAATCTGACTCGTGTCGGTTTTTCCTCCTGCACCCATGTGACTGATGATTTTTACTTTTTTGCGTTTGCAGGCAATCAGCCATTCCAATTTTGGCGTAACGGAGTCAATGCAATCCATGACGTAGTCAGGTTGATGTTCGTCCAACAATTCCCATACACGGTCCGGCAGCACAAACTCTTCGACGATGTTTAAGTGTATGTCTGGATTGATGTCTCTAATGCGTTCTGCGAGAACAACGGCTTTATTGATGCCGATTGTACTATCTAAAGCCGTCAACTGTCGGTTTTTATTTGTTGGATCAAAGACATCCCCATCGATGATGGTCATCTTTCCAATTCCTGCTCGTGCGATAAACTCTCCGGCAAAAGAACCGATTCCACCGAGTCCAACAATCAACACATGCGCTTGTTTCAGTCGATTCATTTGTTCTTCAGAAAACAATAATTCAGTCCGCTCCAACCAATTTACCATGACTTTTTTTTGCGCAAAGATATTTCATTCTTGTTCAATTGAAGTGGAAAAATCAAGTTTGCATTCTTAAAAAATGAACGTGAACCATGAATTTTTACTATATTCGGCAGGTAAACTAAACTATTTTTATGGAAAATAATGCACAAAAAGGACATCCAACAGGACTTTGGTACTTGTTCGGAACAGAAATGTGGGAGCGCTTTGGCTACTACTTGATGCTTGGGATTTTCTCCCTTTATATGATTGATGGATGGAACAATGGCGGAATGGGATTCGATGCCGGGAAAAAATCTGACATCTACGGAACGTATTTAGGATTAGTGTATTTAACACCGTTTATTGGTGGACTTTTAGCCGATCGTATTTTAGGATACCGTCGCTCCATCATTATGGGTGGACTCATGATGTCTGCCGGATATTTCTGCTTATCGATTCACAACGAAACATCGTTTTACGTAGCATTGATGTTGATTATCCTTGGAAATGGATTCTTTAAACCAAACATCTCTACCCTTGTTGGTAATCTATACAGTTCAGATGACATGAAGGATAAAAAAGATGCTGGTTACAACATTTTCTACATGGGAATTAACATAGGAGCCTTCATCTGTAACTTCGTTGCAGCATACATGCGCATCAACTACGGTTGGGGACATGCATTCGCAGCTGCAGGAGTTGGAATGTTGATCGGTGTCGCTATTTTCATTTTAGGAACGAAGCACATCAAACATGTTGATGTTGTTAAACCAGTACAAGAAGGAGATATGTCGACCGTACGTATTTTCTCTATGACGGTTCTTCCAATGTTCGTTTTTGGTATTCTTGGATACATGATCCCTGGAAACTTCCTTGGTTCAGATACAAATGATGCCTTCATTATTGGATGTTTACCAGTCATTGCCTTCTTTATTTATTTAGCCTTCAAATCCGAAGCGAAAGAAAGCCGTGCGATTAAAGCATTGCTTGCCGTATTTGCGTGTGTGATTTTGTTCTTTGCGATTTTCCACCAAAATGGAGATGCATTAACAGTTTGGGCAGAAGACCACACGAACCGTGAAATGTCAGAAGGCGTTGCAAACGTCGCTGGAAGTGTTGGAATGGCGCAAGTTGTTGTAAACAACGACATCGTTTCATCCTCTGATAGTGAATTTAAAGCAACGATTGATTCCATGAGAAAAGTGGAAGAAGTGATGCCGAAAATAACAAAAGCAGAATTGAAAGCGAAAGCAGATTTGTCTGGTGAAATTTCTCAATTGGAAAGCTCTCGTAAGTACTTTGCTACTTTACCGAAGGACGAAGTCCCAGCAAAAGGTAAAGACATGAAATTGTATTCTACGGAGTTGTATCAGTCTATTAATCCATTCTGGGTTGTGACATTAACACCAATTATCGTTGGATTCTTTGGTTGGATGCGTCGCCGCAAAAGAGAACCAAGTACACCGACAAAAATCGCGATTGGATTAGTCATTACAGCATTGTCAGCATTGGTAATGGTTGGTGCAGTATTCGCAACAAATGGAATGTCTGCAAAAGCAGGATCTATCTGGTTAATTGCTTCTTACGGTGTCATTACAATCGGTGAACTCTGTTTATCACCAATGGGACTTTCGCTCGTTTCTAAATTATCCCCTCCACGTATTACCGCGTTAATGATGGGTGGATTCTTCCTTGCGATCTCTGTTGGAAATAAATTATCTGGAATGTTATCTAGTTTATGGGAAACGATTCCTGAAAAACAAAACTTCTTCTATTTGAACTTTGGATTGGTAATGGCCGCTGCTGTTATTCTATTCTTGATGCTTCGCTGGTTAAACGGCGTAATGCGTGAAAACAACGTTCAATAAAATTATTTTAAAGCCTCTGAAATCAGAGGCTTTTTATTTTAACACCTAATTTAAAGATGCAAACACTCGAACAAATTCAAAGCTTTGAAGGAAAATACCCAAAACAGATTTGGAGTCTTTTCTTCACGGAAATGTGGGAACGTTTCTGCTTTTATGGAAACCGTGGGATGTTGGTCGTATTCATGACAAACATTCTTTTCTTTTCGGATCAAGAAGCCAATTTAAAATATGGCGCAATTCAAGCATTCGTATATGCATTCACCTTTATAGGTGGACTATTCGCAGACAAAATCCTTGGGTTTCAAAAATCGCTTCTTTGGGGCGGGATTTTAATGATTTTAGGAAGTTTAATCCTCGGTTTAGATGCCAAAGCAAATTTCTTTTATGGGATTTGTTTAATCATCATTGGAACAGGATTCTTCAAACCAAACATTTCCACGATGGTTGGAGAATTGTACCGCGCTGGAGATACACGTCGCGATGCAGGATTTAGTTTATTCTATGCTGGTATCAACCTTGGTGCTTTATTCGGCGGTGGACTTTGTGTGTACGTTGGGAAAACGTATTCATGGAACATGGCGTTTGCGCTTTCTGGAATCTTCATGTTGGTTGGACTGATTAATTTCTTGTTGACTCGCAAAAACCTTGGTCCAATTGGACAAGCACCAGTAACAACGGATGAGAAAACAGCGAAAAGAAATCAATACTTAGTGTACGGTGGATCAATTATCTCCATTCCATTTATCTATGCGATGATTACGAATACAGCCTACACGGACATCTTCATGTACATCATCGGTCCTGCAACCCTACTCTATTTGATCTATGAAATGAGCAAGCTTGACTGGGAACAAAATAGAAAATTAGTTGGAGCGATGATTTTCATTTTCCTATCCATTATCTTTTGGTCCTTCTTTGAGCAAAGTGGTGGATCTTTAAGCTTGTACGCAGAGAAATTAATTTCCAAGGACATGCTCGGACTTCAATTCGATCCCAATGTAGTGAATAACTCAGCAAATTCACTTTTCGTGATTATCCTAAGTGTCTTTATTGGTTTAATGTGGATTTGGTTGGCGAAGATAAAAATGGAGCCGAATTACTTCATGAAATTTGGATTAGCCTTCATTTTCCTAAGTGTTTCCTTCTACATGTTTTACTACACAAGATTCTTGTTAGATAACGCTGGACTTGCATCCCTTGGATTGTTCACCTTTGCCTACATGGTGATCTCGGTTGGAGAATTGTTTTTATCGCCCATTGGTTTATCCTTGATGACAAAATTATCTCCGAAACATTTATGGGGTGTGATGATGGGAATGTGGTTCTTGGCATCCGCTTATGGACAATATGTAGCAGGAATTTTAGGCGCAGGAATGGCTAGCCCGAAAAAAGACGCGAGTCCGATGGAGCGAATGATTGCCTATACGGATGGATACCAGCAATTGGCGCTTTACGCCTTGATTACCGGAGCAGTGGTCATCGTTGCTTCTGTCTTCTTGAATAAATTGATTGCAGATCGCGCTGAATAAGCTCGACACGTTTAGAGAATAATTACCCGAGGCGCTTGGTCACAAGCGCCTCTACTTTTTCATAGAAGTGCTGCGGTTTATACGTGCGCCATTCGATGTCCTCCAATTCTCCGCCCATCACAAAGTAATGATCAATATTGATGCGTTCAAATTCGCGCACAACGTGGTCATGAAAGTTCACCATGGCAATCCAACCTTCTTCGACATCGTCGAACCATTCTTCGTAGTAACAATCGTCTGAATAATGGAAATTCAGTACGTTTTCTCCAATGAGAATGAACTGATTGATACCTTGGTCGATCAACACGTCGATGATGTCGCGCTTCAAGATCATGATGTCGTTTTCAATGGCATCGTTCCATTCACCAATTATTTCAATAATCGCATAGGCCGCATCATAGTCGACCATCAGGATTTTAATAAACAAGGTTGGTGAACCAATGGAATCCCATTGCGGATGAATGTAGAAGTCGTAAATGCTATTCGTGAACTCGAATTCACTGTACTCGCGTTCGAAAAACGGGGACAATGGATCCTCGGAAGCGACGTAGTCTCCACGCCAGTTGAAATAGGGTTCGACAAAATGCATGGACAAATTTATACAGCGAAAGCGAGACTACACTGCTTTAGTCTAAAATAAGTTATAATTTCGCGTTTTTCTTTTGAAGAATTCAAACCTATCCAAAATAACACCACGTGGGAAAAGATAAACTTTTACGATTTGAAGCCCTTAAGTCATTCTCGAATGTCTATGAACCTGTTTTTAGAGAACCTTTCCCTATTCAAGGCAATTGGCGTTCAGAAGTCTTTAAAAACGACAATCCCATCATTTTAGAACTTGGTTGTGGAAAAGGAGAATACTCCGTTGGACTCGGAAGAAAATACCCGGAAAAGAATTTCATCGGCGTTGATTTAAAAGGAAACCGCATTTACATTGGTGCAAAGGATGCCTTGGAAACGAATTTAACCAATGTGGCCTTTTTACGCACACGCATTGACTTTATCCTCGATTACTTTGGGGAACACGAAGTGGATGAGATTTGGTTGACATTCTCGGATCCACAACCGAATAAAGCACGAAAACGCTTGTCTTCTCCCCTCTTTATCGACCGTTACAAGAAAATTTTAAAACCGGGGGGAATCGTTCATATGAAAACGGACAGCGACATCCTGTTCGAATATACCTTAGAGCAAATTGAAGAGAATAAATACGAATGTTTAGAATCTACCTGGGATTTGTATGCGAATCTACCTGAGGATTTAGATCAAGATACCAGAGAGATTTTCCACATTCAAACGTATTACGAGAAATTATTTTCCTCTCGTGGACATAAAATCAAGTACTGTAAGTTCAAGATTTCTTAATCAGCGAATCTGATTGTAATTGCGGTAATTTGTATCAATCCCAATGAATTTTAACAAATCCTTCAATTTATTTTTGAGGGATTTTTTATTTCGACTGGGTTCCACTTTAAACGACCAGTTTAAACGATTGATGCGTGGTTGCATAATTGCAGGGTGTGTCCCTTTAAATCGTGCCAATCCGTTAATGTGGTCTTCGTACGGAAAAAATTCAAGGTCTTCAATGTTCTTCTCCATCCATTCGTCATCGTGCCACAACTTATGAAAGGATGTTTGCTTTGCTTGCATCGCTCTTGGATCTTTTACCCAGCCATAATGGTATACACTGGCATTAATTTTTGCGACGTTTAATTTCTGATTGTCACCTTTTCGAAATCCTTGTGCATCTCGGTAAGAATAGATTTCACCTTTGTTTCGAATGATGCGTATTTCATTTTTATACCAGTTATTTGAGGCGCCAATAAAATCGTAGGAACCAAAAAAATGCTGATAGGCAAACAATAATCCATCAACTTCTAAATCATCCTTATACGCTTCCATTTTTGCTCGAATTTCCGCATAATCTCCTTCGTGAATGACCTCGTCACCTTGGATATAAAAAGCCCAGTCACTGTCGGCAGAAATCTCTTGAAAGGCTTTGTTTGTTTCATCCGCGAGCACAGCGCCGTTTTCACGCAGGGAATCATCCCAAATCGTTTCAATAATGCGGATTTTTGTTGGATCAATAGATTGAATGAGTCCAAGTGTCTCATCTTCGGAATTTCCTACCGCAACAATAACTTCGTCACACAGGGGTAAAATAGATTGAATCGCCTCCACAATTGGATAATCCAACTTGATGGCATTGCGAATAAACGTAAATCCAGAGACTTTCACGCTTATTTATCCAATACTTTTGGAATACGGAAATAATCGGAGTCCTTTTTAGGTGCATTCATTAATGCTTCCTCATGCGTCACCGTCACGTTTGGCTCATCTTCTCTTAAACGATTCATTTCTTCTGACATGAAAATCAGTGGCTCCACATTTGCAGTATCTATCTCTGAAAGCTTGTCCACAAATTCAATCATGCGTTCCATATCCTTCTGGATAGAAACTTTATCTTCTCCTTGAAACTCCAATCTTGCGAGGTGTGCAATGTGATCAATTAATTCTTCTGTGATTTTCATGAATCAAAATTATTTATTTTCATCGAATAAGTGTGGATATTCGCTTAAAATTGGTGCATTAATTCGATCAAAACAAGCTTGACGAATTTCACTGATTTCCATGCTGCTCAATTCCTCCACAGTAAAATATGGATGAATGTACACGCGGGAAATCCCTGGTTGCGCTGGACCCAAAATATCCGTTGGATCAGAAAATAGCTTGTAGTTATTCGTAAATGTCAATGGCAACAATGGAATCCCCATGGTTTTTGCCATTTTAAAGGCACCGTCTTTAAACGGAATCATTTTGGGACACTGATGATCTGGAATCGTTCCTTCCGGAAAAATCACAATCGACCAACCATCTGTAACAGCCTTACTTGCCATCGAATAGGCTTGTCCTGCCTTACTCTTATTCTTTCTGTAAACGGGAATATTCAAGTTCTTAAAATACGTTGAGAGAATTGGGTACTTTAATATTTCGCTTTTCCCAAGAAAAACAAAGGGAGATTGAGGCAATATTGAATGAAGGAGGAAAATATCTAAATAGGAAGTGTGGTTTGCCACAATGATGTATGGCCCTTGAGGCAAGGTTGCTTTTTCCATAACACGGACCCCATAGAAACAAAAGATACGCATCAGCCAGCTCCAGAAAATGAACAATTTGAAACTAAACTTCTTCCATTTGGGATTCATAATGAGAACCAAGAAAAATGGATAGAAAAGCAGGGCAATAATTCCAAACACCACTGCGATATACAGCTTCCAAATTAATCCAAAAACGCCGAAAAAATTACGCATCTGCAAAGATACACTTTTCAATGCACTTTTGAATCCTTGGATTCCGCAGAAATGAGTAATTTTGAAAAAAAGAACATACCAATGGCGCGCATTTTAACCGGAATTCAAAGTACAGGAACACCCCATTTAGGAAACATCCTCGGTGCGATTCTTCCTGCGATTGAATTGGCCTCAAATCCAGCAAATGAGTCTTTCTTATTTATTGCGGACATGCATTCATTAACGCAAATTAAAGACGGAGAAACCTTACGCAATAATACATACGCAACTGCTGCAACTTGGCTCGCTTTCGGTTTAAATAGTTCCAAAACAGTTTTCTACCGTCAGAGTGACGTACCACAAGTCACAGAATTAATGTGGTACCTGTTGTGTATGTATCCATACAACCGCTTGACACTTGCACACAGTTTCAAGGATAAGTCAGATCGTTTAGACGATGTCAATGGTGGACTCTTCTCCTACCCGATTTTAATGGCTGCTGATATCTTGTTGTTTGATGCGGAAATCGTTCCGGTTGGAAAAGATCAAAAACAACACATTGAAATGACGCGCGATGTAGCCAATCGTTTCAATTTAGCTTATGGAGACACATTGGTTTTACCAGAGGATCAAATCCGTGAAGACACCATGTTGATTCCAGGAACAGACGGAGAAAAGATGAGTAAATCCAGAGGAAATTACATCGATATCTTTTTACCCGAAAAACAATTGAGAAAGCAAATCATGTCCATCGTTTCGGATAGCACGCCACTAGAGGAACCAAAGAACCCCGATACCTGTCATACCTTTGCTTTGTATAAATTATTAGCTTCGACAGAACAAGTAGCTGAAATGCGTACAAATTACGTGAATGGCGGCTATGGTTTTGGACACGCAAAACAAGCACTTTTCGAATTGATTTTAAGTAAATTTGAAAAACAACGCATGCGTTTTGATGAATTAATGTCGAATCCATCTGAAATCGATGCAGCACTTCAAATCGGTGCACAAAAAGCGAAAACAGTTGCCAATGATGTATTGAAACGCGTTCGAACGAAAGTTGGTTATTAATGTAGAACTCGTCTGCACTGTTTTTTCTGGTAATTTGAATTGTGCAGACACTGCCTGCATTGTTGAAGGATTAACAGTTCTCTCAGAAAAAGATATTTATCACTTAGCTTTCGTAAAAGAATAATTCAATCCCACTTTAAACCATCTTCCTGGCATTTGAACGAATCCCGCCTCAACATAATTGGTGTTTGTTAAATTATTTGCTTCCACAAATAGGTTGAATCCTTTTACATTCCCAGAAATGAACTTCAGATCCACTAATTGATATGCCGGAATAGAAACACGTTGAATGAATCGGCAATTCACTTGCAGGCTTCCAAATTTCGAAAATTGAAAACTAAATTTAGCAATGAGTTGATGTCTTAAGTTCGAATACGCATAACGAGACTCTAAATTAGAGTCAAACACATGCGTTGCTTGAATGTAGGTGTAAGATAAATCCAAGAAGTTGGGTTTGAATTTAGCGGAATAAACAAACGTTTTACGTACCGTTCCTTCCACACCGTAAAATCGAACTTCCGCAATATTTACAGGTTTCCATTTATTAGGATTTGGAATCACACTGGAAGAATCTCGAACCCAGTCAATCATATTGTATGTTTGACGATAAAAAACATTTCCTTCTAAATACAATTTTCCATTTTTAAACCATCCTAATTCAGCTGAATTGGCATATTCCGGTTTTAAATCTGGATTTCCTATATTCGATGGGTCCGCATAAAACAATTCAGTGTAGGTAGGAATTCGGTTACTTTTTGCCAGGTTAGCATACAAGCGATTTTGTTCATTCAACTGAAATGCACATTGGAAACTTGGCAAAACGCTCAGTGGAACATCCGAATATTGAAATACTAAAAGACTTGTCGTCGCTGTCCACTTTCCAGCTTTGAACACTACATCACCAAATACGCTAGAATATTTCCGGTTACGCAATCCCAAATTGGAACTATTCAGCACCTCAATACGGTGTTCTAGACCCAAATGATATTGCCAGTTGCTTAAAAACTTCCCATTTAATATGCTTTCCAAACTGTAGGTTTCTGAAAAATGACGATTGGTATAAAATCCAGGATCATTGCGCTTCAGTCGGAATTCATCGCGATTGGTACGTGTGCTCAAACGATTCACCCACGTTGCTTTTTTTAAAAACACGTTGTAACGTAAACCAGCAAACGCATTTTGAGTACTTTCCCATTGATCTGGGAATTTGTTGGAATAAAAACCATTCGCACCAAATTTACGATCTGAATAAGCCAACATGACCAACAAATACTGTTTTTTAAAGGTTTTTCCTCCTTCGTATGAAATCTGTTTATTGTCAAAATCTGAATTCGACCAGTGTCCGTTTGACCGGTCGAATCCCATGGATATTTTTTGATTCCAACCTTTGATGGGTGCGCTCATTGTCATATTGATACCAGCAGTACCAAATGACCCAGCATAAGTCTGTGCTTTGACAAAGGTTTTACCCGATAGATTGGAAACAAAATTGACTGCTCCAGCAAGTGCACTTTGTCCAAACATATGTGTTGCTGGACCTTTGGTGATCTCGATTTGATCAATGGCATTCACCGTAAAAGGAATATTCATGGAATGATGTCCGGTTTGCGGATCCACCATCTTGAATCCATTCACCAAAATCAAGGTCTGTTCGAAGCTTCCACCACGAATACCAATATCCGCTTGCATGCCGTTTAAGCCGCGCTGACGAACATCCACGCCTGAAGTATAGCTCAATGCTTCACTTAAACTTCGTGAAGGCAACAAAACCAATTTATCGGCTTTCAGTAGCGTCATGGATTGGTTGCGTTGAAAATAATCTATTGGATTCCCCCTTCCGGTTATGATAATATCATTTAAATTCAAAATTTTAGCTGGAGGGATAATAATGTCACGCTGTCCAAATGATTGAATAGATACAAAGAAGAGAATAAGAAGTATCGCGATTTTATTCATTTCGTTTTTTCTGCAAAAATACGCATCGTAAGTTTTACACGAGTGTTTTATTTACCCTTTAATGATATTGAAATGAAAAATCGGAGATTTGAGGTATGTCTCCAGAATACTGGATTCGAATGAGGTGCTCACCAGGCAATAAATGCACAAAATTACGGTCAAAGGAAATTCCTGTTTTTTGCGAAAAAAGCCAAAAATCAGCACAAAACGCACTGTTTTTCACCCAAATCTCAGCCGTTTTGTTCAATTTATCGATGTTTTTGATGTTGAGCTCAATTTGAACAGCTCGTTTCTTGGGTGAAGGACCTATTAAAAAATCACGGGTAATTCCATTGGATAATTCTACGCGAACCAATTGTTCATGCTTTGGAATGACACTCCAAATTAATTTATCTTCTTGATAACTAACCGTTTTTTCACCTGTAATGGCCAATGGTGTCAATCCACGATCACCCCAATTCAAATTGTAAATCAGTATTTTACATCCCAAAATTTGGTTTTCCATTACATCAGACTTCACATAAAGTTGGACTTCACCTTTTTCCGTTGTTTTTTGCAATAGAGCTACTGGCTGAAAATCTTCACGCATAGCATAATGCAAGGCTTTCCAATTTCCCAAATAATCGATGCTTGACCAGGTTGGTGCAGGCCAACAATCATTTAATTGCCAATATAAAGTTCCCATGCAACGCGGTGCATCCAATCGATGTCCAGAAACTGCGCTCGAAACAGCATGACGCTGTGTTAATTGTGAATAATAAACAAAGCGGTTAAAGTCCTTCGTTGTACCAAACAACAAATCCGAATGCTTCTGAATCATTCCATTCCCAACATAACTTTTCTGGTGGTGTTTCATCACAGCACTACCCAAGTTGAAGTCTTTGGATTCAGCAAACGTTTTCAGCGTCGAAAATTCCGGGAAACTTTGGAAACCATATTCCGCGTTGAAGCGTCCGATTTTTGTGGCGAAATTGGACATCGGATCTTTCCCATGCCAAACTCCCCAATAATGCTGTGAACCATGATTATAGAAATCGTCTTTCCCCCAATTACTCAAAGGAGATGTGTGAATGTAACTGGTATTTGTCCAGTTGGAAACAATCTTTGGAGCTAAGCCCTTGAATAAATCATTGTATGCTTTTAAAATGATCTCTTGTTCACTTGACGATAAATCATATTGACTTTGAAATCCCCAATTTTTCCAAGCGACATCAACTTCGTTGTTTCCATTAAATAACACGACAGATGGATGAGCGGAAATACGCGGGATTTGGTAATTAAATTCCGTTTCAACTGTTTTTAAAAACGCTTCATCTCCTGGATACATGGCACATGCGAACATAAAATCTTGCCAAACCATGATTCCTTTTTCGTCACACGCGCGGAAAAATGCTTCATCTGGATAGAATCCTCCTCCCCAAACTCTGACCATGTTGAAGTTCGACTTTGACATTTGTTCGACCTGATTGATCCAATCTGCATCACTAATAGAGGCTGGAAAAACAGAAGGCGGAATAAAATCCGCTCCTTTACAAAAAATCGGAAGTCCATTTATTTGAAATTCATACGATGTTCCCCATTGATCTTTTTGTTGGATTAATTGAGCGGTTCGAATGCCGAATTGGATTGGTTTTTCATCCACCAATTTCCCTTGAACAAACAGACGAAGTGTATCGCGGTAAAGATTTGGTTCACTAATTCCAGCTGGCCACCATAATTGTGGATTGTATTGAATGACTTCAGCTTCGAGGTTTCTAGATTCCGAATTCACCTTTACGGGAAGTACACCAAACATTTTCGATTCAATCTGAAAATCTTGCGTCGTATCTTTGATGGAGACTACATATTTCAAGCGGGCAAAAAGTTCTTCTTTTGGTATTGAAAGGGTTTGAATCGAAACTGCACTTATTTCATTCTCTTTTACCAGTCGTATTTCCACGGGTTTAGAAAATCCCATGGTATTCATTCGCAAAGACCAATCCCAACCAAATTGATATTGTGGTTTTCTACTTAATGGAGCTACCTTCATTTTAGCTACGTCGTTTGGAGCTGGAAAATGAAAAGACTCCGATACATAACGATTTTCATGGTATAGAACCGGTGGAGTAAATACTACGCGCACATCGTTATAGCCACATTGTAGCCGCGACTTAATTTCAAAACTAAATGGATGAAAGAAATTATCCGTTTTACCAACGATTTGACCATTCACATAAACATCGGCATACGTATCTATGTTGGGGAAATAAATAGCTATTTCTTTTGCGAGGTATTGTTCCTCTGTCAAGTAAAACTGTGATTTAAACTCCCATTTAAAGGTTTCTACCCACTGATAAAGTTCTTCGTTTTTTCCATAGAATGGATCTGGCAATTGTCCGGATTGAAAGATTTTCTCTTGAATACTTCCTTTTTCACCAAAGGCATTCCATTCATTGGTTTTTGGGTTTTTAAAACTCCATGTAAGTACTGTTTGACCATAAACAAGTCCGACCATACTACAAAAAATGAATGTGAACCATTTTATCATTACCAGTTACGATCAAAAGTTGCATCGACCATCTTCTCTTCCTCTAAGGTTCTCAGCGCAAAGTTGAATCCAGCATAAATGGAATAAGCACCATAATTTCCATCTTTATCCAAGGCAATAAAACCACATTGCAAACCGCTTAGATCCTCGTGTTTTTTAATGATGCGCATACACGCCTCTTTACATGCGTCCATTGGAGAATAACCATGACGCATTAACTCAACAACTGTATGACTTCCTGCAACACGAATGATGGCTTCTCCAAGTCCGGTTGACGTTGCCGCACCAACTTCTTGATCGATGAATAATCCAGCACCAATAATAGGCGAATCTCCAACGCGTCCATGCATTTTATATGCCCAACCGCTTGTTGTACATGCACCACTTAAATTTCCTTTCGCATCCATTGCAATCATACCTATGGTATCGTGGTTTTCATGGTTGATTTCCGGTTTTTTAAAAACGTCTTTGTTTTCTTTTTTCCACTTTTCGTAGTCTTTTTTAACTTCTGGAATGGGCGTTTTGATGGTGTCAAAGCCATAATCCAATGCGAATTGACGAGCTCCATCTCCAACGAGCATGACATGTTGTGTTTTTTCCATTACCGCACGAGCGACAGAAATTGGATGAGCAATTCCTTCCAAACAAGCCACCGAGCCACAACGTGAACGCTCGTCCATGATGCATGCATCCAATGTTACATGTCCATCTCGATCAGGACGACCACCAATACCAACACTGCGATTCGTAATATCTGATTCCGTAACGCGAACACCTTTTTCAACAGCGTCTAATGCAGAACCGCCGTTTTTTAAAACTTCCCATGCTGCTTTGTTTGCATCTAGTCCGTGTATCCATGTCGACAAAACAATGGGGCCTTTGATTTTACCGCTGGATGATGTAGCGACGATTTTTGCCGCCTTTGCTGGTTCAACAAGACTAAGTATACCGGTGGCAGCACCTAGTTTTAGGAAATTTCTTCTTTTCATCGTGTATTCTTTTTTCTAAGTTCTCCTGCCAACCAATTTTGAAAAGCATCCGCATTTCGCAGGTGTTCTGCTCCCGTAACTGCAAAGTTATGTCGACCAGAATAATCTGGTTTGGCACACATAAAAATATAGTCTACATCCGCTCGATTTAATACAGCATCAACGACTTTCGGAGAAGGCAAGCAAATTGGTCCGGGAGGAAGTCCCTTTATTTTGTATGTATTGTAAGGACAATCTATGTCCCGGTGGACTGCTAACAAACGTTGAACACCTTTCAGTTGATCACCCCAACAAAATTTAAACGTTGGATCCGATTGCAAACGAACTCCTTGATTCACCCGATTTAAATACAATCCAGCAATTATTGGCCACTCATCTGAATTGACTGATTGTTCCGAGTACACAATACTTGCCAATGTAACGGCTTGACTAGGAGAGCTTAATCCTATTTTAATTAAATTGTTTTTTCGTTCTTCTGTCCAGAAATTTTTAAATTCTCGCGCCATACGATCTAAGAACAATTCCTCATTTGAATCCCAATACATCTGGTAACTATCAGGAATAAATAATGCAGGTAATTGCTCGATAGTAAATCCAAGTTTTGAAAGTGTTGCACCGGATTGTAGTAAGGTAATCAACTTTGCACTATCTACATCAAGAGCTTTGGACACTTTCCCAGCCATTTGATAAATGTCCCGGCAATTATTAAACGTCACCTCAACTTCTACTTCCGCGTTCCCATTTCCGTTGGAATTTTTCGTGAATCCATTTAATAGGGTGCGGTAATTTGTTCCGGGTTCAATCAAGTACTTTCCGGAAGCTATATTTTTACTAGTCAGATTTTTATAATCACCTACCGAAACAAAAGATTCAACATCATCAATGATTTTATCTTTCACTAATTGATCTGCCAATTGATTCAAATCTATCGATCCATCGATGTAAAAAGCCTGTGATTCTGAATTGAGACATTTATGACTGCCGGCGAGGTAAATCATCGCTTTTGGAGCGACAACAATCAATCCTACAACGGCTAAAATCCCTCCAACAATGATTAATTTTCCTTTAGACATAATTGATAACTTAGTTCATCTATTTCACTTCCTTTATAACGAAGCCATCCTTTTCGGACGCCTACTTTTCTAAAATTCATGCGTTCAAACAGGGCGACACTTGCCGGATTGTCACCATGAATGGAACACTGTAAATTTCGCAATTCCAAGTAATCTCGAGTATATTTTATCAATTCTTGAAGTGCGTCCATAGCAAATCCTTTTCCGCGATCAGAATCCATAGCGATCAAAATCCCTAAGGAAGCATAACCATGTTTGAAATTCACTTCGTACAAATCAATGACGCCAACCGAACGTTCCGATTCTTTCTCAATAATGACAAAACGAAGTTGTCCAGATTTTCTGAGATCTGCTTGATGTTCAATTAGAGCCATGATGTCAAACATGGAAAAAGGAACCTCCGTATTAGAAACCTTCCAGTTCTCCGGATTGTTTTCCCACATATATATAGTGGTCGCGTCAGATTTCTCAACGGCTCTCAAGTATACTTTATCTCCTACTAACATCGTTCTATTTTACCTTGAAACACAAACGTCGCTGGTCCGACCAAATAAATATGTTCAAATCCATGTTTATTTCTCTCCCAGAAAACCTCTAGAGCACCGCCTTTTGTTCGAACTTTCACATGGCGATTCAAGGTTTTTGACATAAGTGCATACACAAGAGCACAAGCAGTAACACCTGTCCCACAGGACAATGTCTCATCTTCTACTCCACGTTCGTAGGTTGCTACTCGAATACCATCGTTTTCTACTGAAAGTAAATTAACATTGATTCCTTCATGGTTGTATTTTTCAGCGTAACGAATGGATTTACCAAAGGCCACAACATTTTCTGCTGAATGATTGTCATCATTGGTTACATAATGCGGAGATCCGGTGTTTAAAACAAAATCCTCCCCGTCTTTGACAACTTCATGGACATCTTGCATATGTATTTTCACCTCATCACCACATTGAGCAGCGTGATGAAATCCATCAATCGCTTTGAATTGCACAGAACGTGTATCTATCCCTAAACTTCCTGCAAAATGAACAGCACAACGTGCGCCATTACCACAGAAAGATTGGGAGCCATCGGAATTAAAATAAACCATTTCAAAGGCCGCATCTGGACATAACTGAATTAAAATCAGTCCATCGGCACCAATGCCAAAGCGTCTGTCACAATAGCATTGAATGTCAGACTGAGACAAATTGTCACATTGTCCCTGACGATTATCGATTAAAATAAAATCGTTCCCTGTTCCCTGATATTTCGAAAATTCAATCTGCATAAAGCTTGAACAAAAGTATCGAATAAATCAATATCATTTCTTAACAAAATTTAACATTTTTGAGGCAATTTTTGGAATACTATTTGCGTTTAGAAATCGAACTATTTAAAAACTGTTTTATTATGAATTTCTTAAGTTACTTTAAAATGTTAGGATTAGGCATACTTGGTGGAACCTTACCTCTAGCCACTTATGTCATTATAGAACATTCCTCTACAAAACTCTCTGAACAGGTATTGGATGGAAATCGTTTCGCTCGTCAAGTTTCGATGAGTGGTGTTCCTCCAGGCGCAGATTTTACCGAAGCATCTGCAAATACCATTAATTCTGTCGTTCACATTACAACCAAAGTCGTTTCAACGACTTTTCAACGCGATCCGTTCCAAGAATTATTTTATGGACCAGGTGCAGGTGGCCGTGAATTCAAACAGTATGGCGCAAGTTCTGGCTCTGGAGTTATTGTTTCTTCTGAGGGATATATTGTTACAAACAATCACGTGATCGAAAACGCGAGTGAAATCGAAGTGATTTTAAATGACAACTCAAAGTATACCGCAAAAGTAATTGGCGCCGACCCAGCAACTGACATCGCAGTACTAAAAATCGAAGGTTCAGGCTTCACCCCTATCCCACTTGGAAATAGTGACGATCTTAAAATTGGTGAATGGGTATTAGCGGTTGGGAATCCATTTAATTTAACATCAACCGTGACAGCGGGTATTGTTTCCGCAAAAGCACGAAACATTAATTTATTAAGTGAACGTAATGGACAGGACATCGTCCCAATCGAATCATTTATTCAAACGGATGCCGCAGTAAACCCAGGGAATAGCGGAGGCGCGCTGGTAAACACACAAGGACAACTTGTAGGGATCAATACAGCAATCGCATCACAAACGGGAAGTTACAGTGGTTATTCTTTCGCTGTACCGGTTAACTTGGTAAACAAAGTTATGAGTGATTTAATTGATTATGGAATTGTTCAACGTGGTTATTTAGGTGTTCAAATTTCAGATGTTTCACAGGAAATAAAAGAAAAGAATAAACTTCCTAACTTAAAAGGAGTGTTTTTAGCGAAAGTCATTGAAGACGGTAGCGCTGATAAGGCCGGCCTAAAGGATGGAGATGTCATTCTTAAAATCGGAAGCAAAGAAGTGAATTCCGTTTCAGCACTTCAGGAAGAAATAGGAAAACGACGTCCTGGTGATAAAATTTCCCTAACTGTTCGCAAAAAGGATGGCGAAGAAGTGATTCGAGAATTGGTTTTACGTAACAAAGAAGGAGAGACCGCGTTGATGTCCAAGGAAGAAATAAACAAAAGTCAAGCGCTCGGAGCCATTTTTACCGAAATGACCGATAAAGAGAAAAAAGAGTTAAATATCGCGTATGGTGTTAAAGTGAAATCCATCGGTGCAGGTAAATTAAAATCTATTGGATTAATAGAAGGAGATGTTATCTTAAAAGTGAACAACGAACCCATCGAAACCATCGAAGAATTGAGTGAAAAATTAAGCGGTGTGAACCGAGGTGTTTTACTTGAAATCATGACTGAGAGCGGGAAACGTGAATACAAAGGACTTGGTTTATAATACAATTGACGGTTAAAAAAGTGGGTTGAGAACTCTTTGGAAAAAGTTAATAAATTGTGGAAACTTAATTTTTTCAATCCCAATTTTTGGCGTTACTTTGCTTCCAATAACAACAGACAAGAATAAGATTATTAACTAACAAATAGAGGTATTCAGCAGCATGAGACAGCTCAAAATCACCAAATCGATAACAAATAGAGAAAGTCAGTCTTTAGACAAATATCTTCAAGATATTGGTCGTGAAGAACTGATTACAGCAGAGGAAGAAGTTGAATTAGCCAGAAAGATTAAAGCCGGTGATCAAAAAGCTTTGGAAAAACTGACACGAGCGAATTTACGTTTTGTCGTTTCCGTAGCGAAGCAATACCAAAATCAAGGTTTGACTCTTCCAGACTTAATTAACGAAGGAAACCTTGGATTAATTAAAGCAGCACAGAAATTTGATGAAACTCGTGGATTCAAATTTATCTCATACGCTGTTTGGTGGATTCGTCAATCAATTTTGCAAGCATTAGCTGAACAAGCCCGTATTGTACGTCTTCCATTGAACCAAGTTGGATCTTTGAATAAAATCAACAAGGCATTCTCTCGACTTGAACAAGAATTCGAACGTCCACCTTCAGCTGAAGAATTAGCAGAAGCATTGGAAGTTCCTGAAGACAAAATCAAGGAAAGCTTAAATGTATCTGGTCGCCACGTATCAATGGATGCGCCATTATCTTCAAACGAAGACGGTGGTACATTAATGGATGTAATGGCAAACACAGATGCACCTCGCACAGACCAAGCCCTTATGGCAGAGTCTCTTCAAAAAGAAATTGAGCGTTCGTTGAGTACGTTAACAGATAAAGAACGTGAAATTATTCGTTTATTCTTCGGAATCGGAATGAATCACGGTTTAACGTTAGAGGAAATCGGTGCAAAATTCAACTTGACACGTGAACGTGTTCGCCAAATCAAAGAAAAAGCGATTCGACGACTGCGACACACATCTCGAAACAAATTACTGAAATCCTATTTAGGATAATCATTGCAAAGGCTGTCTGCGAAAGTGGACAGCCTTTTTTTCTTCCCTATTTTTTAGAATCAACAATCAATCAACACATAAACAAGTAAAGAATGGAATCGAAAGATGGCTATGAAAAAGAGCTTCACTCTCACATTGAGCAGGAGCGCGCAGCGGTAACGTTGCAAAGTAAAGTCGGCGAGTTATTGTACGACAAAGGAATTGAATTGGTATTATTTCGCAATCACTTGACGGATGTAACCATTTCTGAAATTCTTAACCTACACGAGTATGCTAAGAAAGTAGTGAATAAACCAATTGATGTGTTTACCACTTCTGAATTGGCCGTTGCCTTAATGACCTTAGATGTAAAAGCATCTAAGTTAGATATTGGGAAATTAGCTAGTGAATGGTTAGCTGAAAAAGCTAATTACGCTTCAAAAGCTGAATTCTTGACAGAAAAACTTGGGAAACTTCCAGCGCACCAAGCAATTGAACCACGCGACGTTGTTCTATACGGTTTTGGTCGAATTGGACGTCTGGCTGCTCGTGAATTAATTAAACAAGCTGGAAAAGGACAACAATTGCGTTTAAGAGCAATCGTGACACGTGGATCAAGCGACGCTGACATCATTAAACGTGCTTCATTATTACGCAACGATTCTGTACATGGTGCCTTCAAAGGAACAGTAATTGAAGATTTAGAGAACAAAAGCCTCGTGATTAATGGTCAAATTGTTCACATGATTGACGCTTCGAATCCAGAAGACATTGACTACACGATTTACGGAATCAACAATGCACTAATCATTGACAATACCGGAGTATTCACTAACCGCGAGCAATTGTCAAGACACTTGCAAGCGAAAGGGGTATCAAAAGTATTATTGACAGCTCCTGGAAAAGAAGTTCCAAACATTGTTTACGGAATCAACCAAGGAACATTAGACATTGAAAATGAAAATATTTTCTCTGCAGCTTCTTGTACAACCAATGCCATCTCACCTATTTTAAAAGTGGTGAATGATAAATTTGGTGTCGTGAAAGGACATATCGAAACTGTTCATGCCTATACGAATGACCAAAACTTGTTAGATAACATGCATAAGAAAGTTCGACGTGGACGTTCTGCAGCCATTAACATGGTCATCACTTCTACCGGAGCAGGAAGTGCCGTAACGAAGGTAATTCCTGACTTAAAAGATAAATTAACTGCTAATGCAGTACGTGTACCTACTCCTAATGGCTCATTGGCAATCTTAAGCTTAGAACTTGGAAAAGGAACCTCTGTTGAAGATGTGAATGCGGCGATTAAAGATGCAGCTTTGAATGGCGAATTGGTAAACCAAATTCACTATTCATTCGATCCGGAATTGGTTTCTAGTGACATCATCGGCAACACTTGTTGTTCGGTATTCGACTCGAACGCAACAATCGCATCGGTTGACGGTAAAAATGTGGTGTTGTACGCTTGGTACGACAATGAATTCGGTTATACAAAACAAGTTATTCGACTAGCAAAGTATATTTCAAAGGTTCGAAGAGCGATGTATTATTAATTGAAAGCCTCCTTCGGGAGGCTTTTTTTTGACTTTTCATCAATCTTTAGACCGAAGAATGAAGGAATCAAGTCAAAAGAATTATTTTTGAATCATGAATCAAAACAGAATCACCATTGCTATTGACGGGTTTTCAGCTTGTGGAAAAAGCACCCTTGCTAAAGACCTTGCCAAACGATTAGGCTATGTTTTCATTGATTCCGGTGCCATGTATCGCGCTGTGGCTTTATATTGTCTACAATATCAATTGATTCAAAACGGTGAACTTGCAAAAGAAGAAATCAAATCACATTTACCTCTTATTGCAATTCATTTTGAACTTATCCAACAAGAACCTCATGTTTTTTTAAACGGAAAAGACGTTTCGCTTGAGATACGTCAACCTGAAGTTGCAGGAATCGTTTCCATCGTTGCATCCTACAAACCGATCCGGGAAAAATTAGTGGAAGCACAGCAAAAAATGGGAAAACAAGGGGGAATTGTCATGGATGGACGAGACATCGGATCCGTTGTCTTTCCGCATGCAGAATTGAAGTTATTTGTCACAGCTGCCCCTGAAATTCGCGTACAACGTCGATTAGCTGAAATGGAAGCGAAAGGAATTCAAATGAATGTCGACGAAGTTCGGAAAAACCTAGCAGAACGAGATCATTTAGATTCAACGAGGTTGGAAAGTCCATTGATACAAGTGGCTGATGCCGTTGTTTTGGATAATTCTGATTTATCTAAAGAAGAACAATTAGACTGGGTTTTGAACAAGGTATCTTTACTCGTAACCAATTAAAGCGAATACCGAAAAGGAAGACAACCAATGATCAATATCGTAATTTCCTTTTCCAATACTTTCTTGTGCATAGTCCCACATGTCATTCATGGCTAATACCCATTCTTTTTTCGTGGCCTCATCCAATGTTCCAGCAGGCATCGTTTTTAACATTCCGTTTAAACACCAAATTCGATTTAAGTGATACCCATCCCAATGTGATTCGTATCCATCGTGTTTTGCGGAACGTTTGATTTGAAGCGGAACCTTCACTTGTCCGGCCACAAATAAATCTGGACAGTAGTTTTTGCTCCATTTAACAAATTTTTCAGCCTTCATTACTTTTCGCATCAAATCAGCAACCAACAAACTTGCCGACATAAAATCGTACTCGTATGGTTCTTTTTCAATGGCCACATTCTCCAGTTTTCCGTAATACTTCATCGCTGCTGACGTGACTACTTTTTTCAATTTCTTATCACCAAAAGCGATTGCGTAATCATAGGCAAATGACAAACCCATCGCTGGACTATCATGACTTCCAGATAATTCAACTTTTTCTACTTGTTTCCATACAACGGAATGAACAAAAGCAATGTAAGTAGACAATGGCATTAAGTTCTCTAACCATTTTTTTGCATCCGGATCATCCCAAGAATTTAATTCATCTGCTACTTTCAACACCCAAGATTGACCGTAAGGAAATTCAAAAAGTCCATTTTCATGTGTCTGCACATAAGCAAGCTCTTTTGATATGTTTGCAGATGTGAAACTTTCCGTCAAACGTTGGCGCAACTCCGCTGCCTCAGGGATGTTAGGGTGCAATTTGAGTAATTTGATCATACACCAATGGTTGTGAACAGCACTGTGCCAGTCATAGCAACCATAAAACGAAGGCCACACATCACGTGGTCCATCAGTATCACCCTTTTTGCGAAGTGCTTTGAAATAATAGTGTGGACTTGATTTCGAAGCGCAATCAAGTGACAATTTCGCAAAATACGAAGCACCATCATTTGATAGTGTATATCGACCATCTGGCAAGTTTGTAACTAGCTTATTATTACCAGTGTTAAGAATTAAACTTGAAACTTCTTGAGCATAAGAAGTGAACCCAATAAAGAGCAATAGCAAAAGAAGGTGTTTCATAATAAAAATAAGAGGTGTTATTTAATCTCTGGTGCTTTGAATCCGTTTTTCATAATCGCCATGGATTCTTTTCCAATTCCCACAATAGAGATGATATTCAATGGAAATTCTAACAAAACGTGCGAGAAGGATAAAAAGAATAATAAGCTCAATCCCAAAGAATAATCGTATGCATAGAAAACACTTGCAACGACCCACAGTAAGATCACAGCTGCAAATCGCAATTTAGGAACTTGGTGCCAGCGGATGATTTCTGTTTTACTAAACCAATTTAAATAATGGTATAAGTATGCGAAGGCAATAAAACGCATCAACATAATCCCAATCGTTGAATTATAGACAATTGATGCATATTTCTCCAAGGAATATCCCGAAAATAATTTAGCTGGAATTGGTTTCATTTGGTATTCATCAAGCATTCCTTCCTTTGAAAAGAGTAACAAAATATTGTCTACTTGAAAGTTAGGATTCAATGGCTGTTTCTTCATCAAATAAGCTTTATTCGGGATTTTTGCAAGACTATCCACTAACAAATTTAAGTTTGCTTTTGTAATGAAATTGTACTGTGCATTCGCCTGTTTGAAATCCTTTTTCTTTACGAAAGCAACAAAGTCCGAATTGGTATATACAGGATCATTAATGAGGTTGAAGTGATCCATGATGCTAATATTTGTAGCGTAGAAACCATCTCCTTTGGCATAGTGTGCATTTTTACCAAATTCAGAAACTTTCGCTTTGGAATCAACAGGCAAAGCAAAAACTAATAGCAATGGAACAACGACGAATCCAACCATTTGCCACATTCCAGAAACGCTTCTTGTTTTCAATGAACCAAATAACATGAAGAGTCCTGTAAATAAATACACATGAATTAATGTCGGAACCAATGACGTTAAGGCGAAAATGGTCGTGTTTTCAGCATTCGATGTAGCATTTTCAGGACTTAACCATCCAGAAACAAATACAAACAAGAACAAAATAGCGATGATTTTTACAAATAGATTTTTCACTAAAGCGAATAAAATGGCACTAAACAAAGCGAAAACCAAGAGTTTATCGAACAAATTCATTTTAACAAAGTAGTCGTAAACCTCCACGCTTACACCAAAATCCTTAGCGAAAGCTGCATAAGACAAAAGGACTCCAACAAAAAGCAAGACTACAAAATCATACTTTCCCTTCGAGAAGTAATTACGGTCATGCAACCAACTTATTTCCGTTAAGTAATGTAAAGGGCCTAAATAGGCGTAAGCTAATAAGAAGGTTTCAAATGGAAAAAAGTATGCAAGTACTGCCGTAATGAGCATTAATCCAATATTGGCATAATTGATTTTGTCTTCTCTTAATGCATTCATGATGGTCTATTTTATCTAACAAATTTAACGAAAATAATAGCTAAAAAAAAGCCATCGATTGTTTCGATGGCTATATAGAAAGAATCTAAAATAATTTAATCTGATCCTGATTGTCTTCCTCTTCTTTTTTGGTTAAATCCCATTCCATAGAAGGTGTTGGTCCAGCATCATCTTCTTCTAAGATTTCTGTATCCACCCCCTCTCCGGTCTCCGTTGACACTTTTTGATCTGGCCATGGCTCAGGACTTTCATCAATTGGATGAGTCAATACAATTTCTTTCACTTTGAGTTTCGTCATTTGATTCCCCTGCGCTTTCATCCCCTTGACATCAATCAAATCTGCTAAATTCACCATATTATCCGGCAAATTCTTTGTTTCCTTGAGTAACTTATTGTAAACAATTTTCGCCTCTGGACGATAAGCTGTTGAGACAATATCCATATACGAGCCTGCTGATTCACTGATAAAGGATACCCGTTTATCCGAAAGGACTTCACATGTAAAGCGTTTTACGTAATGCATTTCTTTTTCCGCATCGAAATACACCGTGGAAATTGGTCGGTCTTGAATCCATTTTTCGATGTGTACCATATCTTCATCGAAGTGTGTGGCTAAATCAAAGGAACTCAATCGGTATTCTCCATTTCGATACAAAGTTAAAATACGGTCATCACCTTTGAATGAACCTAGGAATTTCCCTCTTCCTTCATCATTCAACCTTCCAACAATTGCATCGTACCAAATCTTACGCGCTGCCAATGTGGATCCACCCACTTCTTTTTGCACAATTTTTTGGATGATTTCTTTTGTTACGCGATTACCGGCTGAATTTCTTCCTTTTATCAATAATTCTCCCAAATCAACATCGAAGCGTAAGCGCTTTAAATGTGGTCTTGGGCGTAACAATACCGTAATTACCTCTCGCTCACCATTTGGATGAACAGAGAAATACAACATTTTAGAACCTTTTGTTCCCTTTGTCAAGTCATATTCTGAATCTCTGGTGATGGAGTTCACATAAAAACGCTTCATCATAGTAGCGCCACCAAGTCCATCTTGATAGAACAAGTGGTAAATAGTCCGAGTATCACCTTTTTTCCAAACGCTGGCAAAAATCAAGTCTTTTCCAACAAATTTCTTATCCGAAACTTTAGTGACCATCATTTTACCGGAGGCAAAGAAACAAATAATGTCATCGATTTCCGAGCAATCACCAATCGGTTCATTTTTCTTCAATCCGTAACCAATAAATCCTTCTTCGTAATCCACGTACAACTTCCGGTTCGCAATGATTACTTTCGTCGCACTAATGTTATCAAATACTTTTATTTCCGTTTTACGCTCTTTTCCAGCACCAAAACGTTTCTTTAAATCCTTGTAATAATCAATGGCATATTCCACCAAGTTATTCAAATGAGCTTTCACCACTTGAATTTCTTCTTCGATTTTTAATAAGGCATCGTCTGCTTTCGTAGAGTCAAATCGCGTGATACGAATCATCGGGATTTGTGTTAATTTGTGTAAATCTTCATCCTCAATCGCACGAATCAACTGCTTTTTGAAAGGCTCAAAACGTTTGTACAAATACTCGTACAAGGCCTCGCGATCGCTGTAATGCTTAAAGTCGATGTACATCTCGTTATTAATGAACAACTTCTCCAACGTTGAGAAATGCCATTGACGTTCCAACTCATCCAAACGAATTTGCAATTCGAGTTTCAACAAGCGAACAGTATTATCCGTATTGATTTTCAGGATTTCCGTTACGCCTAAAAAACGTGGTTTATCACCATCGATAATCGAAGAATTTGGCGCCATTGATACTTCACAATCGGTGAAAGCGTAAAGTGCATCAATCGTTTTATCCGGAGAAACTCCTGGGAACAAATGGACGATAATTTCCGCTTCAGATGAAGTATTATCTTCGATTTTCTTGATCTTGATTTTTCCTTTATCATTGGCTTTAATCACTGATTCAATCAAGGACCCAGTCGTAGTTCCAAAGGGAATTTCGTGGATTGTCAAGGTTTTGTTATCGACTTTCTTGATTTTCGCACGCACCCGTACACGTCCACCACGTAATCCATCATTGTATCCAGTAAAATCTGCCATCCCACCATTTGGAAAATCAGGAAGTAACTCCACTTTTTTTCCACGTAAATGGTTGATTGACTGTTCAATTAATTCAATAAAGTTGTGTGGTAAGAATTTACATGCCATCCCCACGGCAATTCCTTCTGCTCCTTGCGCCAATAATAGCGGGAATTTCATTGGTAGTTGCTCAGGCTCTTTGTTTCGTCCGTCGTAACTCAACAACCAATTCGTTGTTTTCGGATTAAAGGCCACGTGCAAGGCAAACTTGGACAAACGCGCCTCAATGTAACGAGGTGCTGCTGCACCATCGCCCGTTAAGGTATTTCCCCAGTTTCCTTGGCAATCGATCAATAAGTCTTTTTGTCCAAGTTGCACCAGCGCATCACCGATGGAAGCATCCCCGTGCGGGTGATATTTCATGGTGTTTCCGATGATGTTCGCAACTTTGTTGTAACGTCCATCTTCCAACTCTCTCATCGAGTGTAGAATGCGTCGTTGAACGGGTTTTAGTCCATCGTTCAATGCCGGAACGGCTCTTTCAAGAATTACGTAACTGGCATAATCCAAGAACCAATTTTGATAAAGCCCACCAACGGGAATGATTTTCTCATCCACCTGTTTATTTTCAAATGGATTATGTTCATCTCCCAAGGATGGATTCAAGTCTTCTATTTCGTCTTCCGCCATGATTTAGGATGCAATTTCAATTTCATTTGTACTAAGTTCCGATTTCCCTTGATCCACCACATCCTTTTCAACGCGCAGATTGTCAATGATAAATTCCTGACGTTCTTGGGTGTTTTTACCCATGAAATAAGAAAGGATTGAATCAATGGAATTGTCTTTTGTCAAAAGGACAGGTTCTAATCGAATGTCCTCACCGATAAAGTGAATAAACTCATCCGGTGAAATCTCTCCGAGTCCTTTGAATCGTGTGATCTCGGCACCTTTTCCAATTTCTTCGATGGCATTTCGACGTTCTTCATCGGAATAACAGTAAATCGTTTTCTTTTTATTTCGAACCCGGAACAATGGCGTCTGCAACACATACACGTGGTTACGCTTCACCAAATCCGGGAAGAATTGAAGGAAAAAAGTCAACAACAACATACGGATGTGCATTCCGTCGACATCGGCATCTGTTGCGATTACAATTTTATTGTAACGCAAGTTATCCATGTCATCTTCAATGTCCAAAGCTGCTTGAATAAGGTTAAACTCCTCATTCTCATACACGACTTTTTTCGTTAAACCATAACAATTCAATGGTTTACCCCGCAAGGAGAATACCGCCTGTGTACTCACATCTCTGGACTTCGTAATCGATCCACTCGCTGAGTCACCTTCCGTAATAAAAAGAGTAGTTTCTTCGCGTTTTTCGTCTTTCAAATCCGTTAAATGCGTCCGGCAATCGCGCAATTTCTTGTTATGTAAATTCGCTTTTTTGGAGCGATCGCGTGCAATTTTTCGGATCCCAGCTAATTCCTTGCGTTCACGCTCGGACTGCTTAATTTTCTTTTCGATTGTTTCGGCTACATCCGGATTTCGGTGCAGGTAATTATCTAATTTATCTTTTAAGAAATCATTGATGAAAGCCCGCATGGACTTCCCTCCTGGTTCGATTTCCTGAGATCCAAGTTTTGTTTTCGTTTGCGATTCGAAAACAGGCTCAATCACCTTCACGGCAATCGCTGCCACAATAGACTGACGGATGTCGGAAGCTTCGTAGTTTTTATTATAAAAATCCCGAATAACTTTCGCTACCGACTCACGAAAAGCGCTTTGATGTGTTCCACCTTGCGTTGTGTGTTGACCATTCACAAAAGAATAATAATCTTCTCCGTATGTTCGTCCATGCGTGAAAGCTACCTCAATGTCTTCATCTTCCAAGTGGATAATTGGATAAAGTGGATCACCGTCCATGTTGTTCTCCAACAAGTCTTTTAGTCCATCTTTGGATTGGAATTTCTCCCCATTGTAATACATGGCTAAACCACGATTCAAATAGCAATAGTTCCACATCATTTTATCTAAATACGCTGTTTTGAAAGCATATTTCTTGAAGATCGTTTCATCTGGAATGAATTCAACGTAAGTTCCGTTTACTTCATCTGTTTTCTCAATCGGGAATTCTTTCACCAATTCTCCTTTCGAGAATTCTGCTGCCACTTTCTCTCCTTCGCGCACGGAATACACCATGAAATGTGAAGAAAGTGCATTCACCGCTTTTGTTCCGACTCCGTTTAATCCTACTGATTTCTTAAATGCTTTCGAGTCGTACTTACCCCCGGTATTCATTTTGGAAACCACCTCAACAACTTTACCTAGAGGAATTCCACGTCCATAATCTCGCACAGAAACTTTCCCGTCCTTGATTTTAATGTCTACACGTTTTCCATTCCCCATTACAAATTCGTCGATACAGTTATCCACGACTTCTTTCACAAGGATATAGATCCCGTCATCAGCTGCTGCACCATCACCTAATTTCCCGATGTACATTCCGGGACGAAGACGAATGTGCTCCTTCCAATCGAGGGAACGTATATTGTCTTCCGTATATTGATTTTCTGCCATTTCGATTTTTGAGATTTTCGCAATTACAAAAATAACTTTTAGAAGGACTGAAAACACATCGAAAGTTGCTTTTTTATGAACGAATTTCCGTTGATAAAGGCCTTTAATTCAAGAACTAAGTTGAAATGATTCAAAAGTTGCGATTCCCCTTGTTTAATTCCAATGAATTTCAGTCGAAACAATTGTGTTTTCGACTCAAAATCCTATCTTTGCCTCCAAATTTGAATTGAACCATGGCTAATACTTCCGACATCCGAAATGGATTGTGCATCCGTCACAATGAAAAACTTTATCAAATCATCGAATTCCAACACGTTAAACCAGGGAAAGGTCCCGCGTTTGTACGTACGAAAATGCGTCAAATTGAATCCGGAAAGGTCATTGACAACACATTTTCTGCTGGACACAAAATCGATCCAGTTCGCATCGAAAACCGCGAATATCAATATTTATATCAAGAGGCAGAATCCTATGTTTTCATGAACAATGAAACGTTTGAGCAAGTTAATATACCATTGAAAATGGTCGAAAAACCAGGATTCTTGCAAGAAGGAATGATTGCTAACATCCTATTTCACGCAGAAGAGGAAATGCCACTTGTGGTTGAATTACCAATGTACATCATTTCAGAAGTTACCTATACTGAACCTGGAGTAAAAGGCGATACAGCAACAAACTCTATGAAGCCTGCAACCATTGCAACCGGAGCTGAAGTTCGTGTACCGTTGTTTATAGATAATGGCGAAGTGATCAAAATTGACACGCGCACTGGTATTTATGTGGAGCGAATCAAAAAATAATCGAAATTAATTTACTGAAAACGTTAACACTAAATCATGAGAAATACAGCACTAACCCAAAAACACATCGATCTCGGAGCGAAAATGGTTCCATTTGCAGGATACAACATGCCTGTTCAATACGAAGGTGTGAACGCAGAACACGAAACAGTTCGCAATGCGGTTGGTGTTTTTGATGTTTCTCACATGGGTGAGTTTGTTTTACGTGGTCCTAATGCCCTAGCTTTAATTCAAAAGTTTGCTTCAAACGATGCATCCGTTTTATTTGATGGGAAAGCACAATATTCTTGTATGCCAAATGGCAAAGGTGGAATTGTGGATGACTTAATCATCTACCGCGTGAATGCAGAAGAGTATTTCATTGTGGTGAATGCTTCAAATATTGAAAAAGATTGGAATTGGATTTCTTCATTAAACGACTTAGGTGTTGAAATGGAAAATCTTTCTGATCAATATAGTTTGCTTGCGATTCAAGGTCCTAAAGCCGCTGAAGCGATGCAATCTTTGACAAACATCGACTTGTCAAACATGACCTATTACACATTCCAACATGGAACTTTTGCAGGAATTGACAACATCATGATTTCAGCTACTGGATACACAGGGTCAGGTGGATTTGAGGTTTATGTAAAAAATGAAGATGCGAATAAAGTTTGGGATGCCGTTTTTGCTGCTGGAGCAGATTTTGGTATCAAACCGATCGGATTAGCGGCACGCGATACACTTCGTTTAGAAATGGGCTTTTGTTTATATGGAAATGACATTGACGACACAACTTCTCCATTGGAAGCAGGCTTAGGTTGGATTACAAAATTCACAAAAGATTTCACGGATTCCGAATTCCTTGCAAAACAAAAAGAAGCAGGTGTTAGCCGTAAATTAGTCGCTTTTGAAATGATTGACAGAGGAATCCCCCGTCATGATTATCCAATTTTAGATGCAGCTGGAACGGAGATTGGAAAAGTTACTTCTGGAACGATGTCTCCAAGCATGAAACTAGGAATTGGACTTGGTTACGTAACCGTTGATAATAGCAAATTGGACACCGAAATCTTTATTGAAATTCGCGAAAAAGGAGTTAAAGCTAAGGTTGTTAAATTGCCTTTCTACAAAGCATAACCTCTTTCCGCTAACGCTTTTCTTAGTTCATCCGCAAAAATTCCCGTTGGATTTTTAGCAAATGACTGTCGAATTCCTTTCAAGGAACGTATATCGTATAAATATACCTCTTTGCCATGATCCTTTATCCACGACACTTCTTGTGTGTTAATCGTTGCATTTCGAACAACTAATCCTTTTAAAAAGGGATTATTCAAAAGGATTTCTTTTCCTTCTTCCACATCATCTATTGAATAAAAAACGGCGTAGTGCTGTGCTAAATCATTCAACCAATATTTGTAGGAACAGATTATTTTCACCTGTGATTCATAACCAGCTAATTGACCTTCAAATGAATCCATTAATTGATTGAAATCAATGTTTGTATTACCGCAAGAATTCACTTGTTTCAAGTCGATAAATAACGTTTGATCCTCTTTGAGCAAAGGCAGTACATCCATTAATTTCACGAGCTTTTCATGCTTAAAAGTTTGATAAGAGATCTCTGACAACTGTAAATCGTTAAGTTCTGAAACGCAACCTTGCCCATTAGACTCTGATTCCAACCACTCATCGTGATACAACCATAAAGTTCCATCTGCACCAAGACGAACATCTACTTCAACCCCATTAGACGTTGGCAAATTCACTGCAAGCAAAACAGCTTCTTTTGAATTGTCGTGATAAATGGAATTAACCATGGATAATCCCATTCCAGCATGTCCAAAAACAAGTATGTTTTTAACATGCTCGCTTTTCTTACATCCAAAAAGAACTATCACTACTAAGGAAATCCTAACGAAGCGCATAATGAACTCCAAATTTAATGTGTAAATTCCATGTAAATTGCTGATTCTTTTGATCCAAATAGGTGAAAGTTTCCGTCGTCGGGCCAAACGATCCTTCTTGAAAAAATTGAAGTTGTTTACCTAGTATGAAACGGTATCCTACTGAACCATGAAGATAGGTAAAGCGCGTTCCAAAAACATGCGTATCAGCCGAAAATACGATAACTGGCCCTAAGGAAACACGATGTATTATCCAAAGCCTCGCATAATCAATGGAGGCCGTCGGAGCAAAAATATGTTGTGTTGCTTTTTGCGGTGAAAATCCAAGGTTGACAGCCAATCGGTTTTTATTCTGATTAAATTGAACCCGAACGCATGAAAATTGATTCAATATTTGAAATTCCTGTGTTAGTCCAACGCTCCAAAACCCAGATTCAACGGTGTTCTGTGCCGGACAAAAACAGAATTGACCAAGAAAAAAACCACAAATTACCAAACGTCTAATCACCATACAAAGGTGCTGAAAATTCGGAAAATAATCGCAAAAAAAAATCCCGCCAATGACGGGATTTTCATTTTTATCGATTGGATATTATACCAAACCTTGATCAATCATTGAATCTGCAACTTTCACAAATCCAGCGATGTTTGCTCCTTTTACGTAATCTACGTATCCAGTTTCATCTTTACCATATTTCACACAAGCTTCGTGGATAGATACCATGATTCCGTGTAAACGTTGGTCAACTTCTTCAGCTGGCCAAGAAAGACGAAGTGAGTTTTGAGACATTTCCAATCCTGAAGTTGCTACTCCACCAGCGTTAGACGCTTTTCCTGGAGAGAACAATACTTTCGCATCTTGAAACGCTGTGATTGCTTCTGGAGTTGAAGGCATGTTTGCTCCTTCCGCTACACAAATTACACCGTTGGAAACAAGTACTTTCGCCTCATCACCGTTTAATTCGTTTTGTGTTGCACAAGGTAAAGCGATGTCTACTTTCACTTCCCAAGGACGTTTACCAGCGATGAACTTAGCAGATGTGTATACGCTACAGTATTCAGAGATACGTCCACGTTTCACATTTTTCAATTCCATTACGAAGGCTAATTTCTCTGCGTTGATTCCGTCTGCATCATAGATGTATCCTTCTGAATCAGACAAAGTAACCACTTTCGCTCCTAATTGCGTTGCTTTCTCACATGCGTATTGTGCTACGTTTCCAGAACCTGAAACCGCTACCACTTTACCATTAAAAGAGTCACCTTTTGTCGCTAACATTTCTTTCGCGAAATAAACTGTACCGTAACCTGTAGCTTCTGGACGAATCAACGATCCACCCCAGTTGCGAGCTTTCCCTGTTAAGACTCCGGTAAATTCGTTGCGAATTCTTTTGTATTGTCCGAACATGTATCCGATCTCACGTCCACCAACACCGATATCACCTGCAGGAACATCCGTATCAGCACCAATGTGACGAGATAATTCCGTCATAAAAGATTGACAAAACTTCATTACTTCGTTATCTGATTTTCCTTTTGGATCAAAATCAGAACCACCTTTACCACCACCCATAGGAAGTGTTGTCAATGAATTTTTGAAAATTTGTTCGAATCCTAAGAACTTAAGGATCGATAAATTTACCGATGGATGGAAACGTAATCCACCTTTATATGGTCCTATAGCAGAGTTAAACTCAACACGGTAACCTCTATTTACTTGAACTTCACCTTTATCGTCAATCCAAGGAACTCTGAAAATTATTGTTCTTTCTGGCTCAACAATGCGGTCTAAAATTTTAGACGCTTTATACCTTGGAGTTGCTTCAACAATTGGAATAACTGCTTCTGCTACTTCTTGAACCGCTTGAAGGAATTCTGGCTCATGTCCGTTTTTAGCACGAACTCGATCCATGAACGCTTCAATCTCTGAATGATACTTATTAGACATATTTATCGTTTTTAATAATTGAACTTGGGCAAAAGTAGCAACATTTTCGTACGTTAAGCCAACTATTTTCAACAAATTATTAGTGTCAAAATGACACTTTTACAACAATAGTACAATCACTCTAAAAATTTTAAGTTTAAAAGAAGGAAATCTAACACAACAACCTTGTTAAACGAAACTTTTTTTCATATTTTTGATGCACTTAAGCAACCACAGTCAATTGATTGTCGTTTAGGGCACAGAACTAACTACTAGATATCGAAAACATGTTACATAGAACATCAAAAAGTATGAATTTTATTAAGTTATCCCTTGCGTTTTTATTAGTGCTAGGCTCACATTTAAACTTAAATAGTCAAAGCAACGTTGTTTTGTGTCTCGGACAAGATGCCACCGTTTGTGCAGGCCAAACAGTAACAATTAACAACTGTAATACAGGGTCAGCCCCTGGAACAGCCGCAGGACTTTACTTAAATGCACCGACAAGTGTATTTTTAAGTGACGACGTATGGTCTGGACAAGTTCCGATTGGGTTCCCATTTAGTTTTTACGGAACAAATTACTCAACGTGTGCAATCGGTTCTAACGGACTCATTTCATTTGCACCTGTAAGTGGATATTGTCCATGGTCACTGGCTGGAATTCCACAACTTCCTACAGCGGCATTGCCATCAGCTCGCAACTCAATCATGATTGCTTATCAGGATTTGAATCCGGCAACAGCTGGTCAAGTACAATATCAAACCATTGGCACAGCACCGAATCGTAAATTTGTTGTGCTTTACAAAAATGTCGCGATGTTTGGTTGTGCAACTCAATGTAATTACCTAGCAATCATTCTTTATGAAACCTCCAATATTTTTGAATTGCATATTGGAAACAAGCCAATTTGTGGAACATGGAATGGTAGTTTAGCTATTCAGGGATCAGAGAACAACCCAATGACTGTTGCACACATCACACCAGGAAGAAATGTTTCTGTGTGGAGCGCAAATCAGGATGGTAGAAGATTTTTACCTACCGCACCTGCGAACACAAATTCATACACCATGTCTCAAATTCCATATTTGATGGTCAACAGCCCAGGAAGTAATTTCCTTTGGGCAAATACATTAAATCAAACTTTCCCATACAACAATGGTACATTGAACGTAAATCCTGTTCCATCTGGAACTACAGGATACTTCTTAACAGGTGCTGCTTGTGGTACAAGTGTTGGTTCGATAACCAACGATACTACTTGGATTACCGTTTCTAATCCAACATTAACAACAACGACGGCTCCAGACATCTGTTCACAAGGAGTTGGAACAGCAACAGCAGTTCCTGGTGCTACTTCACCTCCACCATATACTTTCTTGTGGAGCAATGGTCAAACAGGAGCGACAGCAACTGGATTGTTAGCAGGAACATACACCGTATCGGTTGTTAACGGCAACGGATGTACTGCAACTGGAACAGCAATTATCACGGATAATCCTGCTTCATTTAATGGAACAACAACCCCGGTTTCTTGTCCAGGTGGTAGCGATGGGACAGCAACTGCAATCGTCACTCCGGTTACGGGACCCGTAAATTTCGAATGGAGCAATGGTCAAAATACCCAAACAGTTACAGGATTAAGTGCAGGAAACTATTGGTGTTATGCAACAACAGCAAGTGGATGTCAGGATACAATTTATGTTACGGTTACTGAAATTCCACCAATGATTTTAACGATGACGAACGTTGTTGATGCGAATTGCTATACGATTGCAAATGGTCAAGCTACAGTAAATGTTACACAAGGAACACCAGCGTATTCCTATAGTTGGACTGGTTCAACTGCAACGGCAGCAACAGCATTAGATTTGGGTGCTGGTTTACACACGGTTACAGTAACCGATATCAACGGTTGTATTCAAACATTAGATGTATTGATCAATGAACCATTGCCATTAGACATCACATTCTTGACACAAGACACCATGATTTGTTCTGAGGATGCTATTTTGTTGACAGCTACTGGCGCAGGAGGATCTTCAGCGTATACCTACACATGGACGGAAGATGGTTTACCTATTGGAAATGGTAGTTCATTAACTGTAGACCCAATCAATTCCGGAACCGTTTATTGTGTTACGTTAAGTGAGGCCTGTGGATCTCCAATAACGACAGAATGTATGACGATCATCTTCCCATTAGAAATTATTCCAAATACAGTTCCGGATTTTGCACAACGTTGTCTTCCTGGTGACTTTGTATTTAGTAATATGTCTACAAATGGAACTGAAGTTGCTTCAACACAGTACATTTTCTCAACTGGAGAATCATTTAACGTAAATAGCCTCGATCCATTGCCTCATACATTACCGAATCCAGGAAAATATACTGTTGATATGGTTGTGACTTCGGTTCATGGTTGTTTGTACTTCGGTCACTTCCAAGATATCGTTGAAGTTACGCCTTTACCAACAGCAGATTTTACCATGTCTAAAAGTCCTTTAACTTGGTTTGAAACGACCGTTCAAACGAATGACATATCTACTGGAAATATTGCCAATTACAATTGGGTGAGTCCAGGTGCTACTAGCATTGTAAACAACGGTGGAAGTGCAATGATTACCTATCCTGAAGGAGTAATGGGGACATACGACATCACTTTGATTGTTACGACAAATTTAGGTTGTTCAGATTCTGTGACATACCCAATACAAGTTGTTTCTGATGTCATTTTCTATGCACCTACCGCATTTACACCAGACGATGATGAACACAATCAAGTATGGATGTTTTATGTAGAAGGGATTGATAAAGCAAACTTTGAATTAACCATTCATAACCGTTGGGGTGAAGTTGTTTGGGAAACACATGACGTAAATTCCTACTGGGATGGTTACTACAACGGTCAAAAAGTTCAACCGGGAATCTATACGTGGAAAGCTTTTTACAAAGAACTTGACACTGATGGAAAAAATGAACGATCTGGAATCATAAACGTTATTCGTTAATTATGCTTAAAATTCTCGCATTTACATCTTTCTCTCTATTTTTTGGCACCTGTTCTACAGTTGACCTAGCCATGGTGAATGGATATGTTAATACAAATACCGCAACACCTTCACCTCCGAAATTGAGCAACCAAGAAGTAATTTCGGGACTCAAGGAAGCATTGCAAGTCGGAATTAAGAATGCCGTAAATGTAACCTCCATCACTGATGGCTTTCTGAAAAACGAAGCAATCCGTTTAGCTTTTCCACCCGATGCCTTAAAAGCACGTCAAAAAGCCATTGATTTAGGAATGACCGCGCAGGTTGATAAGTTTGAAATGACTCTGAATCGTGCTGCTGAAGAAGCTGCCAAGGAAGCACTTCCTATTTTTGTTGAAGCGATTACAGGTATGAGTGTACAGGATGGATTCGCTATTTTAAATGGTGGAAACGGAGCAGCAACGAGATTCTTGAAGGAACAAACGAGCCAAAAGCTAACTTCAGCATTCTCGCCAAAAGTTGCAGAAGCTATTTCACGTGTGAAATTAACAGAATATTGGAGTCCAATCATGACAAAATACAATACGGCAATGAATTTTACGGGTGGAGAAAAAATCAATCCGGACTTAAATGCATACGTTACTCAAAAGGCAATTGAAGGTCTTTTCAAAATGGTGGAACAAGAGGAAAATAAAATCCGCAAAGATCCAGCCGCTCGCGTTACAGATCTATTATCAAAAGTATTTGGGAGCCTTTAATCATGCAATTTCCTGCAACTGAACTCGTATTAAACGAGCGAAACGAAGTGTATCATTTGGCGTTACAACCAAATCAACTTGCAGATAAAGTCATACTAGTTGGGGATCAAGATCGAGTTTCACTTATATCTTCTTTTTTCGAGAACATTGAGCACAAAAGTCAGCATAGGGAATTTGTTTGTCATACAGGAACCTACGAAGGGAAAAGAATCAGTGCACTATCTACTGGAATAGGAACAGACAATATCGATATTTGCATGCAAGAACTCGATGCCTTAGTCAATATCGATTTAGAAAAACGAACGGAAAAAGGTATCAAAACTCATTTAGAAATCATTCGAATTGGCACCTGTGGTATCTTACAAGAAGACATCCCTCTTCATTCGTACATATTATCATCCCATGCTTACGGCTTCGATAATGTAGCACATTTTTACCCAATTGATTTTACGGGACAAGAATCTCTGCTGTGTTCAAACATCGACCGGCACTTGAAGTTACCCTATGGCATAACTCCATATCTTATTTCAGCTGATGGAGAATTAACGAAGCGCTTACATTCCTCTGAAACGCAATTAGGAATCACGGTGACTAGTTCAGGATTCTATGGCCCACAAGGACGTAGTTTGCGCTTGGAAAGTAAAATAAAGGATGTCCATGTAAATCTTGCTAGTTTCAATCAAGAGAAGCACCGCATCATAAATTTCGAAATGGAAAGTTCTGCCATTTTCGCTTTAGGAAGACAACTTGGACATGCCTGCGCGACGATTTGTTTAGGGGTAGCCAATCGTCCAAACTTGGAATTTTCGACAGGATATGAACAGGAAATGAATGACTTGATTAAGTACGTATTAAAACGTATTTAACTACTTGAGTTGTTTATCGATTTGTATGTGCAATTGGATTCCTCTCAACTCACCCCCACTAGCCACAACGTGACCTTCTCCATCAATCAGAAATGCAGATGGCACCGATGACACACCGTAATTAGCAGAAGCAATTCCATCTTTATCGATCACATGGTTTTTCCAGGACAAACGATCCTCTTTGATTGCTTGTTTCCATGCTTTTTCATCCTTATCTATCGAAACACTAAACACCTCGAAGCCTTTTGCGTTTTTGAATTCTTTGGATTTATATTTACCATATGCTTCCACCACATTTGGACTTTCTTTCCGACAAGGTCCACACCAAGATGCCCAAAAGTCAACAAGTACTAATTTCCCTCTAAGTTCAGAAAGTTTACGCACTTTTCCATTGGTGCCGACCAACTTAATTTCTGGGGCAAAATCCTTTGAGTCAAAAGATTTTTCTAAGCGAAAACATAACGCATAGCATGTATATGCTGCGATAAAAACGAGTCCAAAAATAAGTTGTTTCTTCATTATTATCCAACGCGACGAATGTCCGCACCAATATTATTTAAACGAAGTTCAATGTCTTGATATCCTCGATCTATTTGTTCGATGTTTTCAATGACACTTTTTCCTTTTGCAGATAATGCTGCGATTAACAATGAAACTCCAGCGCGAATATCTGGTGAAGACATGGTAATGCCACGTAAATCATGTTCACGATTTAATCCAATCACTGTTGCTCTGTGTGGATCACACAAGATGATTTGAGCACCCATATCTATTAATTTATCCACAAAGAATAAACGGGACTCAAACATTTTCTGGTGAATCAAAACAGAACCTTTTGCTTGAGAAGCAACCACCAAAATAATGGAAAGTAAATCTGGCGTGAATCCTGGCCATGGAGCATCGTAAATGGTTAAAATCGAACCATCGATAAACGTGTCGATTTCATACGACTCTTGAGCAGGAATATAAATATCATCACCACGGCGTTCCAATTTGATTCCTAAGCGACGGAACACATTTGGGATAATTCCCAAATTTTCCCAACTAACATCCTTGATGGTGATTTCTGACTTCGTCATTGCCGCCAATCCTATAAAGCTTCCAATCTCAATCATATCTGGAAGAATACGATGGAAACATCCACCGAGCTTTTTCACTCCATTAATGATCAACATATTGGATCCAATTCCTGTAATATTTGCCCCCATTGAGTTCAACATTTTACACAATTGTTGGATGTACGGTTCACATGCAGCATTGTAGAACGTAGTTTCTCCTTCCGCCATTACAGCCGCCATAAGGATATTCGCCGTCCCAGTTACAGAAGCCTCATCCAAATGGATGTATGTACCTTTTAAGTTTTTTCCTTCAATAGAATAGAAGTGTTCTCCTGCATCGTAATTAAACTTTGCTCCAAGCATTGTAAATCCTTCGAAGTGTGTATCCAAACGACGACGGCCGATTTTGTCACCTCCAGGCTTTGGAATAAATCCAACACCATAACGAGCCAACAATGGGCCTACTATCATGATAGAACCGCGCAACGAGGATGCTCTCATTTTGAAATCTTCTGATTCCAAGTACTTTAAATCAATTTCTTTCGCCTGAAAAATATAGGTTCCTTTCTCCACTTTTTCGACTTTCACGCCCATTGTCTGCAATAAAGCGATCAATTTATTGACGTCAACTATATCCGGAATGTTCGAAATCGTAACTTTCTCTGCTGTTAACAAAGGAGCACAAAGCACTTGCAATGCTTCATTTTTTGCGCCTTGTGGAATCAATTCACCTTTTAGTGGTTTACCACCATATATTTCAAATGAAGCCATCGTTTATTGCTTTTTTTGGAATTTCTTTTTTTGTTTTTGTTTGAAATTACTGGTTTTCACAAACTTCTTGTTGTTCGCTCCCAATCCGAGCGTACGAAGTAAGGTATTTGTATTAACCAAATCATCTGGATTTTCAAGAATTAACTCACCTTTAGACAATTCCTTCAAGTGGTCAGCAATTACATTGTTTTCCACCGCATCATTGTTGTGGGACAAGTATTGTTTTTTCATGAAATTAGCCATGGACGTTTTCAGGTATTCCTTTTCCGCTGGATCTTCCGTGTTTTTCGCTTCCTCTAAAATCGTCTGCGTATACTTTCCGTAGTGTCCATAGCGAATCGAACTTTTCGGGTAGACAAGTCGATCCGGCTTTTCGTTCAGTACTTCTTGTTTCGGAATTTCGTAGGGGGAATCAACCTCCAATTTAAAATCCGACATAACGAACAAGTGTGTCCACAATTTATGGCGGTAGTCATCTACATCTCTTAAATGCGGATTCAATTGTCCCATCACTTCTATAATTGCCTGTGCAGCACGGTTCCTTTCTGTTCGGTCTGCAATTTCCATTGCATGTGCAATCATGTTCTGCACATTACGACCATATTCTGGCAATATCAACTTCCCTCTAGTGGTGTTGTATTCCATGTTTTCTATTTTCAATTTTCAAAATGTTTACCAAGCGCCGTATCAAAAAGATGTTTTGCTTCTGTTATAAATCCAAAATGCTCCTCATCGACTTGCATTTTCCCTTTGGTCACGTGACCAAGTAAGGTAATATTCACGCCGGAATTCACTGTAAATTCAAGGAATAACTCCTCTTGTTCTTCCGTTACCGAAACAACAACACGACCTTGACCTTCACCAAATAAGAAAGCATCCTCACGAATTTCAGAATCAGTAACGATATCGAATCCAAGTTCTCGCGGCATCGACATTTCAACTAAACTCACGAATAATCCACCATCTGATACATCATGTACGGCATTCACTAAATTATTTTCGATCAATCCTTTAACAGCATGTTGCATGTTAAATTCTTCTTCGAGATCAAAATATGGTGCTGGAGATGCCTTGATTCCATGGTAGGTTGCCAAATATTCGGAAGAAGCGATATCTTCTTTGTACTCACCAACTAAGAAAATGAGGTCTCCTTTTTGTTTGAAGTCCAAGGACATTACCTTCTCTTTATCTTCTACTAATCCAATCATTCCAATCGTTGGCGTTGGAAAAACAGGAACCTCTACCCCATTCATTGATGTCTGATTGTAGAATGAAACGTTTCCACCCGTTACAGGAGTTTCAAATTTTAAACATGCTGCTGACATTCCTTTGATTGCACCAACGAATTGCCAATAGGATTCTGGGTTATACGGATTTCCAAAATTCAAACAATTGGTAATCGCACTTGGAACCCCACCAGCACAAACGATGTTACGTGCGGCTTCAGAAACAGCAATCATCGTTCCCACTTCAGGGTCAGCATTTACATAACGTGAATTACAATCCACCGTCATAGCCAATGCTTTGTTCGTTCCTTTAATATTTACAACACCAGCATCCGAAGGACGATTGGTCGTCATTGTGCGCGTTCCAACCATTGAATCGTACTGTTCGTAGACCCATTTTTTTGACGCAATATTTGGTAATTGCAATAACGCGTAACCTACTTCTTTCAAGTTTTCCGGTTGTGGAACTTGGCTTATGTTAAATTTCTTGTATTCTTGGTAATAAGCTGGCTCTGAATATTCACGAACATTTTGTGGTGCTCCACCACCTAATACCAATGATTCAGCAGGAACATCACCTACCATTTCACCATCCATGTAGTAGCGAACACGTCCAGTATCCGTTACATGTCCGATTTCCTCTGCGTGTAAGTCCCATTTGTCAAAAATACGTTTAACCACAGATTCTTTTCCTTTTTGAACCACCACCAACATGCGTTCTTGGGATTCAGAAAGCAATATTTCGTAAGGCAACATGCTATCTTGACGGGTTGGAACTTTATCCAAATAAATTTCCATTCCCACATTTCCAGCTGCACTCATTTCACAAGTCGAACAGGTAATTCCTGCCGCACCCATGTCCTGCATTCCAACAATCGCATCCGTTTCAGATAATTCCATTGTTGCCTCCAACAATAATTTCTCCATAAATGGATCTCCAACTTGTACAGATGGTAAATCAGAAGCAGAATCCTCTGTAATATCTTTAGATGCAAACGCTGCTCCAGCAATTCCATCTTTTCCAGTCGCTGAACCAACAATGAACACAGGATTCCCTGGTCCTTTCGCTGTCGCTGATATGATTTTTTTCGTATCGATGATACCTGCAGAGAATGCATTCACCAACGGGTTCGTGTTATATGATTCATCAAAAAACACTTCTCCTCCAACAATTGGAATACCAAATGCGTTGCCATAATCTCCAATTCCTTTCACTACGCCTTTCACTAACCATTTCGTGCGTGCCTCTTCAATGTTTCCGAAACGCAAAGAGTTTAGTTGTGCAATTGGACGAGCGCCCATCGTAAAAATGTCTCGGTTGATTCCACCAACACCTGTAGCAGCTCCTTGATATGGTTCTAACGCACTAGGGTGATTGTGAGATTCAATCTTGAATACACACCCTAATCCATCACCGATATCCACTAAACCTGCGTTTTCTTCACCCGCTTTCACCAACATATGTGGTCCATCTTTCGGAAGTGTTTTCAACCAAAGGATTGAGTTTTTATACGAACAGTGCTCACTCCACATTACGGAGTAAACGGCTGTTTCTGTAAAATTCGGTGTTCGACCGAGGATTCCTTTGATCTGTTCAAACTCATCCGCACGTAGTCCTAAATCAATTGCTTGTTCAAGCGTCGCTTCTTTTTGCAGGGTACTTTCCA
>JBIIAG010000002.1:0-163759 GCA_044240055.1 Crocinitomicaceae bacterium | reverse complement strand
AATAGCGAGAAACGAAACGATTGCTGAAAATCCTCCTGCCGTCTTTTTGTTTTTGTTCATGATAAATAGATTTTAGTGTTTCTAATTTTTAAATTTTTCGAATGCCAAATATATAAAACTTTTGTTACTTCCTAAACTATCCTTTGGGCAGAAAGTTTTGTTATTTCTTCATTTTATTGATTTTTTAATCCGATTTCACTTATTCAGATGCTTTAACGCGAGAAATCCATAATTCTAACCTGAAAAACTTAACAGAATCTTAACCTATCTATTTCTGTTGGGATTTGAATTCGTTGGAAAACAAAAAAGCCCAGACGGTAAGTCGGGGCTTTTTTCAGAGGTCTCAAGCAGATTCGAACTGCTGTAGACGGTTTTGCAGACCGGTGCCTAACCGCTCGGCCATGAGACCATCAGGGTTGCAAAAATATGAAAATTCTGTTAAGTTCAAGCACTTTAATCCAATTTCATTATCTTTTTTGACAACAATTGATTACCAATTCTCGCTGAAACGTAGAAAAGTCCATTTGCGACCTCGTTTCCTTGGTCATTGTTTCCATCCCAATGGACTTCTTGTACGCCATTAACGTTCGTAAGTTTTCGAATCAATTCTCCCGAAGCGGAATAAAGGTACACTTGATCATCCGCGCCCAATTGCTCTGAAAAATGAATGTCACAGCCATTATTGAATGGATTTGGAAAGACTTGAATGGAACTTGATTCGTTGGGTAGGTAATCTCCTACACTTGCATTGACAAATTGATTTAAGTCATAGTTTTCATCACCGTTCTGATAAGGTAAGTAGTGAAAGTATACAAGAAACATTTCATCTGTTGTATTAAATCCGCTGTAAACATTTTGTGGAGGATTATTCGGATTATTCACGTTTGAGGCTGTATTATCAAAGGTAGCCTCTCCTTTTAATTTGTATCCAGTTGGAACTTTTTGCATGTGTTGGAAAAAATAAAAATCTTGCCACATGAATTCCCATTTAGGAACATCGATGAACGGAATTGTATCCAAGTTTTGTTTATAGGCATATGCTTTAATATTCTTTCCTATTAAATGCATGTGCGGGAACACGGAAAGAATCGAAAAAGTGGATGGTATTCCTCCGCTACCATTCGGAAATTGTGCGGTTAAACTCGTTTCTTGGTTGGCGGGTAGGGTAAAGTTATTATCCGCGATGAGCGGTGCGGCTGAAATTTGCCGGACACCAGTTGTGCCTATTGGATAAAAGTGAAAAATGACTTTTGTGCTGTCAAACTCTCCATAACTTCCCATGGGATAATGCATGGTGAGGTAAATACTCGATCCTGGTCCAATGTCAATTCCTAATTTGAGTGGATCAACCGATGGTAAAATCATAGGAGTTGACCCTGGTGTATATCCGGTGACCAATTTTGTTGATGCATTACTTGGACTCGCACAATTTCCATCAAGGGTATCCGTGCTTTCAACACTTGTTGGATCCACATAGACGAGTGCATGGTGCACGATTTCTCGGTTTCCTGGAATCACTTCAACTGCCTTGATGATTCTGTTTTGAGTCAAATTTGTCGGAATGGAAAAACACACATAGTCGTCATGCGAAATAGCCTTACTCATGTATGTTGGAATCTGAACGGTTAAATCGCCATTTCCTAAGTATGAACTGTTCGTGTAAACTGGTGGGGGAGGTGTAGCTGCCGCATTTCCTTCCGGAAAACCAAGATCGAGCCACGTTAAAATGGTCGATTTCTCAGAAGCACTTAAGGAACGATTGTGTAAATATTGTTGGTAGTTGTTATCCGGTGGCCATGGTGGCATCTCGTTGGTGTTAATACATTGATAAACGAGTGAAGCCATTGGACTCACATCGTTAAAGGTCATGAGTGAAAGGGGAGCGGCTCCTCCTGGATGATGACATTTCGTGCATTTATTGTAGAAAATTTGTGCCACTTCTCCGCTCCATGTTTGAGCGGATACATTCGAGAAAAAGTAAAAAGTAAAACAGAGAAGGAAACTTATTTTTTTCATAATAATCATTAATGTTGAATGATAAATGGTCTCATGCGTTCTTGCCCGTTTGAGAAACGAAGGGAAACAAAATAGGTTCCGTTTGGCAACATACTAAAATCAAATTCCTCCTGCTGAACCGTTTCGATTAATAGGTGTGTTTTACCTAACACGTCCAACACATGTAATCGTTCAATTTGTGCACCGTCCACAGATATGTTCAATTTTCCCTTGCTTGGATTTGGATATAAGTTCAGCGACAATTGTTCTTCTTCTGCTAATCCAGATGTTGAACATACTTCGTTCACAGGACTTCCATCACAGTAATTAATCGCGTAAAGTGTTGCAGTCTGCAACGGGTTATTTGCTGGTTGAAGCACTGTTTCGTTGCATCCCATTTGATTGACTAAAAAGTCACGAACGAAGCGAATACTCGTATCCATGTAAGCTGCGTTACTTAAGTAGGGAACATGCGGTGCTCCAGGAAAGGTGTAAAATTGATTTTCAACTCCAACGGCACATGCGCGTTCGTGCAACATGCGACTTCCGTCAAGGTACATTAAAGGTGTTCCAGGATTAACTACCCCACGATTGTATTTCACGGTTCCGTCCGATGTTCCGTGAAAGGAGCAAAGTGGAATGTCGCCCGCCTCTAACCAACTATAACGCGCTAATGCTCCGCAGCCATTAATTACTGCATGAACTTTTGTTGAATAACCAGGATTCCCACTGTTTCCTTCTAGTCCACCAAGTGTATTTATAGCACTTGTACTTAAGTAATCTGAAATTTCACATGGATCATTCAGGTAAGCAACGTGCAAAGCAGTTATTGCGCCAGCAGAACTTCCGCCGATGAAAATATGGTTTGTATCTACCTTGTATAGGTTCGCTGTTTGACAATCCTTGTAGAAATAACGAATGGCACCTTTCAAATCTTGTACTGCTCGAACAACCGCTTTTACGGCGTTTGCGGAATCAAAAGGAAAGAAGCCTAGTCGGTAATCGATGCTTGCACACACATATCCTTTTTTAGCAAAACGTTCCGACCATGTTTTGACATCGTTGTCTGTTTTTGATCCTCCGATAAAACTTCCTCCGTGTACCCAAATAATCAATGGTCTCGCTAGTTCTGTATCACCTGTAGGTTCATAAAAGTCAAGTTTCAATTGATTTACTGCTCCACTCCATGTGTTATTTTGCCCGTAAATCACATCACTAGTGACGCTAAAGTTTGTGAACACATCGTTCGCATAACGCCCACTGCTACAAGGAGTTTGAGCAAAACTGGACAGACTCCATATAAAAACGAAAAGGAAGGCTATTTTTTTCATAGTTTTTGGTTTGTTAAGGGAAGCGTACACCGTCAAATTTATTGGCATCAACTTCTGGTATTGTTGAATGGTATTTTTTGTTTACTGCTTTAATAAAGGCATTTGCGAAATGGGCATTCCCGCGAGGATTCAAGTAAATTCCATCCAAAGAATAGGCTCCTCCAGAAACAAATTTCGAACTCATACTCACGCCATTATAGGTGAATCCATCGGCTAAACTAGCAACAAATTGATCTGTTTCTACAAGTGCTAAGTTGTATGTTTGAGCGATTTGACCAATGAAATTATTATACGCTTGAATTTTCCCTCGTAGCGCATTAAGTTCGCCTGCATCTAAAACAAATTCATCTCGAATAGGGAAAAGTACACCCATTTGATTGCATTTAACGGAGTCTAACGGAAGGCTGAGCAACAGTAATTCTGTGGATTGAATCTGTCGTACCGCAAACATATTCGCACTAGAATCGACCATCATGAATGGATTCGCACCTACTTGAAAGTAATATCCTAGGGGGTTGTAGATGTTATTTAGAGTCCCAACACTGCTATTATCTAAGGTTAAACCATTCCAAGGAATTGTCGTGAAATAAGGCATTAATGTGACATCAGGAATGGTAGCGATTACACCTTTTGCACCATTTGCTGTCAAGTTTTGAATGACTTGCTCATAGTTTTGTTGAAATTGCAACTCTGAAGGCAAGGTTTCATGGGTTCCACCTGATTTAGCATAATCCAAGACGTCCTCAAGTCCAATATACAATTGAAAGAATGTAGCATTTTGCGCGATTAACTCATCCAATAAATGAACTGATGGAGAAGAGCACATTCGGTTATAAAACGGATTCGTTGCTGCCAATGAGGTATTTGTAAATTGATTTAATCTTAATCCAGGGATACCAAAAACGGTAAAAGGATTACTTGCTTGATAACATGATTGCGTTAAACAGCTCAAATCACCAATACTAGCATCTCTGATTGGAGACAAGGAAACATTTCCTTGACAATCTGTTTTATATCCTAGGTGTAGAGGTGCTAGTCCAGCTGTACTAATACCGATGGAAGAACTGTTAATCCAAGGTAGATTCGCTGCATTGGATCCAATTAACTCAAATTGTGCCGAAAGGATATTTGCTAAGGAATTTTTCTGACTTTGGTTTTTCAACCCATCATCCATGTATCCAGCCATTTGTCCATCTCCAATGAAAATAACTTTTGTTACATCTAGTTCACCTTTGGTTGGATTTTGAATTTTTATTTTGGGTTCGCAAGAAAGCATTCCCAGTGCGGCAAAAATAAATAGTCCGATGACGTGAAGTTTATTCATTACCATGTATAGTTTAAAGAAATTCCGGGTGCAAATGCTATGGAAGTAAACGTTCCATTTAACTTGGTTTCTATGTTTTTATCGGTTCTCCGCATGCGTGTTGCATATAACGAAGCATCGATCGAAAAATGTTCGTTTGCTACAAAACTGAATCCACACGTTCCGTAAAGACGATTCGCATCTGGTGTTTCGGGTGTTACGTATCCTGACTGAACAGGACTGAAACCAAATCCACTTCCTAAGCGCAAGGTCCATTTTTTTGTTGCAGAAAAAGCTGCTCCTCCACGGAAGGCAAAAATGCTTTTATAGTTTCGCGCGGATTTAGTATCACTAAGAGCACTTGTGTTTAGTGTGTAATCAAAAGCCAAGGTGTCATATACTTTCCAGTTCACGCGGTTAATATCTAATACGAAACTCCATTTCGAATTCGGGGTGAAACTGAGTCCAAGTGTAAGTACACTTGGCAAGGGCAACTGACTAGAAAATGTTCCATTCGGAAAACTAGTTGCTAATGCAGGAGGAACAGTGAATGTTGCATTTCCATTATTCACTGCCATATTCACTTTAGATCGGTATGTTAATCCCATTGAAAATCGTTCGTTTACCTGGTAAAGAATACCTGTATTAAACCCAAAACCAAACGCTTTTCCCGCTAATTCGGCATGTCCGTAAACTCCTAGACTATCCTGCACCGGTATGTTTTTTTGTAAATTAACGCTTCCGTTACTCAACACAAATCCAGCGCCTATTCCAAGTCGTTCATTGATTCTATACGAAAAAGTTGGTTGAAAAAAGATGGCTTTCAGAGATAAACGGGTTAGTGCAAAGCGCCCAATCCAACCCGGCTCCCACTCAACCGTACTTCCAAAAGGTGTATAAATAGCTAATCCTAACGAAAGTGGTTCCAATGATTTTTTAAAACGATAAAGTCCGTACAGGGAAAAAGGTGTCCCAATTGGATTTTTTGTTCGATAACTCGTTTGTGTGGCGGAATCTGTGTATAGTACATGTGCAAAAATCGGTGTTCCAGCAAGATTCACTTCTGATTTATTGGCAAATGCACTCGCTCCTGGATTAAAGAATAAACTAGAGGCATCTAAATTTAGCGCACTTCCAGCACAGCCCATACCTTGTTGTTTTTGACCTTGAAAATTAACCTGAAATCCTTGTCCTAACGAAGTTAAAGCAACGATCATTGAAAGGGTTAAACAGGAAATGCTAAATAAAGATTTCACACAATAAGCTTGGGTTATACCAAATATATTAAATTTAGTCGAACAAAACTTAATCCATTCAAAATGAAGCTACTTCGATTTATCCTTATGACAATGTGTCTATTTCAGACGAATATGTTTCTTTCTCAAGTGAAACCAGCATATGTCATTTATACTGCTAAGGGCAAAAAAACAACATTTGAAAAGCTCGTTGATGCGAGTGAGAACAAAGAACTTGTCTTATTTGGTGAGTTTCATGACAATCCGATTTCGCATTGGTTGCAATTGGAATTAACGAAAGAAATGTATGAGGAAGTAGGGTCGAATTTACAACTTGGATTTGAAATGTTTGAACAAGACCAACAGGAGTTATTAAGTCAATATTTAATGGGTAAGTTATCGGATAAGCAGTTTAAAGACACGATGCGACTTTGGCCAAATTACGAAACAGATTATGCGCCAATTGTAGACTTTGCGAAAAAAAACAAGTTGTTTTGTTTGGCCTCTAATGTCCAACGAAAATATGCTTCATTATTGTTCAAAAAGGGAAGAAGGTCTTTGGATACTTTAAGTTTGTCCATCAAATCACAGATGGCACCAATTGATTTTATCGTTGATACTACACTTTCTCAGTACCGTGAAGTTTTTACAATGGGTGGACACATGGGAGTCAATATGGGAATGAATATGGTTGAATCGCAAGCGTTCAAGGATGCAACGATGTCCCAATTTATTTTAGCGAATCCGGGAAGAAAAGAGGGGAGTGTGCATTTGCATTTTAATGGAGCTTTTCATTCAGATTTTTACCAAGGAATTTTATGGTATGTGCAGCAAAAACAACCAGATATCCGGGTGCTGACCATTTCAACGGTGACGCAAGAGGATGTTCGAAAATTGGATAAAGAGCATTTTGGACGTGCGGATTTTATCATTTGTGTCCCAGAATCGATGACCAGAACTCATTAATCGTTTTTGGTAATAGCGGTTACTTTTGCTAAAAAATTTCCTTGAATGGTTTGCGTTTCTATTTCAGCATCAAGGTTAATGATGGCGTGTTCATCGATTGCTTTCCCGTTGATTCTCGTGATGCTATAACCACGTTTGAGCACATGAATGGGATCTAAAAATTGCACTTTTTCCTCTAGCTGATTTACTTTTTGCGTTTCTTTCTCCAAGAAAAACTGTAGTTGAGGTTTCAAACGTGTTTCTTGATTCTGAATGGATTGTTCGTGTTTCGTTAATTGACTTCGGCTTTGGTGCTGTACTTGAAATTGCAGCGTTAGAAAACGTTCATTCGCATTTTGCAGTCTTTTTTGTACCACTTGACCGATTCCGTTGGCAAGTGCGATCAGTTTCTGGTTTTTAACTGAAACTAATTGCTCACTTGTGGTAAATAATTTTCTGGCTAGTTGATTTACGTCTAAATCAAATTCACGAAATGTTAGCACCAAGAATTCAGCGAGTTTAGTTGGGGTAATGGCATTGCGGTAAGCGACCATTTCCGCCACTGTTAAATTCGTGGAATGACCAATTCCGGTTAATACAGGGATAGGGAAGGATGCAATCGCCTTGCACAACTCAAAATGGTTGTAACAGGTCATTCCTACTTCAGCCCCGCCACCTCGTACAATGACCACAACGTCAAATTGACTGATGTTTTCCTCAATTTTTTTTAGTGCGTTGCATATTGAATTTACGGCTAAATCACCTTGAACGTATGCTTCGAATAGGCTTGTCTCAAAGTAATAGTGATAAGGATTGTCTTGCAGTACTTGATAAAAATCAGAAAGTCCTTTACTCGAATCCCCAGAAATAATGGCAATGCGTTTGGGTAAAAGCGGAAATTCTCTGTATTGATTTCGGTTGATGAGTTGAAGTGCCTCAAGTTTACGTAATGTTTCTTCGCGTTCGCGTTGCAATTCCCCAAGCGAGTAGGAGGGATCGATGTCCAAAATTTGAAGGGTGAGTCCAAAAGTTGGATGATAATTTATCTTTACTAACAAAAGCAACATTTTCCCGTCTTGCAAAGGTTCTTTTACGACATTGACAAATGCATCGTTGATGCGTTCGAGTTGTTGTTTCCAGATAGTCCCCGTTATTTGGGCGACAATTTTCCCATTTTCTTTTTGAACAAGTTCTGGAAAAGCGTGTCCGCTGGGATACCGATTCATCTTGTGCATTTCTGCTTTGACCCAATAATTTGTTGAATACCGATCTTCGAGTGTCTTTTGAATGGACTGAACAACTTGTTTAAGCGAGAAGACTTGTTTTTCGGATTGACTCATGGTGTAACACTGGGAAATAAAGGTAGGAATAAATCCGGTTTATTATTTCAAGGGAATACCTCGTGAGCTTACAGGGCCTGTGTTTTTACTTTTTTCGACTGTAATCACGAAGGTAGTTCCTACACCAACCTGACTTTTAACTTGAATGGATTGACCGTGAGATTCGACAATGTGTTTTGCGATGGCGAGTCCGAGTCCGGAGCCACCCTCATTCCGATTTCGGCTTTTTTCTACGCGGTAAAAACGTTCGAATAAACGGGAGAGGTGATGTGGTTCAATTCCAGGACCATTGTCTTTAAATTCTAACAAGAAGTGGTCATCAATATCAAGTATGGAGACTACTAATATGCCATTTTCTTTACCATATGAAATGGCATTTGAAATAAGGTTTGTGAAAACTTGTCCTAGTTTATTTCGGTCTGCATTCACATATTTGGACGTGAATGATTTTTCAAAAAGTAATTGATAATTTTTTTCTTTCGCTATAAGTTCAAAGGTTTCGAAAGATTCTTTCAGTAATTCTACTATTTCAAAAGATCGAATTTCAAGACGCAGATTCTCTGTTTCCATGCGTGTAATTTGATCGAGGTCTTCAAGAATTCCGGTAATGCGATCCGTTGATTTTGACGCCCTTTCCAAAAAAGCCCGATTTACGTTCGGATCTTCGAGTCCACCATCAAGAAGTGTTAGTAAGTAACCTTGAATTGAAAAAACAGGTGTTTTTAGTTCGTGAGCTAAATTCCCAAGAAATTCTTTTCGGAAAGCCGCTTGTTCCTTTAGTTTCGAAATTTCTATGGTGCTATTTTCTTTCCATTCTGCCACATTTTTTTCGGCATCTTCCATGAGTGAATCTATCGACTTAGCGAAGGGAATATTCTCTGGTTGTTTGACTTGAATGGACCGATATATAAGTGAAAGTCTGTATTGAATAAATCCTTTTAAAAGGAAATAAAATACGAGGTATGCAAAGATTCCTGAAAAGACGGGAATAGCTATAATGAGGTTTGTGCTCAAAGCCAGAATGCTATTATGAACAAGAAGCGTAAAAAGAAAGCTAATGAGCATAAAAGCAAAACTTCCATAAAAAATTAATACACTTGGTCTTGCTGTTTTCATTTATCCTTGAAGGTATATCCGACACCTTTTATAGTGCGAATATAGTCATCTCCAAGCTTTTCACGTAATTTTCTGATGTGAACATCAATGGTTCTTTCTCCAACGATGGTTTCGTTACCCCAAACGACCGATAGAATTTGATCTCTGTTAAAGACTTTTCCTGGTCTGCTAGCAAGTAATTCAAGTAATTCAAATTCCTTTTTTGGTAACGTTAAAGATTCACCATTAACAATGACAAGAAATCTATCACGGTCAATGTGAATCGTTGATTCAATTTGTTTTACAGAAGTTTTCGTTCTTCTGAGTAATGAATCAATTTTGCTTAAAAGTAAGCGAGGTCGAATTGGTTTATTGATGTAATCATCTGCTCCTGCTTCAAAACCTGCTATTTGAGCATAATCTTCTGTGCGAGCAGTTAAAAAAGCAATGATTGGTTGATTTAGGTTTAAATCTTTGCGAATGATTTGACAGGTTTCAATCCCATCCATAATTGGCATCATCACATCCAACAAAATCAAGGAAGGATTTATTTGCTGAACAATGCGTAAAGCTTCTTGTCCATTTGAAGCAACATATACTTTAAATCCCTCTTTACGAATATTATAAGATAGAAACTCAAGAATATCTGGTTCATCGTCAACGATTAAAATGGTATGTCCTTTTGAGTTTTCCATGGGATAAAAAAAAGGCTGCTAAACCGAAGTTTAGCAGCCGTAGGTTAAATTATTTTTGAATCATCAATTTCTTGTTCTCAATACCGTTTGCATTTGTCAAACGTACTGTGTAGAATCCAGAAGAAAGAGTATTCACATCGAAAGAAACATTGTTTGTTCCAATTTCAATCGATTGATTTTGAGCAATAACACGACCAGTTGCATCGATTAATTCGATTTGGATTAGGTCATTTGTGTTTTGATCGAAAGAAACGTTTACTGTTTCGTTTGCTGGATTAGGGAAGATTGTCAAGTTTGAACTTGAAGCCATTTCATTTAATCCAACCGTTACGTCAACTAAGAAGATAGTCGTATCTGTACAGTTTCCATTGATAGCAGTTAAAACAACTGTGTATGATCCGTTCACAGCATAAGCGTGAGCTGGTGCTGTAGCTGATGAGTTTGTGAAGTCACCAAAATCCCAAGAGTATGAAGTAGCTCCAGTAGATGTATTGGTGAATGTCGCAACATTTCCAGCTAAAGTCATTGTTCCAGCAGCAGTTGGTGTTGCATTGAATGTTACTGTAATTGGAGCTGAAGCACCAACACCATTGCATGCATTTGCATTCGTTGTTACCACGTTAACGTTCGTAGCAGTTGCATTAACATCGATGCTTTGTGTTGTCGCACCTGTCGACCATAAGTAGCTATCAGAAGTTGAAGCGGTAATGGTAACGATATCACCAGCACATGCTTGAGTAGCTGTAGCATTGATTGTTGGAGCTGGTGCATTCGAAACGTTCACTGTTGTAGCAGTAGATGTAGCTGTACATCCGTTAATGTCTGTCACTGTTACCGTGTAAGAACCAGAAGTTGTTACTGTAATGGATGCAGAAGAAGCTGTTGTAGACCAAACGTTACCAGTACTTGAACTAGAAGTTAAATCTACAGATCCACCTGTACAGAACGTTGTTGCACCGCTAGCAGTGATGGTAGGTGTCGCAGGCAATGAATTTACCGTAATGTTGATTGCGATGCGTTGACTTTCGTCATTGTTTGCGTTAGCTTGACTTACATAATAGGTAAATGAACCAGCAGTTGTTGTAGAAGGTGTTGGAGCAGAAGTCGTATAAGTACCACCAGTTGCTTGCGTATACCAACGTAATGTATTCCCTAATGTAGCATTTGCTGTTAAAGCAAAAGCGGTAGCACCAGCACAGTACGTGTAAGAAGCAGTACTTGTTGTAGGAACGGCAACACTGTAGAATTTAGCATTCATAAAGTTTGCACCTGAACCTGCCACTGAACCTGTATTTAAACGTGCATCTGGAGTGTTACCTAATGCAGGGAATAAATTCACCCAGTTTATTTGCGCGATTGTTTGTGTAGAATCATTTCCATCAGCACCCCAGAAAGATGTGTAGAAAGCAGAAGTTGAAGCGGCACCACCACTTGTTCCAGCGTTGAAGATCGTATTTGTGTTATTTGCAAAGTTTGTTGTGAAGTTGTGTGCAAACACAAGGCTGTCTCCGTTCACATTATTAACGACTGGAGTACCTTCGATTGATAAACCTTTTTCCCATCCTGTTACAATTGAATTGAAACAAGACGTAGATGTATTTCTTCTTAAGCGGAATGCTTTTTCGAATTTTTCACCAATAGGTAATGCAATTGTTCCATTTCCTTTAGGTCCAACGATTGTTCCATTAGAGAAAATCGGCATTGTTTTAGGTTGTGCTGTTGATCCAGCTGCATCATTATCTGATTCAAAACAGTTTGAGTCTCCTGGAGCATCAAATAAATCTTTGTCACGAATCGATAAGAAGAATTGAACTTTTCCTCTGTAACCAAAGTCAGTATCGAAATCATCATCTAGTCCTCTGTATGCGATTAAGTGTTTACAGTTCACTGTTCCACCAAACCACTCGAACGAATCATCACCACTAAAAGAAACTTGAACGTTGTCTACAATTGTACCGCTTCCTACAGAACCAAAAGTAATACCATTTACTTCTTTGTTTGGCTCAAGTGCGATTCCAGCGAATTCAATACGAACGAATTTAATAATACCAGAATTATCTGTATCAAAGTTACCACCGAATTGTGTATCCGTTGTAGGTACAATACCTTCAATATTTGCGACACCGCCCGGTTGGTTGTTTTTTGCAAGTCCCAACAAAACAACACCACCCCAGTCACCTTCGTTGCGTGATCCCACTGCTTCATTTGAAGTAAATACAATTGGGTTACTAGCTGTTCCGTCTGCAATTAACTTAGCTCCACGTGTAATGATAAGTGTCGCCTGTGTAAGTTTATCCCCACGAATGATTGTTCCAGGAGCAATCGTTAATGTCGCGTTGTTTTTAACGTAAATTTTGTTTTGTAATTTCACCACTCCACTCCATGTAGTATTCGTCGTTATATCTGCCGATGCAGTTGTAACTGTTGCTGGGTAAACCGTGTTTTCAGGGTCGAAATTCGACCATCCTGATGTCCAGTCTGTAGCAGGGCTGTTGTCCGTTACCGGAAAGGCACCTTTGTAGTTGGTCACTGACCAAAATGCATCTTGAGCACTTAACATGGTGCTTGTTAGTAACGCTGCGAATAGTAAATAACTTTTTTTCATTTTTCTTATTTTTTTTATCAAGACAAAGTTCAGGCGGAATCGTAGACCAAACGTTATAGGAGCCTTAATTCTACTTTAAGAGTTTGTTAAGGAATGTGTTCCAATGTTAACAAACAAAAAAAGCGGCATATGCCGCTTTCTCATAATTATCTAGTGGATATGGAATTAGAATTTGTATTTTAAGGATAAACTAACGGTTTGGCCAAATGTAATTTCCTGCCAAGCACTGTCAATTCCTTTGTCGTATTTTTGATTTTTATTGATATCTTGGAAGAATACTAAGTCTTGAGCCAGTGCATCTTTCACATTTAATTTCACTTCGTATTTATCTTTGAATGTTTTTGATATTTGGAAGTCTAACACATTACGACCATTTTCCCAGACACTTGGTTCTTGAATACTTCCAGCGATGGCAATTCTCTGTCCTACGAGGTTGTATGATAAACTCACATTAAGTGCATTCTCATTCGCGTAGAAAAGACCTGCATTGATAATAAAAGGTGATTGTCCTTGCATTGGTCGAGAAGAATTAGGATATTCTTCTTGTCCAGAAACATCACTCAAATCAACTTGAGAATGAATAAGTGAGGCGTTTGTATAGAAAGTAAAGTTTTTCCAGAACGAGCTGGTGTCTCTGCTTAGGAAATCTAATTTCATACGGTACTCAACTTCTGCACCATAACTTTGAACGGCTCCAACATTTCGGTAGTATAATTCAGGTGTTCCCGATGTCCCAGTTCGCAAGATTAACTCGATTGGATTTTGAAAATCTTTATAAAATCCTGAAACACTGATTACTTGTCCTTCGCCAGGGAAATACTCTAAACGAGCATCATAGTTATTAATCAATGCGCGTTGTAATTTTGGATCACCAGCTGTTAAGTTATCATTTAAGAAGTTGTAAAAAGTAAATGGTGCAAGCTCACGGAATTCAGGACGAGACAAGGTTCTTGAAGCACTTGCTCTGAATTGGAAACGTTTTGTGAAGCTGTATGTTAAATTGATGGATGGTAAAATATCCACAACTGTTGTGTCGAGGTTTTTTTGAGCGTTAGAACCAAATTCGATGTAGTTAAACTGTTGGTTGTAGGATTCTAAGCGTGCTCCAGTCACAATTCTTAATTTACTGAATAGTCGCGTATCAATCATGGCGTAACCTGCATTCAAGAAAGAAGATGCTTGATAGCTATCATCCACATTTGTTCCTTCCTCTAATTTAAATCCACCTTGACCATCTGCCAATACACCAAGATTTTCTGTACTAAAGATTTGGTCTTCAGGCAATAGAAGTAGATTAGAATTAAAGCTAGAACTTCCGGCTGGATCTACTTTACTGAAGCCAAGGTTTCTTGCGTCGAACGAGCGCGTTCTGTATTGGTGCATGCCACCTGCTTTTAAGAAGTTTTTTGAATCTTCATTCCCAAGTTGATACGAAGCATCATAGCGTCCGCTGTAAATACGCTCATCTAAATTCGACCAGAACATGTTTCCTGCACCAAGTGTAGAAATGTCGTTTGCTTGAATCACAGCAAAGTAAGGTAACGTTGTGTCCACTTGTTGGTAAACGGTTCTTCTTAAGAATGGAATTTGACGAGATATATCGCTTATTCCGGTATTCCAAGAAAGTTTGATTTTATCTTTAATTGTGTGATTTCCGATTAATTGACTAGTTATTAGGTTATTTTGTGTGTACCAGAAATTCGTAGATTTCTCGTTGTATACAGATTCAACATCCATATCGCGTTTACCATTTCTAACATTCACTTTGTCATCCGCGCTTATGGAGTACATTGTTTTCAATTGAATGTCATTTTTTGGATTCATTTGATATTTCAAATTAAGCATTCCAGTGTTTAGAACAGATTGGGTATAAGCTGAATCGCGTAATTCATTTTTCGTAACAACTCCTGTTGCTTGTTCCTCGAATTCTCTTCTAGTCACATAATTAAACTGAAAGTTATTTGTGTATGAGTAAGCGAAAACGTAACCGAATTTTTGCTTGTTTTTTAGCTTAAACATGTTTCCAATGGAATATTGCAAACTCAGATTAGGCAGTGCGGTCATATTACTTGAACCCCATGAATTTGGAATATTCTTTGCGTAATCTGCTTTTTGGCTGTTTGTCAACGCATTAAATTCTGCGGTTGATGGAAGCCCCTCGGGTATTTGACGTGTGTTCGATCCCAAACCGAAAATATCGGAATTTCCACTTGCATACGTTTTAAAGTTTTTGAAAGTACTGATACTATTGTACGACCCTCCTATTTGAATGTTTTGAAATGCTTCATCACGAGGCTCTAAAGTTTTGATATCAATCACTCCACCAGCAAATTCACCCGGAAGCTCAGGTGTAGCACTTTTCATCACAAAAAGATTTTCCAACATGTTAGAAGGAAAAATATCAAATGCAAATGCTTTACGGTCACTTTCTGTACTTGGTAAAGAAGATCCATTAATGAGTGCGAAATTGTAACGATCACTTAATCCACGGACAACAACAAATTTATTGTCCTGAACACTTGCGCCACTAATGCGTTTAAACACATCTGAAACACGTGCATCAGGTGTTTTAATGAAGGTACTTTTATTGATACCATCTACAAGTCCTCCTTGGTTCAACTGCATTTTGGTAATCTCCGCATCTCCTTTAGGTTTGGTCTGAAAAATTACTTTCACATCCTTTTCGTTTTTAGTCGCATTGTCCATGTCAAAATTAACTACTGTATTCTGTCCAGCTTTCACGGTGATGTTTTCAACTTTCTGAGATAGGTAACCCATGAATCGTACTTCCATAACATATGTGCCTTGCTCAACACTTGGAAAAGAAAATGCTCCAGCTACATCTGAAATAGCCATTTTGTTAATTCCCATCAACATAACTTTTGCTGATTCTAACGGATTGTTGTTGTTTTTGTCTTTTATTACTCCGGAAATACTTCCAGTTTGTGCATAGGAAATAAGTTGCAAACAACTAAAAATAACGAGGGTAAAAAAACGAAAATAGGTCATCATAAAAGGGGATTAATTCACGATGCAAAGGAACGCTGACTCTTTAATCCGTAAATTAATCAAAAGTTAAGGTTGTGTTAATTGAACACGTAGAACGCTTAACATTTCCTTAATATAAAAAAAGGAGGACAATGCCCTCCTTTTTAATACAATCCTGAATGTGAATTTTTAGTCGAAAACAACCTTCATTTCAACTCGTCTGTTTTTTTGACGTCCTTCCGTTGTTTCATTAGTCGCAATTGGTTTTGTTTCACCGTAATATAAGGTGATGAAACGTACTGCATCGATTCCTTCTGAAACGAGGTACGCCTTCACAGCTTCTGCTCGTTTTTTTGACAGCAGCATATTAGCCGTATCGTCACCTTGACTATCTGTATGACCAGTAATTTCAAGTTTCCAAGTTGGTTTTTTCTTCAAGACTTCAGCAAGTTCACTTAAAGAAAGTTTTGAACCTTCCAAAATAATTTCTTTTGACACTTCAAATTCTAGGTTATCAAATGCAGTTTTTAACACTTCGATTACTGCCTGTTCAATCACCGGACATCCTTTGTTTGATTTAGGACCGGGTGTATTTGGACAATCATCATCTTTGTCTAAAAGTCCATCTTGATCGCTGTCTTTGTACGGACAACCTTTGTTTGCTTTCGGACCTACCAACGTTGGACAATCATCATCCTTGTCCAAGATTCCATCGCTATCCGTGTCTTTGTATGGACATCCACGGTTTTCTTGTGGACCAGCAACATCTGGACATTCGTCGATAAAGTCATAAATTCCATCCGCATCTTTATCCGGACATCCTTTATTTTCTTTTGGACCAGCATTATCTGGACAGGCGTCTTGGTCATCTGCCACTCCATCAGCATCGCGATCTGGACATCCTTTCAAGGCAAGAAGGCCAGCAACGGTCGGACATAAATCCTCGGTATCGATGATTTTATCTCCATCTGTATCTGGACAACCTTTGTATTCTTTTAATCCTGCAACTGTAGGACACGCATCTTCAGAATCAATGATTTTATCACCATCTGTATCTGGACATCCTTTATATTCTTTTAATCCAGCAATAGTAGGACAAGCATCTTTTTTGTCGATGATTTTATCTCCATCCGTATCTGGACATCCTTTAAATTCAATGGTTCCTGGCTCGTTTATGCAGTCATCATCAGAATCTGGAATCCCATCATTATCTGTATCCGGACAGCCTTTGAACGCCCATGTTCCTGGGACATCTTTGCAATCATCTTTTTTATTGGATACTTTATCTTTATCCTTGTCCTTAACGCGGTGGTATATGATAGGAATTCGGCTGCCAAAATAAAATTCGATTCCACTCACATTACCCTTTGCCATGATGGTTTTCATATCGGTAATTCCCATGACAAGCGGTCCGATGCGCGTGGCTAAACCGTATTTCATTCCACTGTATTGATTCATCGAAATTGGCACATATAGTCCAAAATAGGGGCTATCAAAACTAGGCGTGATGGAGAATTGATTCGCCGTTTTGACTTTCGTCTCCTTTCCTTGAGAAATGAGATTCACCATGGAAGTGGCATTGATATAGAATCCTTTCCAAATTTGGTAATCAAATTGCAGGCTTACTGCCGTTGGTGTGCGCATTCTAAACGTTTCAGATGGATCTTGAAGCGATACCCATTCTTTGTTTCCATTAGCGGAAGATTGTTGTATAAGGCTATCGATGACTCCGTCAAACTCCTCCAGACTAGTCGCTGAATCAAAGGTTTGAAGGTTGAAAAGGTTCGAAGTATTCACTGCAAAATTTCGGCTTAATCCACCTTTTGTGAATTTCATGCTTCCCATATCAACGATGGATAATCCAGCCCTAAGTTTGTATTTGTTTTCATCTCTACGCCACATATCCGTTTCGCCATCCATGTCATATTTGAATTTGGCATATTTTGGACGGTATTCGTAAACAGCTCCAATGTCTAAACCAAATCCAAGTTTGGATGATGGATTAATGATATCAGAAATAGTGGGATCTTGTCCGTTCATTCCATTATTGATAATTCCATTGATGTTGTTGGAGTAACCATAATCAAATGTTCCTGTTAAATATTGTGAAGTATCCTCATTGACTAGGTTATAAGAGAAATCATCCGTGTGAACATAAGCTGCAGCGTGTCCAAGTAATATTTTTGGAGCGACACCGATTTTCAAGAAATGTTCCTTGTTGTTAATCACCACTTGAGAATAGTTGAATCCAACTTCCGACCAAGTCATATAGTTTATATTGAACAATTGTTCATTATACACAGCATTCCATAAACTTGGATGTTCCAATCCGTCTTCTGCTAAAACAGCGAGTTTGGGATCCATGTTATCGACATTTACGACCGTTCGATTGCGGACATTGAATCCAATAGCCGTCTTTTCGTTGATGTGAAACATTGTATTCAAAAGATCTACTTGGAAATTAATGTTTGCACCTAGGGTTTTCGTTGAAGTTTCATCGTAATTATGAACGATAAAACGATCGATAAACGTTGAGTCAGGTTTCGACCAAGTGTTAAATATAGCGGTATCCGAAAAAGATTTGTACCACCAATATCCATCTCCTCCTTGGGCACTGCGCATTGCATTTGCATCGAAGTAGCCAAAGTTTTGGTACAAATTCATGTTTGTCCCGAACAGTAAAAGGTCGAATTTGTAACGACCATCAACAAAACTGGCTGGATTCACTTGATTGCCAATGACACCTGCGTAGTTACTGGAACTAATCCCAAGATAATTTTGTGCGTCTACTTTTACTTGGAGTGCAAGCAAGGAAAGGCAAATGACTAGTTTTTTCATAACTTATTGTTTCGTGTATTGGATGAGGTAGGAACCTAAGAACGTTGTGATGGAGTACGCGCTACTACCAAACGGAGTAACTTGTACTTTTCTTTCACCATGACGTTCGTTTTGATCGCTTGCGCGTCCATTCTGATCAAGTATTAATAATTCATTTTCAAGGCCATCTAGTAAACAAAGGATGGGCAAGCCGTTTTTCGAACTTTCGATGCTTAATGCACTAATTTCTTGTACGGTCATTGTTTTTTCCCAAAGGATTTTACCGTTTTTATACGCATAAAGTTCTTTTCCACGTGAAAGCACACAAACGAGTTCCTGGTTGAATAGGTAGGAGCCGAGCAATTTAACGTTGCTTTTGACAGAAAATTGTGTTGGTTTATTATTTTTAATCATTGTGAGGGTTGAATTCTTCACAGAAGTCGGGACGAATTCGAACCCGGTATTCAGCAAGGTATAGGTGCTGTCTATTGATATTTTGCTCAGTGTTTTGCGCTTCGCTAAATCGATTGTATAGTACATAGAAGAAGTTAGCACACCAAGTATTGGATTCTTTGCTTGTTTCGTAATCGCTAATTGTTTAATCGATCCGTTCACTTGGAAAGGTTTGATGACCGTTCCTTGCTCGTTTAATAGTTGAATACTGTTCGCTGAATTGGCTACAACAAACTCCATTTTATTTTTTGCGAAGTAAGCAGTAGGAGGGATGTTCTTTTGAGTTGTCATTCGAAAAACAAGACGGCCAGTCTTGTCAAAAAGTTGGGTTTCTGCTTCAAATTGAATCGCTATGTAGGATTGCCCAACGTCGACAAGGGCCATAGAAACCACTTCTTGTGGACATGGCTTCTCCCATTTTTTCAACCCATTAATGTATCCGACTATTGTGTGGTTTTCGGTGAGGGCAATCACATTTCCTCTTTCTGGAAAAGCGGCAAAGTCAATCACGCGAACTCCGGGATTCATCACAAAATAATCTTTAATTTTTTGGTTTTCTTTTCGGTCTACGAAGTCAATCAAACGGCAGCTCGTTTCAAGCATTTTCTTCCCGTAAACGCTTAAGGATTGTTGTTTCGATTTGGATACTTGTCGAAAAGCAACTTTTTTAGGAAGGTTACCATAAATAGCAGCAATTCTCTTTTCATCTTGTGAGAGTATATTTGCTAGTTCCGCTTCAGAAATAACGTAATCGAGGAATTCTTTAGAGCTTGACACGACGGCAAAACCTTCCATTAATGCAACATGTAATGGAGGCTTCTTCGTGCTGGTATCAGAATAGCTTTCCATAATTTTAGAAAAGCGAAGGTGTTTGTATTCTACGCTTAATTCATTTGACCCTTCGATTTGAAGGTGCTCATTGAGAATGTCGATTGGACTATAATCCTCTTGGTAATCAAAAATAGCTGCACAACGAGCGTCTTTTGTTACGAAAACAATTCCACTGGTAATCATTTGTTTTGAAAACGCAGAATGAGCAAAAACAGGATCAACCTTTGCTAAATACGATTTTTCATAAAACGAATAACTTTCAATATTTGCCGGAACGATGTGAGCAAATATTCTGCGGTCGTCCACTTCTTTTATGGTGTTGGAATGGATTGAACTTTTCGTGTAAGTATAGATTTTGCCCTTTTTCAGGTACATATCACTCACACGTCTACCATTTTTCTTAGCAGAAAGAATGACACGACTCAGGCTTGCTTTTGTGTCAAGCTGAAACCCTTCGTTACTCGATTCATTCAGTTCACCATCATAAATTAACAATTGGTTCCCTTTATAAATTCCATGTAGTTTTCCGTATTCAAATGAATTTAATTTCCCAAGTTCAAAGGGAAACATGCCATTTTTAAAAAGTTGTTGAATTTCTCCTTTAGACCAATTGCTTCTTTTTTCAAGTAAAAACAGTATTTTTTTGGAGCTAAAAATATACGAGCATGGTTCATGCATGCGCACAACCAACGAAGAATAAAGCGCCTGGTTTAAGGACGGAGTTTGAATGGCATGATCATTCCAATTTACTTCATTTGGTTGATGGATAGCCCAAATCGCACCATCCGAAGCTTGAAAGTATGCTCTGAAATTATGGGTATTTTCTTTTTGGAGTAGGTCATAGGAAACAAAACTAATCCAGGTAATTATGAACATGCCTAAAATGGCAAGAAGCAAACGTTTCATCATTTCACGTATTTAGTCAAAATTAACGTGAATTCACAGTGTTAAGAATGGTTGCAGCGATTTAAATTAACAAGTGAATGTTTACTCGAATAAATCAAGTTGACTTTTATCTGCGAGTAGGCGAAAAGTCATTCTGTGATGCGGACTTGGGCCATGTTCAGCAATCGCAGCTCGGTGTTCAATTGTTGGATAGCCTTTGTTTTTAGCCCAATTGTAAATGGGAAAAAGTGCATGAAGCGATTCCATGATTTCATCTCGTTTTGTCTTGGCTAAAATTGATGCTGCTGCGATAGATTGGTATTTTGAATCTCCTTTCACGATGCATTCATGGGGTATTCCAACGTAAGGATGAAAACGATTTCCGTCGATAAGTAGAAATTCAGGTTTTTTACTGAGTGAATCAATGGCTCTATGCATTGCCAAGAAACTGGCATTAAGGATATTTATTTCGTCTATTTCCTCGTGAGAAACAACGCCAATGGCGAAGGCAATGGCTTCATTCATGATTTGGTCCCGAAGAATGAGCCTATTTTTTTCGGTAATTTGTTTAGAATCGTTTAGTGCGGAAATAGGTTTTTTAGGATCTAAAATCACGGCAGCAGCAACAACTGGTCCGCTCAAACAACCTCTTCCGGCCTCGTCACAGCCACCTTCCATGCGATTTGCTAGACGAAATGCTAATAAATTTCCCATTGGATTCAAAATTGCAAAATATTTTGTAGATTAGCACAAACGAATTAAAACCATCTTGCTATGAAACATGTACTTTTTGGAATCCTTTTCTTCATGACTGGGTCAATTTCTTTTGCTCAAACAGCAAACACTGCTAGTTGTCCCTCTGCTAAAAACTTAAAAGATGGTGTTATTTCAGGTAAAATTGAGTTAACATTACCAACTCAATTGAGTCCAGATGATGTGGCTAGTTACGCGAAGTATTATGAGCCGTTTTTCTATGTGGACTTCAATTCTAAAAATCATACAGCAACCTTTCAAATGGTTTCTAACACTTCTGAGTCTAGACGAGTAATTTTACGTTTTTTATCTGCGAATCAAATTCAAGGGGTTGTAGTTGATGGTAAATCATACCAATTACAAGATTTCTTTCAAAATTTCCTTGAAAAATGAGATTCTATTTTACGTCAATTCTAAGTATTGGATTAATTCTTCAAAGTTGTGGCTCCGAAAAGGAGGCTTTTAAGCATTATGGACCAACGCAAGTTGAAATTTCAGGTGCAATTTCCTTGGAGGACATGGTGAAGCAATTTAACCAAAATCCACAGAAGGATACCTTTACATTTTCTGCTCCAATCGTAAATGTTTGTCAGAGTGCAGGTTGTTGGGTGAATGTTAAGAAGTCAGATGGAGAGTTACTTCGTATTCGTTTCAAAGACCACTTCGGTATTCCACCAAAGACGGAAACAGGAAATGTTGCCTATTTTCATGGAGTTGCTTATTATGACACTATTTCAGTTCAACTTCAAAAGCACTTTTTAGAAGATGGAAAAGCCCCACAATCGGAGATTGACAAAATTGTTTCTCCAAAGATTGAAATGAACTTTGAAGCAGATGGTGTTCTTATTCCGTTTTCTTCTTCAAAGAAAAAATAATAAGCATCACAGAGAGCACGTGAACAGTAAGCTCTAACCACCACGTTGTATCTAGGAAAATAACCATCATATTGGCTGGAATTAACAGTATAGCCAGCAAATGAAACCTTCCCTGTAATTTTTTATCTGAAATCATATTTTCCTTTAGGTGTAATACACATGTGGAGTGAAATGTCGTTTTGATGTATGTCGTCGAATTGTATGAATTCGTCGAAATGATGCAGTCCAATAAATAAGCATTCTGGATTGCAATTTTTAAGTAAACGGTCGTAGAATCCTTTACCATAGCCAACACGAAATCCTTTGTCATTAAGTCCTAAAAGTGGCACAAAAACAATGTCTAACTGCTCTGCATGGATTTCAATTCCACTTGTTGGCTCAGGAATACCATGATCACTCATTGTTATTTGACTTGATGATTCGTAAAGAAACAAGTTCATACTGAGGTCTGAGAAATTCGCTTTCGATACAACTGGATATCCACCTTGACTTAAGATCTCTTCTAAGAGGCCGTAAGTGTTGATTTCATATTGACTTTCAATGGGCAGAAACAAACTTATAAATTTGTCTTTAAACGAAAAAGAATCTCCTGCAAGTGCTTGGACTTGTGAGGAGATTCTTTCAATTTCGCTTGGACTTAGTCCGGATCTTTTTTGTTTGTAAAAGGATCTGATTTCTGATTTTAGCATCAAAAAATCAATAAATATAGATTAGAAACGTAATCTTAATTCATTTAATTTACGGTTATCAATAACCTCTGCTGTCTTTCTCAATGCGCCAATTGCTTGCCCTTGGAATGATCCTTTTAATGTTTTAGTCATTTCATCACGTTCAACTTTGAAAGATGTGCTAGCAGGAGCTTTCGTCATTTTCATAATTTGAATCATGTAGACACCACTTTTTCCTTTTAAAGGTAACGTTCGTTTCCCTTTTTTCATAACAGAAGAGAAAAGCATACCGATAATTTCTGGCTCATATCCAACGTTAGCAATTTGTGGATTTGCAAAAGTAATTTCAGCATTTTGAACGATTAAGTTGCATTTTTTAGCTACAGCCTTCAATGAATTCCCTTTTGACAGTTGGTTCATTAATCGCTTAGCTTTTTTCTCAATAATCAATTCGCGTTCCATCTCAGCTTTTGCATTCTCGAACGTTGGTTCACCTTCTTCTTTGATCGAAGTAACCATTCCGATAATGTATTTGTCTTTGTCTTTGATTGGATATGTAGTCAATGAACCTACCTCAACACCTTCGCTGTATGCTAACTCAAGAATTTTATCAGCAGCCATTGATGTCATGAAGCCATATGTTTTGGGAGCTTTGTCCTCTAGGGCAATAGAACGCGCAACATAATTTGCTTGACGAACGATTGTATCGAATAAGCTAACTTTCTTCAAGATATCAGAAGTTTTACCAATTTTTCTATCCAATTTGTATAGGATGTTATTGATTTCACTCTCTTTGTTACTAATGGTTTCCTCAGATGCTTTAAACTGTTTTGAAATCGAAATTAGGACTGGTAGTTTAGATGCATCTCTCTCCAAGACTTCAACAATGTGAAAACCAAATTCTGTTTTAACAATTCCAAATTTATTTAATGGAGCTGTAGCACAATATGATCCAAATTCAGCAACCATATCACCTTCCAAGAAGTTATCAATGACACCACCTGCTTTTTTGGATTGTGCATCATCTGAGTATTTGTCCGAGATTGAAACAAAGTTGTCTTTGTTGATCACTTTTAGTAAACTATCAGCTGTTTTACGTTTTGCATCAAGTACTTTTGTGTCTTTGCTTCCTCCTGTAGATAAAAGGATATGTCTTGCTTTCAAACGAGACGGTGTAAATCCAATCACTTTTGAAATCACCATGCTTTCTTTCATCGCGTACGGTCCAACAACTTGTCCAATTGTTGCCAATTTGAAAATCGTATCGTAAGAAATTGGGTAAGTCTGGTATTGATTTGATTTTGGATTTCCTTCAGGGACAGCAGTTGAGCGTTTGTTGTTAAAGTAAACTTTGACATCACTATTACGCAAAACGTACAATGAATCATTTGTAGAAGTGATGAAACCAGCTTTCAACTCATTCAACGATTTGTTCATGTTGCTTGTATCCGCTTTCGAAGGAGCAACAACTACATCAAATACTTTCACCTCACGTGAAGATGAGCGAATCGCATATTTTTTATCTGCTTTATGCTCCTCGTAATATGCACGCAATTCTTTGTCTGAAACTTTAACGTTTGCATCGGCGATATCAGAATATGGACGGAAAACAAAAGAAATTGATTTTGTTTCTTTCGCTGCATAATATTTGTCTGCGGCCTCTAGGTTGGTAACATAAGCTGCTTGGTCTAATAGACCAAAATACTTCTCGCGCTTTCTTGTGTCTGTATAGTATTGTTTTGTTCCATTCCACTGTTGAACAGCTTGTGGTTCTTTACTCGTTTTTAATTTCGTTAATGTTGATTGAAGTTTTTTTCTTCCTTCTACCATTGATTGAGGAGAAACTGCACCAGTTAACGAGTCTACAAAGAATTGATTTAGGTCTTGGATGATGTTAAATCCATCTGTCGCTAGCAAATACGCATTAAACTCACGCTCTGAAACGGAAATACCTAATGCATCGTATTCTTTGCTTAAAATAGTTGAATCCACTAAATAGTTCCAGCTATTATCATTAGCCGTTTCCATATCAGCATCTGTAAATTCTTTGTTATTCTGCATGGCTTGATTTCTACCTTGCTCTTGGAATTTATTGCTGGCAATTGTGTAATCTTTAGGGTCAACTTTCTCTCCATATACAGTACCAATACCGTATTCTCCCTCATTGATTCCGAGCATTTGTTGGTAATCTGATAAGATAAAGGTTGCCAATGCAAGTCCTACAATACCAACTAATAATCCTGATTTTGAACGTATTTTTCCAATAATTGCCATTTCACTAAATTTTAAGATTGCGAATATAGCAAGAAATGATGAAAATTACTACTATTTCGAATAAAAAAGGAGGCTTAATTGCCTCCTCCTTCTTCCGTAGTACCACCCTTAGATGGCACTGGATTTGTTTGATTTTGTGGACTCTGGTTAGGCTTAACTGGTTTTTGATCTCCACCTGACGTTGGTATTTCTTTCGGTGGATTGGTCGCTGCTGGTTTTGATGTTGCTGGAGCTGTAGTAGGTTTTGCTCCTGGAGGAGGTGTTGTTTGTTTTGCAGGTGCAGTAGTTGTTGTTGGAGGAGGTGTTGTTTGTTTTGCAGGTGAAGTAGTTGTTGTTGGAGTCGTTGTTGGTTTAGCAGGTGCCGTTGTTGTTGCCGGAGCTGTAGTTGGTTTTGCTGCTGGTGGAGGTGTTGTCGGAGCCGTTGTTGGTTTTGCTGCCGGTGGAGGTGTTGTCGGTTTCGCTGGAGTCGTATTCTGAGCCGGTTTCGTTGGTGTATTATTTTGTGTTGGTTGATTCGGCTTTTGATTTTGTTTAAATGTTCCGTCTGAATTTCCCGGACCACCATTAGGACTAGCATCATCAAATGTTATCACATACGTTTTTGTATCTGATCCACATGGGCTATTTGCAGTCAATTGAACCTCGTTCACACCATTCATAAGTGAAATATTGGCACTTACTGCACCATTCATGTTGGAAAAGTTGGTGAAAATGTTTCCATTAACTGTTAACTGAAGGATAGTACTAGGAGCGAAATTTGTAACATTCGCTGTGTAAACTAAGTTTGTCGAATTTGTTGTACTTCCTGAAATTGGATCTGTCGTAATATTCACGATTGGCGGAATACAACTTTGGTAACGAATGGTGCGCAGCTGAGAGGAGGTGCCACATGCATTTGTTGCCGTTAATACAATTTCGTTAACTCCCTCTGGTAAGTTGAGCGTTGCTGTGAAATTACTGTTAGTAAGGTTAAAATTATTTACTGGATTCCCGGCAACTGTCAAGTTGATTCCTTGGGAATTTGGCATGTTTTGAACCGTTGCTTGAAAAGGGAATATAGGACTATTTACACCATAGAATAAATCAATAGGATTTTGGATGGTAACGACCGGAGGAATACATTGATCCAATGTAATTGTTGTGCTTTGGTTATCTGTGCCGCAGTTATTAACTGCAGATAATATGATTTGATTCAAACCACTAGTTAAATTTAACATAGCCGAAATCTGTCCATTCATGAAACTTGCATTTGGAATGATGTTTCCATTCAATATTAAACTGATTCCTTGTCCGTTACCGATGTTTTGAATGGCGCCAGTGAAATTGTAACTAGCATTGGTAACCAACGTACCCGCTGTAATCGGATTGCTAATACTAACCACTGGAGCGAGGCATTCTTCAAATTTAATATAAACCGTTTTGTTATCTGTGCCACACGCATTTGTTACAGTTACGACTATCTCATTGTTTCCATTTGATAAATTGAAATTCGCGCTAACAAGTCCATTGACTAAGTTGAAATTCGGTACGTTAATACCATTCACTGACAAGCTAATTTGTTGAAATGTGGCATTTTGTACATTTGCCGAAAAAGCAAAATTATTTGTACTCACAGTACTACTGTTATTTGCAGGATTCAAAATGGAAACGTTCGGAGCCACGCAGGGATTGTAAGCCACATCTATAGTTTTACTATCTGTACCACAAGAACCCGTTGCACTCAAAACAATGCTATTATTTCCCGTTGATAAGGAAATATTCGCTGAAACAAGTCCAGATGTTGTATTGAATTGGATATTGCTCACAGGAACGCCATTCACAGTTAAACTCAATCCTTGTGCATTTGTCAAGTTTTGTACATTAGCTGACAGAGACATCGTTCCTGACGTTGCAGTATAGTTTGATCCGCTTGGATTTGTTATCGCAACGATTGGCGCAATACATGGTTCATAGCGAATTACTCGGTTTTGAGCATCATTACCACATGCATTTGTCGCCGAAAGTAAAATTGTATTCATCCCGTTTGATAGGGTAATCGTAGCCGAAATCTGATTATTTAGCAAAACGAAATTGGTAATTGGGTTTCCATTCAGACTTAGACTAATTCCTTGATTTGAAGTTACATTAGCATAAGAGGCTTGAAAGTTAATTGTTGGATTTGAAACGCCAAAATTGGTATTAAGAGGATTCAAAATAGTGACTTGAGGTGCTGTACACGCGTTATAGGTTAGGACTTGCGTTTTAGAATCTGATCCACATGCATTTGCAACTGTAATTACGAATGTATTAATTCCAGGTGTCAAATTGACATTGGCAGAAACTTGTCCATTAGCATAAGAGATAGTAGGAATGGACACCCCATTTAACGCCAAACTTATTCCTTGAGAACTAGGCATTTGTTGAACTGTTGCCTGGAAAGTATATGCTGAATTGGTTACATCTATGTTACTTGTAGCTGGACTTGTTATCGAAACACTGGGTACTGAACAGTTCAAATAATTTACTGTTGTGGTTTTCATATCTGACCCGCATGCATTAGAAACGCTTAAAACGAATGTATTTACTCCCGCTACTAAATTGATGTTGGCTGAAATTTGTCCATTGTTAAAGGTGAAATTTGAAATCGCTGTTCCATTTAAACTTAGAAGAATTCCCTGCGCACTTGTCATGTTTTGAAGAGATGCTGAATAGGTGAAAGTTGGATTTGAAACAGTTCCGTTGTTTAATGTCGGACTGCTCACCGTAATAATCGGTGACATACATTTGTTGTAGAATATGGTCATTGTTTCAATGTCCGTCCCGCATGTATTCGTTGCTTTTAACACGATTGTATTTAATCCACTTTGAAGATTTAGAGTTGAAGTGAGGACTCCATTAGTAAAGGTGAAATTTGAAATTGTTGAACCATTTAAACTGAATAAAATCCCTTGTGTACTTGTAATGTTTTGAAGATTTGCTTGAAAATTAAAACCCGCAGAGTTCACAGAAAGTCCGCTGTTGCTTGGATTCGTAATGCTGATCAATGGTGCAATACACGGTGTATATTGAATTTCCCACGGATGTTGGGCTGTTCCGCAGTTATTATTTGCGGCTAAAACAAGTGAATTGATCCCAGGCACAAGCGTAATTGCTGCGTTGAATTGACCATTTACTAGGTTAAACGGACGCTGGACACCATTTTGTGTAAAGATGATATTTTGTGTTGTTGCGTTTGCAATAGTTGCCGTAATCGTTTGAGTTGCATTTGCCGTTGCAACGATTGAGCTTGCATTGTTTGAGAAGTTTGAAAGGGTAGGTGGAATACAATAATCGTAATTCACCGTAATGGTTTCTACATCTACTCCACAATCGTTACTTGCACTGAAAACAATGGTGTTTAATCCTGGGGTAAGCGTGAGGTTTGCAGTAACAGCATCATTTCCGTTGTAAAATACACTAGTGACACCATTCAGTTTTAAACTTATGTTTTGTCCACTAGCTCCAAGGACAATTGCGCTAAACGGGAACGTTGCATTCATTACCGTTGATCCAGTTGCAACCGATGAATTTAATTGAATCGTTGGTGGAATACATTGTACATAATTGACGGTGAAGGTTTCAGCATCATTTCCACAGGCATTGCTAACTGAAAGGGTAATCGTGTTGATGCCATTCGTTAAATTAATCGTTGCTTGAACGGAACCATTTGCAAAAGAGAATGGAATTTGTTGTCCATTTTTAACTAACTGGATGTTTTGTGATTGAGTAATATTTGTTGCAATTGCTTTAAATTGTAGGCTTCCAATATTCGTTGTACCACCCGTTGTTGTTGGTTGAATCAATGTAATTTGTGGAGCGATACAGTTGTTGTAATTTACGGTTATTGTTTTGGAATCGCTACCGCAAGAAGCACTGGTAACTGAAACGACGAATGTGTTGATGCCGGGAATTAATGTGGTTACTGCATTAATTTGTCCAGCAGTTTGATTAAATGCAATCGGTGATCCATTTTGATTCACCGTAATTGTTTGCCCGTTTAATCCTGCACTTCCGGTATTCGCTAATAAGGTATAAATAGATGAATTCGTTGTTCCTCCCGATGAAAGAATCGCAACATTAGGTGCTAATCCTGAACAATTAATGTAATTAAACTGAATAGTTTCAACATCTGAGCCACAATTATTGGTCGCAGTAATAGTTATGCTGTTACTTCCATTTATAGGACTTAAGCCCAACTCGAGTGCGCCTGTCGTTGCATTAAACGTGAAATTCGATTGCTCAATTCCGTTCACAATTACTTTTATATTTTGCTTAGCGGTAACGTTGCTAATAGTTGATTTCAAGCGAAGGACATTTCCTGAAGCCGTGAAGGATTGATTTTGTGTTGGACTTTGAATAACAATGGATGGTGCAATACAATTCTGGAAATAGACGGAGGTAATTTCGACGTCATTCCCACATCCATTACTAACTTCCACATCGAATGTATTAATTCCAGGGGAGAGTGTTGTTGGAATTTGAATTTGGCTATTTGATTGAATGAAGATATTTGATAACTGAATGCCATTTTGGAAAACCTTCGCTTGCGCATTTGTCAAACTTCCGGAAATGGCTGCACTAATGGTAAATGCCGCATTGTTTACTGTCGTACCAGAAGCACTTGGATTTAATAACTGCAGACTAACCGGTACGCAATTATCGTAGGTGATTGTCGTCGTGTATGTATTCGTTCCACAGTCGTTCGTAACCGTTAATTGAATGGTATTTACACCTGGGACAAGTGTAATTGCGCGTTGAATTAATCCATTTGCTTGATTAAAGGTAGCGCCGTTCAAAGACATTCCATTCATCACAAGTTTGATGCCATTAGCGCTAACGGTTCCTTGAACGACTGCACTCAAGGCAAAGTCACTCGTTTTCACGGTCATTGACCCGCCATTAGGACTCGTAAATGTTGCGGTAGGCGTAACACAATTTAATAAGTTAACGAAAACAGTTGCAGTTTCACTACCACAATTATTACTTGCGCTTAGATTAAAAGTGTTTTGTCCAACATGTAATTGCACCATCGCATAAGCTACATTCGTTGAGGCATTGTAATTATAAAGTACAGGTTGGTTTTGGTCATTTAATAATGTTAAACTATTAGCATTTAATAAGTTGCTAACTTTGAATTCAATGCGGTATTGACTATTTGTGACTGTTTTATTGTTTCCAGACATCAAGGTCAAAACGGGCTTTGGACAATTACTAGTCGAAGTGTAATTGTTCACATTACTTGATGTATTTTCAGATGTGTTTTGTCTCTCTCTGGATTTAAAGTGGATTCTCAGATAAGCAGAAGTGTAATGATGCCAATCATTTTTCAAGCGAGGACTTTCTGAAATAAATCCATCAAAGTCATCTCCTTTTGTAAACGTTGTTTTGTGTTCGATACCCAAACTCGTTCTTTTTCCAACCTGATAACCCAGTCCAAAACCTAAGCTTGGCATCCATTTCACATTGTACTGGTTGTCAATTCCACCGTCAAGTCTTGTTTCGTAAAGGCCGTCTAAAGTGGAAGAAAGCTGTGGCCCAATTGGTCCTTCTTGTTGCAGTGCTGTATAATCGTATAACGAACTTGAATCATTGGTTTGCAGCAATAAATCACCATATGTTTTAGTCCAGGTCAAGCCGATGCCTCCAAAAATGTATGGGTCAATCCCTGTTTTTTCACGCACACCATTTAGGTGTAAAACGAGTTCTAAAGCAAGTCGACGTAAATCCGTTTGGAAATTATTGACATAAATTGAATTGCTATCGATAGCGTAATTATTCAAGGGGCCACCTTGATAATTTAACAGTTTAAAGGCACTAGTGTCTTGCCCAACCCAAGTACCAGTAAGGTATCTTGCTCGAATGTCGAAGCTAATTTTTTTTCCGTAGTCATAATTATAGGAACGACCAAGGATGAAGCCATAACCGGAGCTATTGACATTTTTCACGTCGTTTGAATTCCAAGTAACACCAGCATTCAATCCAAAAAACCAATTAGAACTGATGTCGTAGTTGATGCGTTGGGCATTTGCAAAAGTGTAACAAATGATGAGTATGCTGAGAATGTATATTTTTTTCATAAACCGAATTTTCAAATGTCGCTTCTATTTTCATGCCAAATTTCCGAAAAAATCAAGGAGAAAAAAAATCTAGGTAATAGTAACAGTATTACACTCTGTTAATCGTAAAACGTATATTTTGTGAATCTTAAAAGGAGAAGTGCGTTTGTCTTGACATCACGCTGAATCGTAGAACCTAAGAGTTGTGTTTTAGTGTCGTAAACAATTTGAAGGTCTTTTTGGAGTTGACCAAATCTGTAACAATGAACTTCGATGACATTTCCAAAAAGATCATAGCGGTATTTCCATTCTTCATCCGGTAAAACATCTTTTTCATTGTATCGAGCTTTCGATATTAAAAGTCCATGATCATCGTACGTGTATTTCGTTGTGTATTCTGCTGAACTCATTAAGAATACGGTTTTTTTCTCAGTCAAATAACCAACGCTATTGTATAAAAAGTGTTCTTTTAAATATGCAAGCTTATCGTTATTACAACGGATCTGCTCTCTTTCTAATGTCTGAATAACATAATTAAAATACTCGGTATTGAGGGTATCAGATTTAAGTACTTTATTTTTTCTGTAGGAGTAAATTTCACGGCAGGTAATTTCGGATGCCAAACGATGCAATGAATCATACGTTTTTTTCATTGTTGTGAATCCTTTGTTCTCGGATTTACGGTGCTCAATCAATTGATTCAGAGAGTTATATTCATATTGATGTAAGGTCGTGTCTTTCTTTTTGTTTACCGTTCGAATGTCAATGCTCTCAATTAGGCGACCTTTTTCATCAAAACGATAGCGAAACCAATCAGTATTTTCCCGAATAATTTCACCTTCGTTTTTTGTAGAATATTTTCCTTCTATTGTTTTGATATGTTTGGAAAATATGACATCACGATTAAAGAAGGGTACGTCTGTAAATACTTCTCCTTCTTGATTGAGTAATATTTGTGTATTCCCACCTATTGGAATTAGGAAAAACAACAAAAACAATAACATGTATTTCACCATGAACTTACAAGGTGCTGAGCACGCTTTTCCAGCTTGCTTTTTCTGCTAAAAGTCCGTCTAATGCTGATATGTCAATACGAATCTGTTCCATGGTGTCTCTATCGCGAACCGTTACCATATTGTCTGTTAATGTTTGATGGTCGATTGTAATGGAGAATGGCGTGCCTATGGCGTCTTGTCTGCGGTAACGTTTTCCGATGGAATCCTTTTCATCGTACTGAATAGAATAGTCAAATTGCAGCTGCTTCATGATTTCGCGTGCCTTTTCTGGAAGTCCATCTTTTTTCACCAATGGTAACACAGCTGCTTTGTACGGTGCAAGAACCGCTGGTATGCGCAAAACAACGCGTTCTGATCCATCTTCTAATTTTTCATTTTGATAAGCAGCACTCAGAACGGATAAGAACATGCGGTCTAATCCAACAGATGTCTCAACGACATAAGGGACATAGCTTTGATTTAATTCTGGATCAAAAAACTGTAATTTTTTCCCGGAAAATTGCTCATGTTGTTTAAGATCGAAGTCTGTCCGTGAGTGGATTCCTTCGAGTTCTTTGAATCCCATCGGGAAGTTGTATTCGATGTCACAAGCTGCGTTTGCATAATGTGCCAATTTAATGTGGTCATGGAAACGGTAAAGGTTTGAACCGAGTCCTAGGTTTTTATGCCATTTTTCTCTCGCATCTTTCCAATAGGCGTACCATTTCATTTCTTCTCCCGGACGAACAAAGAATTGCATCTCCATTTGTTCAAATTCGCGCATACGAAAAATGAATTGGCGAGCAACGATTTCATTTCGGAATGCTTTTCCAATTTGGGCAATTCCAAAGGGGATTTTCATTCTTCCTGATTTTTGAACGTTCAAGAAATTGACAAATATACCTTGTGCTGTTTCTGGTCGTAGGTAAATAGTTGATGCATCTCCTGCTACAGATCCGAGTTCTGTGGAGAACATTAAATTGAACTGACGTACATCGGTCCAGTTTTTAGATCCTGAAACAGGACAAACGATTTCAAGATCAACAATTAAGTTTCGAACCGCGTCTAAATCATTGTTTTCTAATGCTTCACGCATTCGATTTTCAATGGAAGTAATTTTCTCTACGTTGCGAAGGACATTTGGATTGGTTGCGCGAAATTGCGTTTCGTCAAAGTCAGCACCAAAACGGTTTTTTCCTTTTTCAACTTCTTTTTCAATTTTCTGGCGGATTTTTTCCATGTGTTCTTCTAATAACACATCCGCACGGTATCTTTTTTTAGAATCTTTATTATCAATTAATGGATCATTGAAGGCATCTACGTGACCGGAAGCTTTCCATGTTGTTGGGTGCATAAAAATAGAAGCATCAATTCCCACAATGTTTTCATGCATTTGCACCATTGCTTTCCACCAATATGTTTTGATGTTATTTTTCAATTCAGAACCTAGTTGTCCGTAATCGTAGGTTGCTGCGAGTCCGTCGTAAATTTCCGATGAAGGAAAAATAAATCCGTATTCTTTTGAATGCGAGATAATGTCCTTTAGTTTGTCTTGATTTTGATCCATGCTACAAAGTTAGCCCTTCTGAAGATTTGAGCGCCAAATTCCTAAAACAATTTCAACAAGGCATTTTTGATAGATTGTTGCGAATGTTTACTTTTACTGCATGCGTTTATACCTTTCCCAATCCGAATTTATAGAAACAAGTGAGGCAATTGACCTTTCGATGGCATTGCAAGCTTCAACAGAAAATGTTAGAGCATGGTACGTTGACCCACCTCGAATGGAGATTGTTCGAGCGAATGGGTTTATCGGAAGCATTCAAGAAGGTGGAAGCGTGAATTTTCGAGATGTATTTTTTAATCCTCACGGTCATGGGACACATACGGAATGTTGTGGGCATATCACCAATGAAGTTTATGCTGTAAATGATGTCTTGAAGGAGTATTTTTATCGAGCGACGTTAATTACAGTAGATCCAGTTCAATTGGAAAATGGTGATTTTGTAGTTCAAGCAGCACAAATCGCTCCTTTTTTACTACCGGGATTTTCTGAGGCGCTTATTATTCGAACCTTACCGAATGACAAGGATAAAAAAACACTGAATTATTCAGGAACCAATCCGTGCTATTTCGATGTAGCACTTGTTGAATTGTTGAATGAATATCATGTGAAACATTTATTAGTAGATCAACCATCGGTGGATAGAGAAGAGGATGGAGGGGCTTTAGAATTTCACCATGCATTTTGGAATGTTCCAGAAAAACCAAATTTTGAACGCACAATAACGGAATTAATTTATGTGCCGAATGAAGTTTCGGATGGAACGTATATTCTTGAAATTCAAATGGCTGCTTTTAAAAACGATGCGAGTCCGAGTAGACCAGTTCTATACAGAATACAATAAAAAAAGGGCTTTTCAGCCCTTCCTAGTAGTAGACATTAAAGTCTGAGTGGTTCATTTTAATTAATAAGGACAGGTGCTTCTTATATATATTCCCGTGGGACGTCGACAAAAACTATTAAACTCTTATCAAACTAGAAAATAAAACTGCCTCTCCAAGCAGTCTGTCAACTTCTACATATAAGAAGAATCCTGTTTCTCTCCTTATTTCATATTAAATGTAAGAACTAAGTTTGGACTTAATTACAGCAAATGAATATCCTTCAACATCAAATGAATATTATAGCCCTTTTTGTGAATATTTCATTTTCACTTGTTTAGAAAATTCAATTTCAGAATCGAGTAACACAAAAAAAAAGGCACATGAAAAATGTACTTTCCTTTTACTTAACCCTGAAAATATTATTGAATTACGATTTTTTTCGAAGCGTTTTGTCCTTTAATTTTTACAAAATACACTCCTTTATATAATGTGTCCGCATTGAAATAGGCAATCGTACTTCCTTGAACAATTTCTTGCGTTTCAATTTGCTTACCTAATGCATCGTATAATTCAATCGTATAACTTTGATTGGTTAGATCATTAATTTGAACCATTAGGATGTCATTACTTGGATTCGGGTAAACAGACCACTCATTTTCAGTTAATTCACTAATTCCAGCTGATGAAGTATAAGTAGTAACCGTTTCATTTATTGATGTAACTTTTGATGCGGACTTCACCCCGTAGAATGTTGGTCCGACTGCATATGGATAGGCAGAGTTCCATTGATCGTTTACAGTTGTAAAATAGCAATAGATGCCATTTGGGTACTCGGGAGTAACACAAACTCTTCCATTATGTATGTCTAAATAATCTGCTTGTCCAGCATGACTAACGAATTCATAATCTTCACGAAAGTATCCAAGTGGATAGGCAGTGCTTACTACCGGACCATCCGGAACGTCTGTGCCATCTGCCCAATGTGTACGCGTGGTAATGTTACGTAACTGGTAACCCGATTTCATTCGTGTAATTCCACCTGTTCCATCTGAACTGGCATAAGCATACGCACCATAAATGGGAAAGCCGTCGTAAGCGTATCCAATTAAAGGAGAGTGCACGGTAGAATCAATGACGTAAAGTCCATCGGCATCGTATAAATCACACACATTTGAAATAACGGTAAGATCCAATTTAAACGCACTTGGATTTTGATGGTGGTGGTAATTCCCCATCGCTGGATGTCCTTTTGAACAATCAAAACCTGCTTTTTCTGCCGGGATGGCATCTCGATTCCAAGACATGGATGCACCCGGTCCACCCGGACAAGGAGACATTCCAGGTAATCCACCACATAAGTTATTGGTGTTTGAATTCCATGCAACGCCGTCTCGGTAGTCAAACAATGCCACCCCATTGATGAATATTCCAATGTTTCCACCAGAAGTTGCCGTTGCTGTACCTGTGTTTTGTGTTGGGTTTAATGGCATTTTAAAAATGGCATTTTGACTTGTTGCCAAGGATGGATTCCCATCCATAAATGGACCTGTAATGTAAGAAGGTACGCCTGTTGCTGTGACGTACACCCAATTGTTTGAGTACTGAACTGTTTGAACATTGGCTAACGTAGTTTCGTTAATCGGCGTCGAATTTCCTTGAACATAGTGTCTTCCTGTGATTCCGGTAGTATTGATCAACCAATGTTCAATCGCAGGATTTAATTGTGCCATTGCCTGCTGACTGCAAACAATAAGTAAGAATAGGAGGTTTATTTTTTTCATAATTTTTCGCTTCTTAAGGGTTTGATGTTCATTTTTTTAAAAACTTGCATTTCGCTCATTTTTCGGATATTTAAAAAGTGGATTAAAAAGGAATTTTTGGTCGCTTAACGTTTTCAAGAACGCGATGAGGTCTTTTTGTTCATTGGATGTAAGTGTTCGATTTAATTTTTTCAGCTCTTTGCTGTAGTAGGTTTTATTTCCATGTAAATTCCCATAGTGATTCAGTACATCCTTCAGGCGTTTAAAGCGTCCGTCATGCATGTAAGGGAAACTAAATTCGATGTTTCGTAAGGTTGGTATTTTGAAAAGAAGAGAATCTTCTGTTCGATTTGTCACAGCCATTCGGCCAAGGTCTCCAAGTACTGGAACATAGTCGATGCCATTTGATTTAAATTCATTTTTCATAAATAAAGGTTCTTGGTGACAGGAAGCACAATATTTTTGGAAGAGTTTATATCCAGCTTGTTCTTGATTGGTAAACTTGGACTCACCACGTTTTACCTGGTCGTAAGTTGAATTAGCCGAAACCAATGATACGGTAAAGCTTGCAAGTGCTTTCAACAGGGACGAAGTTTGAATAGAACTATCTCCAAATGCACGATAGAAACGAGTCCGATAGAAGTTTGACTGATTCAATCTGCGTAGAATTTCATCAAGGCTATTGTCCATTTCTTTTGCATGAGTCAGTGGATTAATCGCTTGTTTATTTAAGGAACTCACGCCACCATCCCAATGAAAAAATTGTTGCCAAGCCATATTAATTAGTACGGGTGTATTTCGTGTTCCGATTTTGCCATCAATGCCATGACTTAAGGAGTGATCAATGTGTGTAAACCCAGAATATTGCAAGTGACAATTCGCACATGAAATGGTGCTGTCTCTGGAAAGATCTGGATCGTAAAACAAGGTGCGTCCCAATTCAAATTTTTCCTTTGAAAGAGGATTTTGTGAGAAGTCATAGTAGGGTTTTGGCCACTTCGCGGGAACATAAAAGGGTGTTTCATCCTTCATCACAGAGAAGAAAATTAGAGCAGCGATCATGCCCCAGAAAATCACTGCAATTCGTTTCATTCGGAGCGAAAGGATTTTGAAAGTTCCTGACAATAAGATTGTGCCATATTTCCCGGAATCATCACACGTTGTATCAATGGCAAATCGACCGTTTTCTCAAAAAATGGTTTGATGTCCAAAATGAGGGTGTTCCCCTTGATTGGTATTTGAATATATTCAAGCGTTTCAAATGGCTGACGGTATCCACCCAAGTGGTATTCAAAAGTTTTGTCAGTTAAGGGAATGGAGGATGAGGTTCCGGTGCATTTGAATTGAATGTAACCAGAATTCCACGCCCAGTACATGCCATTCATGGGATTTAAAGGTCCATCGACACTTTCAGAAACGTGATAGGAACTATCGAGTCCAAAATGGAAACGGAGCGATTGGTACTCTGCTACGGGAAAATCGGGAAATAAGCGGAGAGAATTGGGGTCCTCAAGATCAATAAAATGTGGTCCCACGAGCACCTGTTTTCTCGTTTCTTTTTCAAATTGAAAGTCTGAAAGATACAGCTTCAATTCGTGAAACATCAAACTGTCCTTGCCGAGGATGTAGTATTTTTCTAACGTAATTGGTTCATTTCCCCAACGAATGGACACATTCAATTGCGTGTGAGCTTGGTGGGAAAACACCATGAATACCATGAACGTGACAAGTTGCTTCATGGTCTTCCTTTGGGACCAGGTTTCCCTGTACGATCTATCATGCGACGAACCAAGCTATTTAATTTGATTTTCTGTTTTTTCGTGCAATGTTCTTTCACCCGAATGAAGTGATCGAAGGTACAAGAATCAATTTGAAATTGAATGCGGCTAACAACAACAAAAATACGTTGGTTTTGGTCCGATTTTTTTGGATCTAGACTCACCTTTCTCCTCCATGATTTTTGTTGGTTCAAAAGCCGGTCTTTTTCACGAACATGACGTTTAAATTCATGGTCTGCCCATTGTGCTTCCTTACCTTTCATGCCGAGTGCTAAATACAATTTTGGTGGATGTGGTGGTCCTTCTTGTCCACGCTTGTTCAATTCAAGTAGTAAAAACACATTGATGACAATCAAAATTCCAATGCAAAGAAGGAGGAGGCGATTTGCTTTCATTTTTTCAGTGTTAAATGGAAAGGTCTGAACCAAAATTAGCGTATTGTGACTCTAAAATTTGATTTTCCGACAAATTTTCTTGGTTGGAAATGTAATAAACAAGGTTTATGAGAATTAAAAGTGTCGTGATGATACTAACGGTCAGTGTGCGCGATTTCATTTTTTGAGCATAAACCGGACTTTTCATGAGTTTATCATGAAGTGAAGTGCTGACTTCTAATGGTTGAATCGTTCGATTGTTTTTCATATTCTTTTCTAATTACTTAGATGTTAATGTGTTGTAATTCTTGTGCATCAAATCCAATTTTGTAGAATGGGGTCTTTTAGTTGTTTTAATAAGTGTTGTTTTGCACGAAAGATCAGGGATTCTATGGCCGAAAGGGATAGGTTCATGCCTTCACTGATTTCTTTGTAACTCAAATCCTCAAAGTGATGCAGTGAATATGCAACCCTTTGATTTTCCGATAGCTGTTGTACGGCCAGATAAAATGCTTTGGATCGTTCCCGTTCCATTAGTTCTTGTTCTGGATTGAGCTGGGATTCATCCCCCCGTCCTAAGAAGGAATCATCAATTGAAACTTTTATTCCAAACCGTTTTTTTCTTTTTGAACGTCGGATGTATTCAAGGCATTTATTCATGGTAATGCGATAGATCCAAGTCGAAAGTTGAGAATCGCCCTTAAATAAGTGTTTTGATTGATAAATGGCGATAAAAACATCCTGGGTGGCGTCTTCAGCCTCCTCTCGATTATGCAAAAGGTACCAACACATGTTTAGCACTTTTTTTTCATAGGTGATGACAAGCACTTCGAATGCGTGTACGTCACCGCTTTGCAGCGCTTGGATATCAATTTCTAGAGACACTGATTGTTAGATGACATCTTACAAATAAACTTGCGTTAAAAGAAAAGTCTGCCATTCAACCATTCAGGATCAAGAATGGCTTTTTGTTTTTCATAAAATCGAATAGCTGGTTCATTCCACTCCAATACCTGCCAGTCCATGCGTTGGACCTTACGTTCTTTTGCTGTTTGGAGCACATGATCAAATAACAACTGACCAATTCCATGTTGACGTTCTGATGCGATGACATAAAAGTCTTCCAAATATAAACAGGCTCCTTTCCAAGTCGAGTAGGAGGTATAATACAGTGCAAATCCAATGACTTGGTTTTCTTTTACGGCGACAATTGCCTCGCAGAGTTTTTTATCGAATAGGTCGATTGCTAATTGTTCAGCAGTATTCGTGACTTGTTCGGGTGCTTTTTCATAAAGGGCTAGTTCTTGAATTAGCGCGAATATAGCTGCAACATCTGTATGTTCCGCTTTTCGAATAGTTGTGATCATTATTTTAATCCGTTCAAGTCAAAACGAAGGGTAATTCCTGTCTTCAAGTTACCAGTTGGATAACTAATGAATACTTTCGGTGTATTTAGGAATTGTTCGTAATAAAAAATTGCACTTAAATGATCGGACAGTTTATAGTTCGCATCTACTTTGAAACTAACCGTTGTTTGACCGGCTGTGGCTTGGTTTGTATTTTCAACTACTTTGCGAATGATGGTGGAATTATCTCGGAAAGAGAAATTCACATTAATCAATAAGTCACTCGCTTTTAAACTACGCACCGGAAGTTTCAATTTAGGGATGTTGATCACTGTTCCTACCACAATTTCTTTACCAAGAACTTCTGTAATTTGATTGTTATTCAAGGAAAGTGTGGTTTGACGATCTTTCTTGTATTCAAAATTGGTCGTAATGTTTTTACCTAAAATATTCCAAGTTGCCAACATACCGATAAGTGGTGAGAAGCGTTCGGAAATGGTGATATTTTGAATTTGCATTCCAGAAATGTAATTATTATTTAAGTCCAATGCAGTTGCTTGTCCATTCGCATCTAACTCTGCGTTCAAATTGGTTTGCATTCCATTAATACTTGTCGACGAAGAATATCCGTGGTTTAATTTAAAGGATTTCACAATATCCTTTGCAAAGGCAAACTTCGAAAGTCCGTTGTAATTGATTGTCCAGTTTGGTAGAGGAATATTCGAGAGTGGATTAATGGATTTATTAGTCACACTTGTATTCGTATAAGCTGTTAAGAATGCACCCATCACTACTTCTTGTTGGGAACCAGAATAGCCACTGTAAAAGCCATTTGGAAGCAAGGTTGAATTGGAATTTTGAGCACCCAATAATTGAGAAACCTGTTCTCGGTTATTTAACATTGTCGTGAAGACAGAAGAAGAGAAATCTTTTCCTCCTTTTATGAAAGCAGTCCCCAAAGTTAAAGTGGAATAGGTAAGGGTACTTGTTTCAAATTTACTTTGGCTTTCAAAAGCATTAGAAGCTGAATTCCAACGATAAAATTCACCAGAATTTGTGCCGTAATTTCGACTAACATTTAAATTAATGTTTAAATCTTTTATTGGTTCTAGTGTTGCTTTCAATTGAAGATTCGCAGTATGAGTTGTTGTAAATTGTCTATTCAAGTTTTCATTTTGAACAAGCCAGTTATTATCACGCGCAAGTGTACTCACATTATACCCATTGCTTCTTCCAAGTAAATCATATCCTTGTTTTCCGAAAACAAATCCAGACATTCCAAGGCTATTACCGTTCATTCCGATCATGCTCGTTTCCTCATTATATCCCGGTAACATTGTTCCATCCGTCAGAGCATAAGTCCCAGATACATTTCTTAAGCTCATGATTAATCGTGCAATGAATCCACCGATTGGTTTTACCTTTTCTTTCTCCTTGTCTTTAATTTCTTGAAGACGAAGTTGTTTTTTATCGAATCGTTTTTTCTGTCTTTCGTATTGTTTCAACTCTTTCGCCGTCATTTCTTCCAAAGGTTTCTCTGGTTTGAATTCAGGCAACTTTGGAGGTGCAGCCTTCGGTTTAGCGCCACCACCACCTTCTTCTACGTTTCCAACTTTTGACGTAATATTGGATTTCATTCCTTTGCCATCAGATAGCACACGTTTGAAATAAGGAATTTTGTTGTAAAGGGTCACAAAGTTTCCTTGAAGGGTCATATTCACTGTTCGATTGTTTTGAACAGTATTTCCAAAAGGTGCTTGTCCGAGCGGTGCACGTTGCCAATTGAATGTCCCTGCATATTTCGCATTTGCCGTGATCCAATTTGTTATCGGGAATTTATCTAACGGTACATTATAACTAATGCTGTAGTTATGAGTATATTCCATTGTTCGTCCGAACGTAGTGATTTGCGAACGAATGGTATCCATAAATTCGCGGTATCCTTCCGGATTTGTCACGCGATCTACTCCATTATTTCCTTCCACAAAAATGGATTTATTCGTAGCACTGAAAGTTGTTTTTAAGTTTTTAGTTAAATCATATCCAATTTGGTAATTTCTATTCCAGTCGAATCGTTTCAGGTAAATTGGGTCAAATTCAAATGTTGGAACATTGATGTTTCTAATTTGACGTTCATTGTAAATTCTAGAATAATCGTTTGTAAATGTGATGTTTTTTGGAAGCAAGAATAAGTTGAATTCTTTGATCCATTTTAACCAAGGGGATTTTTGTACAGGTTCCCATTTTTTAAATGGTTCGATGGCTTTTCCAGAGAAGGTATAGTTGTAATTCAAGGCACCTGTCCAAGTTTTTGTTCGATCAGCGGTGATGTTGAAATCGCGTTTTAAGTTTTCTGCGTAAGCATAAGTTGCTGACCAATTGGAGATACTCCAAAATTGTGCTTTCGTACCTGCTTTCGCCTCTTTTCTTACGTTTGTAAAGTTAAAAGATTTACGTTCTGTAAAGTCTTGTCCAAGTTTTGCTCGTTCTTTTCGAGTAGCGAAATCGTATGTAGATAATTTGATGTCTGGATTAAAAGGGTCATATTCAGGATTAATAACACCTAATGAATATCCATAAAAGAATGGCAATGATACACGTGCTTGTTTTCCGAAGAATTGACCAAGTTGAACGGTTGAATTCATGTCGAAACCGATTTTTTGATTTCGCTGACGTTCTTGAACACGGCTTTCAACACTTCCCCAGTTAATGCCGGAATAATTCCCCGAAGCAGAGATGTTCGCAAAGTCTGCTAGTTGAACTTGCATTTGACCAATAGCTGCATCACCACCATCACTAACAAAATCAGTTAAACGCATTTCGTTCACCCAAACATTCACGCATTCAGCATCACCAGCATCAGGTAACCAGATATTATCCGGATCCGTTTTTAATGGATTACGAACACCAATCATAATCGTGCGCATTCCTTGTAGGTTCGGACTTCCTTTAACTTTTAATTTTCTTTGAGGATTTTGTGGATCAATAATCTCATATTCATTCACATATGAAACACCAGGTGCACCTTGCTCAACTTTTTTATTTCGCTCTGTCTTAAGATTCAATAAATCGTCAAAAACAATTTCAATATTATTCGATTCTGGCCATATGGATTCTGGATTCGAAGTACCCCAATCCGTTACCTTCATTGGTAGTTCGTATTCATAGTAATTTTCTACGTAATCCGTTCCAAGTCGAACGAAAACACTTAATTCATTGTCTTTTAATTGGTTTTGAACAACTGATTCTGCGTGCACAAACATTTTCAATTTCTTGTAAGTTCTCACATCAAATTGAACATTTCTGTAGGCAGCCCTTGCATCTCCGTCTTGTAAGTTACATACTTCAAGCACCAAAGATTGTTCGTTCATTTGACGCTGATACACTTGAGAAGGGTCTATTTCACGAACGATTCCAGGTGGAACTACGTAATTAATAGGTTGACGTTGTCCATTCTCTTCTATATTTAACGCTGCAATATTGAAGGAAGTTAAATTCGGATCTGTTTGAACACTTAATCCAGGTTGTGTTAAATCCTGCGTGTATCTTCTCCATTCTCCACGTATCAATTCAAGTCGAGCGAATCGCAGAATAACCTCTTCATCGAAGTTTTTAAGGAACATACGCATGAAACGGATGGATCTAAAATCTTGGATTCCATTTACTTTTTTCTCGAAATTAGTTACCGGAACTTTAAACTGATACCATGTCTCTGTTTTTGTACCGTTTTGATATACTTGTTTATTGGTAATATAATTGTTTCCAACTTGTTGTAAATCGTTAGGTCGCATACTTACACGATATTGAAAGTACGATTCACTTTCACCTAAGTTATTATCTTGATTAATGTCTTCGTTATCTGGTTGATTACTTGCTTGAGTCGGATATCCTGCTTGATTTGTGGTGTCGGACATTTCTGTGGTAGGCGAATTCCCCTCCATACCATTGAAACCCTTGTATCGCTTCAGAATGTTCAGCGCAGCGTTGTCGTAATTATCATCGAGGTAATAGGTATAATCGTCGTTGGAAGGATCGGCGATCATTCGTGCTTTTGTAGCGGCGTTTAGTGTTGTGTTATTTTGAACCCAATTCACATAGGACTGATAAGAGGTAATTTCTTGGTTGTTCTTCCAACCATCAATACCAATATCTTGATTTTTTCGTGATTCAGGATCGTTGTCAAATGCGTTGACTACAATTTGCTGAGTTGAAATACGCGACCATACAGTCGTATCCATGTTATCGCTTAATGGAGCATCAAGTGTAGAAGGAAGTCCATTCTCAAAACTCTTACGCGAATCAGGAAGTACATCTTCTGAGATATTCCCTAAATTAAAATACAAGTCTCCACCAGTATGTAAGGTGTTGGGATTTTCATTTTCCGCATCTTCGTTAAATGGATCTAATACCCAAAATTGAATGAATTCTATATTTGCAACCTCAAAATCATTTGTAGATAAACCGCGCATAATCCCACCCCAACGATTTTCCGGATTAATAAATCGGCCGATTGAGTCAACTGTATTGGTTGTATCATAATTATACATTCCTCTTTCAGCTGGATAGTAAGCAAGTTCAAGTAATGGAATATTTTGAATAGAACCATATTGTTGTTGGAGGTTCGGGAAAATGTCGATTTGATTGACCAAACGCATACGACTATCTGTCAACATGTTTGGATTTTGTTTAATGTGCTCAGGAGTTAAGGAATTACTTTGGTAAAATACTGGGTCAATAGTGTACCAAGCGGCCTTTGCACGTTTAAAACCGGCGGAAAGATTTTTTGAACTTGCTTCTGGAAATAAATCAGGTTGTCCTTGCGGGATTGACGCCATTCTCCAAGCTGAAAACTGACGTAAATCAATTGCACTTTGACTCGCCTCGAAATCATCAATATAAGAAGTTCCACTTTTATTTATCGCTTTAGGCTGTCCAGGTATTAAATGCGCGTATTCTCCTGTTAAGGATAAGGTAGACATTTGATTTGTTGAAATGACAGGGAGTAAGTCAACTAATTTTGTTAGAATAGGCACATTGGTGCGCAGTGAGAAATCTGCTCCAAGCATGCTATTTTTGAAAGGTTCATTTCCAAAGTCCACTTTTTGAGTAACTGGACGTTCCAACATGCGAATGTAGGTTGCACCTATTTTAAAATTCTCGTTCAAACGGTATTGGTAACGCCCCCCCATCATCGATCGAGCTTGGAAACCAAAAACCGAATTGCTTTCAATGGTAATTTTTATCGGTGTATTCGATTCTAATATACCCGTGTTTAAAATTTTAACACGACTAAATGCATAATCTACGGTATAGTCGGTTCCTTCAATTAATTTAATTCCCCCTGCTGTAACGACAACCGCACCTTGTGGAATATTCATTTGGTTAAGTGGGATTTCGGAGCTAATCGATGATTGAAATTCTCCCTTGAATACGAAGCGATTTTTACTTGGAATTTGTTGCGCCGCTGTTTTTGTAGAGTCATATAACTCCGTGAAAGAAATTTTATTTATGTTGACATCCGGAACCCCAGCATCGGCTAATTTAGCCGCTAAAGTTTTACCGAATGGCTCAACTGTACTAAAGAAGATTCGTCCATTTTTCTTATTGATTGTACCTCCATTATCGATTTTGTTTCCGACAATGTTGAATGGTGCAAAATCAAAAACACCATCCGAAAAAGGTTGGTTGTTTTGGTTGATTTTATCCATGTCTAACAAAGTCACAATTTGCTTTTTGTCGACACCTGAGAAGGGCATAAACGGTTGTAAAAGTGATGTTTCTTGATTGTTATAATACACATCAATTTTAAATCCTAGCTGATCTACCTGGTATGCGCCAATGGAATAAACATTTTTCATCATCAAATCCCAAATTTTATTTTTCGGATTTGTGATTGTTGGCTTTAACATTTTTAGAATCAACGCTTGTTGACCACTTGCTCCATCTGTTGAAAATTCACCTACTTGATAGGTTTCTCCACGGTAAGTGTACTCATAGGAAACAGCTAATACTTCATCATTATTCAGCGCGTTATTTAAGGAAATGTATCCGAGGAGTGCATTATATGAAAATTCTGACTCGGTTAATTTACGTGCATTTTCAACTTTTTCGTAATCGACCGCTTGTAAAAATGGACCAGGTGCATTAAGTTGAGATGACAAAGCGGTAGTTGAATTCACAAAGCCACGAATCATGGGCTGATTTGCTGCCCATTGATAAAGCCCATTCGCATCGTTATCTGGAATTTCAGATCCGACAAAAGAACCGGGATTTCCTTGACAGTTAGTAGGTAATCCTTCTCCCAAGTCGGAGAGGGCAACAATATTTCGAGTGTTTTCCGTGTTGCTTGTTCGATTTGTAACCCATACCTCTATTCTTGTGATGTACATGGTGGAGTTAACAACAGGCAAAGTGGCCATTGCCGAATCATAATGCTGCTGATGGTAAAGATTCAAGAAGTAATGACGATTTGCCTCGTAATTGTCAGCACTAATCTCAAACTTTTGAATTTGAGCCTTTCCAGTTACATTGATTTCTGTACGTTTACCTTTAGATGCTGCCGCGATTAAATCAAATGTTGAACGACCGAATTTTAATTGCGTTTTTACCCCGAATAAGGTTTGAGATCCTTGTATTAACGACGTAGGTAAATCTAAGGAAACATTACCAATTCCGATTTTTTGAATGATTTCATCTTCCTGTCCAGTATGTTCGATCTTGGAAACATTTTCAAAGTCAAAACTGGCACCGGTGTTGTACTTCATGCTCAACTTCATCTTTGTTCCAATTTGGCCCGTGATCTCCATATTGATGTTCTGATTGAAGTCAAAACGTGTAATGTTTCGTTGTCTTTGTGGGAGAAGAGGATTGTCTACACGTGAATGATTTAGACCTAGTGAGAGTTCTAAATTTCCCCCTGGAATAATTTTAATTTCATTCGAACCAAAAATACTTGAAAATATTTTACTTCCGATTTTGATAGGTAATTCAAAAGCTCGGTTCTCTGCGCTTTGTTCTTCGATGAATTCTTGCCAATCCATTTTTTGAGACTTCTTCTCGTTATAGTCAAGGTAGTCTTCTAAACTCATTTTGGAAGGATTCCGATAGTATAATCCGTTTTTACCCATCGTTTCTTTAAAAACGTATTGTCCAGTTTCAGGATCAAACACAATTGTTTGCTCCATGGATGTTGGGTCTCCTAGGTCAAAACTTTGAGGCAAGTTTTGATATGGATTCATTGGATTAAAGATAGGGAAGGGAAGGTTAAAGCCGTTTTGTGCTTTAGAATTACCAACATACATCAAGAAACACAAAACAATTAAGCATGCTTTTGAGAATCGTTTCTTAGTAATGTTGCGTATCAATATATGCACTGTTCTTTTTATAAATTCCTTAATGCGTCTTTAATTAGTTCTTCCACGCTTTGATTTCCTGTGTCAATTTTATCCAATACCTTTTCAGCGGATTTCTTATCGAACCCGAGAGATACCAAAGCATTTAACGCATCAAAACGATTTCTATTGTTTGAAGTAAAAATATTTTCTGAAGAAAGTTCCATTTTGGAGACTTTACTCTTCAAATCAATAATTACCCGTTGAGCTGTTTTTGTACCAATCCCTTTAATTTTTTGAATGGTTGCCACATCCTCGGTAAGAATAGCTTGCGCTATTTCGTCAGGAACGAGTGAAGAAAGCATTATCATAGCTGTATTCGGTCCAATTCCAGAAACACTAACTAAATGATTAAACATCTCTCTTTCTTCCTTATTAGCAAATCCATAAAGGATATGAGCATCTTCACGAACAATTAATTTTGTGAATACTTGAACCGCTTCATCACTGCCTAATTGGGAGAAAGTATTGAGTGAAATTTTCACTTCGTACCCAACCCCCCCACATTCTATAAGGAGATCCGTAGGATTCTTTTCAATTAAACGTCCATTCAGTCTGCCGATCATTTTTCGTTGTTTTGAGCGTCAATTACCGCGATCTTAATCATATTATTGATTTCTCTCACGGAAGCACCTAATTGCAGTACATGGACTGATTTTCTTAATCCAATTAAAATTGGACCTATCGCATCTACTTCATTCATTTGCTGTAATAATTTATAAGCAATGTTTCCCGCAGAAAGGTTAGGGAAAATTAAAGTATTCACTTCTTTATTAGCTAATGTCGAAAACGGGAACTTTTCATTCATTAAATCAGAATTCAGTGCAAAATTTGCTTGCATTTCACCGTCTACAACTAAATTCGGATGTGTTTCATGTAAAATTTCTGCTGCTTTCGCCATTTTTTCCGGATCTGGTCCAGGAGAGGATCCAAAGTTTGAGTAGCTAAGTAAGGCAACACGCGGTGTCATTTTTAAACGACGAATCATTTTTGCAACATGAACAGTTATTTCAGCGATTTGCTCCGCAGTTGGATTCAAGTTTACGGTAGTATCAGCCAAAAATAATGGTCCTCTTTTAGTATTTAGAATGTACATGCCTGAAACGACATTCACCTCTTTCTGCATACCAATCGTTCGTATAGCAGGACGAACGGAAGAGCGGTAGCTGCGTGTAATACCAGTAATCATCGCATCTGCATCACCTCTATCAACCATCATCGCACCGAAGTAATTTCGTTCGCGCATCAATGAAATGGACTCAAACTCGGTCATTCCTTTGCGTTTGCGTTTTTCGTGAAATTCTGATCCGTAAGCAATTCTTCGTTTTTCTTCTTCGTCGGATTTACAATCAATGATTTGAACCTCTGGCATTTCGATGCCGTATTCATTCATTAAATCGAGAATTTTCTGTTTGCGTCCGAGTAAAATTGGGAATGCAACTCCATCTTCATAAGCTTGTTGAGCTGCTTTGAGGATTTTAATGTTGTCACCTTCCGGGAAAACCACCGTTTTTGGATTCCCTTGTGCTTTTGTAGTGATGTTACGGACAAGTTTATTGTCTAATCCCAATCGACTTTTTAGTTGATTCTCATAGTTCTCCCAATTTTCAATTGGAAATTGTGCAACACCTGATTCCATTGCAGCACGAGCAACTGCAGGTGCAACATAGTAAATCAAACGTGGGTCTAATGGCTTTGGAATGATTTGTTCACGACCGAATGAAATGTTTTTCCCACCGTACGCTTCAATCACTTCCTCTGGAATGGTTTCCTTCGCAAGAGAAGCAATCGCTTTCACGGCTGCTAATTTCATTTCCTCGTTAATCGAAGTAGCACGAACGTCCAAAGCTCCACGGAAAATATATGGGAATCCCAAAACGTTATTCACTTGATTCGGATGGTCTGAGCGTCCAGTTGCCATAATGATATCCTTTCGAACTGAAGTCGCCTCTTTGTAAGAGATTTCTGGTTCAGGATTAGCTAATGCAAAAACAATAGGATCTTTCGCCATACTAGCAATCATCTCTTTGGAAACGAGTCCAGCTTTTGACAATCCTAAGAAAACATCCGCATTTTTAAACGCTTGATCGAAGGGGATATCCTTTGGATGATTTGCGTAATATGCTTTCATTTCATCCAAGTCTGTTCGTCCTTTGTGGATTAACCCTTTGGAATCATATAAATATAAATTCTCTAATGTTACACCAAGTGAATGGTACAAACGTGCGCAAGATATCGCTGCAGCACCAGCACCGGAAACGACAATCTTTACTTTAGATATTTTCTTTTTCGCTAATTCCAAGGCATTTAACAAGGCAGCAGAACTAATAATTGCTGTTCCGTGTTGGTCATCGTGCATGATCGGAATATCTAACTCTTCCTTCAAACGTCTTTCGATTTCGAAGGCTTCGGGCGCTTTTATATCTTCAAGGTTGATACCGCCAAATGTCGGTGCAATTGCTTTTACTGTTTGAATAAAGAGTTCAGGATCTTTTGCATCAATTTCGATGTCAAAAACATCAATGTCAGCAAATATTTTAAAGAGCAATCCTTTTCCCTCCATTACTGGTTTGGAAGCTTCTGGGCCAATATCGCCCAATCCCAATACTGCTGTACCATTCGTGATTACAGCTACTAGGTTTCCTTTACTTGTATATTTATAGACGTCTGCCTTATTCTCGGCAATTTTTAAGCATGGTTCTGCAACACCTGGAGAGTAGGCGAGTGATAAATCACGTTGAGATGCGTAAGGTTTTGTTGGTACTACCTCAATCTTTCCGGGTTTTCCGGAAGAATGGTAATCCAAGGCATCTTGTTTTCTGATTTTCGACATTCCAATATTTTAGGGAAGCAAATATACGAAAACGAGCCGAAAGAACACAAAAAATCCTTGCAAGTGATTGTTTTATCTATCGCTTGCAAGGATGTTAAAGGAACTTATTTAATTAGATTCCGAGGAGTACTTCTAACGGATCTTTTGAACCAAAAATCATTCTTTCTGGGTGTTCTAACATTTCTTTTACTTTCACCAAAAATCCAACGGATTCTTTTCCATCAATAATTCGGTGATCATAGGATAAAGCTACGTACATGATTGGACGAATTTCTACTTTTCCATTGATGGCAACCGGACGTTCAACAACGTTGTGCATCCCAAGAATGGCAGATTGAGGTGGATTGATGATTGGTGTAGATAACATGGAGCCAAAAACACCTCCATTGGTAATGGTAAATGTTCCACCGGTCATATCTTCAGGTGTGATTTTTCCATCGCGGGCTTTGATTGCTAATCGTTTGATTTCGCGTTCTATTTCTGCAAGTGACATTTGTTCAGCATTTCGAACAACCGGAACCATTAATCCTTTTGGAGAGGATACTGCAATCCCAATATCTGCATAATCATGGAAAATCATTTCATTCCCACTTATTTGTCCATTTACGGATGGATATAAATTCAATGCCTCGGTCACTGCTTTCGTGAAAAAGGACATAAACCCAAGGTTTACTTCGTGGTGTTTAGCGAATGCATCTTTGTATTTTGCACGAAGGTCCATGATTGGTTTCATGTCTACTTCGTTAAAAGTCGTCAACATTGCCGTTTCGTTTTTCACTGAAACGAGACGTTCAGCGATTTTACGACGCAACATCGACATTTTTTCACGGCTTTGGTTACGTGATCCGCCCCAAACTTTTGCAGCATCTGTTGAGAATCCGGCAGACATTGCTTCAATCACATCTTGTTTCGTGATACGTCCATCTTTTCCACTGGCTTTCACTTGATTCGCAGAAACATTGTTCTCTTTCATCATTTTTGAAGCTGCCGGAGAAGCTGAACCAGCTGCATAGGAGTCCGATTTAATTGGATCTGGATTTGGAGCTGCTACTACTTTTTCTTCTTTTACCGGAGTTACTGCTGCTGGAGTTGCTTCCGCTGGTTTTACTGCTGCTACTGTTGCACTTCCTGCAGGTTTCGCTGCAGATGTATCAATAAGACACACTACTTGACCAACTTTTACCACATCACCTTCCGCGGCTTTTAGCGTGATGATCCCGCTTTCTTCTGCTGGTAATTCAAGTGTAGCTTTATCAGAATCAACTTCTGCAATTGCTTGGTCTTTTTCTACGTAATCACCGTCGGCAACCAACCAAGTTGCGATTTCTACTTCTGATATTGATTCACCCGGACTTGGGACTTTCATTTCTAGCATAGCCATAATTTCTTTTTTTAAGCTCGTATTATTTTGCGAACGCAAAGATGTCGCTGAACAACTTCGCTAATCTAATTTCATGTAATTTTTTTGAACCTTCTGCGGATGCCGCGGATGCTGAACGACAAATTCCTTGTATTGGAAGGTGACGCATACTCATCGCGATGTGTGTCCAAGCTCCCATGTTTGCAGGTTCTTCTTGTGCCCAAAGAATGTTTTTTGCTTTGTATTTGGCAAGGATCGCATCAATTTGAATTTGCGGCAAAGGGTATAATTGTTCCACGCGCACAAACGCCATGTTTTTCACTCCAAGTTCCGCTGCTTTTACTTTCATTTCGTAATAGAATTTCCCACTACAAAGAACTACGGTGTCAACTGATTTTGCCGTTGCCGTTGGGTCGTCTAATACCTCTTGGAATGAGCCAGTAGCTAATTCTGCAAGGGTTGAAGTTGCATCAGGATAACGAAGTAACATTTTCGGTGAGAAAACAACCAATGGTTTTCTGAAATCCCTCTTCATTTGTCTTCGTAACAAATGGAAATGATTTGCAGGAGTGGAAGTATTGACAATTTGCATATTCAAATCAGCACATTGCTGTAAGAATCGCTCCATGCGTCCAGATGAGTGCTCTGCACCTTGTCCTTCATAACCATGCGGAAGCAACATTACTAAACCACTTTGTGTAGCCCATTTGTCCTCTCCGGCAGAGATGAATTGATCAATCATGATTTGCGCACCATTGAAGAAGTCACCAAATTGCGCTTCCCAAATAGTCAAGGAGTTTGGTGTGGCTAATGAATATCCATATTCGAATCCAAGAACACCATATTCTGAAAGTAACGAGTTGTAGATGTGGAAATTTGCTTGGTTGTCCGATAATAAATTTAAGGTTTCAATCTCCTCTTCAGTATCCTCGGTTTTTACAACCGCATGACGGTGTGAGAATGTCCCACGCTCAACATCTTGTCCGGAAATACGTACAGGATGTCCTTCTGTTAAAAGTGTCGCATAGGCAAGCATTTCAGCAGATCCCCAATCAAGTTTATCTTCCTTGAATGCATTTAAGCGATCCTCAAAGATTTTAGCGATTTTACGGAAGTATTTTTTTCCTTCAGGAAGTGTCGACAATTTAACACCAAGTTCCATCAATTTCTTTTTGTCCAAGCCAGTTTTTGGCGAAGCATCAAAATCCTTTTGTGTTCCGTGACGGTATTTCTCCCAAGTTAAGCTAAGGAAATCGTAGACAAGAGCCTTGTCATTTTTTCGGGATGCTGTAAATTCCTCTTCCAAAAACTGTTGGTATTCCTCTTCTATCTTCTTGGCTTCGTCTGCGGAGAGAATGGCTTCTCGCTCCAATTGTTGCAAGTAAATGTCTTTAGGATTTGGATGTTTCGCAATGATGTTATACAATTTTGGCTGCGTGAATTTTGGTTCATCACCCTCGTTGTGTCCGTATTTACGGTAGCAAAGCAAATCAATAAAAATATCACGGTGAAACTGCTGTCTGTATTCCATTGCAATTTCAATGGTTTGAACAACAGCCTCAATGTCATCGCCATTAACATGGAAAACCGGACAAAGTGTTGTTTTGGCAACATCTGTACAATAGGTAGATGAGCGAGCATCTAAATAGTTTGTGGTGAATCCAACTTGGTTATTTACAACAATATGTATTGTTCCCCCAGCGCGATACCCATCAAGCTGTGCCATTTGAATCGTTTCGTAAACGATTCCTTGTCCAGCAACAGCTGCATCTCCATGGATTAATACCGGACACACCTTGCTTTCATCGTGAAATATTTGATCGATTTTTGCACGTGAAATCCCTTCAACAACCGTATTTACAGCTTCGAGGTGAGATGGATTCGGCGCCAAAGTTAGGCCAACTTCTTTGTCTCCATTCATTTTGACATGAGAGGTAAATCCTTGGTGGTATTTCACATCACCATCGAAATAACCTTCAAAGTCGAATTGTTTTCCTTCAAATTCAGAGAAAATGTCACGTGGACGTTTTTCAAAGATATTGGTTAAGGTATTCAAACGTCCACGGTGAGCCATACCCATAACAAAGTACTCAACACCAAGACTTGATCCTTTTTGCACAAGTGTATCCAAAGCAGGAATCAATGCCTCTCCACCTTCAATCGAGAATCTTTTTTGTCCGACGAATTTCTTTCCAAGAAATGCTTCGAACCCGGAGGCTTGGTTTAATTTCTTAAAGATTTGAATTTTACGGTTCTTATCAAATGATGGACGATTGTTTAATTCAATTTTATTTCGGAACCAATCAATACGATCTGGATCACGCATATAAATGTATTCGATTCCAATTGATTGACAGTAAGTTAATTCTAAATGAGCAATAATGTCACTTAATTTTGCTGCACCGATGCCAATTTCCTCTCCAGCTTGAAAAACAACGTTTAGGTCAGCTTCCGTTAATCCAAAATTGGTTATTTCCAAGGTTGGAGTATATTGTCGGCGTTCGCGGACTGGATTCGTTTTAGTAAATAGGTGTCCTCTTGTTCGGTACCCATTTATCAGGTTTAAAACTTTGAATTCCTTGACGTAATTTTCAGGTATGACACCTTTTTCCTCAAAATTTGTTTGAGCAAATTCAAAACCCTCAAAAAATTTACTCCAACTTATATCTACATTGTCTGGGTTCTGACGGTACTGTTCGTACAGGTAGTCGATGGCATTAACATCGGCATTCCCCACATATGAAATCTTATCCATTCGCTTCAATCCTATTATTTCAGGACAAAGTTAGGTATTTGATGACAAAATGAAGGAATTGTTAAGGATGGATTAAGCGAGTTTCGCAGGTGTTTTTTTTGAGGGAATGGACATAGTTACTCGTATGTCAAATATAACTACATATGCCTTAATACATTGTATATGTTGATTTTAAGTCATTTGAACAGCTAGTTGATTTGGAAATGCGATGGTGAATTAGAGTCTATTTGTTTGAGTTATTTTTAATACTACGCAGAAAAAATGCGGAATAAGAATAATCTTTTGACAATTTATGTTTGTGAAAAAGTGTAGACACAAAAAAGGCTCCCGAAAGGAGCCTTTTCTACTTTTGATTTCTTAATTATTTTTTTACGAAACGTTTAGATAAGGTATATTCATCAGAAACGATTCTGATTTGATACATACCTTGAGCCAAGTTCGCTGTGTTCATTTTTACGACTGTAGCTTGGTTAGCTGAAACAACTTGAAGTATTTTTCCACTTAGGTCAAGAATTTCAATGCTCGTTACGTTTTCATCAATATTCTTCATGTCCACGAACAATTCATTATCTGTTGGATTCGGATAAACGCTAATTCCGTCTAAAGGATTTTCAATAAGTCCGCTTGTTGTAGTAATATTAATCGTGTAATCTTCCACTTCTCCGTATGTACTTTGTCCACATGGAGCAATCGCACCATCTGGGGAATATGAAATGCGCACACGCATTCTTACGTTACCGATTGTTGCTGTTGTTGGAACAGTAAAATTAAACGTGTTAGACCATCCCTGGCCAACTAATACGTAAGCCACTTCTTCACCCGGATCACTAAAGCTATTGTTATTGTTGAAATCAATCCATGCCGCTAATTCATCATCTGTATATGCTGAATTGGTTTGTCCAGGAGTTCCAGGAACAATAGTCATACTGTACGAAACACCTTTTGCTAAAGATGTAGAGATATTCGTATAATTGGCATATCCACCTGTTGAACAATTGGATGTATTGTTTAACGTATTTAGCGTAACCGTATTGATGAACTCATCACAAGTTGCTGATGACCCAGTACATGGACCCGTAGACGCCGCCACAACGATATAATTGTTTTTGATTTCACTATCGTTTCCCTGTGCGTTTGTTGCTATTAAGGTTACCGTATATTGTCCAACAGTATTAAATGTAACTTGTGGATTTTGACTTGTTGCACTCGTTCCCGCTGCATATGCCCAACCTGATGCTGGAGAGATTGACCATGCCCAAGATGTCGGTAGTCCGGTAGATAAATCCGTAAACTGAACTGTTGTAGCAGGAGCAACATTTGTTTGATTGGCAACGAAGTTTGCCACTGGAGCAGTTGGTACAACAACTGAGCAAGGGTCATTTGAACCTGCCAATAGCAATAGGCCTGAGTTTGTTGGATCCAACCATGGTTTTAACTGTCGATTTGTTGCTGTTCCATTGTTTGTCCAGTGAAACGACATTTTACCATATTGGTCAGGAGCAGTTTGAATGGTACAAAACGATCCTCCACCTGTTAAAGTTCCGATGACATATCCTTGAGAACCATTAAATAGGGGAGAACCAGAAGATCCACCTTCTGTAACTCCATACCCATTCGTATTGGAAGTCCAAGTTACGCGCCAATGTGAACCTGTTGCAGATCCCCATTGTGTACTTACTGTATTTCCGGTAAAAGTGGAGATTTTTTTGATGTCTCCAGCTGGATGGTGGATACTTGCTCCTCCAGTTGTTGCGGCTGTATTGGCATTCCATCCATTCCAATATGCATTAAATGCAGTAGATTTTAGTTGAGTGATGACAGAAGTTTCATTGCTTGTAGTTCCCAATTTAACAAGTAGAAAGTCTGAACCAGAGTTTCCACCGCCGTCACCGGAATCAGCGATTCTTAGGCAACCGGTAATAAAGTTACTCGCAAGTGAACCACCTGTTGTTGGATTCGTACACGTCGGCGCTTCATATCTAAAATAGAATTTCCATTGACCCATATTTGCCGTAGTTGAATTCACCCCGCAATGTAAAGCTGTTAAAAAGTATGGTTTACAGTCAGCCGCTGTATTGTTAATCAAGGTTCCAGAGCACCAACCAGCTTGTGCACCTTCCACGACATAAATACGTGCTACTCCACGTTTTTCATCTTGCCAAGGATCTCCAACAGGTGTGCAGTTCACATTCACTTCACACGCATCAGACTCGTTGATTTTTTGAGCATTTGGATTCCCAGTTGAACGGTAATTGTACATGATTCGGTCCATGTCGATTTCAGAAGGAGTCGTGTATTTTGGCTCTGTTAACGTAAGTAAGAGTTTGTCTCCAAAACATAAGGCTGCGTTTTGACGAAAATGTTCTTGTACATCCGACGCGGTCATCAACGCATGAACGTCTTGTCCCTTCATGTTTTGAATACGCAATGTGGTAGCACCATATATTTTAAACGTTTCAAATAAGAAACTAATCGCCTCTGCACCTGGAGCACTTACAATTAATTGCCATTGACGGTCGCCATTTGGTAAGGTTGTCCAAATACCGCTATTCACTGTATTTACATTTGTTAAACGTGCAACACCAATGCGGTAAAGTAGACCTTGACGGTCTCTCAATGCATCTTCATTAGCTAGTTGAGCACGATCTGGCGCTTCAACGCTTCTAATGGGAATGTTCATTGATAATTCAAATTTATTGATAGCTGACATATAGGTTTGCCCGAATAAATTCGAGCTCACCATTAACACCAATACCAATGAGGATAGTACTAATTTTTTCATGGTTTAATAGTTTGTTGTAATTTCACCTCAAAAATATAACTTTTTCTTAATTTTCAAAGGTATGTTGCGTGTTTGTTTGGTCGAAGATGAGCAAAGTTTAATTGAATTAATTTCTCTTAATTTGGAGATAGAAGGGTACCATGTTCAATGTTTTAGTGATGGTCAACATGCCTTAGATGTTCTCGCAAAACCATTTCATTTTGACTTAATCATCTTAGACGTGATGTTACCTCATATAAACGGCTTTGATATTTGCCGTGAGGTACGTAAACATGCGACCACCCCTATATTATTTTTATCGGCAAAAGGAACGACTGCAGATCGCGTAACTGGATTAAAACTTGGCGCAAATGACTATTTGTCTAAGCCCTTCGACCTTGAAGAATTTTTATTAAAAGTTCAGATTCTAACACACGGGCTGATTAGTGCAGAAACACAGAATTACATGAATATTGGTGGGTTTCGAATAGATTTTACCACTTTTAGTGTTCAAGGTGCGGATGGTTTAGAAGTTCATCAATTTTCAAAGCGAGAAATTGAGTTGCTAATGTTATTTCATGAAAAAGAAGGGAAAGTAATTTCAAGAAATGAAATTCTTGACAGAGTTTGGGGAACAGATCAGTTTCCAACTACGCGAACAATAGATAATTACATCTTAGTATTTAGAAGGTTATTCGAAATGGACCCGAAAAACCCACGACATTTTTTCTCTATTCGAGGAGTGGGGTATAAGTTCGTTTCTTAGTGATTTAAGGAATCAATTTCTTCTGAACGATGTTCATGCTTGAAGAGAAATCCAAATAAAATGGCAACAACCAAGCAATACATGGCAAATGTTACCCAGGTATAATGCCAATTTGTACTCCCATCTGATAACGTAAAATAACGATCAATGACCCAACTACTGATCATTGTCCCAAAGTATGCACCGAAACCATTGGTCATCATGATAAAAAGACCTTGAGCACTAGATCGCAACCTTGGCTCTGACGTTGTTTCTATGTACATGGACCCTGAAATCAAAAAGAAATCAAAAGCCATTCCGTAAACGATACAGGATAGAACTATGAAAACACTACCCATCGGAATCATGCCGAAAGCAAAGAACCCATAGCGAAGAACCCATGCGAATAGGGCGAACAACATCACCTTTTTCATCCCAAAACGTTTTAGGAAAAAAGGAATTGTTAAAATAAATATTGTTTCAGAGAACTGAGAAATGGAGTAAATAATTGTTGAATATTTTTCAACTACCGATCCCTTCGGGAATCCACTTAAAAAGGCATCACCATACATGTTAGATAATTGTAATGCAGCGCCTAGCAACATAGAAAACACAAAAAAGAGCGCCATCTTATAATTTGCAAATAAGCGAAAAGCATCGAGTCCAAGCAAGGACATCAATGATTTTTTCTCCCCAGATTTATCTTCTGGTGAGCACGCGGGAAGTGTAAATGAGTAAATACCTAATAGAATCGCAGTTACACCCGCAATGACAAATTGCATGGAATTATCTTTGCTTCCTGTCAAGTTTGTGGTCCACATTGCAGCGATAAATCCGATCGTACCCCATACGCGAATGGAAGGAAAATCCTTCACGACATTTCCATTGAACATGGTTAAGATTCGGTATGAAACAGAATTTGACAAAGAAATGGTTGGCATATAGCAGATCATTCCAGCGAAGATTAGCCAGTAAAGCACATCGTATTCTGGCATAGAGGAGAAAAACGGGATGTTTTTTTGCAGAAAACCTAGCTGAGGAATCAATAATAAAATTGCACCATAACAAAGATGCAGTAACCCATAAAGTCTTTCAGCGCGCATCCATTTATCAGCGATAATACCAATAATTGAGGGCATCAAAATAGATGATAAAGCTAATGTTGAGAAAATCGCACCAAATTGACCGAAAGTCCAACCTTTCCCAACCGTACAATATGTACCAATTGTTGTTAACCAAGCCCCCCAGACAAAGAACTGTAAAAAGCTCATTGCTGTTAACTTATACTTAATAGTTGCTAAAGAGGAATTAACTGCGTTGTTTGATTTCATCACGTATTTTTGAGGCTAATTCATAATCTTCGTTCTCAATCGCCTCTGTTAATTGTTTAGAAAGTTCCTCCAAATTAACATCTTTCCATTCGTTACTATCTGCTGAAAAAGTATGGTCATCTTCATCTTCATCCTCAAAATCGAAAGAATCATCTGTTGCATTTTCTGCTCCACCAACTTCATCTAAAATTTTCCCTAAAGTATAAATTGGGGCATTAAATCTTACACCAATGGCAATTGCGTCAGAAGTTCGGCTATCGATTTCTGATTGTTGACCATCTTTTTCACAAATTAATTTTGAGTAAAATACGCCTTCGTGGAATTTATATATGAGAATTTCCTTAACCTCAACACCAAAAGATTTACAAAAAGATTTGAATAAATCGTGGGTAAGTGGTCTTGATGGTACCATTTTTTCCAATTCCACAGCGATAGCTTGAGCTTCGAATCCACCAATTACAATTGGTAGTTTACGTTTGCCGGCCACCTCAAGTAGGGTCAGTACGTAAGAACCAGACTGAGTTTGACTGTAAGCGATTCCGGTAATTTCCAACTTGACCTTTTGCATACGGATTGTTTCTAACGAAGATACGTATTAATGTTGAGTCGCTTTGAATCGTTTTACTGCTTCCGTTAATCTTGGGATCACTTCAAAAGCATCTCCAACAACACCATAATCTGCTGCTTTGAAGAAAGGTGCTTCAGTGTCCGTATTGATTACCACAATAACTTTCGAGCCATTTACGCCGGCTAAATGTTGAATGGCACCAGAAATTCCGGCTGCGATGTATAAATTTGGACGTATAGCAACACCAGTTTGACCAACGTGTTCATGATGAGGTCTCCATCCAATATCTGCTACCGGTCTCGAGCATGCTGTTGCTGCGCCGAGTGCTTGTGCTAAGTCCTCAATCATTCCCCAGTTTTCAGGGCCTTTTAATCCACGTCCTGCAGAAACAACTAATTCTGCTTCTGGCAAAGGAATATTTCCTTCTGGTTTTTTCGTTTCTAAAACACGAATAGCACTTGAGCCAGCATGTCCACTTATTTCTTCTACACTGCAAGAATTACCGGATTGCTCAGGTTGAATACTATTTGGTAAAAGAGAAATGATTTGTTTTTCACTAGCAACTTTTACAAATCCAACTGCCTTTCCAGAGAATACATTCACTTTAATTGAACCATCTGCTTCAGGAATTGCAATTGCACCAGCCACTAACCCTGCTTTCATACGGACAGAAAGTCTTGGAGCCACTGCTTTTCCATAAATGTCATGTGAGAAAATAACTGTTGATGCTCCAATTTGATCAGCAACAGCAGCAATTAAACGCGTCAATTGTTGTGGGTCTTCTCCATCAACCGAACGATCAACTAATACTTTTGATGCGCCATATGCTCCTAATTGAGCCAATCGCTCATTCGTTGCTGAACCGTTGGTAATGACAGTCACATCGCCACCTATTTTTTTACCGTAAGTTACTGTTTCCAAAGCTGCTTTGGATAATCCAGTTGTTGAATTGATATATACGAGTACCATGAGTTTTTTCTTAAATTACTTTAGCTTCGTTGTGTAATAGAGCCACAAGCTCATCCATATTGGAAGGGTCAATCATTTTAACCGAAGATTTCGCATTCGGCGTGTTATAAGAAACATAGCTACTTAAATCGGCCATTTCTTCAGCAGGAATAACAGTTAACGGTTTCGTACGTGCTGCCATGATTCCTCTCATATTTGGAATGCGTTGCTCAGCCATCCCTTTTGCACATGAAATAACAGCGGGTGTTTCCACTTCAACAACTTGAACGCCACCAACGATTTCGCGCTCCAATGTTAATTTTGTTCCGGAGGCGTCTAATTTTGTTGCCAACGAAATAAATGGAAGATCCATCGCTTCAGCAATCATTCCGCCTACTTGAGATCCATTGTAATTAATGGTTTCTTTCCCGGTCATTACAAGGTCAAAACCTTTAGCTTTTGCGAAAGAAGCAATCTGCATCGCGACAAAGTACGCATCTTTTGGATCTGCGTCAATACGAACAGCCTCATCTGCGCCAATCGCTAGTGCTTTACGGATAATGGCTTCATCAGCTGTTGTTCCAACAGTAACGATGGTGACATTACCTCCAATTGTTTCTTTCAATTCTAAAGCACGCACGAGTGCATACCATTCGTCATAAGGATTAACAATATATTGAACTCCATTTTCATCGAACTGCGTACTATTGTTTGTAAACGCAATTTTGGAAGTGGTATCTGGAGCTTTACTGATGCAAACCAAAATATTCATGTTCTATCTTTTAAAAAGTGATGCAAATTTAAGGAAATTAATCTAGCAAAACAGGACAAATTATGTCATTAAAAAAAATTAATAATTCAAGGCGAGTGCGAATATTACCGAAGAGAAAAATGTGAGTAATGCCACTTTTTTTAGTTCGGGATCGAGGCTTGCGGGAATTGTCGTTAAGAATACTTTTTTTAAATGTATGAAGAGAAAAACACTCGGGATTAGTGCTAAGAATAAAAATGGATTCTCAGCTAATTTAGCAAGAAAATAGACGGTTGTCCACCAACAAAGTGCACCACCAACAATTAAAAAGGCATGGTATAATTTTCCTTTTTTGAATCCTAACTGAACCACTAACGTATTTTTTTTAGATTTTCGATCATTCTCAATGTCGCGAAGGTTATTCAAATTCAAAACGGCAGTACTCCAAAGTCCGATTGTAATCGATGGAAATAATACAAGCCATTCAAAAGACAATCCGTATAACTGAAAAACTCCAAGTACGCTGACTAATCCAAAAAAAATAAATACCATTACGTCTCCTAGACCGCGGTATCCATAAGCATTTTTCCCAACGGTATAGGTAATGGCTGCAAGGATGCACAGTCCGGCCAATATCAAGTAAAAAAACAGGGATTGTGAACTGAGGTTTTTAGCGCTAATGTAGATGAGAAGGATCGCTGAAAGAGCAGAAATTACTGCAGCAATAACGATGCCTCGTTTCATTGCCGCTTGTGAAATGAGTCCCGCTTGTATGGTTCGTTTGGGACCAACACGGTTATCATTATCTGTGCCTTTTTGACTATCTCCTAAATCGTTCGCGAAGTTTGAAACCACTTGAAATCCGATGGTGGTCAACATCGCTAACGAAAATATGAGTCCATCCCATTTTTCCAATACTGCTGCCATTCCTGACCCTACAATTATTCCCGAAACAGAAAGCGGCAAAGTTCTCAAACGTGCAGCATTTAGCCAAGCTTTTATTTTCATGCGTTTTTACGTTTATAAATGGGTACTGTAGAACAAGGCTCACCATACATAATGGATTGAACAACGCCTTGTAAGTGTGTCAGCAACGCGACCATCGCGAACGCAGGCGCAGGAATATCGCTACACCCTTTCACAATGACTTTTCCATCTTGGAATTTTGTTAAATCAATGGCTGTAATCGCATCGGTAATTAGGATTTTTTCCAAGTCCAATTGATTTCCAACAACTACTTTCAGAGCAAAGGGTTGCAATGCTGATGCTACTAACATATAGGCCCATGTGGGCACAATTGCATCAGCAGAACAATAAATGAAAACAGCTTTGTTTTCGTATGCTTCCCAGTCGTTTTCTTTGATCCACGAGCGAAAATCCTTTTCTTTGAGAACAAGTCCTTGCCAAAGCTGTGGAGTTAAGTCGATGCCAACGATGGAAATGCGCGGTTTAAAGTCTGCTAGGTCCAGTTGAATGAGCCCGCTGTCTTTTACCTTATTTTTGATTTCGTCCATGTTACAAAGATACGCCAAGTTCGAAAACAGTCGTCGAATTTTTTCAGGACAGTCTGTCAGTTTTTTATCCTAGGCATATCTTTTGACATGATGAGAACATGAAAAGTCAAGTACCTTTTGAATCTCATTTGAGAAATGCCATTCCTCCAGCTTTCATGGTACTCGTTATGATGTGGCTATTTTATTGGGCAGATTTTCTTTTCGTGTACGATTTTCATCGGTTAGGGGTAGTTTCATCGGAACCTTCTGGTTTGAAGGGAATATTCTTTATGCCTTGGATTCATGCACATTCTGATGTAAAGCACATCTTAAATAATTCAGTTCCCGCATTATTACTGATTACGTTGTTATTTTATTCCTACAAGGAAATAGCGTTGAAAGTTTTCCTCTTAAGTTGGTTTTTAACAGGATTTTTACTTTGGACTTTCGGTCCACACAATGGGTCACATCATATCGGCATGAGTGGTGTCATTTATAGTTTAGCAGCTTTTTTATTTACGTCCGGTGTTTTACGTAAATATCTACCCTTGCAGGCCTTATCTTTGTTTATCGTTTTTCTTTATGGCTCGATGATTTGGGGTATTTTTCCAACGAAGGAGCGGATTTCTTGGGAAGGACATTTAAGTGGGATGATTGTTGGAATCATTTTGGCTTTTGTGTACCGTGGTCGCGGGCCTCAGCGTCCGAAGTACCAATTTGAAATTGAAAAAGAACTGGGAATCGAACCTCCTGATTTGGAAGGTATGTACAACGAAAAGTTACGCATCTTGGAGGAAGAAGCATTGCGTAAGCAAGAGGAAATGCGAAATGTATCGAGTGAAATCATCGTAACCTATGAATTCATACCAACGCAGATCACGTCTGAAGATCAAGAAAAGTAAGGGTTAATTCATAAAAGTTAAGCGACGCATTGAACGATAAATAAAAAAGCCAATCCCAACGCCTAGTATATTTGCTATAGTATCAAAAAACGATTGATCTCTACCAGGAACAAATCCTTGAAGCCATTCCATTAAAATTCCGAACAGGATGAAAAAAAGAACCATCCCAAATTCTCGCTGACGAATGTTGGCGGCTAAACCACAAAAAGTAAGGCAAGCGTATGCTACAAAGTGATTGATTTTGTCATTGGATTTAATTTCCAAACCTGATTTTGGCGGAAGTAAACTTAAAATTGTAATACTTATCAAGATAATACAGGTGCATAAAAGCCAGAATTTATTCCGCTTCATAACCTAATTTCTTTCCTTTGTCAACGGCAGGAATTCCTTCAATTAGCCATTTTGGTGCTTGTTTTTGAAGTAGGTAATGATCAAAGAACTGTCGCATACGTATGCTTAAATCGAATTTGTAAGGCGTTTTCGTTAAATTATGGTCGTCATCGTTGTAATTCAACATCCAACATGGTTTTCCAAGACGTCTCATCCCATTATACAATTCGAGTCCTTGATACCATGGTACTGCACCATCACGGTCGTTTGACATAATTAATAAAGGTGTGGTTACATTAGGTAAATGAAACAATGGAGAGTTTTCGATGTACAATTCGGGTGCTTCCCAAATGGTTTTTCCGATGCGACTTTGTGTCGACTCATACTGAAATTGTCGGTTTAATCCGGATCCCCAACGAATCCCACCATATGCGGATATCATATTTCCAACGGGTGCCCCAGCCATTGCTGCTGCATATCTTTTCGTCATAGTTATAAGTTGTGCAGTTTGATATCCTCCCCAACTTTGTCCTTGTAAGCCCATGCGCGTAGAATCAATTGGGAATTGTTTAATCAGGTAGTCTGTTGCACTCATGATGCAATTATATGCCGATTTGGCAGGATGTCCAATTTCATAACGAATATCTGGAATAAAAACGATGTAACCCGCTGATGCGTATTCAGTTGGATTAATTGTACTTGCGGATGGACGTGGACTTTGATAGTTATTCAAGTTGTCTGAATTTAATTCGTAGTAGTACAGTAAAAGAGGATATTTCTTTGTCGCATCATAATTTTCAGGTTTATAGAGAATTCCTTCCAAATTTTGACCATCATATGCACGCCATTTTACAATTTCACTTGTTGCCCAATTGAATTCTTTTTGTTGAGGATTAGTTACGGATATCTCTGCTTGTGGCTGGTATTGGTCGTTCCAAAGTTCTAATTCTGGGTAATGTGAAACGGTCATCCAACGGAAAAAATAATGGCTTTTATTTGGAGAACGTTCGATCAATGATATCCTAGCAGGAATTTGAGTAAGTTGACGCAGTCCATTTCCCTTACTAATGTCAAATAGGTGAAGGCCTTCTTTTTTTGTCGCAAGCTCGAAACTTGTTGCGTAGCAATCATTCAAGTCTATGTAAACACTATCTGTTTCCCATCGGATCAAGTCTAAGCGAACATTGTTTTTTGTTGCCCAATCATGTGACAATGACGTTAACGTTTGCTTACTGATTTGGTAATCCCAAAGGTCAAATCGAGATTTAAAATAGACGTGATCTTCACTTCGATCGAAGCCAATCCAACCTTCAGGACCTGCTTCCATTGGCTGACCGTTAAGATCTTCATTCCAAACAATATTTTTTCTGTCTGCGTTGATTTCTTTGCTCGTTTGAGCATCAATATCTAACAACATATACTGACTTTTTTCTGAGAGAAAATAAGTGAAGTACTTCCCTCTAGGAGATAGGTTTCCAGGAAATGAAAGACCTTTTGCTAACTGTTTTATGGAACCATCGATTAAAGAAATTCGATAAACGTCTTCCAATCCGGGAGCTTTCCATTGCTGTTGAATGGCATAGGACTCATTGCTTGTTCCTTGAACATAATCTCCAATTTGCTGATCGGACACTCGAACGTTTAAAGTGTCGTTACTGATTGGAATGATTTTCTCATTATCAAAATGAAAAACATACAAATCGCTGCGTTTTTTCTCTTGGTTGAGTTGCACCAATTGCTGAGCTTGAATTTCCAAATCATTGTAATGCCAGATGTCTACGCGTACTTTTTCTGATTCAAGCAGCGTGTCTTTCACTTCGGGTTTTACACGTTCACTAATTCCAAAGAATAAAAAGCGATTGTCACGTGTGAAAATAGGCGTTCGATTTTCAGAAATCCCTTTTAACGTATCGAAATCTGGAGTAAGTGTATCGCCCAGCACCCATGTTTTGTTGGATGTAATGTCATAGACATTCAATTCAAATTGTTTCACTTTATTGGTGTCCAAGCTAGAAAAGAAAGCTAAACGGGTTCCATCCTCATTCCAAACAGGTGTTTCACAGCTTGTATTTCGATCGAATTCCTTGATTAATTGTTTGGTCGAGACCTCATATATTCGAACTTGTGAAGAATCGTTTTTTAGTTTTTGTTGGGTAACAATCGCTACGTATTTTCCATTTTTCGGCAGAGAATACTTCGTGACATTCGCTTGACTCCATGAGTTTGTTGTGGTCCATAAGGTAAGTTGGTGCCCATCGCTTTTGGGTTTTTCAAGAGGTTTTTTCTCCTTCATGAAACCGTGTTTTTGCAACCAATTCTTTTTTGTTTCGGGAGCTGATTTAGGGTTGACTTCTGATAAATAAGCAAGTACAGAGGCATCTTCGGATATTTTGAATGACTTCAGTTTTGGAATTTTGATGAGGGAATCATTTGCCGTCAAATAAATATAAAGGCTGTCTTTTGGCCATTTCTTTTTGTCAACTTTATTTAATTCGCAATTGCGCAGGGTGTCAAATCCAGGTGTTACTTTCCAAGCAATAAATTGGCCGTTTGGATCAAGTTGTGCATCCTTTCCACGAAGTAGTGAGTCATGTTTTCCTGTAATCGTTTCATACCAATGTAAGTAACCATCTCCCGTCAGTGGATTGACTTCATATGTAATCCATTTATCGTTCTTGCTGAATTGTTGTTTTTCTAACCGCTTCCATTCTTTGTAAGATGAATGATCAATGATTTTTTTTTGTCCCCAGGAGATGACAAAGCTGAAGATAAAAAAGAAAAAAAGGATGTTTTTCATTTTTTGGATGTTGATTTAGACGTTAAGTAAACTCCCGTAAATATAACGAACATATACAGAATCTTTTCCGAAGTAATGGTGCTTCGATAATCCTCAGACCAACCAATTATGGCAAACAAAAATGTGAAAAGAAGTACCATTACAGGTTGTGTATAAATGTAGGCGCTAGAAATTGTCGCGCTGAGGTATTTTAATCCGAAGATGGTGAGTAAATACGTTAGGAAAGTAACACCAATTACGATATAACTAATTTTCCACCAAATGTCTGCGGGAATGCGTTGAAAATCAGTTTGAGTTAATTCACTCAAAGTGGGAGGGAAGAGGAGCACGATGAGTAGTCCAAATGTAAAAACCCATGTAATCACTTGAATCGGACTATATTTTTTCATGAGTGGTTTAGCGATAACGAGGTAAATCGCATAGCTTAGAGCATTCAAAAAGAGGAATAAATCGCCCAAACGAGAATCTCCAAACTGGGTAGTGGCTTTCAAGGTTAAAAGAATTGCTCCGGTTGCGCCTAAGGTTATTCCAGTTAATTTAAATGCGGTCAACCTTTCTTTTAATAAGAAGAACGATAAAATGACGACCATAATTGGATTCAATGCCATAATGATGCCGGAATTAAACGCAGATGAAAGGTTTAATCCGTGAAAGAAGAATAATTGATTAATTGCGACACCAAAAAGTCCACACAAGGCCAATAAAGGGAAATCTTTGCGTTCTATTTTTGATTGTTTCGTGAAGAGGAGCACGAGCCAAAATAGACTGGTCGCACCTATAACACGAAAGAGAATGAAAACGGTGGGAGTTAGGTAATTCGGCATGACACCTTTCGCGAGGACGTGACTCGCGCCATAAAGAACGTTAACCAACAATAGCGCAATGTGAGCTTGAAGTGATTTTTGATTCATTTAGCAAGGAAATTCCAACGTGTTTTTAGCACTGTTGAGCGGTAATCATCAAGTTTTTCAGTAATATTTTGCAAGGCAAATTTGGAAAATAATTTTGCAGTTCCCTTTCCTTGTTTGTAGTCCATTTCATCTGCAAAGATTGGAATTAACGAAAGGAAATAAACTGTTTTATCGGCCATTTGAATTGGTGCTAACTCATTCGTAAGTTCCAAGGGATCTGATAAAATGAAATGGTTTTGCAACATTGTCGGTGAAATTGCACCCATTTCTTTTCCAGTTGAAAAAGTATGACCGTTTCCAATCCAAGTATCCTTTTCAATCACGTATTTCTTCAATTTTGTTAACCAATCAAAGACCCAGTTCATTCGAGGATTTTCCGGTTCATCTAATTTCCAATAACTCGGAAGCAGCACAAATAATTCCGCAAATTCCTCGCCGGCATGTTTTTCATGCACATTCATTCGATGATTTGATAAGCCATTCGTCATCAACACCCGCAATTCATTCGAATTTAAAAGTGTGATAAGAGTGAAGGATTCATGATTTCGCTCAATTGTTTGAATCTGATCCGCTCCGAATCGCTCCGAAAGAAAGGGTAAGAGTTCTTGCATTTGACAAATATACTTAATACAATGTGCTAATTTACTAATGATGCAAAGTGCTAATTTGCCAATGGCTCAGTTTTGTTCATGGATTTCCGCTTCGGCTTCAAGAAACAAGCACATCAATCATCTAGCAAATTAGCCCATTAATCAACTAGCACATTAAAAAATTAGCACATTAGTTAACTCGAAACGTTTCAACGACAATACCCGTTCCTGCAGAAAGATATCCTGAATGATTAAAGGGAAAAGAAAGTTGGATGTATCCACACGTTTTTAAATGAATGTCCGAATCGGCAAGGTATGAAACAAGGTCAGAAAGTCCTTCATTATGACCGATAATTAGAATTTCTTCGCTGCTTTTTTGCTGCGTAATGAAGTTGAAGAGATCTAATTTTGAAGTGAGGTAAAGCTCGTCGTGAAAGGAAATTGTTGCGTCCGTAAACAGCGCTGCAATTTGGGTCAATGTTTGACGTGTTCGCATGGCAGACGAGCAAAATACGCGCGAGATGGGTAAGTGTTGAGTTGCTATTTTGGCTTGTAATTCTTTTAGTTGCTCGTAGCCGCGCGGGAGTAGTTCTCGGTCGAAATCGCGACCTGTCGGGCTATTTTGGTTTGTTTTAGCATGACGAAGAAAATGTAAAATCACAATAAATTGTTTTTTAAATTAAGTGCTTCGATGTCTTTAAAAATAGGCATACTCAAATTATTTTCTAATAGAATAAGGTGTTCTATGCGGTGACAATCCGTTCCAAGAAAATCAACTTGTTTGTTTTTAATTAGTTGTTCAGCCATTTTTTTCACTCCTGGACCATAATGTCCTGTTAAGGAATTAAGGTTGACTTGAATTTGAATATTACGTTCGCGTAATGCATCTACTTTCTTGAAATCTCCAAAATAGTAAGGATAGCGTTCGTAGTGTGCAATTACCGGGACATAACCTGCCACTTGTAAGTTAAACAAAGCTTGTGCTTCATATTGAGAGGGACTCAAAAATCCAAATTCCATTAAAACAAAATTTGAACCAAAACTTAAGATTTCATTTCGTTCAATGATAGGAAGAAAGGATTCATCACAATAGTATTCCGCGGCAGATTCAATTTCAATTTTCATCCCCAAACGTTTGATTTCCAGCTGTACATCTTTTAGTCCATCAAGAATTATTTTTGGTGTATTGGGGTGAACATCATTTAAAATATGTGGCGTTGTTACCACCTTTCTGTATCCCAATTGTTCAAATTTCGCCAACAGAGCAATTGTGTGATCCATCGAAGGAGACCCATCATCAATTCCTGGAATCAAATGGCTATGCATATCGACCTCAAATTGACTTAAATCAAATGCATTGATGGACTTTGAACGAAAAAGATTTTTTAAAAAACTCATTATAATTAACAAATTAGCACATTAAATAATTAGCACATTAGCACATTAAATAATTAGCACATTAACTCATTAGCACATTAAAAAATGAGCACATTATTTCCCACCGTACATCGTTTCATAATATTCCTGATATGCACCACTTGTTACTTTCGCTACCCAATCTTGATTTTCGAGGTACCAATCAACGGTTTTAGAAAGTCCTTCTTCAAAAGTAATGGATGGTGTCCAACCAAGTTCTCCTTCCAATTTCGAGGCATCAATTGCATAGCGTTTGTCGTGTCCAGCGCGGTCAGTAACGTAGGAGATTAATTCTTCTGATTCACCTTTGTTTCTTCCTAATTTTTCATCCATCAATTGACATAGAAACCGAACTAATTCGATGTTCGTCCATTCATTAAGCCCACCAACATTGTAAGATTCTCCGATTCTTCCTGTGTGAAAAATGGCATCAATCGCACTAGCATGGTCCTCCACCCATAACCAATCACGGATATTGTCACCTTTTCCATAGATAGGAAGTGGTTTTTTGTTTTGGATGTTATGTATCATCAATGGAATCAACTTTTCAGGAAAGTGGTGACTTCCATAGTTATTCGAACAATTGGACATTTTAATTGGAAGTCCATAGGTGTGGTGAAATGCCATCACAAAATGATCCGAGGATGCCTTTGATGCAGAATACGGACTTCTTGGGTCATATGGTGTGTGTTCGGTGAATAATCCCTCATCACCTAAACTTCCAAAAACTTCATCTGTAGAAACATGGTGAAAAACGTGACCATCTGTTCCTTCCCATGCATCTTTTGCGGCTTGTAAGAGGTTTACGGTACCAACGACATTTGTCATGACGAAATCCATGGGGCCTTCGATAGAGCGATCAACGTGTGATTCTGCAGCCAAATGAATGACATCAGTCACAGCATATTTCTGAAAAATTCCACGAATTGACTGCATATCTACGATGTCCGCACGCTCAAAACGATAATTGGGGTGATTGGCTACGTCTTTCAGGTTTTCTAAATTTCCTGCGTAGGTCAATTTATCTACATTCACGATGAGGTAATTCGGATAGTTGGTCAAAAAACGCCGAACAACGTGAGAACCAATGAATCCGGCACCGCCGGTGATGATGATCGTTTTTTTCATGTGTAAGATATTATTTCCCTGTAGCCACAGGGCTTGCCCTGTGGCTACAGGGACCAATACGTTAATTCATTTATTTTTCCACGGTAAATACCTTTCACATCCACAAAAACACCTTTTCCATCTTTCATTAATCCTTTGAAATAGGTTTCATCGAATTGACAGTATTCACGGTGATTAACGGCCAGAATAATGGCGTCGTAATCCGTGCGAATGTCTTTGACTAATCCAACTCCATATTCATGTTCCATTTCGGACGAATCAGCGTGAGGATCAATTACATCGACGTTGATTTGGAACGATTTTAATTCATTAACAACGTCAATTACCTTCGAATTTCGAATGTCACTGACATTTTCTTTAAATGTTGCACCCATCACTAGGACATGAGCTTCTTGAATCATTTTTCCTTGGGCAATGATTTTTTTAGCAGTTTGTTTTCCAATATAGAATCCCATGGAATCATTCACGTATCGACCGGAATTAATCACCTTTGAATGGTAACCTAATTGCATAGCTTTATGCACCAAATAATACGGATCGACACCAATGCAATGTCCACCAACAAGTCCAGGGTAGAATTTTAAGAAATTCCATTTCGTTCCCGCTGCCTCTAGAACATCGAAGGTATTTATACCCATTTTGTTGAAGATGATCGATAGTTCGTTCACTAAAGATATGTTAACGTCACGCTGCGTATTCTCAACTATTTTAGCTGCTTCAGCAACTTTTATGCTCGTTGCACGGTGAACTCCTGCAGCAACAACCAATTCGTATGTTTTGGCAATTTGATCCAATGACTCCTCGTCGCAACCAGAAACGATTTTAATGACATTTTGTAGCGTGTGTTCTTTGTCTCCTGGATTAATGCGTTCAGGTGAATAGCCAACTTTGAAATCTTCAGGGAATTTTAAGCCGGATTCTGATTCTAAAATGGGAATACAATCTTCCTCTGTACAACCAGGATAAACAGTTGATTCAAACACAACATAATCGCCTTTTTTTAAAACTTTCCCCACCGTACGGCTTGCACCTAATAAAGGTTTTAAGTCTGGAAGGTTGGTTTCATCAATTGGAGTGGGAACCGCTACGATAAAGAAATTGACATCCTTTAAGTCGTTGATATCTGCGGAAAACGTGATGTCACGGTTCTCAAAATCCGAAGATTCCAATTCCCGACTCGGATCCTCTCCTCGACGCATCATGTCCACGCGTGTTTGATTGATGTCAAATCCAACCACTTTCACACGTTTAGCAAATTCCAACGCAATCGGCAATCCAACATAACCCAATCCGACCAATGCGAGTTTAGCTTCTTTCTTTATTAAATTCTCGTAAATCATGTATTTCATTTTTTGTATTCAATCCGCCTCAACGGAAACACATTAATCATTAAGCACAATATGCAATTAGCAAATTAGCACATTATGCCATTAACCCATTAACATCCCTCACCTTATAAATTCGTTCAATAATTTCTACCACTTTCATTCCCTCCAAGGCATTTGTAGTAGGAGCGGTGCGTCCATTTAAGCAATCGATGACATTTGAGATGACGTAATTATGATTCGCAGCAGATCCTTTGTATGGACCATAGTCATTTCCAGGATTAGTCGGAGCGAGTACTGGCATTTCGTAATCTTTGATGTTGCAAACTTCCACTTCATTCATGTATTGTCCACCAATTTTTACAGAACCGTTTTTACCGATAATGGTCATAGAGGATTCTAAATTTTGATTAGCTACGGATGTAGAATAGTTCAAGGAACCCATTCCTCCATTGATGAAATCAAAGCTTACGAAACCAGAATCTTCGAAGTCTGTGTAGTCTTTGTGGTTGAAATCTGCAAACTTACCTTGGATGTTGTCGATGTCTCCGAACAACCAGTACATAATATCAATGAAGTGACTGAACTGTGTGAATAATGTACCACCATCAAGGTCTTGCGTTCCTTTCCATCCACCAGCTTTGTAATAGCGCTCATCGCGATTCCAATAACAATTCAATTGCACCATGTAAATGTCTCCGATGACTTTACGGTCAATTAAATCTTTGATCCAAACGGAAGGTGGTGAATAGCGATTCTGCATCACACAAAATACTTGTTTGGAAACCTGCAATGATTTGTAAATGATGCGCTCACAACTTTCTTTAGATAAGCCCATTGGTTTTTCACAGACAACATGTTTTTTATGTTCCAAGGCCAACAACGCTTGCTTTGCATGCAAGCCGTTGGGTGTACAGACATTTATTACGTCAAATTCTAATCCGCTCGCAAATAATTCTTCCATCGTTGAAAAGAAAGGAACATCGAAATCTTGTGCTTGGCATTCATCTTTCCCACGTGGATCTACCAAAGCAACTAATTCTCCTTCTTCATCGCGTCGGATCATTTCCGCATGACGTTTCCCAATGTGTCCCGCACCGATAACGGCAAATTTAATTTTTGACATATTTTATTTTTAACATAATTCCACCATGTGTGGAAACGATATTATTTATTTTCATTGATTTGCGCAATCAGGGCATGCCATGATCTATGCAATTTATCAATTTATCATTCATTATCTCTTTGCACAATCTGGGCATGCCCAGATTGTGTCAAACGATATTTCTGTTCGCTTTCCGGGCATATTGCTAATCCGTTCTCATCAAAATTTAAACGGTGACCATATTCGGACATCCATCCAATTTGACGTGCGGGATTCCCAACAACAAGCGCATAATCTGCCACATGTTTGGTAACCACAGCCCCTGCACCAATAAACGCGTAACGACCAATGTCGTGCCCACAAACGATTGTCGCATTGGCACCAATACTAGCTCCTTTTTTAACGACTGTTTTCAGGTAGCTGTCACGGCGATTTACCGCACTGCGCGGATTCATCACATTCGTGAAAACCATCGAAGGACCAAGGAAAACATCGTCCTCACAAATAACTCCTGTGTAAATGGATACGTTGTTTTGAACCTTCACGTTGTTACCTAAAATGACTTCCGGCGAGATCACAACGTTTTGTCCAATGTTGCAAGATAATCCAATTTGGCAGTTCGGCATGATGTGCGAAAAATGCCAGATTTTGGTTCCCTCACCAATCTGACATCCTACATCAATAACCGCGGTTTCGTGTGCGAAATACTTCATTTACTTCGTAATGTATTTATCAAAATTATAATGATCTGTTTCCATTAATTCCTGTTGAGATAGGCTTTGGAAATAGGCATAAGTGCGTTTCAACCCTTCACTGCGGTCTATTTTTGGTTCCCATTTAAGAATTTCGCGCGCTTTGGTAATATCAGGCTGACGTTGCTTTGGATCATCGACAGGTAAATCTTTATAGATTACCTTTTGCGTCGTACCGGTGAGTGCAATGATTTCCTCGGCGAATTGCGAGATGGAAATTTCCGAAGGATTCCCGACATTCACAGGAAACGGATAGTCGCTCATCAGTAAACGAACAATTCCTTCTACTAAGTCATCTACGTAGCAAAATGAACGTGTTTGAGAACCATCACCAAAAATGGTTAAATCTTCTCCTCGTAAAGCTTGCCCGATAAATGCAGGTAGTACACGCCCGTCGTTCAGTCGCATGCGTGGACCATATGTATTGAAGATGCGTACGATACGTGTTTCAAGGCCATGAAAATTATGGTAAGCCATGGTTATTGCTTCCTGAAAACGCTTCGCTTCATCGTATACTCCACGAGGTCCAACTGGATTTACATTTCCCCAATAGTCTTCCGTTTGTGGGTGAACTGTTGGATCACCGTAAACTTCAGATGTGGAAGCGATAATCAATCGCGCATTTTTTGCTTTCGCTAATCCAAGGCAATTGTGGATACCCAAGGAACCAACTTTCAAGGTTTGAATTGGAATCTTTAAATAATCAATCGGACTTGCAGGTGAAGCAAAGTGTAGGATATAGTCCAATTCACCTGGAATGTGGATGAATTTTGAAACGTCGTGGTGGTAAAATTCAAATTGTTCCAATGGAAACAAATGTTCGATGTTTTTTAATCGACCAGTGATTAAATTATCCATCGCAATGACATGGTAGCCATCTTTGATAAACCGATCACACAAATGTGAACCTAAAAATCCGGCCGCACCGGTTATGAGTACGCGTTTCATATTATTGTTGAATTAACTGACGACCAATGCTCGAATAATAAAATCCTTTTTCATTCATTTCGTCTGTTTCATATAAATTTCTACCGTCAAAAATAACCGCATCCTTCATCTTGTTTTTCATTTCGCTGAAGTTTGGATTTCTAAAGATACTCCATTCTGTACAAATGAGCAGTGCATCAGCTTGATCCAACACGCTATATTCGTCAGATGCGAAGTTAATTTTATCGCCCATTAATCGTTGCACATTCGGCATTGCTTCTGGGTCATAAGCGCTCACAGTTGCACCTGCAGCAAGCAAAGATTCAATCATATACAAAGCAGGAGCTTCGCGGATATCATCGGTATCCGGTTTAAAAGCCAATCCCCATACAGCGATGTGCTTTCCGGAGAGGTTTCCACGGAAGAAATTCTTCATTTTTGGAAACAAATATGTTTTTTGGTTTTGATTCACCTCCATTACGGCATTTAAAATTTTAAAGTCGTAATTGTTTTCAATTCCTGATTTCGCTAAAGCCTGAACATCCTTTGGAAAGCAAGATCCACCGTAACCAATACCGGGGAATAAAAATCGTTTTCCAATGCGATTGTCAGACCCAATTCCAATGCGAACCTTATCTACGTCAGCACCAACGATTTCACAGAAATTGGCAATTTCATTCATGAAGGTAATTTTTGTAGCTAAAAAAGCATTTGCCGCGTATTTCGTTAATTCTGCAGATTTTTCATCCATGAAATAAATGGGATTGCCTTGACGAACGAAAGGTTTGTATAAATTCTCCATGATTTTGCGCGCTCGGTCATCCGAAGTACCTATTACAACGCGATCAGGCTTCATGAAATCACTTACGGCAAATCCTTCACGCAAAAACTCCGGATTCGAAACAACAGCGAATTCTACTGTGGCATGTTCTGAAATCGTAGCAGCAACTTTGTCTGCCGTTCCGACTGGAACAGTGCTTTTGTCCACGATGACTTTATAATCTGTCATGATTTTTCCTAATTCGCTTGCAACGCCTAAAATGTAAGACAAATCTGCTGAACCATCTTCACCTGGAGGTGTTGGTAAAGCAAGAAAAATGATTTCTGCATCCTGAATGCCTTCCGCTAAATTTGTTGTAAAACGCAAGCGTCCGGCTTTAATGTTGCGTTCGAATAGCACATCTAATTCCGGTTCGTAGATTGGAATCTCACCGTTTTGCATCTTTGCTACCTTGTTTGCATCAATATCAATGCAAATGACATTGTTTCCTGTTTCCGCAAAACAGGTTCCGGTGACTAAACCGACATATCCGGTTCCGACTACTGCTATGTTTGTCATTTTTTTATCAGTTTAATTGTGGCCCCTGGGCATGCCCAGGGGCCTACGATTGTGTTAATTTTTATTTGTAAAAAACATTTTCACCGTATCAATAATAAATTCTTGTTGCTCCTCATCCATTTCGGTATGAATAGGCAACGAAATCACTCGTTCTGTCAACCAATCCGTTGTTGGAAGATCTGTTGAATGACTTCCGAAGGCAGCGAACATTTTTTGTTTGTGTGCAGGAATCGGATAATAAATCATACTTGGAATGTCGTTTTCGGAAAGGTGTTCTTGTAAGGCATTTCGATTCACGTTTTCTAAAACCAGTGTGTATTGATGAAAAACATGTTTGGAATCATCAGCGCGAAATGGGATTTGAACACCTGATATACCAGCAAATGCTTCGTCGTAGCGCTCTGCAACTTCACGGCGTGCATCAACGTAATTATCTAGTTGGCGTAATTTCACTTCTAAAATCGCTGCTTGGATGCTGTCAAGACGCGAATTGCACCCAATGACCTCATGAACGTATTTTTGTTGTTGCCCATGATTTGCTATCATCTTAATTTTTCGAGCGAGATCATCATTGTTGGTACATAATGCACCACCATCACCGTAACAACCAAGATTTTTTGAAGGGAAAAAAGAAGTACAACCAATATCGCCAATCGTTCCTGTTTTCACTTTCTTTCCGTCAGACAAATGGTAATCCGAACCAATCGCCTGTGCATTGTCTTCGATGACAAACAACTGATGTTTCTCTGCAATTTCCATCACTGCATTCATATTCGCAGCTTGTCCGTATAAATGGACAGGCACGATTGCTTTGGTTTTTGGGGTAATCGCCGCTTCGATTGCTAAAGGATCAATACAAAACGTACGTGGATCCACTTCGACAAAAACCGGTGTTAATCCTAAAAGCGCAATGACCTCGGTCGTTGCAATATAGGTGAAACTCGGAGTAATGATTTCATCACCTGGTTTCAAACCAAGGGCCATCATCGCTATTTGCAATGCATCGGTGCCATTCGCACACGGAATAACATGTTTCACTCCTAGGTATTCTTGTAAATCTGTCTGAAAACGCGTTACTGCTGGTCCATTGATGAAATGTGCGTGTTGAATAACATCTTGAATTGCTTTATCAATGGACGGTTTGATTTTCTCGTATTGAGAAACAAGGTCCACCATTTGAATTTTTTTCATCGAACTTGAATTATTTGATACAAAAAAGGCGATCCAAAGACCGCCTTTCTCTGTAAAAGTATAAAATTATCGGACAATAGAAAACTGTACGCGGCGATTTGCTGCATCCACTTCCAATGTGTTCCCTGCGTATTTTGTTTCTTTAACGAATGAATCTGGCTTCAAGTTTATTATTCCAGTTGGAAATCTAGGCTTTGGAAATGCGCATAGTCTAGGTATTAATCACGCTGTAAAATTAAAAATCAGATTTTCATATAATTGTAAATCATGATATCACAATTAAAGAGGATTCTATAGAAATCTACTAGCGATTTTAAAACAAGATGAGAAAATAGGACAGTTAGCATAAATGTAGTTTATTCTTATTTCCGTTTTCAACTATATTTGCAAAAAATCACCTACTCCTATCCTATTGTTTTCTTAGAAGGTTATTGTCGATGAAAAAAAACAAAGATGATATCAATTTTAAGTATGAGTTGCGAAATTTGAATCATAAATTTTTTAAGGAACAAAATACGCCAACCGTTTCCGTTTATTTTTTAATTTCACGAAATAATTTACTAAATGAAATCGATGGGTTCGACGAAAGATTTTAGTGAATTTTGAATATGTACTTCTTTCTAGTAGAGTAGGTTTGAAATATAAAGTAGTAGATACACAAGTCACAACTGTTGTATGTTAATAAGCAAAAGAATCAACACAAAAAAGAAACTACTTTTTTATCCTGAAGTTTCATTAATAAAATAATTTTATATGTGGGGATGGTTTATATTTAATATTGGAATCAAAAAAAACAAACTGAAATAGCTGATTTTTAGCGAAAGTTCCGAATCCAGACATTTGAAAAATACTATTATAACTTACCAATTGACAAACGAAAGAACACAACAGTAATGAGTAAAACACCTACTTTACTAGAAAAATTCACGGTAATAGCATCCGACCTCACGCGTCCATGGGGAGGATTTTATGTGATCGATGAAACGCAAGCGCAACTTTTTGCGGACACCTTTTTTGATGGCCTAGATGTCAACACACTCACGATTGGTGGGAAGTTGAGCCCCAAGATTTTATTGGTGGCACCGAACCAGCGCTTGTCGTGGCAATACCATAACCGCCGTGCCGAGATTTGGAAGGTAGTGGAAGGTCCTGTGGCTGTGAAACGCAGTCTTACGGATGAAGAAGGTGAGCTCGTGGTATACCGAGTAGGTGAAACCATCAAATTGGCACAGGACGAACGCCACCGTCTTATTGGCTTGGACAATCAAGCGATTATTGCAGAAATTTGGCAACACACAGATGCGGCACAACCTTCAGATGAAGAGGATATAGTGCGCGTACAAGATGATTTTGGACGATAAATAAGTCATCCAAAAGGAAGAAAATTAAAAAGAGTTTAAGTATAGAACATAAATGACAATGGCATTAAAAGCAATTAATCCAACACATACCGCTGCTTGGCAACAACTAAAAGCACATTTCGAACAGGTTGAAAATCTTCAAATACTCGAATTGTTTTCTGCTGACCCCATACGAACGGAAAAAATGCACATCGAATGGAATGATTTTTTATTGGATTATTCTAAAAATAGAGTGACCGATGAAACGATGCGCCTGTTGCTTTCGTTGGTAAAGGAAGTAGATTTAGCCGACGCGATTCGTAAATATTTCGCAGGAGAAGTCATCAATCAAACAGAAAATAGAGCCGTTTTACATACTGCTTTACGTGCAAGTAATCAGGAGGTTCTTCTAGTTGATGGCGAAAATATTACCCCGGAAATAAAAGTGGTTCAAGCCAAAATGAAAGCCTTTTCAGAAAGCATTATTTCTGGTGAACATAAGGGTTATACTGGAAAGTCAATTACCGATGTCGTGAACATTGGGATTGGTGGTTCCGATTTAGGCCCAGCCATGATGGTGGAAGCCTTACAGTTTTACAAAAATCACTTGAATGTACATTTTGTGTCCAATGTTGATGGCGATCACGTTCAAGAAGTCATTAAAAAGTTAAATCCAGAGACGACACTTTTTGTGATTGTTTCAAAGACGTTTACGACACAAGAGACCTTAACGAATGCGGAGACGATTCGCGCTTGGTTTTTACAATCCGCAACAAGAGAAGACGTGGCGAAACATTTTGTGGCGGTTTCGACGAACCTAAGTAAGGTACAAGAATTTGGTATTTCCACTGAAAACATCTTCCCAATGTGGGACTGGGTAGGTGGACGTTTTTCACTGTGGAGTTCAGTCGGACTTTCCATTAGTTTAGCGGTAGGTTATCCTAATTTTGAGTCGATTTTACATGGAGCATCCAAAATGGACCAACATTTCAAACACGAATCCTTTGAAAAGAACATTCCGGTTATTTTGGCCGTATTGAGCATTTGGTATAACAATTTTTATGGTGCGGAAAGTGAGGCAATCATTCCCTATTCCCAATACTTGCAAAAATTGGCTCCTTACCTACAGCAAGGGATCATGGAAAGCAATGGAAAGCAAGTTGGCAGAGATGGAAAACCAGTCAATTATCAAACAGGCACCATTATTTGGGGAGAGCCCGGAACGAATTCACAACATGCTTTTTTTCAGTTGATTCACCAGGGAACCAAATTAATTCCTACGGATTTCATTGGCTTTAAGCAATCACTTTATGGAAACAAAGATCAACACGATAAATTGATGTCTAATTTCTTTGCACAAACGGAGGCTTTGTTAATGGGTAAATCACCCGAAAAAGTGAAGAGTGAATTAGACGCGCTTCAGGTTACAGGTGAAAAAGCAGCTGTTTTAGTTCCTTTCAAAGTATTTACAGGTAATAAACCAACCAACACCTTACTCATCGAAAAATTAACTCCTGCAAGTTTGGGCGCGTTAGTAGCCATGTACGAACATAAATTATTTGTTCAAGGTGTGATTTGGAATATATTCAGTTATGATCAATGGGGCGTAGAACTTGGAAAACAGTTGGCAACAAGTATCCTTGGGGAGATTGAAAAACAATCGATTGTGCAGCACGATGCATCTACCACCTTTTTGCTGAGTAAATTCATCAATTAACTTCATTAATTGAATGGTATACCCTACTGGGATTTATGAATCACGAACTAAAAACCAAATTTTTTAGACAAAAAATAAAAGTAAAACGATTCATTATAAAAGATTAAATCAACTGAATCAGATGCAGAAAATACTCATTTTATGCTTAACCTTAGTGTTAAGCCAACTATCGTTTGGTCAGTTGAAAGTTAGTCAACGGGCCCAATTGAATTTCAATAAGTTTAATAACGAATTCTTTGTACTCGATGATTCAACACATTATTGGACGCAAAAACCTGGAAGTCATCGATGGGTGAGGCATGCATATGTATATGATGTCAAACAACCTTTTAAGGAAGTCATGGAAATGACCAAGGTATTATCCATGGCGAAGAACCGATATTATTTTGTCCATGAAAGCTGTGGAAATGTCTATGAGTTGTACCATGATACACTGAAACGAATTGATGAAAGTTTCCCGCATAGAAATCAATACGGCGCTCCAATGTTTGCCTGGAACGGTAATGTCTTCATGTTCGGGGGATATGGATTCTTTCAAGTAAAAGATGTATTTACACGGTATCTTCCATCAGCGAAGGAGTGGTTTGAAGTAAATGTCAAAAGTGAGAAGATGCCTTCCCGACGTTCCGCACCGTTGTTTGTTGTGGATCAAGATCAATTTTACCTATTAGGAGGATTGTGCCGTGATCATTTGAAAGATGTTTATTTACGAGATTGTTGGAAATACGATTGCCGAACAAAGCGTTGGAAACAACTGGGAGAAATTCATGAATTACTTTATAATAAGTTGAGCATCATTAAATTGAATATCAACTTACCAAATCAAGTGTTATTGGTAAATAACCTGATGATTGAGTTGAATATACGCAATAATTCGTGGAGTTCATATGAAAATCCAATGTTTTTGAATATGCATAAAATCTCCTCTTCGAAGGATAACAAGTATTTGATGTATGTCCTTTCGAATTCGAATAACCTAGATGACCTTCAAGTAGAAGTGCGAAACTCCAAGTTCTTTAAAGAATTAAAAGTTGGCACTTATCCTATTTATCAAAAAATTTCCGTTTTTAAACAATTTCCAAAAGAGGATTATTTGTGGATTTCATTGATTTTAAATTTTCTCTTATTTACCTTGTTATTCTACATTCGACGAATGCACAAAGTTCGATTTTTACAAAGATCCCAAAAGAAATTACTTAAATCTGACTTTTCTCCCACTGAATGGGAAGTGTTAAGTTTGATTCGGAATCAAGGGGAGTTGGAACTATCTGCCCTAAATACCTATTTTAATGAACAAGGCTTATCACATGAAACACTAAAAAAGAGAAGGGAATCATTTGTTAAGAACATCCGAATTAAAATCGCCTTTATTACACGCAAACCAATTGAGGAAATTTTAATTGAGTCAAAACACAACGTTGATAAACGAATGAAGATCATACATTGGAACGAGGATATTGAACTTGAAGCTGAACCTATTTCAGAAAAATAGGCAAGGAGAATCCCAAGTATAGCTTGTTATTGATAAAAAAAAAGTAAAAAAGTTGATGTTTATAGTAGTTTTTGAAGCTACTTTTGCATTTTGAATACGTCCTATATTAACGATGACTACCTATACAGCACTCATTTTAATTATATTCTTTACCACAGGGTTCATGTTAATGTACTTTGTAACACCCGTTGTTATTCAAGTGGTCAAGTTGAGACGCCTGTTTGAACCGGTGTCTAATCGAAGTTCACACGGTCAAAACGCACCTAGTTTTGGGGGTATTACCTTTTTTATTGTACTCATTTTAGCACTAAATATTTCTGAACAATTTTTTGTCACTTCTCGGGCCATATTTTTAGTCCCATCTGCATTATTTATCTTTTTCATGGGATTAAAAGATGATTTGACGGGGATAAGTCCTTGGAATAAAATCATGGTTCAACTGATTGCTACTACGATTTTATTTTTGTCGCCGGATTTTCAAATCACAAACCTTCATGGCTTTTTAGGGATTCATGAGATTGCACCATGGATATGCATTCCTTTAGCTTATTTGGTGGTGATTTTTTACATCAATGCTTATAATTTGATTGACGGAATCGATGGCTTGGCCTCTGGACTCGGCGCATTATTTTTCACCTTCTTTTCGATCGTATATTTTACCTTGAATGACTACATGATGATGGCTGTTTGTGTGTCTATGGTCGGTGCATTTGTCGCTTTTCTCCGTTACAATACATCCAAGGACAAGCGCATCTTCTTGGGAGATTCAGGTTCATTATTGATAGGGTTTCTGATTGCAGCCGTTGTCATTAATATCCTCTCGAAAGACTATCATGAGGACATTCATATGCGTTATGTAGCAAACTTACCGCTCTTGATCATTTCAGCCTTGTATATACCGGTTTTTGATTCAATTCGGGTATTTATCATTCGTGTACAAAATGGGAAAAGTCCTTTTTCATCCGATCGAAATCACATACACCATGTTTTATTGGATTACTTTAACCTTTCACATCGCCAAACATCTTTTGTCATCATATTATTTAATAATGTTTTCCTTTTACTAATGGGATTAGCTACGGACTTTTTTAAACAATCCATTTCCATTCTTATTCATACATCAGTAAGTTTAATTTTAGCCCTATACTTAAAAAGACTGACGAAGAAATTGGCTGCTAGAACGTAATCGACATCAAATAAATCGTATTATTACGTAACTTTGTCAACAAAGACTTTTTTCATGCTTCCTTTCCTTAAACACCTTCCTAAAGTACTTCTAATTTTTCTGATTGGAACAAGTATGACTTCTTGTAAGTTGCGTGAGAAATTGGTTTATCTTCAAGATAATTCAGCAGATTCACTAGCGACAATTGGTCAAAATATGACATACGTACCGGTACTTCGGACGGATGATTTATTGTTGATTCAAGTTGGGGGACAAGATCAAGAGGCCTCGGCGGCATTTCAGTTTTATTCTTCATCCATCGCAAAAGAGGGTAAAACATTTATCTCGATTAATCTTTGCCACACCCTAGCTCAAGGTAATAAGACGGCGGTCGTTATCGGTTTAGATTTACGAGCACCGAAAATTGCACGTTACATTGATATGAATCACACTGTTGGGGTAACCAATTATATCGTGAATCCAGATTTAACGTTTGATGATTTAACGATAAAGGATCCTGGAAATCCAAATGTTAGTTACATCTTTTCTGGTGATATCCCTCCGAATCCAACAGAATTACTTATGCGAGATAGATTAACACAACTTATCTCAGAAGCTAGAAAAAGATATGATTATGTTATCCTAGATACCGCTCCTGTAGCATTGGTTTCAGATTCCTTACACATCAACAAACTTGCAGATATGGTGATCTATGTTGTTCGTGCTGAATTGATTGATTGCGGTATGTTGAATTTACCAGCAAGTTTGTACCAAGACAAAAAATTCGCTAAAATGGCGTGTTTGGTTAATGCTGTAGATATGAAAAAATCGAGTTATGGTTACGGTTATGGCTCAGGATATGGATATGGTTCAGGATATGGATACGGCTACGGCTATGGTTATGGAAACGAATATTTAGATTCTCCAAAACAAAATAGTGGTTTTATTTATAGAATGTACTCACGATTTCTTAGAAAGAGAAAATGAAAATATTAAGTGTTTTAATCGGTTTAGTATTTTCAACGCAATACCTTGTTTTTGCGCAAGACGAAGTAAAAAATGAATCCATCAGTACTCCCTTAATTGGAGTCCACTGGGGAGGTAATCTACCTGGAGGCGATTTGTTGGCACGATATGGATACCTAAATAACATAGGGTTTTCCGCTGGATATAAATTAGAGAGCCAATGGTATTTCGGCGTTGATGCAAATTTCATCTTTGGCAGCAACGTTAAAATGAATGGAATCTTTGATCACCTATTAGATGACAAAGGAAACATTACGGATGTAAATGGAACGAAAGCTACGGTGCTTGTTTTTCCACGTGGATTTAATGCGAACTTCAGTATCGGACGTTTATTTCAAACAGGAAAGAAAAATGCCAATTCAGGGATCCTTTTTCACTTAGGAGCAGGTTACCTTTTACATCATCTGCGCATCGAAACCAATGACCAAGTTGTTCCTCAAATTGAATTGACTTACAAACGTGGCTACGACCGCATGACAACCGGGCTCAATTTCCATCAATTTATTGGATATTCCTTTTTAAATAATGGTGGTCCGCTCAATTTTTATGCAGGATTTTACTGCCAACAAGGTCTGACGTATAACCGTCGCACCATCAATTACGACCAACCGGACATTCCTGTGTCCACTGCAATGCGCCTCGATCTTCAGACGGGTATTCGTATAGGTTGGTACATCCCATTTTACGCTAAGAAACCGAAAGATTATTATTACAATTAATTTGCTAATTAAACAATGAGCTAATTATTCAATGTACTAATTTGCTAATGGATTACCGCTGCGGCTGAAAGAATTTAGAACATCAATCAATAAGCCATTAGTCCGCTAAAAAACAATTACATTAACCAACTAGCACATTTGCACATTAGTCCATTAGCACATTAGTTAATTAGCACATTAGCACATTAGTCCATTAGCAAATTAGTCCATTAGCACATTAGCCAATTTGACTCTCAACAAACGCCTCCATTTCCGGACGAAGTGAAGACACCTTACCTAGTAATGAATGAAAGGCTTCAGAGAAATCCGTAGGATTCGTTACTTCTAGGGCGAAACCTTTTTGAAGAAATAAATTTGCTTCAGGGAATTTTTGGTGTTTTGGACCAAACAGGAGTGGAAGGCCGTAAACTGAAGGCTCAAGAATATTGTGAAGATTTCCCGTAAAGCCACCACCTATGAAAGCAATTGTCCCGTATCGATAAGCTGAACTTAATTGTCCAATGCAATCGATGATTAGGATATTTGACTCTAGTAGTTTCCTTTCGTCAAGGTGAATAGTTAATTGCGTATAGCGCAAAGCACTAGGAAACATTGCTTGAATGGATGTAATATGCTGCTCGCTCACATCGTGTGGCGCGATGATTAATTTAGTTGCTCCGAGCTTAGAAAGTGCCTCACGAACAATTCCTTCTTCTTTCTGCCAAGAACTTCCGAGAATAAGAGTAGTAGACCCCGATGTAAACGCCGAAAGTAGTTCATTGGTATGCTGAATGGCTAATTCCTTTGCTTGAACCACTCGCTTGTATCGCATATCCCCAGAAACAGTACTTTGTTGAATACCTATTGATTTCAATAGTTCCATACTTTCTTCGTTTTGCACGTGAAAATGATGGATGCGTTTCAATGCTCTTCTGAAAAAGCCTCCGTACCAACGAAAATACAGTTGTGAAGGACGAAAAATAGCTGATACAGCATCTATTGGGATGTGCAACTCATCCAACGCTCGAAGGAAATTTGGCCAGAATTCATACTTAACAAATATGGCTTTTACTGGCTGTACGATTTTTACAAAAGTCCGTGCATTGTGAAGCGTGTCTAGCGGAAGGTAGCAAGCAGCGTCAACGATTAACTCACGTTTCTGGTAATGTTCCATTCCCGACGGAGAGAAGAAACTCACCAATAAGAACAAACTTGGATCTGCTTCCTTCAAGGACTTCATTAATGGCAAACCTTGGTCGAACTCTCCAAGTGAAGCACAATGAAACCACAACACCTTACGATTCTCCGGAATTTGTGTCCGTAATTTTTGTTGCCATTGTTGTCGACCCTTCACCCAACTCTTTGCTTTCGGATTGAACAGAGAGGCAACGTGAATCAACACGCCGTAACAGCGAATAAAAAGTGAGTAGATAGAGGACAAACTATTTTTTTTGTAAAAGTAGGGAATATGAAGTAATGTCTAATGTGATAGCTGACTAATATGTTAATTAGTTTAGGATCTATTTCGTTTTGAAGTGGAGATGATACGACTGAGTAGTTTCCCGATTTGAAGCGACTCGTTAATTAGTGTATCACAATTCATCGGATAACTTGCTTGACATATTTCGAGCCAATACGTTGTTTCTTCGCATTCTTTGGAAGCAATTTTCAATTTGTGAATGAAATCCGCTCTAGATTCTGCATGTTGTGCTTCTCGAATATTTGCTCCAACCGAAGTCCCTGATTTCAACAATTGATGCGCAATAACAAAACTTCTTTGGGATTGTAACTCTTGACAAAACGACACAATTAAAAGCGCAAAGTCAAATGATTTAGTTAATAATGGGTTCTTAGAATCGGTCATGAATCATTTAACGCAAGAAGTTGAAATTTATTCTCCCATGCTACCAAAATAATAAAAACAAATCAAAACTACTCCGCAACGGAAGCACATTAAATCATCAGCACATTAACACTTTAGCACATTAGCACATTAGCACATTAGCACATTAGTCCATTAGCACATTAGTACATTGAATCATCAGCACATTAGCACATTAGGTCATTAGCACATTAGTCCATTAATAAGCTCGTTCATTCCTTTTCTCCACCCAATTAATAAATGCTTTGTTCACTACTTTATTTCCACCAGGTGTTGGATAATCTCCGGTGAAGTACCAGTCTCCAAGGTGATCTGGACAAGCAATATGAAGGTTTTCTACCGTCTGAAAAACGATTTCTACTTTGGCTTTAATAGTAGGAGGGGTTAACAATTCAGCAATTTTCGCGGAAATTTCCTCGTTGCTAAATGGCGCATAGATTTCTTTTACGAAATTTCGAACTTGTTCTTTTGGTAGGTTCACTTGCTCCAAACATTTTTCGTACACTTCCTTGATTATTCGTTCCATTTTGCGGTCACGCAATAATTGGATTGCCGCTTCAAACGCAATAAAATCACCCATTTTTGCCATGTCAATTCCATAACAATCAGGGTAACGAATCTGAGGTGCAGACGAAACAACTACGATTTTCTTTGGTGACAAACGATCAAGTATACGTAAGATACTTTGCTTTAAGGTTGTTCCACGCACAATACTGTCGTCAATAACAATCAAGTTGTCTGTACCTGGACGCACACTGCCATACGTAATGTCGTAAACATGAGCTACTAAATCATCACGTGAATCATCTTGAGTGATGAAAGTGCGTAACTTAGCATCTTTAATGGCGATTTTCTCAATGCGCGCTCTTCGATTGATGATCTCTTCTATTTTCTTTGAATCCGCTGTGGCACCAAGCGCTTGAATTTGTTTGATTTTTTGTTGATTCAAATTTTCTTCCAATCCTTTGATTAACCCATAAAAGGAAACCTCTGCCGTATTTGGAATAAAAGAAAATACACTATTATCAAAGTCGTAATCGACTGTTTTTAACACTTGGTCAACGATTAATCGTCCTAAAGCCTTGCGTTCTTTGTAGATATCTGTATCTGATCCGCGGGAGAAATATATGCGTTCGAATGAACATTTTTTGATTTCACGCGGTGCATTAATCATTTCTTCTTTCACTTCCCCGTTTTTACGCACTATGAGTGCATGACCGGGCTGAAGTTCATGAATTTGATCGCTTCTTAGGTTGAAGGCTGTTTGAATCACTGGTCGTTCCGATGCAACAACACAAATCTCATCATCCTCATACCAAAATGCTGGACGTATACCATTTGGATCTCGTAAAACAAATGCGTCACCATGTCCAAGAAGCCCTGCCATAGCATATCCACCATCCCAAACTTCGGATGCTTTCTTCAAGATTTTAACCAAATTCACTTCTTTGGCGATACGCGCATAAATTTGATCTTTAGAATAACCAAGTGATTTGTAATGAGCGTATAAATCGTCATTTTCCACATCAAGGAAATGTCCAATTTTCTCAAGAACCGTTACTGTATCACTTTTTTCTTTTGGATGTTGTCCAAGATTAATCAGTGTTTGAAACAACTCGTCGACATTGGTCAAATTAAAGTTTCCAGCAACAACAAGATTACGTGTAATCCAGTTATTTTGTCGTAAAAAGGGATGGCAACTTTCAATGGAGTTTCGACCAAAAGTCCCATAACGTAAGTGACCAAGGAACAATTCACCAGTAAATCCAACGTTTTTCTTCAAGTAATCTACGTCCTTTAAATTCGCTGGATTTTCTTGTTGAATCTGTTGAAATTTCGCATTGATTTGATCAAAAATATCTTGAGTTGGATTCTTTTTGATGGAACGTGTTCTTGAAATATACCGATTTCCTGGTTCCATATCGAACTTAATGTTGGCAATTCCAGCACCATCTTGACCACGATTGTGTTGTTTTTCCATGAGAAGGTGCATCTTATTGATGCCATACAGTGCTGTACCGTACTTTTCAAGGTAATATTCCAAAGGCTTTTTTAGCCTTAAAAGAGCTATTCCACACTCATGTTTTATCGGATCACTCATTGTTCGTTTAAGTTTGCGGCAAAGATAGTGATAATGTATCAATGTGCTAATGTGTCGATGACCTAATGTGCTATTGTCTCAATGTACTTCCGACAGGGTAAAAACTAACGAGTACATTAGCATATTAATTAACTTGCACCTTAGCACATTAATTAACTTGCACATTAGCACATTAATTAACTGGCAAATTAGCACATTAATTAACGCGCAAATTAGCAAATTAACTAATTAGCAAATTGGGTCATTAACACATTATCCCTATTTTTGCAACATGATTCGCATTGTATTCATTTTCTTATTGTTTAGCGCCACTTCCTTCGGACAATCAATACATGATTTAGCGCGTAATGGAGATGTAGTTGCGATGAAGAAACTTTTGGATGAACAACCAAATCAGGTCAATCAACTATCTGAACAAGGATTGTCTCCCTTCTTACTAGCTGCTTACAGAGGAAATAATGAATCCGCAAAATTGCTTTTAGAACGAGGTGCGGATGTTAAAACATGTTTTTCTGAGGGGTCCGCGATTTATGGAGTTATTTATAAAAACAACATTGAGATCTTTGAGCTTTTACTGCAAAAAGGTGTCTCTGTCAACGATACGTGTCAATTTGCTCAATTTGGAACACCATTGCATTTCGCGATGAGCCTGCGAAGATATGAGTTAATAGAACGCATTTTAAAGGAATACCCAAACATGAAAGTGTTCGATCAAAATGGGAAATCCATCAACCAACTTTTGACACTATATAACGACGAAAAGCTCAATAACTTATTTAAATCCTATGAAAAATAACCTATTATTTCTGATTCTTTTATTTGTGGGGACTTTTGTCAAAGCACAAACATATACTACTGGAGTTGTTACCTTAAGTTCAACAGCTGGATTAGCTATGACTGCGAAAATTGATGTTAGTACGCAAGTAACTTTAACACTAACAGGGCCGGCAACGCGTTGGTTTGCTGTTGGTTTTGATGCAACAAGCATGGGTTCAGGTAATGATGTAGCAGCAGTTCATACCTCTGGAACATTGAACTCATTTGATGCAAGTATTGGTGGTTATTCGGCTCCATCAGCGGATCCACAGCAAAATTGGACAATTGTTAGTGACGCAGTTGCATCAGGTGTTCGAACAGTTATTGCAACAAGAGCTCTTGTTACCGGGGATGCAAATGATCATGATTTTACGGCGGCTACTGGTTCCCTCAGTTTGATTTGGGCAAGAGCAGGAAGTAACGGTTTTAGTTACAGCTACCACGGATCTTCAAATCGCGGAGTAGCTACGGCTAATTTCACCTTAGTTCCACCCCCACCGCCTCCAGCCGCACCAACAGGATCCGCTGCTCAAACATTTTGTACTGGCGCATTGCTTTCCCAATTGTCCGCAACAGGAACGTCTATTCAATGGTACGCCAACGCAACTGGAGGAACGCCTTTAAATGGAACAACGGTTTTGACAAACGGACTTACTTATTACGCATCGCAGACGGTTAGTGGTGTTGAATCTACGAATCGCTTAGCGGTAACTGTAACTTTAAATACGGCTCCGACGGCTCCGACTGGAATTACTGGCGCAGCACATTTTTGCTATGATGGATCTGAATCGTATTCAATAACTCCAGTAAGTGGTGCAACTTCCTATGTGTGGACAACACCAATCGGTGTAACGGGTGGTAGTATCGGCACAACACTTAATTTATTGTTTAGTCCAAGTTTTGTAGGGGGAACGATAAGTGTATTAGCACAAAACACGTGCGGACAAAGTCCAGTAACTGTTTTGACAATTAATCAACATTTACCTTTCGCAAACACGCTCAATATATCTTCTTGCATTCCATTTGATTTCAATGGCCAAACATATGCGCAAAGTGGAACATATCCATTTCAAGGATCAACTGTCTGGGGCTGTGATTCAACTGTTGTTTTGAATTTAACCATTGTTCAATCCTACACAACGAATTTAACCGAAAGTGCTTGTGGTAGTTTTAGCTGGAATGGTCAATCGTTATGGCAAAGTGGCGTATACATCGATTCCTTACAAAGTATTTCCGGCTGTGATTCAACAGTACTTTTGAATTTAACTATAAATCCAATTGAAAGCATTCAAATTGACTCAACTGTTTTTGATGTGTTTACATGGAATGGACAAGTATACACAACATCAGGACAATATTCACAGTTCTTCACAAGTACTTTTGGATGTGATAGCACAGTCACCCTCAATTTAACAATTGAAGATTCTGGATTGAATGAATTCAATCAAACATTTTTCGTTTATCCAAACCCTTTAAGCGGAGACCAAGTCTTGAACATCAGTGGAGCAATTGATGGAACTTTCCAATTAATTGATTTAAATGGATCAGCATTGCGTTCAGGAACTTTCACTAATCACATCGATCTTAAAGGAATCCAACCGGGTGTCTATTATGTATTGATCGGAACACAAAGAAAGCGAATCACCATCTTAGGTTAATCACGCTTTCAAGTAGAGTCGAAGTACATTATTTGGAGCACTCCACCGCAGCGGAATATCATTCGCACATTGAATAATTAGCACATTAGCACATTGAATAATAAGCACATTAATCAATTAGCACATTATCAATGTCCATTCGGCTGACAACATTTCGGTAATTTCTCCACGTCCTCTTTCGCTGCTTTTACTTCGTCAGCATTGTAACCAATTTTCGCGATAGTTTTTTTAATTGTAATAAGATCTATTTTTTTTGGGTCAAATTTCACTGTCACAATTTTCGATTGGTCATCGAGTTCTGCGAATTTAATACCTTTTGTATAGTTCAATTTTCCTTCGATTCGTTCCTTACAATCACCGCATTGTGCATTCGTTTGAATTTGACTTTCTATCGATTTTTGTCCGAAGCTTAAGTTGCTCATAAGCACAAAGAATAGACTTAACGTGATTCCTTTAAGATTTTTTGATATTGTTTTCATTTCTTTTGAAATAATTGTTTTTTATTCTCTTTTTTATCTATTTTTTCCTGTAATTCCTTCGCCTCGGCACTAGCACATTAACCCATTAGCACACTAGCAAATTAACCCATTAGCACATTACCAAATGAACAAATCTATTTCTCTTTAATCGCAAATCTAATTCCAGCATAAACATTCCAACCCATAATCGGACCCCAAACTCTGTTCGCATCAAATTGAGAACCAAATGGATTCGGCGCGTCAATAATTGGATTTAGCTGTTTAAAGTTCGCTAAATTTTCGCCACCAACGTAAAAATTCCATTTTTTGTAAACATATGTGATTTGAGTATTCACCATGGGGTAAATAGGACTTTGCTCATCATACTGTTCTTCACCCGACGCATCCATAATTACCGGTAAACGTGCAGAGCCGTAAATCGTGCATGTAGCATCGAATTCCCAGCGTTTATTTCGCGTTCGGTAAGCCAAATTGATGAAACCACGATTCTTCGGAATCATCACTTGTTGACGCATTGCACCATCATACAACGCCTTCACATCTAAATGTTTGTATGCTAATCGAAGGTCGAAATTCTTTAGAGGTGAATAGGACCATTCTACCTGAAAACTATTTGAGAAGGATGAGTTTGCCAGGTTTTGAAAGACTATCGCATCCAATTCAGCATCCCTGTCCACAATCAACTGATTTTGGAAAAGGGTATGATAGAAGTCCAAGCTAAGGTTTCCATTTTTTTCGAAAAGTGTAAAATCTGACACCAAGGAAACACCAGCATTCCATGAAATTTCCGGTTTGATTTCCGTTGGTGCAATCCATGTTTTTGAATTCGCTAACAACGATACATTATCGATCATGTAATTGGGCACGCGCCATCCTTTTCCGGCTGTAACGCGCAAATCAGCTCTTTGAGTCAGAGCATATTTCGCATGAATCCGGGGTGAGAATTGTCCGCCATACGTAAAATGTTGGTCGTAGCGACCACCAAGTACGGCGTTCATACGAGCACCGCTGTAGGTGTATTCTGCAAAAATCCCTGGGACGATTTCCGTTCGTAGTTGTTGCAATTGATCGGCTTTTTGTTCAATCATCAAACCGATAAAACTTGCTCCAACTTTAATCTTGTGGTCGCTCGTTCCAAGAATGTCGTCGTAAATCGCATTTACATAGGCTCGTTTTTCTTTTCCTTCGAATAATCGATTGCCAAAAGCGCCATTCATTTCTTGGAATTTAAGGTTGTAAACGACACCAAAGGAGCGAAGCGGTTTTTTGCTGAAAAATCCTGTTTTCGCATACAGGTCAACATGACGTGCATTCATACTTACACCATAGCCAATTGGACTATCACGGAAATAAGAATTTTGCCCACCCAATTTTCTGTCTTGATAGGCATTCAAACCAAATTGTGCTTCCATTTTCTTTCCTTGAAAAGCCCATCGATTCATGATAGCGAGATTATCACCCATTGGTATATCCCGAAATCCATCCATGTTATGATCAATATTTCCAAACATAGATGAAGCGTGCCCTAAAATCCCCGTGCTCCATCTTTGATTGATTTTTCTTCCACCATTGACATTCATTTCAGATCTGCCAAAACGATTTTGGTATGCGTTGAAGTAGAATTTCTCCATTTCATTCGGTTTCTTTATTTCTAAATTCACCAATCCAGCCATGGACTCATATCCATTTACGACGTTTCCAGTTCCTTTGGTGATTTGAATGGATTCTATCCAAGTTCCAGGTATGGATTGAAGTCCAAAGGAACTTTCTAGTCCACGCAAGAAGGGAATGTTTTCCATTTGAATTTGCGTATAGACACCATCGAGTCCCATCATTTGAATTTTCTTGGCACCAGAGACTGCATCTGAAATATTTACATCCACGGAAGCATTGGTTTCAAATGACTCTGATAAATTGCAACATGCGGCTTTCCGTAATTCACCTGAACCAATTTCTTCTACATGAAGCGTTTTCATTTTGGAGATTTGATGTGATTTTTTCCGCAGTTCATAAACTACCTCCATTTTGGTTGAAATCGGAATCATCAAAATAGTAAGCGCGATAAATCGATCATTTTTAGTAACGATAATTGAGTCAGATAAATAGCCCATCGCACTGATGACGAGTGTGTCGGGTAATTGTTTGGGAAGTACGAAGTCAAAACGACCTTCTTTATTGGAAAACACCCCTTGCTTCGAATGAGAAAGACGAATTTTGGCATTTTCAATAGGCGTATTTTTTGTAGAGTCTTGCCGCAATACAATACCCTTAATTTGTGCAGTTGAAATGGATGAAATCCAGAAAAGGATCATCGCTAAAAAGTAAAATTTCATAGGGAAATTAAATCATGAATACTAAATGAACACCTGAATTTTCAAGCGTAGTAATGTATAAATGTTTAATCGTCTAAATCAAAAATGTGCAATGCTGAATTAGCAGTTCCTTGCCATGTTTTTGAATGGGTGGAGGGTCGTGCCAAGTTTGAATAGATGCCGCTTCAGTGTGGTGAATTAATCTGCAACTTGGGAAATCATGATTGGACGTATAAAGAAAATGAAATGAAGTAATTGACAAACTATGGGTAACCACATATTTTTCGTCTAATTGCAACACTGTTTTCTCATCGTGACAACAATTCTTCTTTTTTTCTTTTTGGCAACAAGGGGGTAGGTCAGACGTTTCTTCTTGGCAATGGTTTTGTTGGTTAATAAAGAAAGAGGTAAATACACCATCCTGCTCACAGGCATGCGTAAAAACGGGAACGCCAACATTCCCTAGAAATAATAGTACACTTAAAAAAATAAGAATCAGTGTTTTCACAACACAAAGTTAGTGATATTTTATTAGTTTGCGACTTTTCTCAGCTACTCCATACAAAAACCAGCACATTGGCTAATTAGCACATTAGCACATTAGCACATTAGCACATTGAATAATTAGCACATTAGCACATTAGCACCTTGAATAATTAGCACACTAGCTCATTGTAAAATCAAACCAAATCAAAGAGATCTTTTGTTCCAAGTATACGCGTAACAGTGAATCCTTCTGCATAATCAACACCGATTGGACGTCCGTATTGCATCATTCGCCCTTTAATAAACTGAAAAAATTCTTCGCCCGAAATAGGTGTTGTTGGTTCTGTTGAATTTGGATCATAAAATTGAGAGCGAAATGCCTTAATCACTTCGATTTTTTGGTCTATAAACGGGGTGACATCCATGACAATATCGGGGTGTGTATAATGATCTTGTATGTAATGTAATACCAATCTTGGGCGATGTGCTGGAAGTGAAATTCCATCGACTATGGTTTCTATTTTTCTTAATCCGGCTAAAAAACAAGCGTCCGAAACTAATTTCCCTCCACGACCATGGTCTGGGTGACGATCGATCAAACAATTCGCCAAAACGATTTCCGGTTGATGGATGCGAATTTGTTCAATGATTTTACGCTTGTTTTCTTCATTGATTTCGAAGAACCCATCGCCCATATTCAAATTTTTACGGACATGCAATCCGATCAGTTTACCTGCTTCAGTTGATTCTGAATAGCGATCCGTGACAGATCCTCGCGTACCTAATTCTCCTTCTGTTAAATCGATGATTCCGATTTTTTTCCCTTGGTCTGCATAATGCAACAAAGTACCTGATGCAGAAAGTTCTACATCGTCAGGATGTGCGGCAAAAGCAAGGATATCTAGTTTCATATGCATCAAATTAGGTACTAAACTATGTTAAAAATTAAAAAGTCCCTTTGAAAACTCAATGGGACTTTTTAATGAACTAAGATTTATAACTCTCAATACTTGGACAAGAGCAAACCAAATTGCGGTCTCCGAAAGCATTGTCAACACGTCGTACGGGTACCCAATATTTCCACTCTTTCAAGTATTCAACTGGGTAAGCAGCTTCTTGTGGTGTGTATGGATAATTCCATTCTTTATTGATGATGCAATCCGCTGTATGCGGTGCATTTTTTAGTAAGTTATTTACTTTATCAGCTTCTCCGTTCTCAATTTGACGAATTTCTTCACGAATTTTGATCATAGCGATAATAAAACGATCCAATTCTTCTTTGTCTTCTGATTCTGTCGGTTCAATCATCAAGGTTCCTGCAACAGGGAAAGAAACTGTCGGCGCGTGGAAATTAAAATCGATCAATCGTTTTGCCATGTCAGCTACTTCAACATCTGATGTGCGTTTAAAATCGCGGCAATCGAGTATCATTTCGTGTGCAACAGTTCCGTTTTTACCTGTATATAAAATATCGTAGTGTCCTTTCAAGCCTGCCGCAATATAGTTTGCATTTAAAATCGCAACTTCTGTAGATTCACGAAGTCCTTTTGCACCTAACATTTTGATGTACCCGTATGAAATCAACAAAATCAACGCACTTCCGTAAGGAGCTGCAGAAATAGCATGAATGGCTTTTTCCCCACCTGTTTTTATCATTGGATTTCCTGGCAAGAATGGAAGTAAGTGAGCAGCAACGCCGATTGGACCCATGCCTGGACCACCACCACCATGTGGAATTGCAAATGTTTTGTGCAAGTTTAGGTGACAAACATCCGCGCCGATATTTCCTGGATTTGTTAATCCAACTTGTGCATTCATGTTCGCACCATCCATATAGACTTGTCCGCCGTTATCATGAATAATCGAAGTGATTTCGCGAATACCTTCCTCAAAGACACCATGAGTCGATGGATACGTAACCATAAGTCCAGCCAAAACATCTTTTAATTCGATGGCAACACGGCGCAATTCCTCGATGTCGATGTTCCCATTTTCATCACAACCCGTAACGACAACTTCAAATCCAGCCATTACAGCAGAAGCAGGATTCGTTCCGTGAGCGGATGATGGTATGATCATTTTTTTACGTTGTGTATCACCATTTGATTCATGGAATGCTTTGATAACCATGAGTCCAGCGTATTCTCCTTGCGCTCCAGAATTTGGTTGAAGGGAAACGCCTGCAAATCCTGTGCTTTCAGAAAGATCTAACGACAATTGTCGGAACATTTCGTGGTATCCAGCAGCCTGTTCAATTGGAGCAAATGGATGTAAATTTGAGAATTGAGGATTCGTTATCGCCATTAATTCAGAAGCAGCATTTAATTTCATGGTACAAGAACCAAGTGGAATCATACTGTGAACCAAAGAAAGGTCTTTGTTTTCTAATCGTTTTATGTAACGCATCATTTTAGACTCAGAATGATGGCTATTGAAAACAGGATGACTTAAAACAGCATCTGTTCTTTTCAAATTGGAAGAAAGTTTCGATGAACCTTCTGTCACATGAGCGTCGAAACAAGCTAAAATAGCATGAACATCATCCATTGTATGAGGCTCGCCAAAACTGATGCTCAATTCTGCATCAGAAATATAATGGAAGTTTAGCTTTTGTGCTTCAGCTTTTAATCGGATCGCTGTGCAATCAACGTCTTTTATCCAAAGTGTATCAAAATAGGATTCTGTTCCTAAAGAGATTCCTTTTGCAGCTAATCCTGAAGCAGTTTTTGTGGCTAAATCATGAACATGATTCGCAATTGCACGGATTCCATCTGGCCCGTGGTAAACAGCGTACATACTTGCCATTACAGACAACAATGCTTGTGCAGTACAAATGTTGGAAGTTGCTTTATCGCGTTTGATGTGCTGCTCTCTTGTTTGAAGCGCCATGCGCAATGCGAAATTATCATCCACATCTTTTGATACCCCGATAATTCTTCCTGGAATATTTCGTTTGTAATCTTCTTTTGCTGCGAAGAATGCTGCATGAGGACCGCCATAACCCATTGGCACGCCGAAGCGCTGGGAAGAACCTAACACAACATCAGCACCCATACTTCCGGGTGATTTCAATACAACCAAAGAAAGAATATCAGCCGCAACTGCAATTTGAATTCCGTGTGCTTTCAGTTGTGAAATTTTCGACTGTAAGTCACGAATGTGTCCATGCGCAGATGGATTCTGAATGAATACACCAAAATATTCTAATGTTCCTTCAAATGCATCAATGTTTCCAATCTCTAATTCAATACCTAAATTAATGGCACGTCCAAGCATGACATCAATGTTTTGCGGTAATGCATCTTCTGAAACGAAAAATTTATTTTTTCCCGCCTGAACATCAGCTCTAGAACGTGAGTTGTAGAACATAATCATGGCTTCAGCTGCAGCAGTCGACTCATCTAATAAGGACGCATTAGCGATTTCCATTCCAGTTAAATCCAAAATCATCGTTTGGAAATTCAACAACGCTTCTAAACGTCCTTGAGAAATTTCCGCCTGATAAGGTGTATAAGCAGTATACCATCCTGGATTCTCTAAAACATTTCGAAGAATAACACTTGGAACTATTGTTTCATGGTAACCCAATCCGATAAACGATTTGAAAACCTGGTTTTTTGCGGCCAATTCTAAAACGTGTTGCAGGTATTCTTGTTCCGTCATTGCATCTGCGATAGCTAACTCACCATCCAAACGAATTTGGGCAGGAATTGTACGATCAATCAATGTGGAAATTGAGTCAATGCCGATGGTAGCCAACATGGCTTTTTTCTCTGCTTCACTCGGTCCGATGTGTCTTCTAGAAAATGGTGTCATGAATGTTCTTTTTTGAGTGCACAAATATACAAAGCAAAAAAAGAAACATCAATGAAATTAGGAGGTAAGTTTTGAACCGAAATGGGGACTTATGAACGCTGATTGTTTAAATAAACACGAGCCCTTAACTTGGCATTGTATTGAATGTCTTTCCAAAACAAATTAACGTCTCCAACGTGTAAGCTTTTCATTGTCCATGAAACTAGTCCGAAGTACGAACAAGGACGTGAAATCCATACAGCCCCATCAATCACATTCGTTTCGAAGCACTGGCAAAATGTATGGTCATTGGAGTATAGAAAACCTTTGTGTTGATCCTTCTTAGCACTTCCTTCATCATGCCAGTTAACTGGGTTCACAACAGCTTTACCTTTATACCAACGACGGTATGCATCCTCATCAATGTTCTTTTTAAAGGTGTTCCACGTTACGAATCCTCCCGTTTGTGTAGGGTTATTCATCAAGGGAATCGTCGAAAATTCGGTTTTATTCACGCTAATTCCTGGGATATATGCCGCAACTAACTGAGTTTGCAGTGGTTTATTGTCAAAGAAATCACGCAAGATCATGCGCAAATGGGTGCTACCTTGACTGTGTCCTGCTAGTATGATTGGTCGGCCGTGGTTGTAATGTTCCAAGTAATATTGAAAGGCATTTTTTACATCTTCATAGGCAAATAACAAGGCGTCTCGTCCACCTTCTTCCAATTGGTAATACGAACGAATGTGTGCTTGACGGTAAAATGGAACGTACATTCTACCAGCTTCTGCCCAAGCACTCGCCTGATATTTCACTGCTGATTCCAAGACTTTTCGCTGTTGTTCTTCATCTTCCAAATCAACATTCCATCGCTTATCTTTTTTATCCAAAATCAAGGTTGGATAGACATAAAACACGTCGACATCATTCCACAAAGTACTGTCGCTCACTTTCGACTGTAATCCACTTGGATAGGCACCAGGTAAAACAGCCCAATTCTCTTTTTTTGAATAGTCAATAGCCTGTGAAAAACAACTAGTTGTTGAAATGTTCAACAACAAAAGAAGCGTAAACATGAATTTGTCCATTAATTTTGCGCTTGATTAGACAATGCGACTCAAAAATACATACTTTCTTTCTTTATTTTTACTGGCAGGGACGGTGATTTTTGCACAGGAAAAAGTCGATTCGTTAAAGTCATGGAAGTTAAAATCACTCTATTCTTTAAGCGGTACTCAATCCTCATTTGTTAATTGGAATTCCGGTGGTCGTAATAACATCTCCATGATTGGTTCAATAGGTGCTAGCGCATACTATACCAAAAACAACGTCAAATGGACCAATGATGTAAGTTTAGCACTTGGGGGAATTAAATATTTAGACAACATTTCGGGAGTAGGACTTCAGAAAACGGATGACCGCATCGATTTGGCTAGTACGTTTGGATTACTTTTGTCGAAAGATTTCTTTTTGACGATTGCTGCTGGATTTAAAACGCAAATGGTCAATGGTTTTTCATATCCAAATGACTCTGTTGTTGTTTCTACATTTATGGCTCCGGGATACTTAAACTTGGCGCTTGGAACTGATTTACGAAAAGGAGATCAATTCTCGGTGTTCTTTTCTTCAATTGCAATTAAATCAACATTTGTTATGGACGATTCCCTTTCAGCTGCGGGAGCCTTTGGGGTGGAAAAAGGAGCACGGTACCGTCAGGAATATGGAGCTTTCTTAAAAATGAAATGGAATCGAAATTTGGCGAAGAATATTGAAATGAAATCAAAATTAGAATTGTTTAGTAATTACTTAAATAATCCGCAAAACATCGACGTAAATGCGGAGTTGCTATTTGTTTTTCGTGTAAATTCATTGTTTTCGGCCACGGCTCAATGGAATTTAGTCTATGATGATGACATAAAAATCCGGGATATTCACGGAGGATTTGGTCCACGCACACAATTTAAATCCGTTTTAGGAATAGGTATATCCTATAAATTGGAAAATAATTAAGCATGCAGGTCTTAAAATAGTTTTGCGATTGTCATTGAACCAAAACTGTTATTTCATTGCGAAATACGCTTATTCTTAGAGTGGAATTTCTCGTTTGGTTGGAAGCTTCCCTGTCTTGAAAAAATCAAACAGAATAAGTGATTTCTTCAATCAATGTTCACAACTTTGACTTTAAGTGTTGAAAAGTCAAGTTGTTGATTAATTATAGGTGCTTTAAATTTGAATATGAAAAATATTATTCTCTTTTGCATCGTCTTTTTATCCCTACAGGCTTGGTCCCAACTGAAATCCATACAGAATCAAGCAGATTATCCATTTTTATTGCATTTACCCGCTGATAGTATACTTAAGAACAATCCACCTGTATTAATTTTTCTACATGGGAGAAGTCTTTCAGGAAATAACCTCGATTTAGTAAAACGTTATGGCGTTATTCATGAAATTGAAAAAGGCCGCAAAATTCCAGCAATTGTCATTGCTCCGCAAGTTGCAGCGGGAAAATCTTGGGAGCCTGATAAAATTTTATCGGTTCTTCGCTTTGTTCAAAAACAATTTGACACGGATACAAACAGAGTATACGTAACCGGAATGAGTCTTGGGGGTTATGGTACCTTAAATTTCGCTGGAAAATACCCAGGGATTGTTACTGCAGCAGTTGCATTGTGTGGAGGTGGTAATCCGCAAAATGGATGTAACCTTTCCACGATACCCGTATGGATTCAACATGGAAATAAGGATACAGCAGTACCAATCAGTGAATCCGAAAAAATGGTGAAATCCATCAAGGATTGCAATGGAGGAACAAATTTGAAATACACCGTTTATCCAGGTGCGAGTCATGGTGATTTGGAAAAAGCATTCCGAACGGATGACTTGTATAATTGGTTATTCCAATTCAGTAAAGACGACCTCAAATAACTAAGAAAACCAAATGTCGTTAATTAATTGACACTTCGCTTCTTTATTAACGCGTTCAATAATGATTTGTTTTCCGTTTAACAGTTCCTCTCTCATTACCGAGGAGTCAATTTTTAAATACAATGTTTGATGTTTGATGTGGATCTCCTTAGTTCGGTGAGCCACAGCAGGCCCCATCAACTCTGGCCAAGCAGCAATAATGTCGTATTCCTTCATTTTCCCCTCTAATGAATAGGCTTTTAGGAATTTATCAATGAGGTCTTTTAATGGTTCCTCATCCGAACTTCGTCTGTTGTCTTCGCGCATAGATTAAAGTTAGGATTAAATCAGGGATAATTGTTGGTCGCAAACTTGAAAAAGTCGTTTTTCCGTTTGTATAGAATCAAACAGTTGCTTCATTCGCTCTGGATCAGAATCTGTCACGATTACTTGACCAAAATAATCAGCAGTCACTAAGTCAATCAGTCGCTGTACACGTTCATTGTCGAGCTTGTCAAAAATATCATCGAGTAAAAGGACAGGATTTAATCCTTTGTGTTGTTTCATCCAATCATATTGCGCTAATCTCAAAGCGATAACAAAGGACTTCTGTTGTCCTTGAGATCCAAATTTCTTCACTGGATGTTTTTTGATTGTGAAAATCAAATCGTCTTTGTGAATGCCTGCATTCGAGTAATGTGTAGCAGCATCTTTTTTGGCGTATACTTTCAATAACTCTTCAAAAGACATCTCATTGAGTTGTGATCGATATTCGAGTTCAACATCTTCAGAATCGAGTCCGATTTCAGAATAGAATCGTTTGAAAACAGGGATGAATTCGGTTAGAAATATTTTTCGTTTTTCATGAATGTATCTTCCGCATGGTATGAGCTGTTCATTCCATACTTCGATGGAATCAACATCGAAAAGCCTGTGCTCGTACATGTTTTTCAGCAATGCATTTCGTTGCTCCAAGATCTTGTGGTAACGTTGAACTTCTTCTAAATAGACTTTGTCTAACTGAGATAATATGCCGTCCATCCATTTTCGGCGCATTTCAGAACCATCAGCGATCAAATCTCCATCATAGGGGGAAATAAATACTACCGGGAATTTCCCAATGTGATCTGCAAGTTTTTCGTATTCCTTTTTATTGAATTTAACCGTTTTCTTCCCTCCGTTTTTCAACGCACAGTGGACATTTTGGATTTGGTCTTGGATGTTCCATCTTCCTTGAATTGAAAAGAATCCTTGATCAAAACGTATGTTTTGACGGTCAATCGCATTTAAATACGACTTGCACATGCTCAAGTAATAGATAGCATCTAAAATATTTGTTTTCCCACTTCCGTTTTGCCCGACTAATCCATTAATTCCTGGACAAAGATCGACTTCTACATCTTCGTAATTTTTGAAATTGATCAGGTGTAAATTGGATAGATACATGCGTGTCAAAGTTAATATTAATTTCGCGACTGAGCCTTTTTCAAAGTGTCTTCTCTTGCTTTTTTACGGAGGGATTCATGTAGAAAGTCTTGTTTTTATTTGTTCTGTATCGGAGGATACTTTCCTGAAAGAGTATTCTATTATCTTTGTTAAAAATTCATGAATCATGGCAAACGCTTTTTTTAAAACACCGACACCTATCAATGAACCAGTAAAAGCATATGCTCCTGGATCTGCGGAAACAAATTCGTTAATTCAGACATACAAAGACATGGAGTCTCAAGCGCCTATTGATGTTCCTATGTATATTGGTGGTCAAGAAGTTCGCACGAACACGAAAAAAGCCATGAATCCACCTCACAATCACCAACATGTTCTTGGTCATTTTAATGTGGGTGATGAAAGTCATGTGAAAAAAGCCATTGAGTCTGCTTTAGAAGCTAGAAAAGCTTGGTCGGAACTTCCATGGGAGGAAAGAGCAGCTATTTTCTTGAAAGCAGCTGATTTACTCGCTGGTCCATTTCGCAACCGAATGAATGCTGCGACTATGTTGGCGCAATCGAAAAATGTGATGCAAGCAGAAATTGATGCAGCATGCGAGCTCATTGATTTCTTCCGATTCAATGTGCAATATATGACTCAGATTTACAAAGAACAACCAGAATCTTTGCCAGGAATGTGGAATCGTTTGGAATATCGTCCGCTCGAAGGATTCGTTTTTGCCATAACACCGTTTAATTTTACCTCAATTGCAGCGAACCTTTGTGCTGCTCCAGCAATGATGGGGAATGTCGTAGTTTGGAAGCCGGCTGATTCACAAGTGTATTCAGCACAGGTAATTATGGAGTTATTCAAAGCTGCAGGTGTTCCGGATGGAGTGATTAATATGATCACTGTTGATGGTCCAGTAGCAGGTGATGTTGTTTTTCAACATAAAGACTTTGCAGGACTACATTTCACAGGTTCAACTGGAGTTTTCAGACATTTGTGGAAAGAAATAGGATTGAACCTTGATAAGTTCCGAACGTATCCTCGCATTGTAGGAGAAACAGGTGGAAAGGACTTCATTATGGTTCATCGTTCGGCAAATGCAGCAGAGGTTGCAACAGCAATGTCTCGTGGTGCATTTGAATTCCAAGGACAAAAATGTTCTGCCGCTTCCCGTGCGTACGTTCCATCGAATTTATGGCCTGAAGTGAAACGCATCTTTGTTGAACAAGTGAACTCATTCAAGATGGGTACGCCAGCCGAAACGAGTAATTTTGTCAATGCGGTAATCGACGAACGTGCATTCGATAAAATCGCTGGCTTCATCGATTATTGCAAAGAACAAAACGATGCAGAAATCATCACTGGTGGATCTTTCGACAAATCCAAAGGGTACTTTATAGAGCCAACGACGGTGGTGACATCGAATCCGAAATTCCGCACGATGTGTGAAGAAATCTTCGGGCCGGTTTTGACTGTTTTTGTTTACGACGAAAATCAGTTTGAACAAACGTTGGAGATGTTAGATTCAACGTCTGAATATGCATTGACTGGTTCGATTATGTCAAATGATCGTTACGCGATTCAGTTAGCAACAAGGAAATTAGTGAATGCAGCAGGGAACTTCTACATCAACGATAAACCAACTGGAGCTGTTGTTGGACAACAACCATTTGGAGGAGCAAGAGGCTCAGGAACGAATGATAAAGCTGGTGCAGCGATGAATTTATTGCGTTGGACTTCTGCTAGAACCATCAAAGAAACGTTTGTGCCACCAACGGATTACAAATACCCGTTTTTAGGTTAATATGAATCGTCTTTCACTATTTTTTTTCGCATTATTCTTTGGTGTCGTAAAGTTGAATGCGCAATGGAAATGGACACTTCATGCAGAGACAGGTCTAAATAAACAAGATGTTTCAGCGGTTTCTAACTTGATTGAACAAAATGAATTAGACCCAAAAGTTTATTGGAAGTTTGCAGCAAGCGGTGGAGTAGAATTAAGTTACACGGTTTTAAAATTTGCCACGGTATTCTCGGGATTGGGGTATGTTAAAACAAATGGCCGGTATGTAACTTCTCAAAACGCATATAATTCAGACGGAAGTTTGCAAGCAACTTTCACAAGTGATAAGTTGACAACATCTGATATGATCTCATTGCCCCTTGGATTTCAGTTGAATGCCTGGAAAATACATATTGGTGGAGGAATTGAATGCCGTTACAGAGTGGCAGGTAGTTTAACAACCAATTATTCGTCTATTACAGCTTTTGCACCTAACAGTACAGACTTAGGTTCCGTTGTTGGACCCAACACAAATGAAAAATTAGATTACGGTTATTTTGCCTATGCGTCATTTAATTTCACTAAACGCTTTGGTTGTAAAGTCTCATACTATGAAGGACAACGTGACCTAAGTAATGGTTTAGAACTTGGAGCATGGAAGGAATGGGGGCAAAACGTTGGTAATTCTGTTTTATCCTTGAATAACCGGCAAATGACAGTGGGGATTTACTTGAAAATCAATTAATTTTTTATCATGATTAAGCTTTTCATAGGTGTTTTCACCTTAATTTACGCCTTTTTTCCACTAAGAAATAAAAATACGAAATACACCTTTGATTTAATTGTAAAAGTCAATTCCATCCAAAATAATAAAGGATTGATCGAATTTGCTTTATATAAAAATCCCGCTGTTTTTACTCAAGCTGGTAAAACGCATCGACTTGCTCGTGTGGATGCAAAAACGCCTGAAGTGAAGTTTGACTTTACGGATCTAGAACCTGGTAAATACGCGATAGTCGTTTATCATGATGACAATAGCAATAAACTATGTGATAAAAATTTCTTTGGGATACCAACGGAAGCCTATGCATTCTCCAATAATAAACGTCCAAAATTGTCGGTCCTACTTTCGAAGAATGTGCGGTAAAATTGGACAAGGACAAAGTCGTTACCATTAAAATGGTTTACTAAGAACGTAACTTCATAAGTAGTTCTTCTACTTGTATTAAAATAGGATGGATTCCATTATTCTCAATACAGTAATTCGTTAAACTGCGTTTTTGTTCATCTGACCATTGACTTTGAATACGTTGTTCGACACTTGCTTTGTCACTTAAATCACGCAACATAACGCGTTCAATGCGCTGAGAAATTGGAGCACAAACCAATACAACGGCATCAAATTGTTTGAATGCTCCTGTTTCAAAGAGAATGGCTGCCTCGTTAAAAATTAACGGGTTCGTTTGAACGGAAGCCCAATCTTCAAAGTCTTTTCGAACGACTGGATGTATGATTTCATTCACTTTGAGTCTTAAATCAGGATTCGTGAAGATACAATCACTTAAAAATGTACGATTTAGTTTCCCCTCTTCATACGCTTTAGGTCCAAAAAGTGAAGTGAGTTGGGATTGAATACCTACATTGTGGTCACATAATTGCTTCGAACGGATATCGGAATAATAGACAGGATAAGACATTGCTTCTAAAATGCGCGCTATTGTTGTTTTTCCAGATCCAATTCCTCCCGTTAATCCGATTTTTTTCATGAAACAAGTCGTTATTTGATAGTGAATGTAGTTAAACTTTGCAAAAAGTCAGTTAATTCCCAAGCAGGCACAACGTAAATCCCCTCTATTTCTTTTATTGGCAACTCATCCATCGTGACAATCAGTTTGGGGTGATTATTTTTTAAAGAAATCAAATTGTCAAATTCTCGGTTAAATGTTTTTTCATCTGTTAATGTAAAGGCTACTTGGACAAAAAGGGTCACGTCATTTCGCGATGCAATAAAGTCAATCTCCTTATTTCTAAGGGCGCCAACGTGTGCATCAAAACCAAAATGTGCGAGTTCTAAAAACACGCTATTTTCCAATAGGTTTCCATAACTCAGTGTAGTGTTCCCAAATAAATAGGTTCGAAATGATAAATCATTCAGGTAGTATTTAACATTTCCTCCGAGTAGTTCTTTTCCCTTGATGTCATAACGTTCACATCGATGTATGATAAACGTTTGATTCAAGTAATGTATGTAATTGGCTACTGTTTCATAATTCGTTTTCCGCTTTTTACTTTCGAAATAGTTTACCACATTATTCACTGAAAATAAATTTGATACATTATTCGTGAGGTAGGTGAAGATGTCTAATAATAAGGTGGTATCCTTAATAGAAAAACGTTGAACAATATCACGTAGAATGATAGTGTCCTTTAATGATGACAGGTAGTGAAACTTACTCTCATCATTAGGCAGGTGGAACAATTCAGGCAGTGCTCCTTCGTGAAGGAATTTTAAGTAATTTTTTCTGTTTTTTTCCTTTTTATGAAAGGAACAGTATTCTTCAAATGAAAAGGGCAGGATGTGAAATTGAACATACCTTCCTGAAAGCAGACTTGATAGCTCGCTTGATAACATTTCGGAATTTGAACCAGTGATGAAAAGATCAATATCCATTGTGAAATCTTGAGATAAAGAATTAACAGCTCTTTCCCAATCAGTGATGTATTGAATTTCATCAATGAACACATAAAGTCGACCTTCCAGTTGAAAGTGAGATTCATATTCCCGAATTACCTTGATTAAATCTTGGTAAGTTTCAATGCAATCGAAGTCCGTGAACTCTTTATTGATGTATAAGGTGTTTTGTGCTGGAACACCATTTTTAATGAGGTAATCGATGTACTGTCTTAAAACAAAACTTTTCCCTGCGCGTCGTTGCCCAACCAGTACTTTTACCAATCGGGAATCCTTGAAAAGTAAGAGTTGGCTCAAATACTTTTCTCTTAAACAACCGATTTTTATTGGGTTCTGCCAAAAATTGTATTTTTCTATTAACGCAAAAAATTCAGACATAACATAATATATTGTTAAAAATACAAAATATTCTGTTGGAAATTGCAAACATTCAAATCCTCTTTTATCATTTTAGAAAACAAAGTGGTAATTTTGAGGATGTCAAAAAAGGAATGGTTTGCAGATTGGTTTGATACGAGTTACTATCATTTACTCTATCAAAATCGTGATGAAATGGAGGCGGAAAGGTTTATTCAAAATTTAATGAAGCTTCTCAACCTTCCTGCAGGATCCAAATTATTAGATTTAGCCTGTGGGAAAGGACGTCATGCAAAATATTTAAGTGAATTTGGACATGATGTACTTGGGGTTGATTTATCTCCGAATAGCATCTCTCAAGCCAATATTTGGGCTAATGCACGATTGCGTTTTCAAACGCACGACATGCGAGAGATTTTGGAAAACGAGCAATTTGATGTCGTTTTTAATTTGTTTACAAGCTTTGGTTATTTTGATCACGAATCGGAAAACAAGCGAGTTTGTAATTCCATAGCTGAAATGTTGAAGCCAGGTGCAAAAGTTTTAATTGACTTCATGAATGCGTCAAAAGTGATTCGAAATTTGGTCCCTTCGGAAACGAAAGAACTGGATGGTGTTATCTTTCAAATTTCCCGAAACTATGATGGCAAACATATTTATAAGCACATAGATTTGATTGATAATGGACATGAAAGTCGTTTCATGGAACGTGTGCAAGCCCTAAAATTAGCTGATTTCCAAATGTTGCTTGAGGATAAGTTTGAAATAGTAGATACCTTTGGGTCTTACGATTTGACTCCTTTTAATGAAGAAAATTCAGATCGATTAATCCTTTTAGCACAGTTAAAATAATGAATATATCTCTTGTTTTTGTTGGACTCATTGCTTCCGTTATCTTGGGGGGAATGGTTGTTACTTATTTGAATGCCACAAACAAAAGTCAATTTATTAAATTGGCACTAGCTTTCAGTGGTGGATTTCTTTTGGCAATCATTTTCCAACACCTTATTCCCGATATCTATGCGGATGACCAAGCAAAAATGGGAATTTTCATTCTCATTGGGTTTTTAGTCCAGTTGATTTTAGAATATTTCTCTGGTGGTATCGAGCATGGACACGTCCACGTCCACAAGGGGCAGCCTTTACCATGGGTATTATTTATTTCCTTATCCGTTCACTCAATCATTGAAGGTATTCCTTTAGGAAATGAGTATATGGGAATCGTAAACACACATGAACATGCTCACGGTTCTCTTTTTTGGGGGATTATCTTTCACCAAGTTCCTGTAGCGATTGCATTAATGACTTTATTAATAAACACGAAGTTATCTCAAATTCAATCTTGGTTGGTTCTACTTTTATTTGCGGTAATGACGCCGCTAGGGGTTCTACTTGGATTTAATGTTTCCCCTGCTGAACTGGGCTTAGATGTCCATGTGATTTTAGCGATTGTTGTCGGAATGTTTCTACATATTTCAACCACAATTATTTTTGAAACTACAGAGAATCATAAGTTCAATCTCATGAAACTAATGAGCATTATTACTGGTTGCGGATTGGCAATGTTGATGTATTAATGTTGTTACACCCATAAAAAAAGCCCTGACAAATGTATTGTCAGGGCTTTTTTGTAAGCTTATCTTTTTAGAATGGCAAATCGTCATCATCTTCAGCCGCTGTAATTGGACTGCTTGGTGTTGATGATGGTGCATTACCTAGTGACATTGCTGATGGTCCACCAGAAGGCATTGCTGCTCCTTGTCCTGGACGCTCAATTCTCCAAGCTTCAATCGTATTAAAGTACTTAATTTCACCTTGAGGACTTGTCCATTCGCGTCCACGTAGGTTGAAAGAAACCTCCACTTGGTCATTCACGCTGTAGCTGTCTAGCATGCTGCATTTGTCCTGTGTTGCTTGAAACATGATGTCTTGTGGATACATAGAAGTTGTATCGGTCACAACAAATTCTCTTTTAGCAAATTTCTCTGTGACTTGTTGTGTTGGTTGGATAACCTTGATGGTTCCGGTGAATTTAAACATTGAATTATAATTTAATTGTTAAATGCTAATAAAGTAAGCCACGCTTCTTCTAACTTATTTTCACTTAAAAGAGCTTTAGCTTTTTGATGAAGCTGTGCTTCGAGTTGAACTGCGTCGTTTTCTAAAGATACAAATAATTCGCTTAATTCTATCAGCTTGTATTCGTTTACGTCTGTTTCATTTGGCAATTCTTCGATCCCAGCTAATTGCCCAAGATCATTTCCACTTAATATTCGGCTTGATCTGACATCCGATGGAAGTGCTTCAAAACCGATGCCGCACGTTGTGATTGGTTTTTTAATTTCAAACATGGAACTTTCGTTGGCCCGAACATACCAATCTCCTCCCATACGAGAAACCAAATCAATTTTATGCTGGTCAATTAATCCTTTTTCATCGATAAGGTCTTCGCGTACATGCATGCGCAGAACCTCACAAATAATTAAGTTCCCAGCTCCTCCTTCAAACCCAAGTTCCTTTACTTCGTTTACGCGACATTCAAATTGAACAGGTGCCTCAGCAACGCGAAATGGCTTGATGGTTTCTGACGGAATTGCAGTTAAACCAGCTTTCTCAAATTCGCTAATTTCTGGAGAATAAGGCGAACTAGTTAGACTCATCTGATGAACGATGTCAAAATTAACTATGTTGATCACCACTTCAGGAAGCTCTTTTACATTTTTGTAAGTATCCTTCGTTTCGTTTGTTCTTCCTGAACGAGCAGGAGAGAAAATTAAAATAGGAGGATTAGCACTGAATACATTGAAAAAACTAAAAGGTGCTAGATTTGCTTGTCCGGCAGCGCTCATCGTTGATGCAAATGCAATAGGCCTCGGACCAATTGAACCAAGAAGCAACTGATGAAGTCGCTGAACTGATATTTCTTGTGGATTAAATGTCAACATAACTGTTTCAAAATTACTTTTTTCTTCCCTTTCTTTGCCGGTATTTTTTCAGTAGTTATTCACAGATTTAAGGCTGCTTTTCATACTTTTACCATAGATTTTAATTATGATCAAACATAGCCTCGCTTTCTTATTCATTTTGGTTACGACCTTCGCTCAAGCGCAGAATAAAAAGGACATGCATGGAAAACGAACTGGAAAGTGGGTATATACCGGAGCAGATAAACCGAGTTCTGGAATATCGAAAACTGGAAAGGTAGAGGAGGGGATTTATGTTGAAGGAAGAAAAGAAGGCGTTTGGACTAAATACCACAAAGATGGGAAAACACCAAAACTGAAGGGTAATTATTCGAATAATCGACCCGAAGGATCATTTTCTCGGTTTTATTCCAACGGTCAACTTATGGAACAAGGAAGTTTCGGGAAGAATGGCTACAAAGGAAATCTGATTCGTTATTTTGACAATGGACAAATAGCTTATAAAGCTGTTTACAATAACGACGGACAAGAAACAGGGAAAGTTCAGTATTTTCATGAAAACGGGAAACTAGCTCTGGATTATTCGATGAAAAATGGAATCTTAATTGGAAAAGTGATGCGTTATAACACGCAAGGAAATCTGTTAGAATCATTCGACATATCTGCAACAGGGGCAATTTCAAACGTGAAAAACAGTTCAAATATCCCACTGCCAAAGCCCCCGGTATCAAGTCTAGAATCAATGATTTATCCGCCTAAAATTGCCAATCCAAGAATGAAAGGCTTGAAATTTGTCACTAATGGATACAATAAAGTCTATAATGATAACGATGAAATTTGGATGGAAGGAGAATTTAAAAATGGACAGTTGTGGGACGGAAAAGTGTACGACTATGACGCCGATGGGATTCTTCAAAAAGTGAGAATATTTAAATTGGGACGCTATCATTCAGATGGACAGCTATAAGATTCCAATGGAATCATTAATTTTACCAACAAATTAAGCGTTATGAAAGCATATGTATTTCCTGGACAAGGTGCACAATTCACCGGAATGGGTAAAGATTTATATGAACATTCGGATTTAGCCAAATCGATGTTCGAAAAAGCAAACGAAATTCTTGGATTCGATATCCAAAAAATCATGTTCGAAGGGAGTGAAGAGGAGTTGAAACAAACGAAAGTGACTCAACCTGCCATTTTCTTGCATTCAACAATTTTAGCAGCATGTTTAGGTGAATCGTTTCAACCTACAATGGTAGCTGGACATTCTTTAGGCGAGTTTTCGGCTTTAGTTGCCAACAAAACCTTGAGTTTTGAAGATGGACTTCGTTTGGTTTCTCAACGTGCTCTGGCGATGCAAAAAGCATGTGAAATGCAACCCTCAACAATGGCAGCGATTTTAGGTCTGGAAGATGAGGTCGTAGAAAAAATATGTTCAGAAATTGATGGTGTCGTGGTTCCTGCAAATTATAATTGTCCCGGACAATTGGTGATTTCAGGTGCGATTCCAGCAGTGGAGGAAGCCTGTGCTAAATTAACCGAAGCTGGTGCTAAAAGAGCGATGATTCTTCAAGTGGGTGGTGCATTCCATTCACCATTGATGGAGCCAGCACGTGAGGAGCTAGCAGCTGCGATAGAAGGAACTCATTTTTCTCAACCGATATGTCCCGTTTATCAAAATGTCAATGCTCAGCCTGTTTCTGACCCAACGGAAATCAAAAAGAACCTTGTCTTACAATTAACAGGTGCGGTGAAATGGACCCAAATTATGAACAACATGCTTACGGATGGTTGTAGTGAGGTAATTGAAGTTGGTCCAGGTAAAGTTTTGCAAGGACTTTTTAAAAAAGTAAACCGTGAATTAACAACAAGTAGCGCATCAATTGTTGAGTAACATTGTCAACTGATATAAAGGCTCGCAGAAAGGCGAGCTTTTTTTTTGCCTTTTTTTATGGAATTTGTTTAAAGCACACATCTTATAGGAAATCCAAAAACAAAAGCTATGAAAAGTTGGTTAGCGGTGTGGATGCTTATTTTAGCAGGAAACACAATTGCACAGTCTGTAACAGGTGACATCATCGGAAAAGTGATGAATTTCAACGACGATAAACCATTGCCCAACGCTCGCGCGATAGTCGAAGATCAAGATAAGAGATATTATGCCATGACTGATACAGATGGTCGTTTTCGAATTTCAAGTGTTCCAGTTGGAAAATACACGATGTACATCGTTTACAAATCAGATTCATTGAAAGGAATACCCGTAGATGTCCCAATTGAAGCTTATTGTAATCTCGGAACGATTTTAATGAACACAAACGCTGTTCAAACCATGAAAGCTGTCCAAGTTGGAACGCGTATTCGCTTAGTTTATGGTGAATTACCGGTGAAGGAATTGACGTCAAAGGATTTGGTGCACAATGCGAATAAGTTCGATATTAAAACTCTGGCAACTTCTATGTCCTCTGAAATTAAGGTGGATGACGATGGACAATTAATGTTTCGTGGAGCGCGCAAAGGAGATATGATTTATGTCTTGGATGGAATCAAAAGCAACGAAGTTTTTAGTGTCCCAAGTTGCTCTATAAATAGAATGATGGTTTACACAGGTGGACTACCAGCGAAATATGGAGATACGTTAGGTGGAGCCATTGTAGTAGAAACAAAAAGTTACTTTGATTTATACCGTGCGTATATGGCTAATCAAGAGTGAAAAAAAGTTGAAAATAAGTAAGGCGGCAGAAATGTCGCTTTATTTTGTTTATTTTTTTGTCAAGAAGGGATAATCAATGTCCCACAAGAAAAGCCCATGTGCTGGAACGGAAACTGCTGCTTCACTTCGGTCTTTAGCGTTAATTATGCTGTCTATATCGTCTATTGTTAATTTCCCAAGTCCAACTTCGATTAATGTCCCGACTATCGCACGTACCATATTGCGTAAGAAACGGTTAGCAGAAATCTCAAAGTACCATTGATCCTCCTTCTGGATCCATTCTGCATGAAAAACTGTACAGATATTAGTCTTTACAACGGTGTGTAATTTGGAAAAGGAACCAAAGTCTTTGGTGCCTAGTAAGCGAGTTGCTGCCAAATTCATCGCATGCATGTCCAAGTCTTGTTGGAAATACCAACTTTGATCTAGTTGAAAGGGATCCTTTTGCTGATGAATGAAATAACGATAGGTACGTTTAGTTGCATGAAATCGCGCATGTAAATCGGAAGACACTTTATGTGCTTGAATTGCGCCGATATCTGGCGGAAGCATCCTATTTAACTTAAAACACAGGTGCTTTTCGTCCCAAACTTGCGGTAAATCCACATGAAAAAAATAGGATTTCGCATGGACTCCTGCATCTGTTCTCCCGCATCCCACAATTGGAATCGACGTATTACCAAAAACCTTTGAAAAACACCGTTCAATCGTCTCCTGAACACTTGGGGCGTTCGGTTGGTACTGCCAGCCATTATAGGCAGTTCCCCGGTAAGAGATTTCTATAAAATATCGTTGCATAAAGAAGCCACCAAGTTACAAAACATTGGTGGCTCCTCAAGGTACTTGTTCTATTTTATTCTAAGTAAAGTTGAATTCCATATTGGGAATCTACACTATAGTCGAATGTGATTACTTGAGATCCGGAAATTCCCTTAAGGAAACTCCAAGTGATAATACCGGTTTTCTCATCTACTTTTCCATCCACTATTTCACCTCGTTTTACTCTGATATCCTCTTGATTCGAAACGGGGAATTGGTCTTTGATAATAATCGGAATCATTGCACCACCATTGTTTTTTACTTTGATTTCCCACGTTACATCAAATTTCTGACGTGAACCAATCGTTTTAATTTTTGATTTTTCTTTTAGTCTAGTACGTTCTACACTCACTTTACTGTCTTTTCCAAAGGAGAACGAAAGCGTATCTTTTGTAGAATTGACATCTAAAAACGATTTACCCATAAAGGTGCCATCGAAGTAGATGTTGGATTCCCCACTCAATAAGTTCAATTTCTCCCATCCAACAACCTGCGCAGATAAATACACGCTTGGGTCAATTTTCGGAATCAAATGGTATTCATAAGAAGCAGGTAATTCATGTGTTACAATGCTCACACGATGATCCATCCCATCCGAAGGAATAGACATTTTGGACTGAATCGCATACTCCACACGCAAATCTTTTTTGGTGATTGTAGTTGCAACAGTGTTTGCCTTATAAGGTGCGGCGTCATTTTTGAATTCCATTTTGCGTTTTTTTCCAATTTGCACCCCAGGTAAAGATTGCATCACATCCGCAGATCTTACAGGCATTCGTGAAATATCCTTTCTTGTGATGCTATTCACTTCTGTTTGAATGCCATCTACATAATATTCTTCAGCGTCATCCGTTCTAGATCCACGAACCATGACTTCTTGTAAACTTACTTCCTGAGGCTCCAAGAAAAATTTCAAATAAGTAGAGGTGATTTGCAACTGAACTGCATTGTAACCAACATAACTAGCTGAAACGTAATTTTCACCTTTAGGAATCGTCAATTCGAACTTCCCATCGAAATCGCTTACTGCTGCTAAATTTGGATTTCCGACGAACTGAACACGAGCAAAAGGCATTGCCTCCCCCGTGGATGCATCAATCACTTCTCCACGAAGTTTCTCTCCAGCATAAACAACTTGAGGTAGATTTCTTGTTGTTTGTGTTTTTTGCTGTGGATAGTTATTGTAATAGATAATCCAAGGTTGCAGTGTTGGTTCTTGCGCATTTTCATACGGGTCGTTTGTAGAAAGCACTAAATCAACATCCTTCCACTCGATACCTGTTGTTTGACTCACATTTGCTTTTGCTTCCAAACGTACGGGTTTTCCGATGCCATCGCTGCGCATGTCGTAATAAGCCTTCCATGTTGCATTCGGGCTAATGTAATTGAATTGAAATCCAGCTGTACAAGATTTAGTCACATCCACTTCAACCACTACCTCAGAATAATTAATGACTGGTTTGGAACGTTGGCTTATTATCTCTTGTTCGATTTGATTCATTTTCTTTTGAAGGTCCTCTAATTCCGCATAAATGGCGGTTTCACGCGTAATGACTTCCGTGAGTTTTGTGTGCATGAACAAATATGCTTCTTTCAATTCGGTTATTTTCAATCCTTGATCTTGTCCTTTCAAATCGCGGTTTTGCATCAATAGGTTTTTATCCATTTCAAGAATGACGTATTCATCACGCAAGGCTTGATCTTTTTTATAAAGAATGTCTTTTTTAGCATTCAATGCATGAATTTCTTCATTGCTAATCTTTAAATCTTCAAAGTTTTTTCGTGTTCGAACCGAAAGAATTGTTACGTCGCCCTGTGCTTTCACTTGCACGGTATTAGGATCGATAAAGTCTGTTAATTTTTGAAACACGATGTCCTGTCTACCTGCTTGCAAATCAATTTTCGCTTCGTGTTGTACTTGAGCTCCTGTAAAGAATACAGTGACTTTTTTTATAGGGGCAACAGAAGAAATTTCCTTTTGTGCAGTTGCATGAATGAGGCTAAATCCTATGATGAGACTTGCTATGATTTTTTTCATAATTTGAGGTTTTGTTCGTGTATGCAATAGATGCGCATACAACGAAGATTCCACATGGTTCATTTATTTCATGAATGGAAAGGATTTTCCATTTAAATCCATTTGGAAGATATTGTAATTGAAAAGTCCATCTATTTCACTGATGCCAGCCATGACAGCTTTACCGAGATTAGGGTAATATTGAAAATGGGTATCGTCGTTAACCGTGTTAAAGGCAGCTCCTAAATTGATTGGGTTTGACCATTGATCTCCATTTCGTTTGCAGAAATAGACATCGTATCCCCCCATTCCGGGTAGCGCATCCGAACTAAAGAATAATAATTTTCCATCTTCTGTGACGAATGGCGTCGTTTCACGTCCAGTAGTATTGATAAATTCTGGTAAAGCTTGGACACTTTCACCCCAAATACCATTGGTTTCTGTGGCAACGAATAGATCAGTTAAACTTTTTTCAGCACGACGATCAGAAACGAAATACAATTCACGTTTGTAAGTATATTCATCCAACATAAACGTATCTGACATACAGGCGGAACCATCAAAAAAACTTGTGTTTACACCAGGTATTTTAATGACTTTTTGTTCATCCCAAGCAAATGGTTTTTCTGCAGTTAATTCGAAAATATCTGAACTTTCAGTGGTTTTTTCTTTAGATGCAGAGGTATTCAATGTACCGTAAGCATGAAGTCCATCGGAAAGTACACAGTTTAAGGCATCAAATCCTTCCGTATTCCAATCTTGATCCTCGGCATAAAGGATTTTGTACGTTTTCGTGGTATCGTTCCAAATGGAAAAGTAAAAATCCTCGAAATAACTTTGATCTTCTGGATTCACATTGTCACCTTTAGAATCTGGATTTTTTGCTGTGAAATAAAGCGCTTGTCCATTTTGAGTTAAAATCGGGGCATATTCATCGAAGTTTGTATTGAATTCCTTGAAAGGAACGCGTAATGACATGATTCCACTTCCTTGTTCTTTTTTAGCGAAGTTACATTGTTCAATTAGCGCTGGAATATTATATTCTTTGGCTAATTTCTCTCCAATTATTTTTGCGCAATTGGAGTAATGTGTTATAGCAGAATCAAGGTGATTCAAATTGTGATGAATCTGACCAGCAAGTAATTCTAAATCGCCAGTTAATTTTTTGTCATTCAGTTTCAATGCTTCTGTGACATGTGTCTCAGCATCGTGAAAACTTTTAAAGTCAAATTCCACGCTGGCCAAGTAATACAAATTTTTGGCTGAACCTGGACTTATCACGTTGGCTTGTTTAAAGTTCATATAGGCATCACTTGAAAGTCCGATATTGTATAATTCAATACCATTTTCCAAAATTCGGGTTCCTTTGATTTGATCTTTTAATTTAACATCCGTTTGTGCAATCGACAATGACGTTAAAGTTGTAAAAACTGCGAGGACAAGTGTTTTCATAGCATTTTATTTTATACAAAATAACATAATCTCGCGCTTGCTCTGATCGATTTTTACGCTTCTTCTCAGCGCATGATTGTTAAAAACTCTAAATTCAACGAAACTTGACTACTTAAATTTTTGTAAAACTTAGCCTGTCATTATTTCTTTTCAAGTAAATTTAAATTTCATAAAATATTCTGATGAACAAAAACCCAAATAATCATCGTAAAATCATGAATTTCCTCATCTCAGTCTGTACGATTAGCATCTTGTTGTCATGCTCCACTAATAAAAAAAGTATGGAGGAGAAAATAAAGCCGATTGATTATTCTAATTGGGTGACACTTACAAAAGGCTTACAATACCGTGAAATAAATGCGCCGATAAAATCTGAAATTGGCGACTCGAAAATATCCTTGGTACGGTTGGATAGAGATTTATTTGAATTTGATGTTTTTAGTGCAACAAATTATGATAGCATCCCTAAAAGTGTGGACAGATGGGCGAAAAAACATAAATTGAACATTGTGTTTAATTCAGGAATGTATAGTCAAGAAAATACATTGTTGAGTCGGGCATTTTTGAAATCGGGAAAACACGTTAACAATCCATCGATCATTGAGGATTTCAACTTAATGATGGCCATGAGTCCAAATGCGATTCACCGAGAGAACATTGAAGTTTTGGATTTAACCTGCGAAAATTTTGATCAAATCAAAAATGAATTTAATTCTTATGCACAGGGTCTTCGAATGATTGATTGTAATGGAAAACCTATGTTTTGGAAGAAGAAAATTCAATCATGCAGTATGATCATTGCAGCGGAAGGAATAGACAATAAGTTTTACATCATTTTTTGTCGTTCACCTTATACTCACAATCAAATGATTGAATTTATGTTGAAGATGCCTTATGGCATTCGAAATGCCATTTATTTAGAAGGTGGACCAGAAACAAGTTTGTTCATCGATGTAAATGGGCACCGCATTCAAAAGGTAGGCAGTTGGGTTTCTGATACATGGGAAAGTGACGAAAACAAACATTTTTGGAGCTTACCGAATGTGGTCGGTGTTAAAAATCGGACACAAAAGAACTAGTAAAACGTCCATTAACTGATATCAATCAGGTTCTTACGTGACTTGACTCATGTCATGGTCGCATTTAGTGTTGCACCTTTGTATTGTTCAACGGAACATAGCAAATAGTGATACTGAATGAAACGTACCAATCAATCTACGGTAGAAAATTCAACAGCAAGAGGAACAATCAGAACATGGGTTTAGTAAACAATTTCATTCCTCTCATATTCAGTAGGTAAAAGCCACTTTTTCGAGTGGCTTTTGTTTTTTAGAAAAAATCTTTAAGGAACTTATCGAATCATTTCTTGGTAACGTTGAATGTGTATACCTTTCACTTCTTCACCAAGTGTTTTTATCATCGATTTCGCGATTGTTTCCGCGTGTATACTATGGTATTCGTTTTTAGGAAGAAGACGCAATCCTTCAAAAAGAAGCATTAATTTTTGGGCAACAAACTCAAGTGGTCTAGACTCTAACCTTGTTCCAATTAACATCGAAGGTTGATAGATGTAACAATTAGGAAATTGTATTTCTTTTAATGCTTCCTCGATTTCACCTTTCAGTTTGGAGTAAAAAATACGTGATTTAGTAGATGCACCCATCGCGCTAATCAAATGAACTGTTGAAATACCATTTTCTTTCGCAAGTTTCGCCATGCCAATATTGATGCCAAAATCAATGTTTCGATAGTCCGTTAAATCTGGTGTTTTTTTTCTCGTGGTTCCGACGCAACAGTAAATCACATCACCCATAATTTGTTCTTTGAGTAAGGTGAGGTCCTGAAAGTCTGTAATGATTTGCTTCACCTTTTCATGAAGTCCGTCAATTTTTCGGCGAACAAAAATACGAATTTCACTGACTTTCGTTTCTTTGATTAACTCGTGCAACAATGCATTTCCAATTAATCCCGTAGCGCCAACAATAACAACTGATTTCTCCATTATTTAAATGATTTTATCCAAGTTAAAATATCTGACATGACAATTGGACTCATACTGGTTTCAATCGTCGCATATTCCGAGATATTACATTTTATGCAAGGTTGTAAAAGGTGATTCAAGTCGTCATATGCCTTGAATGTAGACTGTTTTAAGGTATTTACATTCATAGATTTCTTAAATCCAGTTTGACTTTCATCCCAACGCACTTGAATGTCCTTTTTCCCGTTGAGAATAAGCATGGGCATATCCACCGTTTTTAGGTAATCAGCCGCTTGATAACTGAGAAATTCTTTTGCCCAATCACTGTTAATGAAAACACTCATTTCGGTGGCCATGTCATTCATCGATTTAGCTTCTTTGAAAGAGCTTGGAAGTTTCTCCCAAACTGTACCCAGCCAATTTTCATAATCCTTTAGAAATGAAACTGTTTCTTTTTTTAGAACGATGTTGACGGCCTCTTCAAATAAACGGGAATTCCATTTTGCTTCCTCTTCACTCATTCCTGATGCAATGGGAATATCGTATTGTTGATTCACCAAAACATCTTTCCCATTTGTACCGACAGATGCAGATTCAATTAAGAATCTAATGTCTTTTTCATGTGCTGCTGCTCGAAGCCCAATAATTCCACCCTCGGAGTGACCATAAATCCCAATTGGATGTCCGGGATATTTTTTCTTTAAGTATGAGAAAACAGCAAGTAAATCATTGGTGAAATCCGTTTCAGTTGAAGAACCAAACTCTCCAGTACTTTTGCCGACCCCACGGTCGTCATAGCGAAAAACAGCGATTCCATTTTCACTCAAGTAATCAGCGAGTATCCAAAATGGTTTGTGTCCTACGAGTTCGCAATCTCTATCCTGTTGACCTGATCCCGAAACTAAAATAACAATTGGGAAATTCGTTTCCTTAGGTAAATTAAGCGTTCCGGCTATGTTGACCTTGTTATTCTTGATTTCCAGTTCCTTTTGCTCGTATGAAAATGGACCAACTGGATCTTGTGGACGACCCGAAACTTCCATGCGCGCTTGTTCTGTTTTCGTAAAAAAAACATCCCATTCAAGCCCGCTTTGTTTCATGATTCCCTGAAGGCTGTCGTTTTTCAATTTACCGGAAAAACTCAGTCCTAAGCGAGTCCAACGGAAAAACAAACTGTCCTTGAAAATCGCGTATTCAACCATTTCCTCTGGTTTTATTTTAGGTTGATCTGGAAAGGATACTGTCACAGAACCATCTCGGCCGATTCCTTTAATGTTCAAATCCATTAAAAAGGACTTTCCAGCTACTTTAAAGGAACTATGCCAAACACCCTCCAATTGTCCAAAAGAAACACTCGAAAGAAATACGAAAAGAACGATTACGATTTTCATGCTTCGTTGTATTCGGGGAAAAGTGACAATATTCCCGCTTCATTTGCTGGACATATTCCACGTTCTGTGATAAGTGCCGTCACTAATCGAGCTGGCGTTACATCAAAACCGTAATTAGCAGCCTTTGTTGTTTCTGGACAAATCAACACCGAGTCAATTTGACCATCACTGCGTTTCCCTTGAATGTATTTCACTTCGTTTTGATCGCGTTCCTCAATTGGAATCTCAGTCAATCCGTCGCGAATAGTCATGTCTAACGTTGTTGAAGGCAATGCCACATAAAATGGAATGTGATTGTCGTTTGCGGCCAATGCTTTTAAATAGGTTCCAATTTTATTGGCAACATCTCCATTTCTTGTGGTACGATCCGTTCCAACAATAACCATATCGACCATGCCGTGTTGCATGAGGTGACCACCAGTATTATCCACGATCAATGTATGGTCAATCCCATGTTTCGTTAACTCGTAAGCTGTCAAGTTGGAACCTTGATTTCTTGGGCGAGTTTCGTCCACCCAAACGTGAACCTTAATGCCTTTTGCTTTAGCGTGATAAATGGGTGAGGTAATCGTTCCCCATTCGATGCATCCGAGCATTCCAGCGTTACAGTGCGTTAATATATGAACAGTGTCACCATTTTTTGCTTGAGAAAGTTCCTCGATGATGGGAAGTCCGTGAACGCCAATCATCCGGCATGTTTCGATATCTTCGTCCACAATACGTCCAGCTTCGTCCCATGCAGTCTTAAGAAAATCTTCTGATTCATCTAAAGCTGTGCGCATGCGATCTAAAGCCCAGAACAAATTCACAGCTGTTGGACGTGAGGCTCTTAATACTTCAAAAGCTTCATCCAAAAATGCTCCATCGCGTTGTTCTTCGATTAATTCGCGAACAGCTAAGTAAATTCCATATGCGGCTGTTGCTCCAATGAGTGGTGCGCCACGAACGGTCATACTACGAATCGCTAAATCGGCATCTTTGTAGTTCATCAATTTAACATGGATCAATTCATGTGGCAGCACACGTTGATCAATCACTTCCACATAGCGGTCTTCTGTGGTCCAAATGGTTCTGAAAGTTGACATCTTATAAATTTAGCTAAAAAAAATCCCGATTCGAAGAACCGGGATTTCTATGTTTTACAAACCGAAAGCGGCCTTAACTTGATCTACGTAATTTAATTCTTCCCAAGTAAATAATTCTACTTCTCTTGTAATCACTGATCCATCTGGAGCTTTGAATGATTTGGTTACTTTTTCATGTTTACGTCCCATGTGTCCGTAAGCAGCAGTTTCTTGGTAAATTGGATTTCTCAATTTCAAACGTTGCTCGATAAAGTATGGACGCATGTCGAAAATTTCGTTCAATTTTTCTGCAATTTGACCATCTGTCATATCAACTTTGGCTGTTCCGTATGTGTTTACATACAAACCACATGGTTTTGCAACACCAATCGCATAAGAAACTTGAACTAGAAGCTCATCACACAAACCTGCAGCAACTGCATTTTTTGCCATGTGACGCGTTGCATAAGCAGCTGAACGGTCAACTTTAGATGGATCTTTTCCAGAAAATGCTCCACCTCCGTGAGCACCTTTTCCTCCATAGGTGTCAACAATAATTTTTCTTCCAGTTAATCCTGTGTCTCCGTGTGGACCACCAATCACAAATTTCCCAGTTGGGTTGATGTGGTAAGTAATTGCGTCGTTGAATAAGGCTTGAAGTGCTGGTTTCAATTTTGCTTTCACACGAGGAATCACGATTTCAATGATGTCCTTTTTGATTTTAGCTAACATTGTTGCTTCTGCATCAAAGTCATCATGCTGCGTAGAAACAACGATAGAGTCAATGCGTTGAGGAACATTATCGTCAGAGTACTCAATCGTAACTTGAGATTTCGCATCTGGACGTAAATAAGGAATTAAGGATAATTCGTTATTACGGATATAAGAAAGTTCCTGCAAAATTTTATGTGCAAGATCCAATGCCAATGGCATGTAGTTATCTGTTTCAATCGTAGCATATCCAAACATCATTCCTTGGTCGCCTGCGCCTTGATCTTCTGGATTTGAACGCTCAACTCCTTGGTTAATGTCTGATGATTGTTCGTGCAATGCAGAGAAAATCCCGCATGAATTCGCATCAAACATGTACTCAGACTTCGTATAACCTATTTGACGAATCGTCTCACGAGCAATTGCTTGAACGTCTAGGTAAGAAGTTGATTTAACCTCACCAGCCAATACAACTTGCCCAGTGGTTACAAGTGTCTCACAAGCTACTTTTGAACTTGGATCAAATGCCATGAAATGATCAATTAATGCATCAGAAATTTGATCTGAAACTTTATCTGGGTGTCCTTCAGAAACGGATTCTGATGTAAATAAGTATGCCATTTAAAATATTTTAGAGTGCAAAAATAACAATATTCAGTGGGAATTTAAAGTGTTTACTACTTGACTATGAATAAAATTTATCCCCATTTTTAACCATACGTTTTAAGAGCGCATTTGGACGGTATCGGTCCTCTCCATATGTGTCAAAAAGTGTGTTTAGCTTAGCTAAAACCGAATCCAAACCAAGTTCCTCTGCCCAAGCTAGCAACCCTTTTGGATAATTAACCCCTTTTGTCATCGCTAAATCTACATCTTGAACCGATGCAACCTGCATAAATACAGCATCATAGGCTTCGTTGATTAACATCACAAGAATCCGTTCGAAGATTTGTTTTCCAATTACTTCATCCATGTTTGGACTCATTACAGCAGCATTTTCACTGTAATCGTAGAATCCGCGGCCTGTTTTTCTTCCGTAAAATCCAGCTTCGCTATGTCGTTTTTGCGTGAATGACGGTTTGAAGCGTGGGTCGTAATAAAAAGCGGTAAATACAGATTCAGTAACGGCGTAATTGACGTCGTTTCCGATGTAGTCCATCAACGTAAATGGACCCATTTTAAATCCACCAAAGTGGGTCATTGCCCAATCGATGGTCGCAAAATCTGCGATTCCTTCTTCGTAAATACGCAGCGCTTCACCATAAAATGGACGAGCAACACGGTTTACAATAAATCCAGGTGTGTCTTTACATACAACAACGGTTTTACCCCAACTTTGAATCAAGGAAACAGCTTGGTTAATCGTAGATTCATTTGTTTGAACCGCAGGAATGATTTCTACTAATGGCATAATCGTTGCTGGATTGAAAAAGTGTATTCCAATGATGCGATCAGACTTTTTCAAAGACGAACCTATGGATGCGATGGATAGGGAAGAGGTGTTGCTGGCTAAAATACAATCTGCCGAAACAATATTCTCTAAAGCAGAAAAAACGCTGTGCTTGATCTCCATTTTCTCCACGATTGCCTCGATAATTAAATCGCACGTTGAAAGTCCTTCCAGTTGTGTAACATAGTGTATGTTTGATTCAATGGTTGTTTTTTGTTCAGAAGTGAATTTCCCTTTTTCAACCAATTTATCCAATGATTTGGAAACGCCTGATTTTGCACGATCCAATTGTTCTGCTTTAGCATCCATCAAATAAACGGGATGTCCGCATTGCGCAGCTACTTGTGCGATGCCAGAACCCATTGTTCCAGCTCCAATTACTCCAATTATTTTACTCATCTTCCTTTAAATACTGCTGGACGCTTTTGTATAAACGCATTGACGCCTTCTGTGAAGTCATCTGTTTCTCCAGCTTCTGTTTGTAAACTTTCTTCTAAATCTAATTGATCTTCAAGTGAATTAAATAATCCCAAATTCACCGCTTTTTTTGTTAATCCGAGTCCATAAGTTGGCATCGTAGCTAAGTTTTCAGCAAGTTTGATTACTTCTTCATCGAAGGACTCATCTTCGAACACTTTGTAAATCATGTTCATTCGTTCCGCATCGTCCGCAGAAACTTTATCTCCGGTCATCATTAAGGCCATCGCCTTTTGCATTCCAATCAATCTAGGAAGAAAGTAAGTGCCACCTGAATCTGGAATTAATCCGATTTTGGAGAATGCTTGAATAAATGACGCTGATTTTTTTGCCACCACGATGTCACATGCCAAAGCAATATTCGCACCCGCTCCTGCAGCTACACCATTCACGGCAGCAACAACTGGTTTTTCCAATTCTCTGATTTTGATGATGATTGGATTGTAGTGATCACGAACAATCGATTTTAATTCAGGTCCTTCCGGATCAATCGCCTCCGCTAAATCTTGTCCTGCACAAAACGCTCGTCCTTCACCTGTGAGTAAAACGGCACGTATTTCTGGATTAACCGCACAATTATCTAATACCTCTTGCAGTTGTAAGGCCATTGTTTTATTAAACGAATTGAAGACACTTGGTCTGTTTAAGGTAATGCGACAAACGCCGTTTATGATTTCTTTTAATATTTCCATAAGTTCTATTTTACAGGTAATTATCTTATTTCGATTGATATAATTTATTCAGTTGTTTCGCGCGTTCTGCCATCGCTTTACGTAAACTCTTTGGTTCCAACACTTCTAATTCCCCGGCGTATCCTAGCAAATTTCGGATGAATTCTTCTGATACCAAAACAGTTAATTCAAATAGACTAAATTCAGCAGATTCACTCGTTAGCTTTTGGGATTGATGAAAAGGTTGTGAAGAAATATACTTTGCTGCAATCGGATTCGCTTTAAATAAAATCCGTTCTGCTTTTCCTTTGTATGACGTTATTCCAATCGTGTCTTGAAAATACAATTCTGGCTCAAAATCGATTGGGAGGCTTGCTTCATCCTCAAGGATTTTCGGTTCTTGCATGCGATCTAAGGCGTACGTAATGATGTCGTTTTTCAATTTGTCAAAACAGATGAGGTACCAGCGATTTCTATATTCCTTTAAAAAAAGAGGCGATACTTTTCTAGGTTTCTCGATTCCTTTCACAAAACTTGCATAAATGAACCAAAGCATTTTTTTTCCACGAATGGCTTCCAAAATCATAGGAAGGTGTTCATTTCCACCACTAGAAACGACAGACTCAAATTGCACGAATTTCTGAATGTCTTCATCTTCAGGATTTCCACCGATAGAAACGCGGTCGACAATTTTATCAATGGCATTTCCAAACTGCTGGAAAAAAGGAACTTCTTTAAACTGCTGTAGCGTTTTAACAGCAAATTTTATGGAACTCAGTTCATCTTCGGATAGCGGAATATCGTTGATACTGAAATTTTGATCCTCGTAATAATAACCTTTGTGAAGTTTGCTGTATTTGATTGGTGCGTCATGTTCCATCTTCATATTGAACATATCCTTTTCAATGGTCGAATCACAAATGTTATTTCCATCATATGATCCGTAAAGTGATTCTTCACAAGCGGCACGCAGTTCTTGTTTGCTTGGAAATGGCTTGTACTTATTCCGCAACATCCGATCGATGATGCGAAAACGAATCAAGGCATTTTTAATATGTGGCATTAGTTCAACACAGCTTTTTTCTGATACCCAAACAATTCAAAAAACTTAATGGCTTGTACTACTTCATATGGAACATCTTCTTCCCAACTTACGCCACCAGATTTAATTTTGCTCAAAACATCGTCTGAAAGAATATGTAACAGTCGTTCGTTATATTCTGGCATGGAAGCAATTTTATCATTCGCTTGCATGTAGGTAAGAAGTCCAGTAAGATTTTCAGGCAATTTGATGTTGTTTAGTCCGTAAATTTCTCCTGTATCTACATTGATTGCAGGGTAAACATACAACTTAACATTGTGTCCAAATCCACGTCCAAATGCCTCCAATAATCCACCCGGAAGATTGTCGTAATATTTTTCATCGAAAATAATGTGAAGGTTGTAAACCCCCATGATTACGCCAACAAGGTTTCCTTTAGCAATAGCAGATAAGTATTCTAACATTTTGTAATGTTTCAAGTAATTTGAAATCATCACCGTATACCCCAGTGAACCTAGCAGTTCTGCACGGTCTAAGAAATCTTTATCTGAAATCTTTCCGTCAGCGGTTAAATCTTTTAAGGTCAACTCGAAGACAACTTCCAAGTTTTCTTCTTTCACCCGATTTTCTTTCAAAAACTCCTTTCGAGCATTCTCAATCATATCGATGTGAACCTTTGTTACAGGACGAAAACGTCCACGCATTAAGAGGATATTTTTTTTGTATAACGCAGTTGAAGGCTGCATGACATTTTTCGCTAAATCGAACATTGTCGCATTGGTGATCCCACGTCGAACTAAATTCAGTGCAATAATGCGGTTGTCCATTTCTTCAAAGTCAGGACCTGAAATTCGAAGCATGTCGATTTCCATGCGATCTCTTGGAAGACGCTGAACGATTCCGTCTATGAATTCATCAATGGTGGCAGATTGAAAATAACACGCATAGATTAAATTTACACCCAATATTCCAAGCGCTTCTTGCTGAGCCTTATGACTATTGTCGTGCATTTTAATGTGCAAAATAACAGTATTAGGTTTCTTATCAATTCCCAATTGGAAACGCATGCCCACCCATCCTTGACCTTGGTTTGTTTTGTGGTAATTTAACGATTCTACAGTATTACAAAACGAGAAGAATCGAGCCTCTCTATTCTTAACTGGCAAAATATCTTGGAGGTGTAAAAACTCAGTCTCCAACATTGTTGTAAGTCTCTCTTCACAGACGTAACGAATTGTTTCTCCATACATGGAATCTGAAACCTTCATGTCATAAGCAGACTGTGTATAGGCAATTGTGCCCGAACTCCCGCCAGCTTTGAAAAAGTTTGCAGCGACTTCTTGACCAGCACCAATCTCTGCAAAACACCCGTAAATATCTGGTGTTAAGTTGATTTTTAATGCTTTTTCTTCGGTCGTTAGTCTCGTATTTTCTCCCATTAATTCGGATCTTTAAATGATGGATTATTGATGAAATTGTAGTCACTTAATGTGAGTAAAAATTTCTTTAACAAATATTTTTCTTGTGCGTCTAACTGAACTCCACCTTGGTTTGCGAATTCGATTAGTGGATCAATTGTTGGACTCATATGAATTCCACTTGAGTAATGTTCAATGACTTCATCCAACGTAGTAAATCTACCATCATGCATATAAGGCGCAGTTAAAGCAATGTTTCGGAGTGTAGTGACTTTAAACTTACCATAATCTTCAGGATTCTGCGTGACACCACCTCTTCCTAAATCACTAAACGCGGCATCTAGGCCATTGTTACTAAATTTTTTCACCCGCATTAATGGACCATTATGGCAATGAAAACAATCGGCACCATTTAAACTTTTGAATAAATCGTAACCCGCCCACTCGTCTAAATCAATGGTCGATAATAATGACTGCTCTGCTGTACTCAACACCATATTGTTCTCAAACTTGTACATAACATCAAATTTAGATTCACTTGAAATCATGGTGCGAATAAATTGTGCGATAGCCTTAGTTGCTTTCACCGAATCTACTCCTTCTTCACCGAATGCTCTAAAAAAGCGATTTCGGTATTTTACATCAGCATTAAGTTTATGAATCGCATCTTTCCAAGATTGATGCATTTCGATGGGATTTGATACAGGTTCAATGATTTGAGACTCTAAGGTTGTTTCCCTACCATCCCAGAAGAAGAAGTTCTCCCACCCAATGTTAATCAATGCCATGGATTGACGATTCCCAGAAATACCATCAATTCCAACGGAATATTGATTAGGATCCGAAAAGGCATTTTGAGGCATGTGACATGAAGCGCAATTCATGGAATTGTCCCCACTGAGTTGTTTTTCGTAAAAGAGAAAGCGTCCAAGTTCAACTCCTTCAACGGTCATTGGATTATCCGAAGGAATAATCATGTCAGGAAAATGCGCTGGTATTTTTAATTGATAGGGTGTAGGTGTATAATCAGCTTTGTCTTTACGACAAGCGACCAATAGAAACAAAAAAGAGAAAACAACTACGAATTTCATTAGTATAATGTTAACGCATTTTTGAAGTTTTGAATCACTTTTTGTGTTAAGGACTCTTGTCCAGCACCAGTATGTGTCAAATGTTCGTCCTTCAAGTTAATTGGACTCAATGGATTTGAAAGAAAGCTCGCTAAATCTAATTTCAAAGGCAATTCCCAACTGTTATTTCCTTTGTCTTGCCAAGTGACATTTTCAAAATTGAAAGATTGCAAATACGCATCCGTTCCAACATGAAAACTGAAACTCAAGTCTAGATTATTTGACGCATCAACAATTGTATCCACTTTGCCTTCAAAATTCAGAAAGATATAACCTGGATTCCAACCCCAATGCATTGGTCCTGCGTTACTGATGTTCAAAGGACTGTCATTTGGAAAAGCGGACGGATCGAGGTGATTTAAACTAGAGTCAACGCCAATTTTACCCGCTAGATTAGCAAAGTTTAAGTGATTTCCGGCTTTCGCCACCAAAGTTGAACCTGTTTCACGAAAATTGAACAAGGCAGCATCGATTAATTGATTGGTTCCATTACCCAACAAGGTGAAATAACACGTCAATTCGGTGAATTTAACTTTGTATCCCTCGGCAGTCGTATAAACCGAATCCATGAAGAAGGTTTGAGATCCATATGTCGGATTGATCGATACTCTCACTGTTTCCACTACTGGAATAATCGGTTTCGGTTCCTCTGGATCACAACTCCAAAGTAAGGGCGATAAGAGCAATAAATAGAGTAATTTCTTCATGTAACAAATTTACCTTAAAACAATCAAATTTTGTTCTTAATTTTAAAAAATCCTCTGAACATTCTTTATCCAATTCAATTTCAATATAAACTATGCAAAATATTGACCGAAACATTCATCCTCTCAGTGTTTTAAGTGCTTCGGCAGGTTCCGGGAAAACACATCAATTGGTTCTTGAATACCTCAGTATTTTATTGAAGGATGCTCAGTATAAAAGGAAATATAAAAGCATTGTAGCCATGACTTTTACGAATAAGGCTGCAAGTGAAATGAAGGAAAGAATTCTTTCTACGTTATTCGGTCTTGCATATATGGATCCACAAAATAAAAAAGTGGAGATCATGAGGATTGATTTGGAAAAACAAACCGGACTTTCTGCAGCTGAGTTAACCAAGGGGAGTAAGCTTGCGTTGGAAGGAATTTTGCATGCGTACGAAGATTTTCATGTCTCAACAATTGATAAATTTAACTTGAGGTTAATCCGTTCTTTTTCTCGGGATTTAGACCTTCCAGCAGATTTTGAAGTTATTTTAAATGAAAAACAAGTAACGGAAGACGTTGTTGATTTACTGATGAATCAATTAGGTGCTCCGGGTGCAGAGGACCTTACGGATTGGATGTATCAATATTCAAAAGCAAATTTAGAAGATGGAAATAGTTGGAATTTCCGCAAACAATTGATTGAATTTTCTTCCATGCTCGGGAAGGAGAAAAATGCTGAAAAAATTCAACAATTATTACAACTTGAACTTACAAGAGGAAACTATACACGATTATTTGAAGATCGGAATCAAATATTAACGGCTTTTCTTGCCGATGCTAAGCACGTTCACGATGAATTTTTCAACTTAGATTTAAACCTATCTGAAATCCCAGACAAAAGTCGAACAGTTAACAATTTTGTGAAGTTAAATGTGCAGAATGCTTTCCCCAAGATTAATTCAAATAATGACGGACTATTCTCTGCAACAGTCATAAAACTAATGGAGCCAAATTCTAAATTGGCCATTCCATTGTCCTTAAAAGAGGATGTAATTCGTTTGAATGAACGTTATTTAACTGACTTAGCTGCATTTAATTTGATTGAGTTGTACCGAAAGAATTTCTTTAACATGGCCTTATTACAACATGTAGGAAAACAACTTCAGCTCATGATGAACGATGAACAATTGATACGGATATCGGAATTCAATAAGTTAATAAGTAAACTCGTTAGGGACGAAGAGGCTCCATACATCTACGAAAGATTAGGTGTCCGATTTGAACATTTTCTTTTAGATGAATTTCAAGACACATCTCGACTTCAATGGTTAAATTTAATTCCATTAATCCAAGAATCTTTGGCAAACAACCGATGGAATTTAATCGTAGGTGATGCAAAACAATCAATTTACCGTTTCAATAATGGACTCGCTGAACAGTTTGTAAGCCTTCCAGCAATTTACAATCCGGAAAATGACCGTCAAATAGCCGCTAAAAGTGCCTCTTTTGCAAGTCGAGGTGCAAAACGTGTTCTTCCTTCCAATTTTCGTTCCGCAAAGGAAATCGTTGAATTTAACAACCTGCTTTTTGAGGGACTATCAAAGTGCTTGCCTGCGAACATGGCTCATTTCTATCAAGATTTGAAACAAGAACCAATCCAACAAAAAAGCGGCTATATTCACATTGAATCCATTCAACAAAAAATAACATTTGACGAACGTTTAGAAAAAGTAATAGGATTTATAGAAGAATCTTTACAAGCTGGATTTGAACCTGGTGATATTTGTATTTTAACGGAAACCAATAGACTTGGAAATACGCTAGCGGTTGGACTAACCGAACGAAAATACCAAGTGGTTTCTCAAGATTCTCTATTAGTTTCTAAGGATGCGCAAGTTCAATTGATTTTATCCTATTTAAGAAGACGCGCATCCCCGAAGAAAACAACGGAGACAAAGCGTTTTGCGGAATTGTTCTTCAGACTTCATGAAGGAACTTCTACCGCTGATTACCTAGGATACTTTGAAGTGGTTCAAAAGGATGGAAAGTCCATCCGTATTTTCAATGACACACGGTTTTTAACGGATCATTTTGGCGGAACTTCTTCTTTCTTTACTACTTACGAAAGTGTGTATGACTTAGTACAGAAATTCATGAAATTAATGGATTGGAAAGAAACCGAAGAACCATACCTTCATCATTTTATGGATGTGATTTATGGGTTTCAACTCGCACGTCAATCAGATATTCATCATTTTCTTGAATTTTTTGATGCTCAAAAGGATAAAATTGCGTTGCAAATGCCTGACACACAATCCGCTTTGAAAATTATGACCATTCATAAATCGAAAGGTTTAGAGTTTCCTGTAGTGATAATTCCGAACATGGACTTTACCATTTCCATGAATACTAACGGCAGGTATTTAATGGAAGTACGAGATAAAATCTTGTATGCCTTTCCAGGAAAAAACCAACAAATACCTGAATTAGATGATTTTGCGAGAGAAGAAAACAATTTGATTCTTTTAGATAAAATGAACCTATTTTACGTTGGAATGACTCGTCCAAAATTAAGGTTGTATGCGCTAAATGATTTTGAAAAAGGAAAATTTGGAGCAATGATTCACGATCAACTTGAAGGACTGAACCTCGGTATGACAGATGATGGCTTATTGCAAATTGGACAGACTGAACCCATTTCAGCTAAAGAGGATTCCACAGATAATTTATACATCCCCATCGACTTTGGTCAACGGTTATGGTACCCTGATATTGTGTTTAGAAAAGTGTTCCAAGACGAAACGGAAATACAACAAGAAGAACAACGTTTTGGGAATGATTTCCACCTATTAATGTCCCTTTGTCAATCGAATGGTGAAACAGACGAAGTGTTAGGGAAATTACTTAAGGAAGGAAACATAGAGCAAAAAAATGAACAGCGTTTACGTGAATGCGCTCAAGCTTTTTGGAATAAAATGGAAGAAGGTAATTATTTGATGAACATTGAAAAATCGCTAAATGAGCAGTCAGTGTTAGCCGGTGAAAATGATGTGAAAAAACCAGATAAGGTTTTAGTTAAATCGGATGAAATCATTGTGATAGACTTCAAAACAGGTAAAATAAACCAAAGTCACATGGAGCAAATAGTTGCCTACTCGAAACTACTAGAGGAAATCTTCAAAAAACCAGTAAGGTGCTTATTGTACTATTCGGCACTAAACAAATTGACTGAACTTTGAGGTTGAAAGTTCCCTTGCCATTTTTAAAAAAGTATAAATCAAGGGATGAGGTAGGTCTCGTGTAGAGGATATTTGAGGACAAAAACTACAAGCCATAAAAAACGGGTGGTTTCTTAAGGTCACAATCTCAGGGTCATCAAACTGATTTGTTGCTTCGATATCAATCAAATGACCATTTAATTGTTCTGTTAGTTGCGGGTATAAACTGAAGCGAGATGAACTAAGCTCGGTATGATTACAGTTTTCGTACAGTTTTACGATGTCTTTCGTTTTCGGGTAAATTGTTACACGTTCAAATTGACTGCCTTCTATCAGATTATCAGAAATTAATTTCTCGCCGTAAGGATTTAATTGATTGATAGAGATGAGGTATTCAAAAAAGTACTTATAACCTTCGCCGGTTAAAAAAACAGGGACTTTTGATTCTGAAATCACTTTAAATACTCCGTTTAGAAAGAAGTGATTGAGAAAAGGGCCAGGTGCAATCCAGATTCCATCAAACTGCTCATAATAAACAGGTTTGTATTGAATGGCCTCATTGATTTTTATCCAATAGTAATTGACTTCCGTTTCGAGAAAATCCGATGCGTGGTCCAAAGATAAATTGGTCGCGTGATGCGCGTTGTAGGTGAAGTTGTAATCGCCAATGATAGCTATTTTTAGGACTTCACTCATCTATTCAATTACCTTTTAAACCATGCACGATACTTGGCATTGGTAATATTTAGTGAAGATTCTAAACTTGTTTGTGGGTCAACGTACCAAACTTTACAAGAAAACGCTACTTCAAATAAAGAATAGTCACCTGTTCCGTCAGATGCTTGTTTTAAAATGGTAAAATTCGCGATTTGACCTGGGTCTGTTTCTCTTGAATACCAAATTTTACCTGTATTGTCCGTGTAAGTAACTTGAACACCGTCAACACTTTGATTAACCATAGTCGCTTTATCCTTGAATAAAATTGGAATTCCAGAGTTTGACATGTGCCAATCATTAAACATACTTAATGTCGGTTCCGTATTCGCAGAAGCATCATAGTCAAGTGTTCCAAACATCAAACTCAATGATTGAGCATTTTGGTTTGAAAAAAATGTTGATGTATAAATAACTTTAGATAAGGCTGGTGATGCAATTACAACTGCTGTATCTTCAGTAATTGCATTGTACCCATCAACATTTTGAGTTAGTTCAAATTGAGTGCCATTTACATATCCAACTAAACTAGCATTTAAATCTACTTTGTTCGTTGGCGGTGGAATAACCTCGTGTTCAATACAGGCACTGAATAATGACACAAGTGTGAACCCAATTATAGCGAACTTGAATGTTTTCATAGAATACAATGGTTTAGGCAATTAATAGTCAAATTTATGTTTATAAACGGAGAAAAACAAAAAAAGATGTCCTCAGCGTTGATTTTTTTCAATTCTGCTAAATAGTTTAGCGTATTTCTGGAAATAGGCATCCTCACAAACTTCACTGCCTTTTGATATCAGATCAAATACTTCATCAGCTTTATCTTTCATCAATTTTTTCTCTCCAAAATAAAACTGAAGAACCTCGAATTGGTTGCTTAAGATCGTTTCTAATTGTGTTTCATTCTGTAAAGAAAGATGATCAGGGCACTTAATGTGGTATGCTTTAAGCGGGTCATTTGACATATCGAAAAAGGAGACCATTCCCTTACTGAAATGAACTAAAAACGACACTTGGTTATATACCTTTTCCAGAACAAGATCACTAAACAGTTCAATAAACTGTTCGGCTTTTTCGGGATTGTTTTCAGCAAGATACCGCCATTCTTCGTTATATTGCTCATGAACTACCAAGAATTGTTTGAATTCTGTTTCTAGGGCGAATAATTCTTCAGAACTTAATCGTCTAAAGCGCATTTTACTCAATTGTTCGTTTTACTTCCATGGAGATGTCCAAAACTTCATCGACCGTTTTTTGTGTAATTGCTTGCTCAAACGTAAAAGTATAGAGTCCTTTGTATGGAACTTTTCTTCTTTTAAAGATGAGTTCATGCTCTACAATTGTCCCCGTTTTTTTTCCAATCCAATTTCCATCTGGATAAGTGGTTTTTATCTCATAAGGCTCCCTTACTTCCTGTCCATGAGGAGGTTTTGTATTCAAAAATACCCAGAGATTGTTGTATGCGTAATCTGTTGTTGTGCGCACAGTTACCACAAAATCATAGAGAATACTCGTATCCTGAATGTCTACTTTGAATACCGGTTTTACATCTTGTCTCCAAGTATTATTCGAAAAGGTATATGACTTCGTGTAAAATGAATCTTCCTTACACGAAAATAGAATAATACATAAACCTAAAAATAAACTAACTCTGCGCATCCGTATTTCCTTGTGGATTGTTCGTTCTATTATTCCCTTTATTGGCAGCATTGTTTGGTTTATTTCCGGAATTAACCGGTTTGTTTCTTTGCTGATTATTCCCTTTTGGTTGAGCTGCGTTTGGTGGTCTGTTTCCTTTTGCTTGAGTAGCTTCAGTGGAAGCATTTGGGCTATTTGGATTTCGTTTCTTGTTATTTGGGCGTTTTTTCTTTGCGAAACTTTTTTCAAAACGATTGACGCTATCTTGTCCAACAACGTTTTGATAACCTATTTCTACAACCTTTTCAACTTTCACGAATTCAAGTAAATCTTTTGGCTTAACGCCATCTTTGTTGAGTTTTTTAATTTCAGCAACGCGTTCCGGGCTCAAAGCGATTGTTCCCATTTCACCAGGATAGGCGTACCAAATAATGCGTTTGAACACATCCGTTTTAATATGAAATGCATCCCCTTTTTCCGTATGAAGTTTTGTGTCTGTTTTTGGAAAGGACTTGATTGCATCTAAATACATGTCCAATTCGTAATTTAAACAACACTTCAATTTCCCACATTGTCCTGCTAATTTCTGCGGATTTAGAGATAATTGTTGGTAGCGAGCTGCTGATGTGGAGACGGATCTAAAATCAGTTAGCCAAGTTGAACAACATAATTCTCGTCCACAAGAACCAATTCCACCTAATCGAGAAGATTCTTGACGGCTTCCTATCTGACGCATTTCAATTCGAACGCGGAATTTATCAGCCATATCCTTAATCAATTGACGAAAATCAACGCGTCCCTCGGCTGTGTAATAAAATGTAGCTTTGCTCAAGTCTCCTTGGTATTCTACATCTGAAATCTTCATATCCAGATTTAAGTTCATCGCTAAAACCCTAGATTGAGTCATGAGGTCTTTTTCAAGAGATCTTCCTTTAATCCATTTATCGATTTCTTCTTGATTGGCGATACGCATAATTTTACGCGCTTCCATTGCTTTGAAGTTTGGCGCTTTTTTCTTCACTTGAACGCGAGCTAGCTCTCCAACAACGGAAACGACACCAACATCGTAACCTGGTGCAGTATCCACAATAACCAAGTCTCCAATTTGTAATGTAAGGTTTCCACCATTTCTATAAAATGCTTTTCGAGCATTTTTAAAACGTACCTCAACAATGTCGTAAGGGGCTTGTCCAGCAGGTAAGGCAATATTTGCCAACCAGTCATACACTTCTAATTTATTACAACCACCGCTGCTGCAAGTACCATTGTTCTTACATCCATTCGGTGTACCACCGCCACTACTGCATGATGAGCAACCCATAATTTAATTTTAGGTAAAGTTAATCATTTCAGTTAAACGAATTATGCTTGATGGATGAAACGCATGGTTTGAAAACACATCTGAGTAAAAAGAATACGCGCATTTGCATTTCGATCAATGTGATAATAAGCGTCATCAAATGTTTCGATGAATTCTCGAATGTTATTTCCTGATATAAAGGGTGCGAAATTTTTTAAAAATTGTTCTTCTTCACTAGAAATACGCAGTAAAACATCTCCCATGTAATTAGACAACAAACTTTGCCGGAACATGTGTAACGCATATTGGATGAACAATTTTTGTCGTTCCTTACCTGTAGTTGATAGTTCATCTGCCCAATTCATCATTCCCAACACATCTTTTTTATAGGAGGTGCGCATTAACTGGATGAATTGTTCCCGGTAGATACCTTTATCGTCAGATTCTTTAAGAAATTCACGCGATTGAATGTAATTCCCTTCAGAAAATGCAGTGATTGATTCAGCCTGGGTTTTTTCTAACTGAAAGCGCTTCATCAATTCTTGTGTCAATTGTTCGCTTTCAATTTTCGGTATGCGTATAAATTGTGTTCGGGATTGAATCGTGACCAAAAGCTTAGATGGATCCTCCGAAACAAGTAAAAACAAGGTGTCTTTTGGTGGTTCCTCGAGAATCTTCAATAATTTGTTAGAACAGGTCGAATTCATTTCTTCGGGTAACCAAATCAGCATGATTTTATAACCGCCTTCGTAAGATTTTAAGTTTAACTTCCGTATGATTTCAACACTTTCGTCGGTACCGATGATTGGTTTTCGCTCCTTTGGATCAATTCGTTTTGTCCAGCTGTAGGCATCAAAATAAGGTTCTTCTTTTAGTTGCGCACGCCAATCTGCAGCAAACGCCCCTGAAATCTTATTGATTGCTTGTACGACCGGATAAACAAAGTGTACATCTGGATGCTGTAAATCTTGAACTTTCAAACAAGATGGACAAACACCACAGCTATCGGTATCACTGGGATTTTTACAAAATAAGTACTGTGTAAAAGCTAAAGCAAGAGGGAGTCCTCCGTTTCCAAGTGTCCCCATGAAAAGTTGGGCGTGCGCGATTTTACCTTGCTTGATTTCTCGAATAAAATCCTTTTTTAATTCACTTTGCCCTATGACGTCTTTAAATTGCACTCTTCAAAATTAACTGAATTTGTTCGATTTTAATCGTCAAATCCTTTAATTAATAAAACGATTTCTCCTTTAGGTGGATTTACTTTAAAATAGGCAAGTTGCTCGGCAACATTTCCTCGGTGGTACGTCTCAAAATGTTTGGTAATTTCTCTTGCTACTACAACTTGACGCTCCGGCTCGAAGAATTCCAACATTTGCTCCAACGTTTTCACCAATCGATGTGGTGATTCATACAGCACCATTGTCCGAGACTCTTGTGCTAATATTTTTAATCTGGTTTGGCGTCCTTTTTTGTGAGGAAGGAATCCTTCAAAAATAAATTTGTCGCATGGAAAGCCACTTGAAACAAGTGCTGGCACAAAAGCAGTCGGGCCAGGAAGACATTCAACATCAATTCCACGTTCAATACAAGCTCGAACTAATAAAAATCCCGGATCGGAAATGCCCGGTGTTCCGGCGTCTGAAACCAATACAGTGCAATTTTGTTGCTCAATGATTTCGATGCTCTTTTCTAAAAAGCGGTGCTCATTGTGTGCATGAAACGCCAAAACTTTTTTTGAAATCTCGTAATGCTTTAAAAGTTTGTGCGTGACACGAGTATCCTCCGCAAATAATAAATCCGCTTCCTTCAAATAGCGTAAACTTCGAAGTGTAATATCCTCAAGGTTTCCAATTGGTGTGGGAACAAGAACTAGTCTAGACATAAATAAATGTTATTAAGCGAAAACGGCGCGAACCACTTCCTCTATTTTTGCGCACGGAACAATTTGAATGTGCTTGTGTTTTTTTTCGATTCCCTTTGAATAGGAGGAAACAATGATTTTTTCGTAGCCCATTTTTTCTAATTCTGATAAACGTTGCTCTAAACGATTCACAGGACGTAGTTCACCAGATAATCCGATTTCGGCTGCAAAAGAAACGGTTTTAGGAATTGAAATGTCCGCATTCGAGGATAAAATCGCCATCGCAACAGCTAAATCAATCGCCGGATCATCAACTTTAATCCCACCTGCAATGTTTAAGAAAACGTCTTTTGCTGCCAATCTAAACCCACATCTTTTCTCCAATACCGCAAGTAACATGTTCAATCGTTTGACATCAAACCCAGTAGAGGAACGTTGTGGAGTTCCATAAGCAGCAGAACTAACAAGGGCCTGTACTTCAATTAAAATTGGGCGAATTCCATCAACCATGGATGCAACAGCTACGCCACTTAATGACTCATTTCCAGAAACGAGTACTTCGGATGGATTCTCAACCGGAACTAATCCATGTCCCTGCATGGAATAGATGCCTAATTCGTTGGTAGACCCAAAACGATTCTTAATTGAACGGAGCAATCGGTATATATGGTGACGATCTCCTTCAAATTGTAAAACAGTATCTACCATGTGTTCCAATACTTTTGGACCAGCAATTGTCCCATCTTTAGTGATGTGTCCAATTAAAAACACAGGGATATTCGTTTGTTTGGCAAAACGCAGCAAATTTGCGGTGCATTCTCTCACTTGGGCAACACTTCCCGGTGAACTTTCAATCGAATTTGTATGAAGTGTTTGAATCGAGTCAATTACTAGTAGTTGTGGTTGAACCTCGTTAGCTTGTGTTAAAATCTGTTGGAGATTTGTTTCGGTCAATAAATAACATTGATCGTTTTCCAAACCAAGTCGTTCAGCACGCATGCGAATCTGTTGATCACTTTCCTCCCCCGAAACATACAGTACTTTTAATCGTTCCTTGATCGCGAGCTGAAGTAAAAGCGTAGATTTTCCGATCCCAGGATCTCCGCCTAATAAGGAAATAGAGCCTAAAACAATTCCGCCTCCTAATACGCGATTTAACTCGAAGTCCTGCAGAAAAATACGGTTTTCTTCGCTTTGTTCTACGTCTTGAATTAATAATGGCTTACTTGCTTTTGTATCCTTTGAAAAAGAAACGACATGTTTCGTTGTCTTCTCCAAAATCTCTTCAACAAAAGTATTCCATTCCTGACACGATGGACATTTCCCAAGCCATTTAGGGGTTTCGTGACCACAATTTTGGCAGAAAAATGCTGATTTGGTTTTGGACATAAGCTAAAGATAAAGAATCGCCTGCAAATGTAGGAACAAGTTCTCATTATTTTTCCTTTGAAAATACATAGCTTGTTTATTCAGTAACAGAGTGTTAATATCTAGTTCATTTTCAATTGAAAAAAATATTTTTAATATTTTGCTCAAGTTTGATTTTTGGAAATACAAAAAAATTAATTTTGCCCTATAATTATTCATCAAACTATGTCAAAGAGAAGAGCCATTATCAGTTACGATAAATTATCCATTGACCAGAAAAAACAAATTCTCAGGGATTATCCGGATGGGTATATCAACCATTTAACATCAATTAAAACGCCCACGGGAGAAACCTTGGATGCGTTAATTTGGGAAACGGATGAGGTAATTTACTTAGTGAAAGTAAGCAAAGTTGTACCAAAATCTAAGCCCGTTGCAGAAGACGATGACGATGATTTCGATGAGGTAGCAGACATCAAAGATGACGAAGTGGAAGATGATGAAGATGATGACTTCGATGACTCATTTGATGATGATAAAGCAGATGACGACGATTCTGACGAAGAATAAATAGTCGTAGCTTAGTTTTTTCCTATTTTTGAGCTTGATATTAATTATGAAAGCCCAAAAATCTCTTTTTTCTCAAATTCCAAAGCCACCAACGATTGATAAAGTTGGGGTGGAAGAACGCGTAGCACGTTTTCAAACGAGGAGCATCAAAGGTCCTTCCAAAATGCAGGGATTATCAATGGTCTTATCCATGATTGATTTGACAACATTGGAGGGGAAAGACACTCCAAATAAGGTCCGTCAAATGTGTTATAAAGCACAACATCTTCATGATTTTCAAGAAGGATTACCAACAGTTGCTGCAGTTTGTGTTTATCCAACAATGGTTTCAGTTGCCAGAGAAGCACTAAGAGATAGTGCAATAAAAATCGCTTCTGTTTCAACCGCTTTTCCATCAGGACAATCAACCTTTGAGGTAAAAAAGTCAGATACACAATACGCATTAGATGCAGGTGCAGATGAAATTGATATGGTTATTTCGCGCGGTAAATTTTTAGCCGGTGAATATAATTTTGTCTTTGATGAAATCGCTGCGATAAAAGAAATTTGTGGAGAGAAACGATTAAAAGTTATTTTAGAAACGGGTGAACTTGCTAACCTCGACCAGGTTAGAAGAGCAAGTGATATTGCTATTCACGCAGGTGCAGATTTCATTAAAACATCAACGGGAAAAATTCAGCCAGCTGCAACAATGCAAGTAACGTATGCAATGTTAATGGCGATTAGAGATCATTTTGACCGCACGGGAATTATGATAGGAATGAAGCCAGCAGGTGGAATTTCAACTTCCAAGTTGGCCCTTCATAATTTAGTGATGGTCAAGGAAATCTTGGGTGAAGCGTGGTTAACAAATGAATGGTTTCGATTCGGAGCTAGTAGCCTAGCGAATGATGTGTTAATGCAATACATGAAACAAGTCACAGGTAAATATCAATCAGCTGATTATTTTACGATCGATTAATTATGACAGAATCAAATAATAATTGGGAATATGCACCCTCTTTAGAAGGGACATTACATATTCAGTTAAAGGAGAAATATGATCTTTTCATTGATGGAAAATGGGTGAAACCATCCACTAATCGCTATTTTGACACGATTAATCCCGCAAATGAAGAGAAATTAGCAAAAATCGCTTGGGCATCTGAAGACGATGTTGATTTAGCGGTTAAAGCAGCCCGAAAAGCATATGTGGAGGTGTGGTCTGTCATGAAAGCATCAGAACGTGCGAAATACATTTTTCGAATTGCCCGATTAATGCAAGAGCATGCAAAGGAATTAGCGTTAATTGAGACGTTAGATGGTGGAAAACCGATTCGTGAATCGCGAGATATAGATGTTCCATTGGCCTGCAACCACTTTTTCTATTACGCAGGATGGGCGGATAAATTACAAGATGCTTTTCCGAATAGAAATATTCAATCGATTGGTGTTGCCGGACAAATCATCCCTTGGAATTTCCCTTTATTGATGGCGGCATGGAAAATTGCACCCGCACTTGCAGCAGGAAATACAGTTGTTTTGAAACCAGCAGAAAGTACATCTTTGACAGCATTAAAATTAGCGGAAATCATTGAGGCATCTGGACTTCCAGCCGGTGTCGTAAACATTGTGACCGGACACGGAGATACAGGAGCCGCAATTGTTAATCATTCGGATATAGATAAAATTGCATTCACAGGTTCCACAGCTGTTGGCAAGTTGATTCAAAGGGCAGTCGCGGGATCAACCAAAAAAGTAAGTTTAGAGTTAGGTGGAAAATCAGCAAATATTGTTTTAGAAGATGCACCAATAGACCAAGCAGTTGAAGGGATCGTAAATGGAATATTTTTCAATCAAGGACATGTTTGTTGCGCCGGATCTCGTTTGTATGTGCAGGAATCCATCTCAGAAGAACTTGTTCGAAAATTGAAACAACGCATGAAAAGTCTATACCTCGGTAATCCTTTAGATAAGAATACCGATATCGGCGCGATAAATTCGAAAGAACAATTAGAAACGATTGAAAATTACCTAAAAATTGGAATAAAAGAGGGAGCTGAAATGTTTCAAGTGGAATGTGAACTTCCGTTAAAAGGATATTATTGCCGACCGACGATTTTCACAAATGTTGCACAATCAAGCGTCATCGCACAAGAAGAAATATTTGGACCAGTATTAACCATACAAACGTTTAGGACAATTGATGAGGTGATTCAAAAAGCGAATAATTCTCCTTATGGGCTTGCCGCCGGCGTATGGACAGACAAAGGATCACGGATCTTTAACCTCACATCCAAACTTCGCGCGGGAGTCGTTTGGGCCAATACATACAATAAATTCGATCCAGCCTCACCCTTCGGCGGCTACAAAGAAAGTGGTTTTGGACGCGAAGGCGGACTCCACGGCCTCGAAGCATATTTGAAGTAAGACAACATTTAGCACTCCACCGCGGCGGAAGCACATTAAACCATTAGCACACTAGATAATTTGCACATTAGCACATTAGATAATTAGCACATTAGATAATTAGCACATTAGTCCATTAGCACATTAGATAATTAGCCCATTAAAATGAACATATTAAAAACATACAAAATCTACATCGGCGGCCAATTTCCAAGAACGGAATCTGGAAGAACCTACGTGATAAATGATGCAGCGGGAAATCCAATAGCCAATGTTTGTCAATCCTCGAAAAAAGACATTCGTAATGCCGTGCAAGCTGCACGAAAAGCCTTTGGACCATGGTCGGAGCGAAGTGCATTCAACCGTGGGCAAATTTTGTATCGAATAGCAGAAATGTTAGGTGGACGTAAAGCGCAAGTTATAGAAGAATTAACACAGCAGGGGCAGACCATTGAACGAGCACAAATTGAAATCGAAACATGTGTCGATCGAATTGTGTATTATGCCGGATGGTGCGATAAATACCAGCAGATTTTAAGTTCAGTAAATCCGGTTAATTCCTCGCACTTTAATTTTTCAGTTGCAGAACCAACAGGTGTAGTTGGACTTTTAGCAGATGAACAAAGCGGTTTATTGGGGTTGGTCTCTCAATTGATGCCAGTTATTGCAGGCGGTAATTCTGTTGTATTAATTGCATCTGAACAGCTTCCACTTTGCGCAATTACATTTGCCGAGGTATTAGCGACAGCTGACTTGCCAGCAGGTGTGGTGAACATTTTAACTGGTTCCGCCAATGAAATGCTACCAACACTTGCCGAACACATGGATGTGAATGCCCTTTTTCTATCCAATGCTTCAAACGAAATAGTGAAATCAACACAGCTATCGGCGGTTGATAACCTAAAACGAGTAGTGGTTATAAACGAGGACTGGCTTCAGGAAGATGCACAAGGAATTGCGTTCATTTCTAACTTTCAGGAAATCAAAACGACATGGCATCCCATCGAACAAATTGGAGGGGCAACAAGTTCATATTGATATAAATTTCTATTAATTTTAAATAGGAGAATTGAATATTTTATATCTTTAGGCAAACTTTAAAACACATTATTATGAAAAAAATTTTATTAGTAACTGCTTCCATTTTATTTTTGGTTGCTTCATGTACGGTAGAAAAAAGAGTTTACCGAAACGGATTTAACGTTCAATGGCATGCCATGAGTGGAATTTCTAAAAAGGATAAACAAGTAGAAGTGAATTCTGAAATTGAGGAGTTAGCTGCTGCACAAGTGATTAAAGCACCGAAAGTGAATGTGACAACTGCGGATACATATGAAGCAGCGGTTGAGGCAACGGCGACTTCTGTCCCGCAAAATGATGTGGCATCTGTTGATGCGGCACCAGTTGTAATGGATACAAAAACGGTTGCGAATGACATTAAAGGAATGTCTGCAATAACGATTCAAAATAGTCCAAAAAATAAAGAAGTAAAACAAGTTGCTAAACAAGAAGTTAAAGCACTTAAAAAAGCGTTGAAATCACAAAGTAAAAGTGATGACGTTCCAGTTGGGTTATTATATGCTTTATGTTTCTTTTTTCCTTTTGTTGCTGTTGGATTAGTAACAGATTGGGATGTTAAAGAAGTAATTGTTAATATCCTTTTAACATGTCTGTGTGGGATTCCTGGAATCATTCATGCTTTCATCGTAGTGAGCAAAAACTCATAGAGAATTTGAAATACATCGTTTTTAGCGGGTTAATAGTCTTGCCAATTGTGCTAGTGCTATTGCCCGCTTCTTTTTTTGACCAGGGTCAGTCACTATGTTTGTCAGTTTTGCTGCTAGATCAGCAATGTTATGGCTGTGGAATCACTAGAGCCGTTCAACACTTTATTCATTTTGATTTTCAGGCAGCATGGAATTACAACAAGTTGGTGGTCATTGTTGCCCCAATTCTGTTTTTTGTTTGGCTTAAATGGTTGAGGGATGCTTGGGTAAGAATCACCAATAAGGTGAAGTGAGAATTAAAATAAATTTGTGAGTTCCCTCCATTCCTGCATCGCAGAATGAATCATATTCTCAGCACCCATTTCAAATCGAGCGAGTTCATAGTTTCCTTCGGTATGAGGAAGAAGAACATTCATACGATTGAAGAAATCAATGGATAATTGTCTTCCAACATCTTTTACAAGATGATTGATTTTATCCATGGAACAACCAGAAGCTTTCACGGCATTTTCATTGGCAACGATAACCATCGCTGCTTCGTGTAAAACGAATCCAACTGCATCGAGTGATTTACCGTGTGTTTGCCATGATGATACAAATTGCGTCAAAGATTCATTCAACCAGGAAATTTCCGTTGCTGACATTTTGCGATCTCCAACAAAGACCCACAAACGTGCATCCATAGGGAAGTGAGAGGGGATATTATAAGTCTGCTGCATGTGCAATTAATTCTGCTACATCCATTACTTTTATTTCTCCTACTTTCTCGAAGTTCTTCACGCCGTCAGTCATCATTGTGTTGCAAAATGGACAACCAGTAGCAATAATCTCCGCATGCGTCTCTAATGCGTCCTCTGTGCGCTCTATGTTGATTTCTTTGTTGCCTTTCTCCGCTTCTTTGAACATTTGTGCTCCACCAGCTCCACAACAGAGTCCTTTGGTTTTGCAACGTTTCATTTCCACTAACTCAGCATCCAATTTCTCGATTAATGAACGAGGAGCTTCATAAACGTCGTTCGCACGTCCCAAATAACACGGATCATGGAATGTAATCTTCTTTCCTTTAAAGGTTTCTCCTCCTTCTAAAACGAGTTTCCCAGTATTGATGAGGTCTTGTATGAGTTGAGTGTGGTGAATCACTTCATAATTCCCACCAAGTTCTGGATATTCATTTTTTAAGGTATTAAAACAGTGCGGACAAGCGGTAACGATTTTCTTTACCTCATATGCGTTCAACACTTCGATATTCATCATGGCTTGCATCTGAAAAGTGAATTCGTTTCCAGCGCGTTTTGCAGGATCACCAGAACAACTTTCTTCGGTGCCCAGTACAGCAAAGTTCACTTGGCATTTATTCAATATTTTTACAATTGCTTTGGTGATTTTTTTTGCGCGATCATCAAAACTTCCAGCACATCCAACCCAAAATAGAATTTCAGGTGTCTCGCCATTTGCCATCATCTCGGCCATTGTAGGAACTCTCATAGTCAGTTTTTTTTGCTTTATTAGCTGCTTGTCTTAATCTTCGTTCGCCCAATTCAATCGTTCTGATTGTGCAAATTGCCATGGAGCACCATTGTTTTCGATGTTGGTTAACATACCGGTTAATTCACTTGGTACTTTCGATTCCTCCATAACTAAGTATCGACGCAGGTCCACAATAATGGATAATGGATCGATGTTCACTGGACATTCTTGTACACAAGCGTTACAGCTTGTACAAGCCCAAAGTTCTTCTTCAGTTATGTAATCCCCAATCAGGCTTTTACCGTCATCATATCCTTTGCCATGTTTTCGGTAATTTTCTCCAACCTCAACTAAACGATCTCTGGTGTCCATCATGATTTTTCGAGGAGACAAGAGTTTTCCTGTTACATTCGCTGGACAAGAAGATGAACAGCGTCCACATTCCGTACAGGTGTAGGCATCCAATAAGTTCTTCCAAGTTAAATCAGTGACATCCTTCGCTCCAAAACGCTTCGGTGCTTCCTCTGGATTTGCGGGAGCCGCATACGGATCTGCGTTTGGATCCAACATCAACTTCACTTCATTGGTCACAGATTCCATATTTGTAAACTTTCCTTTTTGCTCTAGGTTTGAATAGAATGTATTTGGGAAGGCCAATAAGATGTGAAAATGTTTTGAATAGGGTAGGTAATTCAAGAACGCAAACACCATCAAAATATGTCCCCACCATCCGATACGTTCGATAACTTGAAGTGCATCGATGCTTAAGTTTCCGAAAAGAATCGGACCTAGATAAGAAGAAATAGCGAAATCAAAATGTCCTTTAGCGAATGCGACATGAGATCCACCTCGACTGTACAATACTTCATCCGCACCGTTCATACTGAAAATACACGCGATAAGGACCACTTCAGCAATCAGGATGATATTGGCATCTTTCGCAGGCCAACCCATAAGTTCCTTCATGGTGAAACGTGGCAATTTCAATAAGTTTCTTCGAATTAAAAAAGCCAAGGTTGCCACGAATGCTAATACAGAAAGGATTTCTATGAAACTAATCATGAAGGTATAAAATCCTCCAAGTTTGAAATAAAAGAAACGGTGGTGACCACTTAATCCATCAATGGCAATTTCAATCAACTCAATTTGTGTTATAACAAAAGCAACATATAGTGCAAGGTGCAATAAAGCTGGTATTGGACGTGAAAACATCTTCTTCTGGCCAAAAGCGACTAAAATCATTGTTTTTAAGCGCTCTCCTTTTCTTTCCGAACGATCAATGTCTTGTCCAAGTAAAATATTATAGCGCACTTTCCATGCGTTGTACGCAAAGAATCCGACTCCCGCGCTTAAAAGAATGGCAAATAGTATAATCTCCATGAACGTTTAAATTAATCTGGAATGGTATCTAACCATTTTTTGAATTTCACTTCTTCTTTTTCACTCAAAATAAGTCCTTCAGATTTCTTGCCAAAAACAGAGAAGTGAATGTACCTATCGGGATTCGCTTGAAGATCTGTGACAAGATTTTGAAGGTCTTTGTTTGTAACAACTAATTCGTTGTAAAGTTTTTCATCATGTATCAGTTTGCCTAAAGTACCATGGCCATTTTCGACATCTTCTAACACAAGGTTTAATTTTTTCACCGTTGTTTGTGCATCTAGTAAAATCGATTTAAAGTCCGCACTTACAAAGTCATCTGTTATTTTTCGTGTATTGCCAATAATCTTGGTTAACTCATCATTACTTTTTCGAATGTTCATGGTAATCGATTCAACATTGGCCATGATTTTTGTAAATTGGATGCGTTCAGCTGCGACAAATCCTTCGATTTCATTCGCTACTCTTCCTAAACGTCTGATTGTAATCTTCACTTCTTTCAAACTACCTTCAATTTCAGAGGTAGCGGTTGTATCCCAAAAAGAGGACAATGAAACAACCATTCGATCGATTGAACCCATCATTTTTTGAAGTCGTTGCGAGATTGGATCTGCATACGCTTTTACCTGCGTAACCATGTCAACAGAAATTTTTCCAGGAATAACACTTTTTGCTTTGTAATATCCTTTCGAAATATTTTCAGGTGTGTGAATTATTAAACATTTATTTATAAAATCGAGTGATCCAATTTCGACAAATGAACCCTTAGGAAGACGAATACCCTCTTCTTGAATGTTAAAAGTCATCATGACTTTTTTGTCAATTGAACCATTAGGCATTGATTTGATCCCAGTTACCTTACCAACGGTAACACCATTTAACGTCACGTTACTCGACACCATAATTGACCCAGTATTAGGGAAGTACGCTTTGTATTCTGTGTCTCCGCCAAGAAAACTATTCCCTTTCAGGAAGTTTATTCCAGCGTAAAGAACAGCGATGGAGGCCAAGGCAATAAGGGCTGCTTTAATTTCTTTCGTGAACTTCAAACTACTTTTTTTCTGCTAATTTAATAGCTTTTTCGATACTAATTCGCTCTCCATTAAGGAAGGCTGCTACGAATGCGTGATTAAATCCTTTTTCAATCAACTCATTTTTATAGTTTTTGGCGCCTACAAGGTCATTTTTGTAGGTTCCGGTGCAATATTTGAAAATATTGTTTTCTACATATTCAAACACTTCAAGCCCTTTAAATCGCGATGAATTCAAGGCTATTTTTCGATCCGATGTTTCAATTTGAACGCGAAAAACAAGTCCAGAGGAATCTGCTTTTTCTTTTACGGTCTCCAATGGTTGTGGCTCCGGACTTTTTTCGACATGAACAGAAGTGATAGGTTTTCCTTCCATTTGATGCTTGTAATTTTCAAATGCTTTGAACATGGCCGAAGACATTTTTTCTTGTCCGTCTGATGAACCAATAAATTTTTCTTCCGTTGGATTTGGTAAAAATCCGGTCTCGATTAGAACACTTGGCATCGTTGTTTTGTAAAGCACCAAGAATCCAGCTTGTTTTACACCACGGTCATAACGACCAATTTTTTTAAATTCTTTTTGTAAGTATTCCGCAAACTCAATGGAATGATTTAGGTAAACAGCTCCTTGTAATTGCAACTGAATGATGGCATCTGGGGATAAATCAAAATCCTTGTATTTAGCACCTTTGTCATCTTCTAAAACAATAATCGAGTTTTCTCGCTCCATAACACGTTGCTGTGCCTCGGTTCTATGTAATCCAAGCACATAGGTCTCTGTTCCATAAGCAGAACTACTACCCGCATTCGCGTGTATGCAAATAAATAAATCGGCATTTGCTTTATTTGCGATGTTTGCCCGATCAATTAATTCAACAAATACATCTGTTGTTCGCGTATAGATTACATTTATTTCTGGATATTTCGTTTTGATTTTCGCACCTAGTTTTAAGGCCATTTCCAAACAAACGATTTTTTCATGCGCAAAAGAACCATGACATCCGGGATCTTTTCCGCCGTGACCGGCGTCAATGACAACCGTTTTAATTCCATGTTTTACGGTATGTTGCCCGAAAAGGGAGGTCGAAAATATAAACAACGATATAACACCTAATAAATAGAGTTTACATTCGTTCTTTACAAACAACTTGAATTTTGGTAGCTTTGTACGTTTAAGGCGCATACGACAAAATTAAGAGCCAACATTGACCATAAGACCATTCATACAACAACTTTTCTTCGTCACATTGTTAATAATGTGCAATTTCTCTGTGGTTACAGCCCAGGACACGCTGATTGTCAACGATTCAAGTATGAAGAACATCATCACTTACAGTGCAAATGAACGCATATTAAACGATGTCGAGAAAAAACAAGTTCACTTGTATGGCAATGCAAAAGTCGAAATGGATGGACTATTAATTACCGCGGGATATATTTTATTGGACCTTGACGCAAATGAAATTTCGGCGAAATACCGATATGACCAGGATAGTAACAAAGTAGAATTCCCTGTTTTTACAGAAGGAGGAGAGTCAATCACCTGTCATTCATTGAAATACAATACTGAAACTGAAAAGGGATTTCTGGAGGAGTTAGGCATTAAACAAGATGAGTTCTATTTCCATATGGAAACAGCGAAACGACATCCAAGCGAAGAAATTCACTTGTTAAAAGGACGATTAACAACCTGTGATTTAGAGGAGCCGCATTACCATTTTCAGTTAAGTAAAGGTGTGATCGTTCCTAATGAACGAATTGTGACTGGACCAATGAATTTATGGATAAAAGGCATCCCAACTCCATTGGGTTTACCGTTTTCCTTTATTCCAACAAAAGAACAAGAAACCAAAGGATTATTATTTCCAGAGTTTGTTCCTTTGTCAAATTACGGATTTGGCGTCCAAAATTTAGGTTATTATTTCCCAATCAACGATCAATTCCAAACATCTGTATATGCAAATTTGTACAGCCGTGGTTCTTGGGGATTAAGAAATGACTTAGATTATTCAAAACGATATGGATTTTCGGGAAGTGTTTCCGTTGGATTCCAACAGTTCAATTTGGGTTTTCCAACAAAAGAGAAAAACAATAAATTAAGCATCCAGTGGTCTCACCGAAAAGCACCCAAATCCAATCCTTTTTGGACTTTTTCATCGAACGTGAATTTCATTTCGGATAACAATTCAAAAAATAACTTAGACCCAATCAACCCAGAATATTTTACCAATTCATTTAATTCGGACATCAATATCAATCGTTCATTTCCTGGAAAGCCATTTAATATGGGGATGAAACTTTCGATGCGTCAGAATTCCATTGCTAAAAATATTGCTTTGGTTAGTCCTGTGCTCAATGCGAATTTAACGCGCGTTTTCCCGTTTAAAAATGCCTTTAAAACGAGTGATAAAAACTGGAAAAAGACAGTGGAACGTATTGGGGTTACGTACAATTTAGAAGGGCAAAACCGTTCGAATTTTTCTGATCAATTGCTTTCTACAGGTGATTTCTCAGGCATCTCACAACAATTCATGAATGGATTCTCTCAAACCATGACCATTCAAACGACTTCAGGTCTTTTTAGAAACGCGATAAAAGTCAATCCAACAATTAACTACGGAAATAAGATCAATTTTCAGCAAATTCAGAAACTTTACGATCCAGTAGCCAATAAAGCTCAAAATGATACCTTGCAACAATTTGGAATGGCTCATGAAATGAATTTAAGTTTGAACATGACCAGTGTTATTTATTCCTACTATCAATTTATTGGAAAGAATAAGCCGAAATTACGCCACTTAATTACGCCAACTGTTGGATTCCGTTATGTCCCTCAATTTAATGAATTGGTTCAAGCAAATGTTGGTGTAAATCAATCTACAGTTAAATATTCACCCTTTGAAAGCTCGATTTACAGTGTTGGGAATTCGCAAAAAGCGGCTTTATTGAATTTCGGAGTAAATAATACGATGGAATTAAAAGTTAAGTCGGATCAAGATACCTTAACAGGATTTCGAAAAATACGTTTGATTGACCAGTTGTCTATAAATGGAAATTATGATTTCATGAAAGACTCCATGCGTTTGTCAAACCTTGCACTAAACCTAAGAATCAGTCCTGCTGATTGGATCAATTTCGTTTCAGGAGCTAATTTTAGTCCGTATGGATGGAATGCGAATGGGAAAACGATAAGTACTTATGCGCTATCAAACCAACAAGGATTTGGTCGTTTTTTAGGAACGAATTTCACCACATCCATTACAATTGCACCGAAGAAATCCAGAGAAAAAGTCGCAACAAACACAGTTGTAGTAAATGAACAAAATTGGAACGCTGATTTTAACTATTATGCGCTTCATCCTGAGCGTGCAGTTTACTTTGATATCCCATGGAAAATGAGTTTATCACATGTGTATGCCATCAACGTGAATCAATCTATTTCGAGCGCGAATCCCGCTAAAAATGATTTCGCTCAAACGCTTGTGTTGAGCGGAGATGTTAGCATGACAAAACGATGGAATTTGTCGGGGAATTTGAATTTTAACTTAGAAGAATTCCGTTTAACAAATGCGTATTTCTCCTTAAATAGGAACTTACATTGTTGGGCATTGTCCTTCTATTATGTGCCAGTTGGAGGGAATAAAAGTTTCTTATTTAGCATCCGAAACACTTCGTCCATTTTCAAGGATGCCAAAATTGAAATACGTAAACCTCCTGCATTGTTGTAGGAATTACTTAATGCCTTGTCCGGTCATTTTCCCAACTACATAGGTAAATTTTGCTCCGAGAAATACAATTTGCGCTGAATAATGCACCCATGCTAAGGTCACAAATAACGAATTAGCAATTCCGATTTTACCTAAAACAAAGTAATTATGCAGGTAGTAGTTGATGATGAATTGACTAAGAACAAGTAAAATCGAGGTGAATACAGCTCCTTTGAATGCAACATTCCATTTCACTTTCGCATCGGGAATGAATTTAAATACTAAAGTGAAAATCATTAAATTACTCCCAATCGTTAGTATATTTTGAAGAATATTCAAGGAGAAATCCATGAAGCCACTATGGTATTGATTCCAGTTTTGAATCGCCGAAAAAATAAATACTTGCGCAAAGTAAAAGAGGATGATGATCAATGCGAAAATGGCTAAAAGCCCCATGGAAATAAATCGAAATCCGATGATGTCCATGAATAAATTTTCTTCCTGTCTATTTTTCAAGTTCACATTGAAAAACTCATTCAAGCTTCGTTTAAGCGAAACAAAAAACGCCGAACAACTATAAAGAAGCACGGCTATACTGACCATTTCAAAGAAAAAATTTGGTTTGTGCATGGACATGCCATTAACGACATCCATAATGGAAGTACTATCTTCCATACCCATTTGATTCTGGAGCAAATCCGAAACCATTTCTTTCATGTTTTTTGGGCCAACAATGCGACCAAAAATTGAACTTGTTAAATAGATAATCGGTATAAAAGCAAATAAAGTATAATAAGCTAATGCTGCTCCATGGTAAAATGCGCCATCCTTTACATACGTAATGATTGCTTCCTTCAAGGCGCTAAAACCCCAGTACCAAGGAAGTTTATGATGTTTTTTTAATGATTTCGATTCCTCTGGTGTCATTTAATCGATGAAATTGATACAGAACGATAGTGTCACCGTTGCGTGTTTTAAAATAATTATGATACAGTCCACCAACAAAAATACTTCGGATAAATTCTACGGAGATCGCTTCTTTTGCAAGTGATTCACGGTATTCATCTGGACGAAATAAGATGGTCTCTTCACCAGTTTTTATACTATTAACTGGCCCGAATAGTTGCGCTTGTTGAATGTTGGAATAGTTATAATACAAGAACTCAGGCTTATATTTTTTACCCAGTATTCCGTTTTTCAAAATACAAATCGAATCGCAAAGACCAAGAACATCTTGACCTTCATGGGAAACTAAAATGATTGTCGTATGATCTTCTTCTCTTAATCGGATTAAATGTTCCGTTAAACGTGCACGCAAACGCGCGTCAAGGTGTCCGAACGGTTCATCTAATAATAAAATTTCTGGTTGATCAGCGATTGCACGCGCAATCGCTAAACGTTGTTGCTCACCGCCGGAAATTAGGTGCGCCTTGGTTGCTGAAATGGATTTAAGGTCAAACAAACGCAACAATTGTTGCACACGTTTATCTCTTTTATGATTTGGTAAATGTAAAATAGCTTCACGTAGGTTTTCTTCTACCGTGTGATAAACATCTAATTTGAAGTCTTGATTCACCATTGCCACCCGTTGAAAACCAGGTATCAATAATTGCACAACGCGCGGTTGAAGCTGATTTGCAATAATTACTTCCCCATGGTCTGGATCAATAAGTCCAGCAATGATTTTTAATATGGAAGATTTTCCAGCACCACTTTTCCCAACAAGTCCGAGTATTTCGCCTTTAGCAACAGATAAATTAGCCCGTTTGACAATGGGTTTGTTGTAGGATAATTGTATGTTTTTCAATACAATCATAGACGAATTAATTCTTTCGGAAAAGATTTCGCAGCAATGAATATTCCTGGTATTGGGTTAGACATTGGCTCGTAATCTTTCAAGAAAATCTCGATGGTATAACTGTCATCTGTCGTTTTTTCAAATTTCGCAGATGCAACAATGCTTTCAGAGGCACCAACGTAAACATTTGGAGCATCAGATGAACAGATTTCAAAAAGGCGCATATTTGGAATGTCGAATTGAAAAGCTTCATCGTTTTCATTCATCCCTGCAAGTGGATAAACAACCTCGGATAGTTCTGTAACGGAAGTAACGTCACTTGAAATCGATAATTCGTCCTCCCATTCATATTTGATATTGTCTATGGATTGATTCCCCTCATGCTCTGCATCAGCTAATTCTTGTGAATACAAATCGTTTAATAGGTATATGTGGATCTTACAGTTCATTTTTTTTCGTTGTTTTTTCTATTTCATTCACTTTGAATGCGGATGGCATTAATTCAGGGACAAGTTTAAGAATTAAAGGTAGAAGTAGACTTCCTCCTGGCAAAAGAAATAATGCTAAGGAGGGCATTGTCTTAATCAAATCAAGAAATTGTGTGCGAACTTGCTCCTTTTCTTCACTGCTTAACTCTTCTTTTGTCGATTTCTGAATCAAGGACATTAATTCCTTGCTTTCGCGCATTTCTTGAACCAATTTATCCTTATTTCGTCCTAAAATACGAATCCAACGTTTGCTGAATGCCTTAAAAACATAACCGGTTTCTGTTTCAGATTGAAAAACAAGAATTTCATTTTGGTTTTGAAGCATGTATGCATTGCACATTTCGATGGATTCTTGGATCTCTTTCTGCGATAAATCCAAGGCATGTCCGAGGGAAGTTAGTTTCTTTTGTTCATCTTCACTTAGCTGATGGGTGCCCTGTATTAGAAAAAGCCCAAGTTCCACGGTGAATTTCGAAAGAAGTTTGTCGATAACTCGTTCCTTCTTCAGAACGCGCAAGGTAACACCGGTCAAAATCCGATTTTCAAAACGTATTTTTTTTGATTTTTCTAATTCTGTTGAAGCTAAAAAGTGCCAAAGTACACGTTGTTCCTTGTCCTCAGCATTATCATCGGTATATGCGGCAAATATCACCCCGTTCATTAACGAACTGGCATAATCAGCGTAGTGACGAGAAAAGGATTGAACTTGTCCTTCTAAAAAAGCGCGGTATAAAACGATATCAAGAAAAATAAATGCATTTGATAAATGATTTAACCAATAATTTGCTCCAAAAAAAGTGCTTTTCACCTGAATACGGTGAGCTAATATTTCTTCGATGCTTTGGTTGTTTTTTCCAGTGAAAATCCGATCGAACCATGCAAAAACACCTCCATCTTTCGTATTTCCATAAAATTGGATAAGGTTTTCTATGAATGCGTCTTTATCAAATTCCCCCCTGTTTTTTCGAAGATAAGTGAATAACAAGGTTTCAAATAACAATAATTTTAGCTTTTCATCACTCGTGTATTTCGATGAATCAAGTTGTTCTGAAAATAGCAGATGTAGCGCATTTCCATAAACAAGTCCGGTGCGGTGAGAAACGAAGTGAGTTATGTCGGATTCATTGTTTTGAATAAGCTCTAAATCCAAAGTAATTACCCCTTTTTCAATTAATTGAAAAAACTTAGGAATCCAGTTTTTGGATCCGGGAGATATATTGTTTTTAAGGGAGGACATAGCGTGCGGCAAGTCCGAAGTTCCAACCTAAACTAATGTTGGGAATCATTTGTAAGTATGGACCTGACTCAAAAGAGAATGTAAATGGGTAATCAGGAAGTTTATATTCTGCTCCAAACACACCGTTTACACCAAACATCAATCGATCATTGGATGAATTTTGAAAGATAGGATTTCCCGAAACGATTCCAAATCCAGGCCCTGCACCAAAATAATAGTCAATATCATCTACTAAATTATATTGCCATTCGTAATTTCCTTGTATCCAAATATAGTTTGAATTACCACCAAAACTTAGCTCAACAGCGTTGTTCGGATTCATAAAATGTTTCGCGTTAAGCGAGGAATACCCAATATTCGCGAATCTAAGTCCAATCGAATTTGAATAGCGTTGCGCAAAGATATTTAGGGAAAAAAAAAGACTGCAAAGAAGAAGTGAAAGTTTCATATTTTTTTTTACAAAGTTACAATTTGCCAGCTAGAGTGAACGCGATTTTTTTTGCTAAAATAACACTTCCATCTGTGGCGAAAACTTCCAAGAGGAGAATGTAGATTCCAACGGGTGACTTTGCTTGATCTGCATTGACTCCATCCCAGGTGAAAAATCCAGTGGTACCCATTAATTCATTCGAGAATAGAAGTTTCACTTCTCTCCCGAAATCATCAAAGATTCTTGCTTTTGCTAATAATCCACTTGTTTCAAAGGCATAATTAACCACCAAAACATCTTCAAATCCATCTTGATCAGGTGAAAAAACGTCTTTTTGCAGGCTGATTGATTCGGTTGTGCCTATTTGTTGAAATTGTGAGTTCACTCTTCCAGGTGTGGCAAATCCAATCGATTCAGCTGCCGAATGCCAATTAGAGGATTCGTTTGATAATCCATTTGTGGAAATGCGTTCTAAGCTCACACCATCAAAATTATCAAGTAATGAAAATTGCCAGTCTTCTTTGTATGAAACACGGTCAATTTGTTCACTATTGAAGAATAAATAAACGGTCCCCGAATCGATGTTGTAACTAGGCATGTCCATCTGAATCATTCTGCCAGACATACTCGCGGGATAATTCGCAAGAAGAAAACTAGTGTCCTCACTGATTGCAACATAGGAATTAGGTGCTAAAATGAAGTGATTTGAAATGGTTTTTATGTTCGAAACAGTATCGTTGTAATAGTTTGCAATTTGCCAATCTTTCAGATCAATCACTTTTGAAGATCGGTTGTATAATTCGATGAAATCTTGTCCACCATTGAAAGGATTTGATAAGATTTCGTTTATTATTACATCTCCCACTTGCGCTTGTTCTGGCAAGGTAAATTGACCGATAAATGAGGTGTCATTTTGCCAACAATCACTAACAGGTCCCAATTGAATTTGATACGTCGTTGATGGATTGAAATTTTCGTTGAATTGAATAATCAATTGCGGCGGTCCATTTGGATTATCGTTCACAACTTGAATGAACGTTTCTTGAATACTTAAATTAGGATTCGTACTAATTTGGGTGTTTGCAAGGCTGCTAGAATCCATTCCTTCAGAAAATGAAACTTCCAAGAAGTTTGGACTCAAGGCAATGAGTGAAAGTAAATTGGGGTTTTGGTAATCCGGAGCTGCGCTGAAAATAGAATTGATTGTTCCTGGAGATCCTCCCGATGGATCATTCGATGCAGACCAATTATCGTAGTTTGAACATGGATCATTTAAATTAATTCGCTCCAAACTATATCCGCCGTTTTGTTTGTTTGGATCTTGATACCATTCATCCGTGTATGTCAATTGGTCTAAATGAGCACCAAAATTATCGGTTAAAATTAGCTGATCCCCTGCATTGTTAAGACTGGGGAAACTCGTAACTCCAGCAACATTTGTAAATAGTCCGAAGTTTGCATTGGCCGTCAAAACAATGTAAGAACCAGGTAATAACCAAAAATCACCAATCGTGCCATCAGAGGAACCATCACTGATTATCCAGTTTTGTAAATGAAAAACCTTTCCAGTTTTATTGAAAATTTCCACATATTCCACTTCGGGAAGTCCGATGACTGGCGTAGGGTCAGCGAAAAATTCTGTAATGATTACATCTCCTTTCTCGGCGGTATCCGCAACCAAATAATCAAAACTCGCCGCTTGATTACCGGTTATATTTCCAGCTAAATCCGAGAGGTTTGCAGTCATCAAAGAATACGAATTACCATTTGTCAATGGAAACATGGTCGTCAAATGTACCAAGGCTTGATTCACGTTGTCTTGTTGAGCGGAAACAAACGAGTTAAAGGGTAGAATGGCATAATTTGCTACTTCATTGGCTGTTGTTGAACTGAGTGCCTCGTTAAACAATACATCGACTTGATTTGGAGAAATTACGGAAGCTTGAAGTAAGATTGGGGCTTGAAGATCTAAAATCGGATCACCAATATAGATATCATCCAAAAAGAATTTATTCGCATTACTAGATGTATAAGTGCACAAATAGCCAAAAAAGGATCCGGAAAGAATACTTAGATCACTTGCACTTCCCTGAAGGACATAATTGCTTCCACCGCTTAGATCTGCGGATACTTCCCAGGTACCACTAGCGTTTAAAACAACTTTAATTCCAACTGTAAAACTGTTCGAAATTTGTCCGTCAACACCTGAACATAATTGCGTAGGAATTCCATTTACCAATTTGAAAAGGCGAATCGCATCTATTGCATTTGCCTCCCCAAACAAAACGTAGTAGCCATTTTGAACAGCCGACAAATCGCTATTGTCTGCACTTAGAAAGACTTTTCCATAGTTGCTGGAAGAAGGAGAAAAACTCTGCTTCACCCAGAAATGCCATTCGTGGTTTTGTAAGTTGCTGATTCCATGATTTAAACTGAGGAAAGAACTTCCTGCAATGGTATTGTTTAATTGCAACTGTTGGCTCGCATTTACTACGAACTCCGCGGTGTTTCCAATCCATGATGGATTATTACTAAAATCACCATCGGAGAAATCATCCATGACTTGGGAATGTACATTCACCGAAATCAACCATAAAAAAAACATTATTATTCCTTGAATCCACTTCATAGCTATCAAATATATTAAATTTACAGGCTCAAATAGTTTAATAACGTATGAAAGTAGCAGTTGTTGGAGCAACAGGCATGGTTGGAAATGTTATGTTGCAAGTTTTAAAGGAACAAAATTTCCCGATCACGACCTTAATACCCGTTGCATCTGAGAAATCAGTGGGTAAAAAAATGGAATTTGGCGGATTAGAATTTGAGGTTGTTGGACTTCAAACGGCAGTGGAAATGCGTCCTGATATTGCTATTTTTTCAGCAGGTGGAGAAACTTCCTTGATTTGGGCTCCTAAATTCGCTGAAGTTGGAACCGTTGTGATAGATAATTCATCCGCATGGCGAATGGATCCTACGAAAAAGTTAATTGTTCCTGAAATCAATGGCCAATTGTTGACGAAGGAAGATAAAATTATTGCAAATCCAAATTGCAGTACCATTCAATTGGTGATGGTGTTGGCTCCGTTACATAAACGTTATGGCATCAAACGTGTGATTGTTTCGACCTATCAGTCCATCACGGGTACAGGCGTAAAAGCCGTTGAACAAATGGAAAATGAACGAGCAGGAATTTCCGGTGAAATGGCTTATAAATACCCAATTGATAAAAATTGCATCCCTCAATGTGATTCATTTGAAGAAAATGGATACACTAAAGAGGAAATGAAATTGACGAACGAAACAAAGAAAATTTTAGATCCTTCCATTTTAGTAACGGCAACTGCGGTGCGTGTGCCAGTCGTTGGTGGACATTCAGAGGCTGTTAATATCGAATTTGAAAAAGACTTCAATTTGGATGAGGTGCGTAAAATTCTTCATGAAACAGCTGGAATTACCTTGCAAGACAATCAGGACACCTACACGTACCCAATGCCGAAATACGCACAGGGAAAGGACGATGTTTTCGTTGGACGCATTCGTCGTGATGAAAGTCAAGCAAACTCCTTGAATTTATGGATTGTTGCCGATAACTTGAGAAAAGGTGCCGCGACAAATGCCGTTCAAATTGCTAAAATCGTGGAAGGATTACTTCAATAATTTTCACGTCATCAGTCAAACATTCATTTACAGCATCCAAATTTCATATTGATTCAAACGTGCTATAGGATGAATTAAAAGTGCTAAAAATCATAGAAATTGATTTGTTCATTTGTAGAACTAAAACAATTAACTATGAGCAATTTAGCAAACAGACCGACTTTCAAGTCGCACTACGACAATTTTATTGGAGGGAAATTTGTTCCACCAGTAAAAGGTAATTATTTCGAAAATATTTCTCCAATCGACGGGAAATTAATCGCAAATGCAGCACGTTCAACCGCGGAAGATATCGAATTAGCATTGGATGCCGCTCACGAAGCATTTAAATCGTGGTCCAAAACTTCGGCAACAACAAGAAGTAACATCTTATTGAAAATCGCTGACGTAATGGAAGCGAATTTGGAGTACTTGGCGACCGTTGAAACCATCGACAATGGAAAAGCTATTCGTGAAACGCGCGCAGCCGATTTACCATTATGTATTGATCATTTCCGTTACTTCGCTGGTGTGATTCGTTCAGAAGAAGGAACTATTTCTGAGCACGACGAACATACAGTAAGCATCAACTTACATGAGCCACTTGGAGTTGTAGGACAAATCATTCCTTGGAACTTTCCATTATTAATGGCGACGTGGAAAATTGCTCCAGCTTTAGCAGCAGGAAACTGTGTGATTGTGAAGCCAGCTGAGCAAACACCAACATCCATCATGGTCTGGATGGAGTTAATCCAAGATTTATTACCAGCAGGTGTGTTAAATGTCGTTTCAGGATTCGGTCCAGAAGCAGGAAAACCATTAGCGACTTCGCCTCGTGTTCAAAAAGTAGCATTCACCGGTGAAACAACTACTGGACGTTTAATTATGCAATATGCATCTGAGAATTTAATTCCGGTTACCATGGAATTAGGCGGAAAATCGCCTAACATTTTCTTCCCATCTGTATGCGATCATGACGATGAATTCTTCGATAAAGCAGTAGAAGGAGCGGTGCTATTTGCCTTGAATCAAGGGGAAGTATGTACGTGTCCATCTCGTATTTTGGTTCATGAATCTATTTATGATAAATTTATGGAACGTGTGATTGCTCGTACAAATGCAATTGTGTGTGGAAATCCACTTGATGGAAACACGATGATGGGAGCGCAAGCATCGAATGATCAATACGAGAAAATTCAATCGTATTTAAAAATTGGTAAAGAAGAAGGTGCAGAAGTACTTGCTGGTGGAGATGCAAATCACCTGGACGGAGATTTAGCGAATGGATTCTATATCAAACCTACGATCTTCAAAGGGCACAATAAAATGCGCGTTTTCCAAGAAGAAATCTTTGGCCCAGTTGTTTGTGTTACAACATTCAAAACAACAGAAGAAGCTTTAGAAATCGCAAACGACACATTGTACGGTTTAGGTGCGGGAGTTTGGACACGTGATGCACACGAATTGTATACAGTTCCTCGCGCAATTCAAGCAGGACGAGTTTGGGTAAATTGTTATCATGCTTATCCAGCGCATGCACCATTTGGTGGGTACAAAAAATCCGGCTTTGGACGTGAAACACATAAAATGATGTTGGCACATTACCGTCAAACAAAAAACATGTTGATTTCATACAATAAAAACAAACTAGGTTTCTTTTAATTGAATTATTTCAAGGAAAACCCGAGTTTTACTCGGGTTTTTTTATCTTTATTAATATGGCATTTCAAAGAATAACAGTTAGCGAAAAAGCAAAGGAGCTGATCCAAAAACTGAAAACAGATCATGGAGATTTGATGTTTCATCAATCTGGTGGATGCTGTGATGGTTCACAACCGATGTGTTTTCAAAAAGGTGAATTTTACCTGGGCTCATCTGATGTATGCCTAGGTGTCATTGAAGATTGTCAATTTTGGATGAGCAAAGATCAATTTGAATACCTGAAACATACGCATCTAACCATGGATGTTGTAGCCGGAAGAGGTTCAAGTTTTTCACTTGAAATTCCTTATGGATTTCGATTTGTGATTCAATCGCGCTTATTTACTGAAAGTGAATTAGTAGATCTCGAACCATTGCGAACAAAGGAAGATTTTTAATGTCCTGACATCTTTTGATATTGACGTGGTGACATTCCTTCGATTTTCTTAAAGACGCGAGTAAAGTAATTCGCATCGTCAAATCCTGAAGCAAAAGCAATCTCGGTGATCAGTAAATTGGGGTTTTTCAACAGGTGTTTTGCATGACGAATACGCTCGCGAAGAAGTAATTCAACTGGACTCATTCCAGTTTCGCGTTTAATGTAACGATAAAGTGTCGCATTACTCATGCAGGCTTTATTCGTTAATTCTTTCATGCTTATTTTCTGCGTTAAATTACCTCGAATGTAATCAATCAAATGTCCAATTGGGGAATCTAATTGTTTCACTGAGGAAAGTGAACTTCGCGTTTGCAATTGGATGAGATGAATCAGTAATTCTTGCAAGGTTAAATCAGCAAGAACATCTTTCGTTACTTGTGCACTCATGCAAATACTCATAAGTTTATTCAATGTCCCAGCGATTTCTTCATTATTTGAAAATAAATAATGTTCGAAATTCAAGGACCATTCTTCATTATTTTCTTTGGGATAATTATTATTTAAAAAATCTATGATTCGTTGAATTTTTGTTCGGTCAATTTCTAAGGCTAAACATTGTGTTGGATTGTCAGCGCGTGCCTCGGGAAAATCAATTTTCATTTCCACATTGGATGGCAAGATCACCGTTTCCCCTGGTAAATAATCGAACTCTGGATCCTCATACAAGTGCATCACCTTTTTGCCGCGTAACATACTCGTTAAAACGACATCGTTAAATTTAAGCGCTACTTTTTCCGTAGACTCATAGGTTTCGAATAAATTCAATTCGCAATCTTGTAAATTAAAAATCGTGCGATTTTCCACCAAGGTCTTCAATGACGATTCATGTGTCAAGTACGGTTGATTTAATAATTTACCTTTCGTCGAGAGCATTTACAAATTTTCTGTTACCAATTTACAAAAAAAAGTACATCATTCAAAAAAATCGATGCTCTTCATAAAAGGAATAAGGTCAATTTATTTTAGTTTTCCATCAGCTTTTTAAAATGATTGCGTAAATTTGTCCCGTCTCTAAGGGGTGCCGTAAGGCTGAGATTACACCCATTGAACCTGTAGGATAATGCCTGCGCAGGGAAGATGACCGAGCTAATTGTTATTTATTCACCAAGAATTAGCCCCTTGTTCTTGTTTAATTTTTTATAAAATGAAAACAAGAATTATTACTAGTATCCTTTTTTTAAGTTTTTGTCACATTGCGTTGTCCCAAAATCGTATTTATGGGGTAATTGAAGATCGCACAGGTAAATTAATTCAAGCTGCTCAAGTTTCTGTATTGAATACCAATATTGAAGTATCTTCAGACGCTAAAGGAAGATTTGACATTATAAAATTACCTGATTCGGACACTACGTACACGATCATGGTGGTAAAACCTGGTTTTTTACCGCAATCGATGACCATACCAGCAAAATCGAAAGATGAAGTAAAGGTCCTTCTTTTTTCATGGATGAAAACCTTGGAGGATGTTCATGTGAGCACGACTAGAACATCGGATTTTAATACGTCACAAATTCTCATTAGGAGAACAAATCCCCTGGAAAAAAAGAATTTTGGACAAGATATTCCCGTTCTACTAGAGGCAACGCCATCCTTGGTAACAACTTCAGATGCAGGTACAGGTATTGGATACACTGGACTTCGTATTCGCGGGGTAGATGCTACGCGAATCAATGTGACGATTAATGGAATTCCAGTCAATGATCCAGAATCACATGCAGTTTATTGGGTGAATATGCCTGATCTAGCGTCCTCCATCGAAAACATTCAAATTCAACGAGGTGTTGGTTCTTCTTCCAATGGAGCTGCAGCTTTTGGTGCAAGCTTGAACATTAAAACACAAGATATTTCAGAAAAACCATTCGGTTCAATCGATCAATCCGTGGGATCTTTTGGCACATTTAAAACTACTGTGAAAGCTGGAACCGGAATCATCAACAAACACTTCTCCTTGGAAACTAGAATGTCTAATATTCAATCAAATGGATACCTTGATCGAGCAAGTTCTGATTTGAAATCATATTTTATTTCCGGTGCGTACGTTGGAAAAAAATCCATTTTGAAAGCCATTGTTTTCAGTGGGAAAGAAATTACGTACCAAGCTTGGT
>JBIIAG010000059.1:0-3647 GCA_044240055.1 Crocinitomicaceae bacterium | reverse complement strand
TTTATATATACAAAAGTACACAACAGTCACAAAATAGATAACACTTAAAAAGAAAAAGTGTTCAAATGACACTTTGAACACTTTTCCAATTGAATATCAATATTTTAACTAACCAAATGTGTACGTGTGTCCATTTACAGTTACCGTGAAAGTACCGTCGCAGTTACCTGATCCATAATCGAGTACTCGCATTGGTTTGTTCTGTGGAGTTATTTCAAGCGTTCCGCTTACCGGAAAACCACATCCTACTTTTATGTGCACAGGAGAGGTACTATTTGCGGTATATCCGCCACCCAATGAAAACACACCAACCGCAGAGCCAGTAATGTCATACTCGTCGTCAAGGCGATATAAAAAAGTGTCATATCCATTCGTCCAAGTTCGTACACGAGAAGACGAATAGGTCAAAGTTTCTCCAGAAGTCAAGGTTGCAACACCATTTACTTGAACATTGAAATAAGGCTTACCCGAAGAATTTAGGCCCATGTTTTCCACCGTTTTTGTTCCATCAATCTTGATGTCATTTACATAATAGTCCACCGGTGAATGGGTGATAATTGTACCTTGAGCATGGTAAAAACCTGTAAATGTTGTAACAATTTTTCCTCGACGTGTTTTTCCGTCATTGCAATCACAGTTCGTTGTTCCATAGTCAATCGTTACCGTTTTAACAGATCCAATAGTATCAATCGTGATGGTGACATTACATGCCGTTTTTTGCATCAAAGGTTTATCTCCAGGATGGTAGACAATTACATCACCGTTTTTGTAATAAACCATGTTGCCTGTGATGGCTTGATCAGAAATGTTGGTCATTTCATCAAAAGCTGATTCAACTTTTCGATTGACTTCGGCCGATTGATCTTTGTCGTAACGGAATTTTTTACAAGAACTTAAAACAAGTCCTAATCCAAATGTTATTACGAGTAATTTTTTCATGAGAAATTGATTTAAACCGTTTGATTAACGCAATAATCTTACCATTTATTATTTTACAAATTCAATTTTGAACGAACATCTTTTTTAATGCCCTCTTTGTGCAAGTAGATATTAATCGTTTTGTATTTGAAATAGCTTTCAGAAACATACAAGTATCCTTTTGGATAATTCGAAGTTCCCCATGAATTTTTCACAAGAAAATAATTCACACCATTTTGATCCGTGTATAATCCAACAATATGCATTCCGTGGTCATCTGTTGTCGTTTTGTTATCGTACGCTACTTGACGAAGTTCTTGCGTAATGTTAAGTTCTTTTGTCGGTTCACTGAAAGCATTTGATTTTCGTTCCGCACCTGCGTTATTAAAATTTTTCTCATCCTTACCAACTACTTCTACACTTTTTGGATCTGCTGGAACGATTGCTATTCCATTTCGGAAACTAAATCCTTTTTCAGAAACATCAGCACCCCAAGCAATGGTATATCCATTTTTTAGCGCTTCTTTGGCAACTTCAACTAGGTCATTCATTCCCACGTTGTAGCTTTCACCCCAAGCCCAGTTATCTGGAATTTCCAACATGCATTTTTGATACATTTGATGATTGGTAAATGACGTCAAAGAAACGTAATTATCCATATTTAATTTTACGTGCTCTGCAAATGATTTTGGCGTGTACTTCTTTCCTTCGAATTCAAATTCTTTGACATCTTTACCAATGTTCTGATCAAGAATTTTGTTGTATTCATTTTTCCAAGAATCGGAAATTCCTTCTGGAGCTCCTAATTTGGACAAAACATCCTGCATGATTTTATTCAATTCATTGAACATGTCAGCATGATTATATGTCTCAGATTTTTCTAGACCGGTGTAGTTAACGTATGGAACAATTCCATAGTTACGAATCACCAATGGAATATCATGAAATGCTCCACCTTCACCGAAATTCGTTTTTCCATCCATGCGAATGTATTTTTCCGCTTTCATCTCATAGGCTTTGCGAACGGTATACATTTCTGATAGCACGATGTCCTTTCCTACACCTAAACGCATCAATTCTGATTCAAAAAAGGACATTCCCGAAAAAGACCAGCAAGTCCCTGTTTTTCCTTGGCTTTGTACAGGAGTTGCATCCAAATGGACAACTTTTTCAAACTTGTAGTTACTTCCTTCAGCATTGGTAACTTGTGCCAATGACATAGATGCACCAAAAAATATTGGCAACAAAAATTTAATTGTACTTTTCATGTGTTGATTTATAGTTTACAAATCCAACCTTCGATTCCTTTGGAATTTACTTTCGATTGAATTGCTTGAATTTCATTTTGATTGACTGCAGAGCCTGCGCTTACACGGATGAGTGTTCCACCAGGAAGAATGTGTGCCGCAAATCCATCTGCCTGAAGTTTTTGCACAAAATTGTTTGCATTGCGTTCATCTGAAAAACAACCAACAATGCATTCATAGTTTGCTTGAACAGCCACTTGTTCCACAAAAACGGGAGCCGATTCAACCTTTGGTATCTCCACTGCAAAAACAGTAGATTCATCGTATTGATATAATCCGATTTCTCCGGGCAATGTCGCGCCTAATTGCTCTTCAATACTCGTTTCATTAACAATTGCTTTTTCAAAAGGTGCTAATTGTTTTTCAGCGTAGCGAACAGTTATATTTCCTCGTAATGGATTAAAATCCTTGTAGGAAATAAGGCCTGAATGCAAAACATCGGTTTTCATTGGAATCCAAAACGAATAGAAAGCGAATGGCAACAAACAAGCTGCCGCAGCATATTTCCAGAATTTCGTTGGATTTTTTTGAATTGGTTCCTCTGTAGGAATTGGATTTAACGGAATAATCAGTGCTTCCTCTTGTACCTGATTTGGAACAAACGTTACATTTGATAATCCATAAGAACTCAACAACAAATTAAAATGTCTGTCTTGTTCGAAGCGAATAATTCCATCCGGGTCTTTAGAGAAAATCCCTAACTTTGAAATACTCACTTGCTTTCCTTGAGCTAAATCAGCATTTAATTTACCCGTAAAATCAGTCAATTGACTTACGCCTTCTTGGTAATAAAGTCCATTTAAACGTGCATACTCTGCAACAACTAATCCATCATCGTTGATTAGGTTACGGTTAAAAAGTAACTGTTTGTAAGGTGCTTGAAGAATGCCTTTTTCAAAGTCAATTTGAGCCGAAATAGTTTTCGAAACAAATCCACCAAAATTTGGCAACACCACACAATTGTGGCGCAAAATTAATTGACAAAGGACTTCTTCAAATGGAATCATTTACCAAATTTACAAAAGAAAGATTGAATTACAAAAACGTAAGTACATTCTCTACGTCCTCTGGAGTGTCAATATTAGGAGTTTCGATGTCTGTTTGAACAACTTTAATTGGAAATCCGTGGTACATCCAGCGCAATTGTTCCAAGGATTCCATTTTCTCCAATGCGGTCGGCGTCAATTGACAAAGCTGAGCTAGTGTATTTGCTCGGTATGCATACAATCCGATGTGTCGGAGGAAGGGATAATTCGACAAAAATTCACCGTTAAAGTGAAATGTGTTAGGGACACAACTTCGACTAAAATAAAGGGCGTTTTCTTGGTGGTCAAGAACGATTTTTATTCTGTTGGGATTCATCAAATCAGCTTCATCATTTGTTGGAATTCCCATCGTTGCAATATTCACTATTGGATTTTT
>JBIIAG010000058.1:0-3651 GCA_044240055.1 Crocinitomicaceae bacterium | reverse complement strand
GTCTAGTACATGCGTAAAGATTCCTTCTGGTAGATTTAATATATTACGTGCTTCTTCAATGCATTCCGCAACAATGGTGCTTGTCCCGACATGCATTGCATGCGCTTTAACCACAATACAGCAACCTGCGGCGAGTGCCGAAATGGAATCGCCTCCAGCAGTTGAGTATGCTAAAGGGAAATTGCTAGATCCTAAGACAAGTACTGGCCCTATGGGGAAGGCAATCTTTCGTATGCTGATGGAATCAGTTGGAAATTCTTGTTTTTTTTCAAACGTATAATAACCTTTCCGAAGGTATTGTTCAAAAAGTTCAATTGTATCAAGTGTGCGTTTCCATTCAGTTTCAAAACGAATAGAAGAGAGTCCACTTTCTTTCAAATAGAATTTTTGAATGTTCGTTTTTTCTTTCGATAGGGAATGATGAATGGCTTGCAAAAAGTCTGCACGACGTACTACAGGGAGTCGGCTATATTCTAGTTGAGCAAATGAAAGAAGTGATAATTTTTGGTCGAGCTCGTCCAAAGAGGTGGGAGTGTACACCTCTGGATTCCAACAATTTTGACTCGGATTAAAGGTTCGAAAACCCGATAGCATATTATGCTTCAGTAACAGTGAAATGGAAGCTTTCCATGATCTGATTTGCCAACATTTTTTGACAAGCCACGGTTACTTTTTCTTCCGCTGCTGCTTTTGAATCAGCTTCAACAAATAAGCGAATGTGTTTCCCGATGCGCACACCGTCAATTTCGGATAAACCGATATTTTTCATGGAGTGAGATACTGCTTTTCCTTGTGGGTCTAGTAGTGCGTCTAATGGCATTACATCAATTTCAGCTTTGAATTTCATGTTTTTTACTTTGATTGTGTTCAATGATGGATAAAATCAGGTACAAAATTACAATTATTGGAATCGACCAGATAAAGAAAATAGGAATACTTATCAACGAAATGATAACAAGTAGGTATCGATAGGTGTTTTCACGCCAAGTCCAAGATTTAAATTTTAAGGCAATAAGAGGAAGTGGAGCAATCATCAGGATTGAAAACAATATGGATATAGCGGCAAGTGTGTAACAATCGAATAGTCCATTAATAAAGTCACTCTGGTGTCCCCAGTTTTCTTTTTGATACCAGAAATACAAGGGGAAAAATAAAAAGAAAAACGTGCTTAGTGGTGTTGGAACACCAATGAATTTGTCGCTTTGACGCGTATCGATATTGAATTTCGCTAATCGGAACATGGAAAAGAATGGAATCATCAACGCAGTAAATGGAAGGTATTTAATGGAAGCATTGAAAGAATTATTTACATCGTATGACAATGAAGCGAACCAAGCCATGATTTGATTGAAAACGAAGTATTTTTGGGTGTCCTCAACCGAGTTTGTCAGTTTCAAGTCAATTAATGCACTGTAATCAACGCCGAGAACGATCATAACCATCATGAAAATACCAGGTGCCACACCAAAGGAGACAACATCTGCGAGAGAATCTAGTTGTTTCCCGAGTTCTCCACTCGTTTTTGTGAGTCTTGCAACGAACCCATCAGCAAAATCAGCAACTACTGAAAAGAGTAAAAACATCGCTGCTAAATCCAATCTTCCACTTAATGTGAAAATAATTGAAACGATTCCGCAACATAAATTCGCAGCAGTTAGTAAATTCGCAAGTCCAAACATGTTAAATATTTCAGGTAAATTTAGAATAAATCTGAAATTTGAACGGTTATTATGTGTGGATTTGTGTGTTTCACACAATTTTTAATTGAAAAACAAGTTATTGTCTCATGAATAAATTTAGTTATACCGTTTTAGTGTGCTTTTTTTTCTCCTTCGTTTCATGGACTCAAGGTGATTTAGCACCGAAATATTCGAATGAATTTTTAACGCTGGGCGTTGGCGCAGATGCTTTTTCGATGGGAAATGCCGTTGTTGCAAGCACAGAAGGAGTAAACGCTACCTATTGGAATCCCGCCGGGCTAATCCAGCAGAATGGGAAAATGGAAGCGGGTTTAATGCATTCTGAATATTTTGCAGGCATTGCCAAATATGACCATGCGGCCTTCAGTTACAAGTTAGATGAGGACCATGTTCTTGGATTTTCTTTTATACGTTTCGGTGTGGATGATATACCAAATACAACACAGTTAATTGATAATAATGGTGTGATCAATTATGACAATGTACAATTGTTTACAGCTGCAGATTATGCATTTATAGGGTCCTATGCGAAACGATTGAAAATCAAAGGGATGAGCATGGGTGGAAATGCGAAAGTAATCTATCGAAATATTGGAGATTTTGCTCATTCGTGGGGATTCGGTCTGGATGCAGGTTGGCAATATCAACTTCCCAAACATTGGAAGTTCGGAGTTATGGCGAGGGATGTAACTTCCACATTCAATGCATGGGTTTTTGACTTAAGTCCTGAAATGCAATCTGTTTTTCAAGCAACGCAAAATGAACTTCCTAAAAATGGAATTGAACTGACTTTGCCACGTTTTATTTTCGCTGCTTCTGGTAATTGGAATATTGGAAAAAAAGGATTGAACTTGGCTGCTGAAATCGATCTTGACATGACGACCGATGGTCAACGCAACGTTTTATTAAAAACGAAAGTCGCTTCCTTTGATCCACATGCGGGGATCTGTTTGAATTATAAAAACTTAGTAAAAGTTCGAGGTGGTGTTTCCAATATTCAACAATTCACGAATTTCGACCAATCAACTTATTGGGGTTTTCAACCGAATATGGGGATAGGGGTGAAATTGAAAAACATGCATCTCGACTACGCATTTACGCGATTAGGAGATGTGAAAACAAGTTATTTCACACATGTTTTCTCACTTCGGTTTCAGTTTGGTAAATAAAATTAAAAGAATTTACAGCTGAAAATAGCCGTGTCATCCACATAATTCAGTGGGCCTTTCCAATCCTCAAGTTTGGAAAAAATAATGTTATTCATATCCTCCATTTTCAAAGGCGAATAAGCTTGAACATTTTTAATTAAACGTTCCACGCCAAATTGTTCTCCTGCTTCATTTTCCAATTCTACTACGCCATCGGTGAAAAGCACAAAAGTCGTATTTGGATTCAACACAAGTTTTCCAATTTTAATACTCGGAAGTTCGTCCAACATTCCTAAACCGATGCAACCATCTTTAAGCATAGTTACTTTTCTTCCGTTAAGAAGTATTGGGTGATTGTGTCCGGCATTTACGTAAGTCATTTTCCGGGTGTAGGCATTATAATGAGCTAGAAAGAAAGTAATGAATTTCTCTCCTTTCGCGCTTTTCATGACCAGTTTGTTCAATTCTTCCATCAAAAATGACATCTCAAATCGCTGGTATTTAAAAAGTGTTCTGATTGTTGCTTGGAAATTAGCCATCAACATAGCCGCACTGATTCCTTTCCCACTTACGTCTCCTATACAGATGATGTATTCTTCGTCTCCCAAGGGAATAAAGTCATAATAATCACCTCCAATTGCGTGTCTTGGGATGTATCGCCCTGAAAGATCCATCTTGCGGTTTGAAGGGAGTTCTGAAGGAAAGAGCATTTTTTGCATTTCTGAAGCAACTTCAAGTTCCTTCGAAATTCGTTCTTTAATGATGTGTTGTTTGACGAGTCGGTTATTTTCAACTGCTACGGA
>JBIIAG010000057.1:0-3764 GCA_044240055.1 Crocinitomicaceae bacterium | reverse complement strand
AACGGTATCCACAAAGTTGTTTGCCAACGTTCCATCCGGTTTAAATTCTTGCCACATTAAACCTTGCATGAATCCAGCGATGTACATCGGAATTGCGTAAAGGATGATTCCTAAAGTGGCAATCCAGAAATGTTGGTTTGCCATTTTCGTTGAGTACAATTTGGTGTTATATAAACGCGGGAATAACCAATACAACATCCCGAAGGTCAACATCCCATTCCATCCAAGTCCACCGATGTGAACGTGAGCGATTGTCCAGTCTGTAAAGTGAGAAATGACGTTGATGTTTTTTAAAGATAGCATGGGTCCTTCGAATGTGGACATTCCGTAGCAGGTTAATGCCACCACCATGAATTTCAATAAAATATCATCGCGAACACGATCCCAAGCACCTCGTAAAGTGAGTAAACCATTCAACATTCCACCCCAAGATGGAGCAATTAACATGACAGAGAAAATAACCCCTAAACTTTGCGCCCAGTCAGGCAGAGTAGAATACAATAAATGGTGGGGTCCTGCCCAGATATACAAGAATATCAATGCCCAAAAGTGAATGATGGATAAACGGTAAGAGTAGACCGGACGATTGGCTGCTTTTGGAACGAAGTAATACATCAATCCTAAATAGGGTGTCGTCAAGAAGAAGGCAACAGCATTATGTCCATACCACCATTGAACCAACGCATCCTGAACGCCTGCATACCATGAATAACTTTTCATGAATGAAACAGGTAATTCAAATGAGTTAAAAATATGCAACATCGCAACCGTAACGAACGTGGCAATGTAGAACCAAATGGCAACATATAAGTGCTTCACGCGACGTACCATAATTGTTGCGAACATATTCCAACCCCAAACAACCCAGATACCAGCAATCATGATGTCGATCCACCATTCTAATTCTGCATATTCTTTTCCTGTGGTGATACCTAATGGCAACGTTGCCACAGCACAAACAATAATCGTTTGCCATCCCCAGAAATGAATTTTACTGAGTTTATCACTCCATAATCTCGCTTTCAATAAGCGTTGAAGCGAATAGTAAATCCCCATAAACATTCCGTTACCGACAAAGGCAAAAATTACTGCGTTCGTGTGTAGTGGACGTAAACGACCAAAAGTTAAATATTTAAAACCTAAATAGTCATTGAAAAATTCCGGAAATGCCAACTGAAGGGCTGCTATTAGCCCCACTAACATTCCAGTTACACCCCAAATTACGGTGGCGTAAGCAAAATTCCGAACGATTCGGTTGTCGTAACTAAACTTTTCTGCTTCCATATTACTCATCTTTTAATTTTGGTTCGTCTTCAAAGAGCATGCGCACTGATGGTGTGTAGTCATCGTCAAATTGTCCGTTTTTTGTTGCCCATAGAAAGAACACCAAGAAAAAGACAGCAATACAAAGACTTACAATTAACATTAGATAGATCATTCCCATGTTGCAAATTTCCAAAAAGGTGCAACGAATAAGTATGATACAGATGTTTGAAAAAAACTGATTTAAATCATGTTTATTCAATTCCACGCCAAAACTTGAAGTGAATCAAGCTGGAACTTAAGAAGACAACAGTTATGGAACTAATGGGCATTAAGATTGCCGCAACGATAGGTGCAAGGGATGCTGATATTGCAAATGATAGACCGATTAAGTTATAGGTGATGGAAAATCCAAGGCAAACCTTTAGAACAACTTTCGCATAATTAGACACTTGGAAAAATCGACCGAGTAAATGAAAATGTTTCGCATCTAAAATAGCATCAGAGGATGGGGTGAATCGAAACATATCTTCTGATAATGCAATTCCGACATTCGCTGTCCCCAATGCTCCGACATCGTTTAATCCATCGCCTAACATCAGAACTTTTTCACCCAATTTCTGTCTTTCCGCAATAAAAGCTGCTTTGTCCTTTGGTTCTTGTTTGAAAAAACATTGTTCTTTGTTGAACCCAAGTGCAATTAATTCAGGTAAGTCTTTCTCATCATCACCTGAAATAACAAAAATTCGTTTGTCTTTCAATTGTGACAACAACGTTATAATCGAAGTGCGAAAAGCACTCTTCACTTGAATTTCTTGTATTACTTTTCCATCTTGAGCAAAATATACGGTTCCGTTTTCGGTGGATGAGACATTTCCTACAAATGTGGAACTTCCCAATTGATAGATTTTACCTTGATAAGACGCGGTGATTCCTTTCCCTTTTATTTCAACGAAATCATTCAGTTTAAAGGCTTGATATTGATTCGATAACTCTTGATGAATGACCTTCGATAAAGGATGCGTCGAGTGACTTGAGAGTTCTCTTAAAATCCCCCAAAGTTCATCTGGTAAATCGGAATGCGTAAATTGTACTTGATAGGCCAACGGATCTGTTAGGGTTCCTGTTTTGTCAAAAACAATTGTTGTAATTTCACTTAAGGCTTCAACAACGGTCGTATTCTTAAGGTACAAACCATTTTTCCCAAGAACACTCAGTGTATTTCCTAAGGTGAATGGACTAGACAAAGCTAGGGCACAGGGACAAGCAACAATTAAAATCGAAACAATGACCGTCATGATTTTACTCGGATCAATAAACGCCCAAACGATTCCTGAAAGAATAGCAACAAAGATTAAAATGATTAAAAAGTAGCGCGAAATACGGTCTTGGTAACGTTCGAGTTTGTTGGATTCTTTTTTATCCTTCGTTTCGTTCCATAATTGTGTTAAATGACTGCGATTGGTTTCTGATTTGACCGCTAATTCAATGGTCATTCCAATTAACTTCCCACCAGCATAAATCAAATCACCTTTTTTCTTCTGAACTAATGCGGATTCACCTGTAACAAAGCTGAAGTCAAGTTGTGCCTCATCTGAAACTAAAATGCTATCACATGGAATGATTTCTTCATTTCTTACGTGAATATGGTCTCCTTGTTTTAATTGCTCTATCGGAATGATTTCTGTCCCGTTTTTTGACATGCGGTGAATCGCAACAGGAAAATAAGAGGAATAATCTCGGTCGAATGAAAGCGACTGATACGTTCTGTTTTGAAACCATTTTCCGATCAATAAGAAGAAAATAAATCCAGCAAAGCTGTCCATATATCCTGGACCTTGTTGCGTGAAAATTTGATACGTACTTTGTGCATAAAGTGCTAGAATTCCCAATGTGATAGGAACATCTAAATTGATGCTTCGGCTTCGAATCGCTTTGTAGGCTGAAACGTAATATTCATTTGCTGAATAAAGAAATACGGGCAGAGAAACGACGAAGGATAAATACGCTGTGAAATTCCGAAAAGATAAATTATCGAGTGTGATGCCAAAATAATCTGGCGCACTCCAAAGCATGATGCTCCCAAATGCAAATCCAGCAAGTCCAATTTTTAATAAAAATGATTTTTGAACCCCTTTCACCTCTGTTTTTCGACCAAAATCTGGTTCATAACCGATGAATTGCAACAAATCGGCGATTTCGGAAAGAGAAATGGCATTCGTTTCATATACAATGGTTGCTTCCTTTTTCGCGAAATGTACCTGAGAAGTGAAGACATGCTCATTTATTTTGGAAAGATTTTCAAGCAAGTAGATACATGAAGAACAATGAATACTTGGTAGAGATAATTTTACACGGATATTTTTTTCATCTGCGTATTGAATGTAGCGTGCGCGAATTTCTGGGATATCTAAAAATTGAAATTTATCGCTTCTGCCTTTGTTTGGTTTGATTCCTGGAGTTTTCTCGAATTGGTAAAAGTCCTTTAAAGAATTCGAATT
>JBIIAG010000056.1:0-3786 GCA_044240055.1 Crocinitomicaceae bacterium | reverse complement strand
TTATGAAAATACCACATGAATCCATGCATGACAAACTTGTGTGTCGCCCAGGCCATAAACTCCATTCCCAAGAAACTAGCAAATAATACAAAAGGTCCCCACCAATACATGATTATAACATTAAAAGAGTAAAAAATATGAACATCATTAAGAACAAGGATTCAGCTACTTTGTTCACTTCAGTTAATCTCATCCGCTGATAAATCCATTGAAGTAAATAGGAAACTCCCATCCAACAAATAAAATTGTATACAGGAATCTCACCTTCTATCCATTGCCAATAATTTAGTTTTATCGCTACAGGTTCCAAAATATAATCAAACACGACCATTAAAATTGCTGCAAAAATTGCCTCGATGTGTTTGTTGAATTGAAGACGATGGATAACTGCAGCGCTTGTAACCGTTAAAATCCCCCAATTTAAGCCAATAATGAGCGGAACACCATACCATTTCCACCCCAAGCTTTCCCCGTAATAATATGATCCGAACAAATATGAGGTATGCACACCAATTAATTCCACTGTAATTCCAATCATGAAGGCAATGCATAAAAACACAAGGAATGTGGTTCTATTTGTTTTTCTACTGATAATTAACGCAGCGAAGGAAATAGCTAAATTTAATGCTGATAGTTGAACGAACCATGTTCTTGTAGATGGCATAAGCATTCCAACTGCACCAACGATGTAGAGTATTAAAAGAATGATTCTTATCCAACGTTCACTTATCATGCGCGGCGAGTTTTTATATAATTACTTCCTTTCAGGACATTTTCTATGGTTTCATCCAAGGTATGAAAGTGAATAGGAATCGCTTTTTCTATTTTTGAACGATCATAGGAAATCGATTTATATCCAGAATGTACGGATTCAATGCTAATTCCACTGCTTTTCCCGGTGATGTGTCCAAGCAATTCATTGATCAATGCATAGAATAATGCGATGAATTTTGGTGCTGAATACCGAGGAGATTTTTTACCCAACTTTTTACTGAGTTCGCTGAATAATTCTTTGAAGGTTAAATTTGGTCCAACACATAAAAAGCGCTCTTTCGAAATGTTGGATTTCATGAATTGAATCATTGCATTTGCCACATCGCGCGCATCAACAATGGCATTTGAACCAGGAGGAAAAAAGGGCATTCCTTTTTTGGCTGCTTTAAAAATGGCTAAAGAACTACTATTCCAATCTCCTGGACCAAAAATCACACATGGATTAATGATAACCGCGTTCAATCCTTCTTCGATCCCGCGCCAAACTTCTTTTTCTGCTAAAAATTTAGAAACGGAGTAACCACTCACTTCGGAACCAGGTTCCCATTTATTCACTTCACTACTCGCGCCTTTTGTATTTGTTCCAATTGCAGCAGTCGAACTGACATAACAAAGTTTTTCCACCTTATTTCTCAAAGCGAAGTTTACCACATTTGCTGTTGCCACGCGGTTATTTTGAATACACGCTTCAAAGTCAGCTTTAAAGAATGAAACCAATGCTGCACAATGGTATACATGGCTTATTTCCGACATAGCAGCTTCTAATGAAGAAATGTCTAATAAATCGCAGTAAACCCATTCGATGGAAAGCCATTTTTCTTCAGCCCTCTCTTGAAAGTAAAAGCAAAAAAGACCATGAACATCGTTGATTTTAGCTTTGTTTCGATACAGGGCGCGACAAGTTTCTCCTTGCTCGGTCAACTGAATTAACAAGTGACTTCCTAACAATCCTGTGGCTCCTGTGACTAAAATCATGCGGTAAAGCTAGGTATTAAACTCTATTATTGGTAAATGGCTTTCAACCCTTCTTTTATTTGTTCAGCAGCGAATGCTAATTGTTCTGATGTATGTACACTTGAAATAAATCCAACCTCATATCCCGAAGGACCAAAGTAAACACCCCTGTTTAATAAAAAGTGATGTAATTTATTGAAGGAAGTCATATCTGCATCAATTTGATCAGCCGCTGCAATTCGTTTTTTTCCGTTGAATGAGAACCAAAAAATGGAGCCGATACTAACTAATTCAACAGGTAAATGATGTGCGTTCGCAAAATTATTGATGTCTTCGACAAATGTTATTGTCTTTTTCTCTAGTTCTTCATAGAAATTTTCTTGTGCACACAGAGATAATTGTGCGAGTCCTGCAGCCATGGCAACGGGATTTCCTGAAAGTGTTCCAGCTTGATAAACCGGACCATCCGGAGAAACAAAGGACATTATTTCTCGTTTAGCGCCATAAGCACCAACCGGAAGACCTCCACCCATGATTTTACCATAAGTTACGATATCCGGAGTAATGTTATAATGTTCTGCGGCACCACCAAATGCTACACGGAATCCAGAGATTACCTCGTCAAAAATTAAGAGAATTCCATATTCTGTGCACAATGAACGCAATGAAGTTAAAAAACTTAAGTCTTGTAATAGCAATCCGTTATTTGCTGGAATTGGTTCTATTATAACACATGCAATTTCGTTAGACAGAGCTTCGAAACATGATTTTAATGCAGCTAGGTCATTCAATGGAAGGACAATCGTTTCATTGGCAAAAGCTTCAGGAACTCCTGCACTCGATGAGGTTCCAAACGTCACTAATCCACTTCCTGCTTTTACGAGAAGTGCATCCACATGTCCGTGGTAACAACCATCGAATTTGACAATCTTCGTTTTGTTTGTATATCCTCGGGCTAAGCGAATGGCAGACATAACTGCTTCTGTACCTGAGCTTAAGAAGCGCAACTTATCAATAAATGGAATTCGATCCAATATAAATTTTGCTAATTCACTTTCTTTTCGTGTTGGTGCACCAAAGCTAGCTCCATTTTGCAATGTATCAACGACCGACTGAAAGATATGCGGGTGATTATGTCCATTAATTAATGGACCCCAGCTTCCACAAAAATCAATGAATTGATTTCCGTCTTCATCCCAAATTTCCGCACCATTTCCTTTGGCGATAAATAAAGGCGTCCCCCCAACAGACTTAAAGGCACGTACTGGCGAATTTACTCCTCCAGGAAAAAACGTTTGTGATTCCTGAAATAGTTTTTCAGAGGTGCTTCGGTTAATGGAATGATCGATCTTCATTTCTTGCGTATATTTGTCCTGCTACAAAAGTAACAATAAAGGATGGAAATGGTTTTTAACAATAGCTTGGATTTTGCTCGAGAAATGGATCAACAAGATCCCTTACGTCGTTTTCGCAATGAATTTTTATTTCCCACTTTTCACAGTGAGAATCCCATTTATTTCACAGGAAACTCTCTTGGATTACAACCAAAGAAAGCAGCGATTTATCTTCAAGAAGAATTAGCGGATTGGGCAAAATTTGGTGTGGAGGGGCACTTTTTATCGAGAAGACCTTGGTTTTCGTACCATGAGCAGTTAACGGATATGGCGGCAAAAATTGTTGGCGCCTTGCCTATTGAAGTAGTTGTTACGCATTCCTTGACAACGAATTTGCATTTATTGATGGCGAGTTTTTATCGTCCAGAAGGAAAACGAACGAAAATTCTCTGCGAAGCAAAGGCTTTTCCGAGCGATCAATATGCCTTGGAATCACAAGTGAAAATGCATGGCTTAGGCATGGACCACCTCGTTGAAATCACCCCAAGAGAAGGGGAACAATTAATTCACGAAGAGGACATTTGTGCAAAAATTCATGAGCTTGGCGATGAATTAGCATTGGTCATGATCGGAGGAGTTAATTACTACACAGGTCAGTATTTCGATTTGGAGAAAATTACTCAAGCTGGACACCAAGTAGGTGCGTATGTTGGATTTGACTTAG